>JAZUDH010000033.1:0-20144 GCA_045639565.1 Lachnospiraceae bacterium
AATAGTTTACATAACTTTATGCCGTTTTGGGGAGCAAGCTCTATTAGCTCATTAATTCCACTAATATGATCTATATCGCTGTGAGATGCATACACAGCTTCGATTCTTGATATTCCAGATGCCTTTAAAAACGGAATTACCGTATTATCAGCTAATTCCTTTTCTGTCGAAGAACCACAATCCATGATGATTGCACGATTAAAACCAGTACGTATGACCACGCACTCACCTTGCCCTACGTATAGCATGGAAAGTTTAGGTATATATAGACTCGGAGATAATAGTAGCAAGACTAAGATGCTCACAGCCGGTAGATACAAAATTTCTGGCAAGAGCTTCTTAATGTATAGAAAGATTAAGAAAGCAAGCATTATATAGAATATAATCATTTCAAGTGCCTTAGGCTTACCAAGTATCAGAGCGTTTGGTATTCTAGCTACGAGTTTACATAACAAATCAAATAACCTTAACAGCACCGTCAATATAAAATCCCAAAACATAGCTATCTTTCCTAGATTTAATATGCTTGCTAAAAATGCCAGCGCTGCGATTAACAGTATAGGAGCTGAAAAAGGCAAAAGAAGCAGATTGATAAAAGCAGACATAGGCTGATATGAAAAAGCAAGGTAAAGGTTAATAGGAGCCATACATACAGATAAAAAAGCTGGAAGTCTTAGGTTGGAAATCAGCCGCTTTAATATTGGTGCCCGCTTTTCTTTGGCCTTGTCAAGATACTCAATGTAAAAGCCTATTATAAACACTGTTGCATAAGAGTAGATAAAAGCGGGACTATTTAAAGAATAGGGCATTAAAAGAAGCGTGATGGTTCCTGCAAGGCATGTAGCACTTATTGTATCGTAGGTTTCTTTTAGTAGGTATGATATAAGTTTTAAAATATACATTATGACAGCGCGGATGACTGAAATGCTAAAGCCGACTGCTATACCGTATATGACAAGAAATGAAGTGGATATGAGTATTGCTACTGATTTTCTTTTGAAAATACGGCGGCTTAGCTTATATAGTCCTGAGCCAATGGCAGAAATGTGAAGCCCTGATATTACTAAAAAATGAGCTACACCGGCAAGCTGGTAGAGTGATTTTCTATCTTCATTAAGAAAGCGTTTGTCACCAAGTAAAAGAGTTATGATTGTTCCAGATTCAAACTGGCAGTATTTTAGTATGTCTTTAGCGGCTTTGTTTCTAAGTGTATGAAGTCTGCTGGCAAGGCACTTTGCGGGTTTTATCAGCCTTATGGATGGATTGTTAACATAACAATAGATGTTTTTCGATGCATAGTATTCTGGTGAATTGAATGAACCCAAGTTTAAGGGCTTTTTGAAGGTAGAAGTATTGCCTGTCAGGTTTACATAATCGTGAAGATTATAGCTGAAATTAGGGTTTACATAACAAAGAACATTTCCGACAGTGATACTCTTTACCTTATCATCTTCTGTATACTCAATTGAACGAATCTTACCTTGGATGCTGATAGAGGTGCCTTTTTCATATTTTAAATACATCTCTTTCTGATAGATTTCATTTCTAAAAAATGTGAAGAGTAAAACTACGAGAAACACGCCTAAAAGTGGGCGAGCTAGAAATGCTTTGAAAATTTTGTAGATATATTGTTTCAAGAATAGTTCCTGATTGGAACTGGGTCGACTTAATTATTGTAAGAGGGATAACAAAAAAACGCAAGAAAAACATTATTATCTATTAAAGTGTGGTAAAATAATTCCTGATAGGGAAATTTTTTAGGAGGCTATATATGGAAGAAAGATTAAATAAGATTGAAAAAACTAATCGAGTTATCACTTTATTATTAGTTGTTTTACTTGTTCTTATCTTAGCGATAGTGGCTGCTGCTGTTTGCGGTGCAATGTTTCTAAAGAGCAAGATAGGAGATTTGATGCCAGTCATTGATAAAATTACTAAGCTTGATTTTTCCAAGATTGATGAAGCTTTGAAGACAGCTGACAAAGTGTCTAAAATGGACTGGGCTGGGCTTGAAGACGCAATTGAAAACTTCAAGGAAACAGGTGCTCTTTTAGGTGAGTTCAATGAAAAGATGAATGCTTTATCAAGCTTCTTTGGAAAGTAATTTAGGATATAAACATTAAACATGGGTGTTGTAGGAAATAGTATTAAGGATCACAATTTCAGATCGCTTTATCTTTTATATGGTGAGGAAGCCTACCTTAGAAACTATTACAAGAATGAGCTTAAAAGAGCGCTTGTTTCAGAAGGAGACACGCTAAACTATAGCTATTATGAAGGTAATGGCACTAATCCTGATGAGGTTGCGGGAATGGTTCAGACCATGCCGTTTTTAGCAGAGCACAGAGTAGTCATTGTTGAAAACAGTGGATGGTTTGGTGGAAAATCCGGCAAGGATTCAGATGCTTCTGATGATGGTGATGACAAAGCTTCTGGTAAAACCGCTGCACTACAAAATGCCATAAAAGAGATTACTGAAGACGTAATTGTTATTTTTGTTGAAGAAAAGGTTGATAAGCGAAACAAGCTTTTTAAATTGATCTCTCTTAATGGAATAGTTGAAGAGTTTATGGTTCAGACTGAAGATTCTTTGGCTAAATGGGTAGCTGGCTACGCAAGGAGCATGGGTAAATCTATGGACGCTAAAACAGCGTACTATCTCGTATCAGAGGTAGGGCTAGACATGACCTTACTTCAAAATGAGCTTAACAAGCTTACCGCATGGGCTTTAGAAAAGGACTCTATTACAATAGAGGACGTTGATACAGTCTGTACTCATCAGGTAAACAACAAAATCTTTGATATGATAGCTGCAATTTCTAATAAAAAGCAGAAAGAAGCACTGGACCTATACTATGACCTTTTGACGCTTAGGGAGTCGCCGTTTGCTATTCTTTCGCTTCTTGTACGTCAGTATACTCAGATGCTTCAGGTTAGAGACTGTATGAACAGAAATGAGCCGGCTTCTATGATTGCATCTAAAATGGGAGCCAAAGACTGGGTGATTAAGCGACTTATTGATCCTTGCAGGAAAATGACATCAGCTAAAATCAGAGAGTGTCTCGAAGCCTGTGCTGTTGCGGATGAAGACATTAAGCAGGGTAATATTTCGGATTTAATGAGCGTTGAATTACTGATTATTAAATGTTCTTCATAGAGGCTCATTTAATAAGCCCGAAAAATGAAAAGGATCTGACTTTACTAGAATAGAGTTCTATATTGAGTTGCCAGAACTTTATGAATAAACAGAAACAGGCACGCAAAGTCCGTTAAAAGGGACTTAAAATGGTGTAAATTTATCTCAAGAACAACTCATCTGGAGGTAAATTACATGAAAACAAGCGAAAGAAAACTTTTAATAATATTAGCTACTGCACTTTTTGTGATATTGGCTGGAGCAATGTTTAGCATTAAAAGCAGTGCACAGGATAACGATATTTTGAAGGCTTCACAGAAGATTGAAGCTTCATATCGAAATGAAATAAGAAATATTTTACAGGATGCAGGAATGAAAAATCCTGGAATTACAATGACTAAGGAAACCGTTGACGGAGTAAACATTTCCTACAAAATAGTGATTTATGTTCCTGCATATAAGCATTATACAGAAATGGAAAAAGAAGAGATATTAAGAACTCTTAATGAAATTGAGATAGGAGTTTGCAACGCATCGGTTACCTTTTCTTTGGCCTAGAAAGAGGAGAAATGAGACAAAATCCAAAACCAAATGAAGTGTATCATCATTTTAAAGGAAATGATTATCAGATTATTGATATTGCGATTCACTCTGAGACAAGAGAGTTATACGTAGTATATAAGGCTCTTTATGGAGAAGGTAAAACCTTTATCCGTCCACTTGATATATTTATGAGTGAGGTTGATCACGAAAAATATCCTGAGATTACACAGGTTTACAGATTTGAAAAGCTGGATACACTTATTGATCCAGGCGTAATGGAATTCTTAGAAGCTGAAACTATTGATGAAAAATTGAAGATATTATCAAGAATGCATCCTCGTATTACTAACGATATGATTAATACTATGGCTGTATCTCTTGATTTAGACGTTAAAGACGGAGATATTGAGGACAGGTACCTTGAACTTCAGGGTTGTATGAATACCTTAGGAAGGTTTGAATGCGATAGACTCCGTTAGGAGGAAAATATGGCATATAATCTTGAAAATAGACTGGTTGTAGGTGTCTCATCAAGAGCACTTTTTGACCTTACCAAGGAAAACACAATTTTTGAAGAAAAGGGTGTGAAAGCTTATGCTGAATACCAAAGGGCTCATGAAAATGATATTCTAAAGCCTGGTCCTGGATTTAAACTGATCAAGGCGCTTCTGGGGATCAATGAGCTTGAAGGTCAGGAAGGGCGAGTTGAAGTTATTGTAATGTCTAGAAACAGTGCAGATACTTCCCTTAGAGTATTTAATTCAATTGAACATTATGGATTAAACATTACAAGAGCTGTTTTAGCAAGTGGAGGAAGCTTAGCTCCATACTTAAATGCTTTTAAAACAGACCTGTTTTTGTCAGCCTATGAAGATGATGTTCAGTCTGCTATTGATTCAGGAATAGCTGCTGGCATAATATGCAATGATGTAGGAGGCTACGGCGACTTAGAACCTATCAAGCAGATTAGAATTGCTTTTGATGGTGATGCTGTTCTTTTTACAGATGCGTCAGAAATGATATATCAAAAGGATGGGTTAGAGGCTTTTGAGGAAAATGAAAGAAAGAACGCTGACAAGCCTTTGCCAGAAGGACCATTTGCTAAGTTCTTAAAGACTATTTCTAATCTGCAGCAGGAATTTGCTCCAGATGAAGTGCCTATAAGAACAGCTTTAGTAACGGCAAGAAGTGCACCCGCTCATGAGCGGGTTATTCGCACTTTGAGAGCCTGGAATGTGAGAATAGACGAAGCTTTTTTCCTTGGTGGGATATCGAAAAAGGCTGTGCTGGAAGCATTCGGGGCACATATATTTTTTGATGACCAGGCGGTGCATACTGTTGCGGCATCAGAGGTCGTACCAAGTGCCAGAGTGCCTTATGTACACCGTGAATAAGTAAAATAGGGAGATAGTAGGAATGGAAAAATTAGTGGGTTTAGCTTTATTACCAGGAATTGTGTTGATGGCTTACATTTACAAAAAGGATAACAGAGACAAGGAACCATTTAAGCTGTTATTCTCATGCTTTTTATTAGGAGTTATCTCTGTAATACCTGCAATTATACTTGAACTGTTGTATGGTTTGCTGGGAATAGGGGATGGATTCGTAGGCATTTTGCTTGAGTGTATTTTCGGAGTCGCTCTTATTGAAGAAGGTTGTAAGTATGTATTCTTAAAGCTTAGGACCTGGAAAAATCCTAATTTTGATTATTCCTTTGATGGAATTGTATATTCAGTATTTGTATCTTTGGGATTTGCAACCTGTGAAAATGTAATGTATGTAATCAGGAATGGATTTGGAGTAGGCATAATGCGTGCGCTTACTGCAGTTCCTGGACATATGTGCTTTGCAGTCTTGATGGGGTATTTTTATAGTGGTATGAGATTTGCTAAAAATTATGGGGATAACAAGGCATACAGACGAAACCTTAAGTTTGTTTTACTTGTACCCATTTTAGTACATGGATTCTATGATGCATTCGCTATGTCAGGCTCAATTAGCTGGATTTTCACTGTGCTATTCTTTGTACTTGTAATTCTTATGTTCATATTCTGCTTTAGATTAGTAAACAAAGCTTCTAAAAACGATATGGAGATTGCTCTTAATCCTGTCAGTGCTTTGCTTGATGAAAATGCTTGGATGTGTCCTGAATGTAAGGTTTATATTAGAACAGCATTTTGTGGAAACTGTGGTTCGAAAAGACCAAATTAGATATAGGAAATAGGATAAAAATTTAAAAGAGGAGGAAACTCCTCTTTTTGTATTGTTTTTTTCTTTTGCTATGTTATAATCAACGTAATTTTATACGCTAAAGTATTAAAATAAAACCCAATAATATAGGAGAGAGACTATGTATTCTTTTGATGAAATCAAAAATGTTGATCCTGAAATAGCTGATGCCATTGTAGCTGAGCAGCAGCGTCAGAATGATCACATCGAGCTTATTGCTTCAGAAAACTGGGTAAGCAAGGCTGTTATGGCAGCTATGGGAAGCCCTCTTACTAACAAATATGCTGAAGGATATCCTGGAAAGAGATACTATGGCGGCTGCGATTGCGTAGACGTTGTGGAAAATCTTGCTATTGAAAGAGCCAAGGAATTATTCGGATGTGATTATGCTAACGTTCAGCCCCATTCAGGTGCACAGGCTAATATGGCAGTTCAGTTCGCTATCTTAAATCCTGGCGACACAATCATGGGTATGAACCTTGATCACGGCGGACACTTAACACATGGTTCACCAGTTAATCTTTCAGGTAAATATTTCAATGTAATTCCTTATGGAGTTAATGATGAAGGTTTCATCGATTACGATAAAATGTATGCTCTTGCAATGGAGCACAAGCCTAAAATGATTATTGCTGGTGCTTCAGCATACGCTAGAGCAATTGATTTTAAGAAATTCAGAAAAGCAGCTGATGACTGTGGTGCTGTATTAATGGTTGATATGGCTCACATTGCTGGTTTAGTAGCAGCTGGTTTACATGAAAGCCCTATCGGAATTGCTGATGTAGTTACTACTACAACACACAAGACCTTAAGAGGACCTCGTGGTGGACTTATCTTATGTAACCAGGATATTCAGGATAAGTACAATTTCAATAAGGCTATTTTCCCTGGAACACAGGGTGGTCCTTTGATGCATGTTATTGCTGGTAAGGCAGTATGCTTTAAAGAAGCATTATCTCCTGAATTCAAGGAATATCAGAAGCAGATTATTAAGAATGCTCAAGCTCTTGCTAACGGTCTTATGAAGAGAGATATCAAGATTGTTTCTGGTGGTACAGACAATCACCTTATGTTAGTAGACTTAACTCCTTATGAGCTTACAGGTAAGTCTGTTGAAAAGCTTCTTGACGCTGCTCATATTACTGCTAACAAGAATACAATTCCTAACGATCCTCAGAAGCCTTTTGTTACAAGTGGTATCAGACTTGGTACACCTGCTGTAACAAGCCGTGGAATGAAGGAAGATGATATGGATGTAATCGCTGATTGCATCGCTACAATCATCAAGGAAGGTGAAGCTTCTGTTGAAAAGGTTAAGGCCAAGGTTCAAGAGCTTACAAAGAAGTATCCATTAATCTAAGAAGTATCCTTTAATCTAAGATGTCATTGTTGGCCATAGATGTTCTTTGGCCATATTGATTTAAAGACATATTTAAGAGTTTATGTAAATAAGGCGCTTGTCCGTTGGGATGGGCGCTTTTTTTGTAGTATCCTTTATTTTTTTTTTAGATTTTATGGACTTAAGGTGTGTTATACTTCAGTGTAGTAGGGCACTAAAGAGATGGAGGTACAAAAAAGTTTTCTATGAAGTATAGGAATAGTAGAAAAGGAGAACCCATATCACAATTAGGATATGGTTGTATGAGATTTAGCCGTAAGGGTAATGGAATCGATTACGAAAAAGCTGAAAAAGAAGTTATGTATGCCCTTAATAATGGTGTTAATTATTTTGATACCGCATACATCTATCCAGGCTCTGAAGAGTGCTTAGGACGCATCTTAGACGAAAACAAAGTAAGAGAAAAGGTTAGTATAGCAACTAAGCTTCCTCAGTACATCATTAAATCGCTTCCTCAGGCTGATAAGATTTTTGCTGAAGAGCTTAAGCGTCTACGTACTGATTATATCGATTACTATCTGATGCATATGTTCACAGATTATAGTGAATGGGAACATCTTAAAGCCCTAGGAATTGAAAAATGGATTGAAGACAAAAGAGCGGAAGGAAGCATTAAGAATATCGGTTTCTCTTATCATGGAGATACAGAGATGTTTTTACAAATCCTTAATGCATATGACTGGGATTTCTGCCAGATTCAGTACAATTATCTTGATGAAAACATTCAGGCCGGCCGTAAAGGTTTAGAGGCAGCAGCCGCTAAGGGTATCCCTGTTATAATCATGGAGCCATTAAGAGGCGGTAAGCTTGTTAACCTTCCTGAAAAGGCAAGAGACTATTTAAAGCAGCATGATTTAGGATATACACCTGCTGAATTAGGGCTTAGATGGCTATGGGATCAGCCAGGAGTTACATGTGTACTTTCAGGAATGAACTCCCTTGAAATGGTAGAGGAAAATATTAGAATCGCTTCCGATGCTGAAGCAGGCCAGTTTACTGAAAAGCACTTCGAAGTTGTAAACGAGATTAAGAAAGTATTCAAGGAAAAGGAAAAAGTAGGCTGTACAGGCTGTCGCTACTGTATGCCTTGCCCCAAGGGTGTAGATATTCCAGGTACATTCCACTACTACAACCTTATGTACATGGAAAAGAAAAACTCATCTCGTTTCCAGTACGCTCAGGTTGTAGGCCTTAGAGAAACTCCTGCTTTTGCCTCACAGTGTATAGGATGTGGTAAATGCGAGCAGCACTGCCCTCAGCACCTACCTATCAGATCTAAGCTCAAAGAAGCCGACAAAGCATTACGTCCACTCCCTATAAAGGTAGGACTTGGTGTAGCTAGAAGCATCTTAGTAAAAAAGGATAAGTAAATATTTAGCTATCATTGCCGCTCATCCACCTGATGAGCGGCTTTTTAGTGCCCCGCAGGCGGCACGTTAGGGACGGAGGCGTTTGGCCCGCAGGACTGTCCCCAACGTGCCACCCTAGCGCACCCCGCCACATTGCTCCCTGCTACCAGCAGCGCCACTCTACGTCATCGACTTCGTGAAGAAGCATAATCAAGCGCCTGTCGCCCCGCTCTCGCTTCGGTCCTGTGCAGTAGCGGTCGTGCGGCCGCTCACTCTAGCCTCAGCCACTACACTTTGGTGGTGCCGCCCTCACTAAGCTCGTGAAATACCTCGCTAAGTGCCGACTGTGCGGAGAGGCTCCAGCCACTTGATTATGCTTCTTCACTACCCAAGTACCTTCAGGCGCCAGCTGGCAGCCATGCCACGCCCTATGCCGCAATGGGTGGCGGAGAGCGCTAGGGTGGCATGATGGGGACAGACCTGCGGGCCAAATGCCTCCGTCCCCAATGGACCGGGGTTTTGTTAAAAAGTTACAAAGAGTTGGGGGATTTTAAGTAAAATAGGGCAATTTCACAAGTTGAATTTCACACAGTAAAGTGCTACAATTCCATCAATGACGCACACGTGTATTCACACGAAAGACATTATTGCAAAATGCTTTTGTAAGGCGGACACGTGTTTGCGAATTAGATGTACATATTAATCGATTGGTAAAAATTACTAACGATGGAGAGGAAAGTTATGGGAGAGGTAACAGACTACTATGTAGTTAAGAAAAAAGCATTGCCCGAGGTTCTACTTAATGTAGTTGAGGCTAAACGCTTAATTGAAACAAGAAAAGTAGCTACTATCCAGGAAGCAGTTGATGCAGTTGGTATCAGCCGCTCATCTTTTTATAAATATAAAGATGATATCTTTAGATTCCATGACAATTCTTTAGGAACTACAATCACAATCACTTTTCAGATGGATGATGAGCCAGGACTTTTGTCCGATGTTCTTAAGATAATTGCTGAACATGGTGCTAACATCCTTACCATTCATCAGAGTATTCCTATTAATGGAACCGCATCGTTGTCACTAAGTGTTCAGATACTTGAGACAACCACTGATGTTTCGGAAATGATAGCTAGAATGGAAGATCAAAAAGGCGTTCATAACGTCAAATTAATCGCAAAAGAATAGAAAAAGATTACAAAGGAGTAATTACAATGATAAACGTAGGAGTTTTTGGGTATGGCACAGTAGGAAGCGGAGTAGTAGAGGTTATTACTAAGAACGCTGCTGTGATTAAGAAAAACGTAGGTGAGGAAGTTAGGGTAAAAGCCATTCTTGACCTAAGAGATTTCCCCGGGGATGAACACGAAGACAAAATCGTACACGACGTTAATGACGTAGTGAACGATCCAGAGATTAAGATTATCTGCGAAACAATGGGTGGCGTAGGTGCTGCTTATAAGTTTACAAAGGATGCTTTATCAAAGGGTATCAGCGTATGTACTTCTAATAAAGAATTAGTAGCCCTTCATGGACCAGAACTTATCGCTTTGGCTAAGGCTAATAACTGTAGCTACAAGTTCGAGGCAAGTGTAGGTGGCGGTATTCCCATTATCAGACCTTTACAGGATGCTATAACAGCTGACAGGATTTTATCAGTTAAGGGTATTGTAAATGGTACTACAAACTACATGCTTACAAAGATGACTAATGAAGGTGCTGACTTTGATAAGGTCTTAAAGGAAGCTCAGGCTAATGGATACGCAGAGGCTAATCCTGCTGCAGATATCGAAGGTCATGACGCTGCTAGAAAGATAGCTATTCTTTCTTCTTTACTGTATGGAAAAACAGTAAAATCTGAAGATATTCACACAGAAGGTATCGTTAATATTTCAGCCGATGATATTAAGTATGCAAGTAAGCTAAACTATCGCATCAAGCTTATTGCTAAGTACGTTGATGACGAGGAAGCAGGCGCATACGCTTTAGTTGCACCTCACTTAGTGCCTGCAAGCAATCCTCTTTATAATGTCAGTGACGTATTCAATGGAATTTTAGTTACAGGAAATATGCTTGACGAAGCGATGTTTTATGGTCGTGGTGCAGGCAAGCTTCCTACAGCAAGTGCTGTTGTAGGTGACGTTGTTGAATGTGCTAAGACCTTAGGAACACATGTAGCATGTAACTGGATAGATGAGGATGTCTTACTTCCCGGACTAGAACTATCTAAGAAGGCTTGGTTTGTGCGTGTTGATGAGTCAGCCAAAGAACAAGCATTAAAAGCTTTTGGTGCTGTAAACGAGGTAGAAGCTTTACAAGGTGAATATGCTTTTGTAACTAGCGCTTTAAGTGAAGCTGATTTTAATAAGAAGTCAGAAGGATTAAAGCTTATAAACAGAATTCGTGTAGAAGAATAGGATTAGGAGACTAGGGATATGAAGTACGTTGTGGTTTTGTGCGATGGTATGGCAGATGAACCTATTGAAGCCCTTGGAAACAAGACTCCATTAGAGTATGCACATACAGAAGCGTTAGACAAGCTTAGTAAAAAATCAGAGATAGGATCAACCAATATGGTTCCAGAAGGAATGAGCCCTGGCTCTGACACAGCAAATCTTTCTGTGCTTGGTTATGACCCTAAGATCTATTACTCAGGAAGATCTCCATTAGAGGCACTTAGTATAGGTGTTCCAATGGAAGACACAGATATTGCGATAAGATGTAACGTTGTTACTCTTAGCGAAGAAGATGTGCCCTATGAAGACTTAACTATTATTGATCATAGCTCAAGCGAAATCTCAACTGAGGACTGTGCCATTTTACTTAAGGCAGTAAGCGATGAACTTCAAAATGATAGATTCCAGTATTATGTAGGAACTAGCTACAGACACTGCTTGATAGATAAAAAAGGAAGCGTAGTACCACTAACACCTCCTCACGACATCCTTACTAAGAGAATAGGCGAGTATTTACCTACTGAGCCAGAACTTTTAGGCATGATGAAACGAAGCTATGAGATATTAAAAAATCATCCTTTAAATATAGAAAGAAAGGCTAATGGGCTTAACCCTGCTAATAGCGTATGGTTTTGGGGCGCTGGAACCAAGCCTATGCTTAAAAACTTCAAGGAAAAGACAGGAAAGAGCGGAGCTATGATATCAGCCGTTGACCTGCTTAAAGGTATTGCAGTAGGCGCTGATATGAAAGTAATTGAAGTGGAAGGCGCTAATGGAGGCCTTCACACTAATTACGAAGGAAAATGTGAAGCTGCATTTAATGCTCTTAAAAATCCTGATTGCGATTTTGTATATATTCATATTGAAGCACCCGATGAAATGGGTCACCAGGGAAGCTATGAAAGAAAGGTTCAGGCTATCGAAAACATTGATGCTAAAATCATAGGACCTTTAGCTAGCAAATTGCGGGAAAATGGTGTAGACTTCAGAATGATGGTCTTACCTGACCACCCTACACCAGTACGTTTACGTACTCATACAAATGCTTCTATCCCTTACTTATTATATGATTCAACTAAAGAACTTGATAAATCATGGGATTATAACGAAAGAGAAGCTGCAACATCAGGTTATGAAGTTGTGAACGGCTATATGCTGATAAATAAATTGTTGGAGAATTAAAGGAAATGACAAAGGTAGTTAAGTTTGGTGGTAGCTCACTTGCGAGCGCTGCTCAGTTTGAAAAGGTTGCTAATATTATCAAAGCTGACAAGGAGAGACGTTTTGTTGTTCCTTCAGCTCCAGGCAAAAGAAACTCTAAGGACACAAAAGTAACAGATATGCTTTATGCTTGCTACGCGCTTGCTGATGCTGGAGAAGAAGCTAAGATGCAAAAACAGCTTGAAGCTATCAAAGCTAGATACAACGAAATTATAGATAACCTTAACCTCACAGTTAAGCTTGATAAAGAGTTTGAAGTTATAGCTGAAAACTTTATGCAAAAAGCTGGTAAGGATTATGCAGCTTCCAGAGGTGAATACTTAAACGGTATCTTACTTGCTAACTATTTAGGTTATGAATTTATCGATGCTGCTGAAGTTATCAAGTTCAAGCTTAGCGGTGAATTTGACGCTGACATGACTAACGACTATTTATCAGCTAGACTTAAAATGTTAGATAATGCTGTTATTCCTGGCTTCTATGGTTCATACGAAGATGGCACAATTAAGACCTTCTCTCGTGGTGGATCAGATATTACAGGCTCAATCGTAGCAAGAGCATGTCATGCTGATGTTTATGAAAACTGGACAGATGTATCAGGATTCTTAATTGCTGATCCTAGATTAATCGATAATCCTGAAGTTATCGAAGTGATTACCTACAAGGAATTACGTGAGCTTTCATACATGGGAGCAAGTGTTCTTCATGAAGACGCTATTTTCCCTGTTAGACGTGAAGGTATTCCTATTAATATTCGTAATACAAATAAGCCTGAAGATAAGGGTACATGGATTGTAGAAAGCACATGTCAGAAATCTAAATATACTATTACAGGTATTGCTGGTAAGAAGGGCTTTTGCTCAATCAATATTGAAAAAGACATGATGAACTCAGAAATCGGATTTGGCCGTAAGGTTTTACAGGCTTTTGAAGATAATGGTATTTCTTTTGAACACATGCCTTCAGGTATTGATACCATGACAATCTTTGCTCACCAGGATGAATTTATGGACAAGGAGCAGCAGGTTGTATCTGCAATACACAGATTATCTAATCCTGATAACATCGAAATCGAAGCAGATCTTGCATTAATCGCTGTAGTAGGTCGTGGCATGAAGTCTACACGTGGTACTGCTGGCCGTATCTTCTCAGCATTAGCTCATGCGAATGTAAATGTTAAGATGATTGACCAGGGCTCAAGTGAGCTTAACATCATTATCGGTGTGGCTAACGAAGATTTCGAAACAGCTATAAAAGCGATTTATGATATTTTTGTAGTGGCAAGGTTGTAATATCAAATACTGATAGTGTATTATATTGTCGTACATATTAAAGGGGATAACTTCTAATGAATGACAATAAATATAACTATATAGATACTAATACTGAAGACTCAAAAAGAATGATGAGAAGGAAGAAAAGAAAGCGCGAAAGAACGCTGGCTTTTGTTATCCTTCTCATTTTTGTTCTTATAATTGTGGGTGCCATTTCTTTGGCCATACTCAAATTCAAGGAAGGAAAGAAACCAATAAGTGAATCGGCGGCAGATGAAATAGTAACCTCGACAACTATAGAACCCATAGATGAAGAAGATATAAATTCGGCTGTGACTAACCTTACAGAGGGCGAAGCTGAAGTTATAGTCAAGGAACCAGACCCTAAGGACTTAGAGCCTAGCGAGGAAGAAAAGTTTGAAGAAGCTGTGCATGAATATGTAAGTTCACTTCCTATAGAAGATAAAGTTGCAGGGCTTTTCATAGTTACTCCAGAGTCAATCACCAATGTTAAAACTGTAATTAGAGCCGGCGAAGGTACAAAGGCAGCGCTGGAAAAGTATCCGGTGGGCGGCATTATATACGCTACAAAGAATATAAACAGCGAAGCTCAGTTCAAAGAAATGCTTTCAAACACTATTTCAATGTCTAAGTACCCCATATTCCTTACTGCTAATGAAGAGCTTAACAGTGCGCCAATTGGAAATGCACTAAAATACGGTGCGACTAAGTCTGAAAGAGAAATTGGTAATACGATGAATCCTAAGGAAGCATATGATCAGTCAAGTATCATAGCTGATTATCTTTCTAAGCTTGGAATAAATCTAAACTTAGGTATTACTTGTGACTTAGTAGTTAATGATGATAACAATACCCTAGGTACCAACGTATTTGGGCTTGATCCTGTTATAAATGCTCAAATGGTTGCAAGAGCGGTTGAAGCTTATGAAGAAAAAAATGTAAATACCGCACTCAAATTCTTCCCAGGTCAGGCAACAGGAACCCAGGACACTGCCTCAGGCATAGCTACCTCTTTTAGGTCCAAAGAAGAGATTGATCAAAATGAAACCACTATTTTCCTAAGTGGAATTGAAGCAGGAGCAGATGCTTTAGTTATAAGCCATGTTTCCGTTCCAGAGTTAGTAGGTGATTCTACACAATGTTCACTGTCTAAAGCTTTGATGACTGATTATATAAGAGTAGAAAAAGAACTTGATAAGGTTATAGTAATCACCGACGACATGACTAAGGCTGCAATCAGCGAGTATTATGACTCAGCAGAAAGTACCATTACGGCACTAAAAGCTGGGGCTGACATGATTCTTAAGCCTGCTAATTTTGAGGAAAGCTATAAAGCGGTATTAGAGGCTGTACAAAAGGGTGTCATTTCTGAAAAGAGAATTGATGATTCGCTAACCAGAATTTATCTGGTTAAGTTTAAAGGGCTTACAAGTGATGAAGTGAGAAACAAGTTTACAAATTAGCCCAAAGTGTTAATTAAAATATAACGACGGGGGACAATAATAGGTATGCTATCGTAGCTGTATAATGTTACGCATAGCATACCTTTTGCTTATTTTGCGGCATTTTTTCGTCAAAATTTAAAAAAACCAGAAGTTATTAAATGGTTTCCATTGAAATAATTATTAAATTTTGATAAAATTTTTTCGCAATAAAAGACTAAGTCTTGAGGAGGAAATTTATGTTTCATTTTGAAGCTGGGACTGCTGGCTGGCAGATCCTAATGATGCTCGTTGTTCTTGTAGCACTTATTCTAGCTAATGAAGTTGCTCGTAGAACAAAGACAGGCGGAATTGTCATCTTCGGTGTTATTCCTGCCATTTTAACAATTTACTTCATAGCAATTGCTATTGGAGCAGGCGCAGGTGCTGAATGGGCACTTGAAAATCAGACACACTTATACATGAACGGTTGGTTCCACTACGCTAAGCTTTATGCAGCGCTTGCTGGATGTATCGGTTTCATGATGATTAAGTATGGCTGGGGAATCGGTAAGACACACTGGTTCAAAGCATATCCATTTGTAATCGTAGCAATCAACATTCTTATCGCTGTTGTTTCAGACTTTGAATCAGCATTCAAGGGCTGGTACACATGGTGGTTGTCAGGCGAAGGCGTATTACTCTTTGGTGGCTGGCACAACGTTATGAACGGCGTTGCTGGTATCATCAATATCTTCTGTATGACAGCATGGTGGAGAGTATTCTCTTCTAAGGATAAGAAGGACATGATCTGGGCTGATATGACATGGGTTTATATCTTAGCTTACGATGTATGGAACTTTACATATACATACAACAACTTACCTACACACTCTTGGTATTGTGGTGTTGCATTATTACTTGCACCTACAATCGCAGCTTTAGCTTGGAACAAGGGTGGTTGGATTATGAACCGTGCTAATACACTTTGTATCTGGTGTATGTTCGCACAGGTATTCCCTCTCTTCCAGGAAGTATTCTGTACAACAGAACATGGTTTTGCTGTAGGCGAGACAGCTTTCAAGTGGGGCACATATACAGGCCAGTATGCTGATTGGTCACAGATCGCTGTTGGATCATCAGCTGGTGCAGATCCTACATGGATGACAATTTGCTCAGCACTTTCACTTGTTATTAACGTAGTAACAATCATTGCAATTTGTGTTATTTCTAAGAAGCGTCACATCAATCCTTACAAGGAAGATGTATTTGTAAATCAGAAGTACTTCAAGGAAGCTCTTGCACGTGCAGAAGTTACAGAGTAATATCTTTATGGTATAATCAATGCGGATGACTTATACGGGTCATCCGCATTTTTTGATATGATTTACTAAGTCGGGAGTTTAGTAGATATGAATTTATTCGATATTGTAGGACCTGTGATGGTAGGTCCATCTAGCTCACATACGGCAGGAGCCTGCAGGATAGGCTATGTGGCTAGAAAGCTTTTAGCAGAACCTGTCAGTGAAGCTGAAATTTTGTTGTATGGTTCTTTTCTTGCAACAGGAAAGGGACACGGAACTACATATGCAATTGTTGCAGGACTACTGGGTATGACACCGGACGATCCTAGGATACCTGAGAGCTTTGAACTAGCTAAAGAAGCAAATATTATGCTTTCTTTTGGCGAAGCTGATTTAAAAGACGGACATCCTAACTCAGTCGTGCTTAAGCTTAAAGGTGTATCAGGTCTTGAAATAGAAATGGTCGCTGAATCTCTAGGCGGGGGACGTATGAATGTAGTCTCCATAGATGGAATCGATGCTGATTTCTCAGGCGATTACAATACATTAATCGTTTATAACGATGATAAACCTGGGTTAGTTGCCAGAGTATCAGGAATACTAGCTGAAAAGAATATTAACATAGCTACATTAAAGCTACACCGTTCACAAAGAGGTGGACAGGCAGTAATGGTAATCGAGTGTGACCGTGCAATTTCAGAAGAAGAAATTGCGTGGATACGTAACCAAGAAGGCATCAATAAAGTAACAAATTATTGTCCGGAGGTGTAGGATGGCTTTTCATAGTATTGATGAATTAATAAAGCTTTCAAAGCGTGAAAATAAAGAAATATGGGAAATTGTTGCTAAAACTGATTCTAGTGAGCGAGGCGTAAGCTTTGATGAAACTTACGAAACAATGAGGCATATGTATCTTGCCATGAAGGAAGCTGATGATAGTTACGACGAATCCTTGCGCTCAGCCAGTGGACTTGCTGGCGGTGATGGAGCTAAGCTTGAAGCCTTTAGAAAGCAGGAAAACAGGCTTATCGGAGATTTCTTAACAGAAGTTATGGCTAAAGCTGTTAAAATGGGTGAGTCTAACGCATGTATGCGTCGAATTGTAGCTGCACCAACTGCAGGAGCCTGTGGTGTAATACCTGCTGTTATGTTAACCTATGCTGGGCAAAAGAACATTCCTGAAGACAAAATGGTTGAGGCTTTATTTGTCGCAGGAGGAATCGGAGAGATAATAGCTGAAAATGCTTCAATAGCAGGAGCAGAGGGTGGATGTCAGGCTGAGATAGGAACTGCTGCAGCAATGGCAGCAGGAGCGCTTACCTACCTAGAAGGTGGAGACCATGAAATGATAGGAAGTGCAGTCGCACTATCTTTAAAAAATATGATGGGACTAACCTGCGACCCGGTTGCCGGATTAGTAGAAGTACCCTGCATTAAGCGTAATGTCTTTGGCGCAGTAAATGCAGTTATAGCCTCACAAATGGTAATGGCAGGGGTAAAAAGTCACATCCCAGCCGATGAAGTTATTGATGCAGTAAGGCGTGTTGGAAAGCTTTTGCCACCATGTTTAAGGGAGACAGGACAGGACGGTTTAGCAACTACTCAGACCGGTTTAAAGGTTACAAAAGAACTAAGAAAATAAATTAAAAAAACGTCTTGAAATTGAGCACAAATGTGCTACGATAACTAGACAGGCATTTTGTTAGGCAACCAATATGTAGAGGGAATAAAGTGGAGAAAAAATTATTCTTTGGCATTATGCTGTTCTTATGCTGGGGCCTTTTAGCATGTTCTAATAATACAGGTGAAACCAGTGTTGAAGCGTCTGTTGAAACGACTATAGAAACTAAAACAGAGCAAGCATTTGTTGAGAGTTCAACCTTAGTAGATACTGTCGATAGAGAGGATGAATTTGAGGTTTCTGATGATTTGCAGACTGTTAAAATGGGTCGATACGAGCAGGATAACGAGGGACAAAATGGAACTGAACAGATTGAGTGGATTGTCCTTGAAGCTGATGGACAAAAGGCTCTTTTAATCAGTAAAAATATTATAGATTGCATGCCATACAATAATGGATATGCTGCATGTAATTGGGAATCAAGTTCAATCAGAAAATGGCTTAATAATGACTTTCTTGAAACCGCTTTTACAGAAGGCGAGAGGATGAAAATCCTGGAAACGTTTGTGCCCGATGCAGATCCTGACAGTATCAACAATGAGTCTTTAAATCAGTCATTAGCGGATGCTTCTGGCAATGACGAAGGAGACGTAGAACCGGTTAACGAACCGGTGCTTACCGGGGTGTACGATAAGTTATTCTTGTTAAGCGATTTTGAAGTTAAAAAATATCTCCCTGACGATGGGGCAGTCGAAGGGGATGAAGCATACGCCCATGCGACAGAGTATGCAATAGATAATGGTGTATGGGTACTCACCAAAGATTTATTCGAATTAGGACATTATGTAGATAACGGCTATGATGATAGAATTATCGGATCTGGCTGGTGGTGGCTTAGAAACAGTGAAGTCAGTACAAAATCTAAGGATGTAGATTCTACTGGTACTATCAGAGATAATGGCCATGATGTAGGTGAAAAACACGATGGAGTAAGACCTGCAATGTGGATCACGATAGAATAAATTTTTCGGAGGGAAAAATGGAAAAAGAACAAAAATTTCCGATGACTAAATTTAAGTGGCTTTGGACCAATATGGAAGGCGTCAGAGCATTGTTTGTCATCGGACTACTAGGAACCGTGACATATAATATTATGCAGTTAACGGTTCCATTTTTTTCGTCTAAAATTGTAGACACGTTCTTAACAGGGCCAGGAGCTCATGAAAATCTGGTAAATAATACCGGAATGTTTTACAAAATGTTGGGAGGTATGATAGGACTTACTGTACTACGAGTTTTAATCGTATATCTTGACTGTATGGCCTTTGAACATGTATCTCAGAAAGCTCTTTATAGAATCAGAAACTATCTATATGACAAGATTCAAAGACAGGATATGAAGTTCTATTCTACCTACAGAACTGGTGACCTTATGACTAGAGTTACCGGTGACCTTGATGCAGTAAGACACATGATTGCATGGGTAATAAGAGCTATTATCGAATCATTTTCACTTTATTTTGCAACAGCTATTTACCTGCTTATTATGAACTGGAAGCTTGCTTTGTGTTTGCTTGCCATTTCACCACTTATTTTCTTTATTATTATTAAGTTTAGAAAAGAAGTTAAACCTAAGCACGCTGCACTTCGTGAAAAGCTTGCAGATATGAATACTCATGCTCAGGAAAATATATCTGGTAACAGAGTAGTTAAAGCTTTTGCAAGAGAAGACTACGAAATTAATAAGTTTGATGAAGCTAATCAGGACTTTAGAGATACTAATAAAAAGACTCAGCTTACCTGGATTAAGTATTTTCCCTGGGTTGAAACCTGTGCTAATGCATTAAGCGTTATCTTAATGGCTGTTGGTGGTGTATTCCTTATTAAGGGCGAAATCTCAATGGGTGAGTATGTTGCATTCTCTGGTCTATGCTGGGCTATTGCTAACCCTATGCGTATGATGGGTAACATCATGAACGAATTCCAAAGATTCGATGCAGCATCTGAAAAGGTTATGGAAATCTACTTCTCGGAAGCTTCAATTGTTGATCCTGAAGCTCCTATTGAACATTCTGACAGAGTAAAGGGAAAGATTGAGTTTAAGCATGTTTCGTTCCAGTACGAAGATGGAAACCTTCCTGTATTAAAGGACGTTTCCTTTGTTGCTAACCCT
>JAZUDH010000034.1:0-47945 GCA_045639565.1 Lachnospiraceae bacterium
CCATCTTATCCTGTGAAAGGTCAACGCCTTCAGCCTTCTTGAATTCATCAATCATGTACTGAGTTAACTTGTTATCAAAATCATCACCACCAAGGTGTGTATCACCGTTTGTAGCAAGAACTTCGATTACGCCGTCACCGATTTCGATAATAGATACATCGAATGTACCACCACCTAAATCGTAAACCATAATCTTCTGCTCTTTTTCGTTATCAAGACCATAAGCTAAAGCAGCAGCTGTTGGCTCGTTGATAATACGCTTAACCTCAAGACCAGCAATCTTACCAGCATCCTTTGTAGCCTGACGCTGAGCATCGTTGAAGTATGCAGGAACTGTGATAACAGCTTCTGTAACCTTTTCTCCTAAGTAGCTTTCAGCATCTGCCTTTAACTTCTGTAAAATCATAGCTGAAATCTGCTGAGGTGAGTAAGACTTGCCATCGATTGTACGGCCTCTGTCTGTACCCATATCACGCTTGATTGAAGCGATTGTCTTTTCTGCATTTGTAACAGCCTGACGCTTAGCAGGTTCACCTACTAATCTTTCACCTGTCTTTGTAAATGCTACTACTGAAGGAGTAGTACGTGCACCTTCTGTATTAGCGATAACGGTGGGCTTTCCACCTTCCATAACAGCTACGCAGCTGTTGGTTGTTCCTAAGTCGATACCAATAATTTTGCTCATATCTCTTAATCCTCCAATTTTTTACTGTACTACGGACACCATACTGTGTCGTACGACTATGTCATGATATGTGTAACCCTTTTGAAGCTCTTCGGCTACAATTCCCGATTCGAATTCATCACTTTCAACCTGCATTACCGCATTATGAAATTCAGGATTGAATTCTGTGCCCTTAGCATCAATTGGTTTAACGCCTAAATTGTCAAGCTCTGTAATGAGCTGCTTGTAAATGTTAGCCATTCCTGTAGCAAATGCACTGTCTTTTTCAGCTTCAGGAATTGCTGCAAGTCCTCTTTCGAAGTTATCTACAACAGGAAGCATCTTCTCGATTACGTTCTTAGCGCCTAGGTCAAACATCTGAGCCTTTTCCTTTTCGCTACGCTTACGGAAGTTTTCAAATTCAGCCATCTGACGAACTCTCATGTCCTGTAGCTCAGCTACCTGATTGGTAAGTTCTTCGATTTTAGAATCTTCCTTACTTTTCTTTTTGTCTTTTTTCTTTTCTTTTGTTTCTGTTTCTACTGCTTCAGAAGCTTCTTCGTTTACGTTTTCAGTAACTTCCTCATCAACAACAGTTTCTTTTGTTTCTTCTGTCAACTCGGTCATCCTTTCTTGTATAGAGAATCTAACTGATTCATGATCTTTTTAAGTGAGCCCACTACCTTGTCGTAATCCATTCTCTTAGGTCCCACGATTCCGATGGTTCCTTTCATACCTTCTTCAAGCTCGTAGGTTGCTGTTACAACACTACAGTCTTTTAAAGAATCAATTGGTGATTCCTCTCCGATGTAAACTTGAATTCCGGTACTCTGTGTAGCCAGACTGTTAAGTGCTAATTCGTTAAGCGGTTGCTTATCTTCAAATGTATGAATAAGTTCAACTGCTCGTCCCTTATCAGCAAGCTCTGGATACTTAAGAATGTTGTTTGTGCCACTTGTATATATCTCAAGGTCATCATCTGAATGAATTGCTTCAGCAACCGCATCAATGATGTTGCCTATAAGACTCGAGTAAGTTCCTGCCATCTTTTTGATTGAAGTTACCATTGAAAGATTGATTTCTTCAATACTAAGTCCGTTCAGGTTTGTATTAAGTAAAATATTAAGCTTTAGTAATGTTTCATCATCAATATATTCATCAGTATCAATGATATGGTTCTTTATTACATTGCCATTCGTAACAATAACTGCAAGTAATTGGTGGTCATCAACTCTTGATAACTGTATAAACTTAAGCTTGTTCTGATTGTACTGTGGAGCACTAATCATAGTGGTGTAGTTTGTATTAACTGCTAACACCTTAGCTACGTTCTTAAGAAGGTTGTCAAGCTTCTCTTCTTTTTCAAGTAAGAGACCTTTCATCTCTTCAACTTCACGTTCTTTTTCCTCTAACATGTTATCAACATATAAGCGATAACCTCTGTCGGTAGGAATACGTCCTGCTGAAGTATGTGGCTGACAGATGTAACCTAGTTCCTCAAGATCCGCCATCTCGTTACGTATTGTAGCGGAGCTTAAGTTAAGATCTGTGTACTTAGAAATCGTGCGGCTACCTACTGGCTCGCCAGTCTCTAAGTAGTTACGAACTACAGCCTGTAAAATTTTGACTTTACGTTCATCTAATTCCACTCAGTCACACTTTCTTTTAGATACATTGTTTCGAGTTATTGTTAGCACTCACTTGCATCGAGTGCTAACATCTACAGATAAACTACTACCATCCCCTCTCTTTGTCAATAAATATTGTGATGGAAAATTATAAAATAAAAATAAAGTGGCCGTTTATAAAACAGCCACTCTACATTTCTACTTATATAAGTAATCTATCATTTCATTGTATTTATTCTGAGCATCCTTGTAACCTGCTTCGTATAAAGCATTCAGTTTTTCAGGATCCTTTTCCATTCTGGAAATGTCTAAGTCTACACTTGGTCTTATGACTAACAGATTGCCAAGAGCTTCCTTACTTTCAATATACGCCATTGTTTTGTTGTACATATTATGACGTTCCTTCATAAGACTGTACACCGCAGGATACTTAAAGTATCGTGTCTTAAGTAGAGGCAATGTTGCAAGCTCGGGCTTCTTTTGATATCCAGCAGGTTTAGTAAGTACTACTACATTTTTAAAGTTGCCATCGGCCTCACTCTTGCATATGGGAATAGAATCTGCGATTCCTCCATCCATATATGCCTCTCCATTAATCTCCACTGCCTGCGCAACTAAGGGAAGCGAGCTTGATGCTCTGATTATATCAACATCTTTAATAGGATCTTTTACTTCATGGTACTCAGCCTTTCCTGTCTTTATATTAGTAAGTACAGCATAAGCTTTTCCTTCATATTTCTTGTACGCCTCTACATCAATAGGATTTAGGTAATTAGGAACAAGATTATATGTAAAATCTACGCCGAAAATATTTCCGGTAGTAAGTAAGCTATAAAGACCTAAATATCTTTTATCTCCTAAATAATCTACCATTACATCCTTGCCACGTCCCTTTTGCTTAGCAATATAACTTGCCATGCAGCAAGCTCCCGCTGAAACTCCATATACACTTGAAAACTCAACATCCTTATCCAGGAAAAAATCTAAAACGCCGGCGGTATATACACCTTTCATCCCGCCGCCTTCAAGAACAAGTCCTGCTTTAAACATCTTTATCTCCTATTCTTGTTATCTATTAGGGTACTCTGTCTCTACGAACTTTCTAAGCGCAGCCATAGAGCGCTCTACCTTTTTTGTATCAATGCAGTAAGCCATTCTGAAATATCCAGGACAGTTAAACGAATCAGCTGGTACTAATACTAAATCGTATTTAAGCGCCTTTTTACAAAAGGCTACAGCATCCTCCTCTAACGCCTTAGGGAATATATAGAATGTTCCATCGGGCTTAACAACAGTGAATCCTAATGCAACCAACTCATCATATATTATATGCATGTTTTTCTCATACACACTTAGGTCTGAGGTTTCGTCAATTACTCTTGCAACAGCCTGCTGGATTAGTGAAGCAGGGCAATTATGGCCAGTTCCTCTAGAAATCTGACCACACATATTAATGATTGTCTCTGAGTCAGGGTCGTTAGGGTTAGCGGCCACATAACCTATTCTTTCGCCAGGAAGAGATAATGACTTAGAGAAAGAATAGCATGAAAGTGTGTAATCATAGTATTTAGAAGGGTATGGACATGTCGCGCCATCAAATAAAATCTCTCTATAAGGTTCGTCAGATAGCAAATAGATATTGAAACCGTACTCCTTAGATTTATTAGTAAGGATACCTGCTAGCTTCTTGATGGTCTCTTCTGAATATACTACTCCAGTAGGGTTGTTAGGCGAATTAATAAGTACCGCCTTAACATTTTCAGAAAGTAACTCCTCAAACTTGTCAAAATCAATCTGAAATGCCTTCGTATCGGCAGGTACCACTACAAGGTTGCATCCACCGCCTTGTATATAAGGAATATATTCAGGAAAGAAAGGCGCCACAACCATTACGTCATCACCTGGCTTAGTAATTGCACGAAGGGCATGTGCAATAGCTCCTGCTGCACCAGAAGTGGGGAAAATGTGACTAGGTTTATAATCTATTCCAAATCTTTTACTAAGAGATTTAGCAACAGCTTCTTTATACTCAGGATTTCCTAAACTAGGACTATATCCATGAAGCTCCATCGGACTTTTTGTCTCTATTAATTCCACCAAAGCATGCTTAAAATTATCAGTTGCTGGTACTGAAGGATTACCAAGCGAATAATCATAAACATTGTCGTATCCAATCTCCTCGCCACGCTTTGTAGCAAACTCTGACAATTCTCTGATTACCGATTTTCTTCCTAACATGCTTTTGTATGTTTCATTTATCATTTATCCATCCCCCTTTTTGTCCCACATTATAGCACCTAATACTCATCGCAACAATATACCCTAAAGCTAAGTCCGTTGCTATTAGCATCACATCTATACGTAAAACCAAACTTTTCAACTACATGAATTGAAGCTAGATTCCCATGCATTATTAATGCATTTACGGGCCCTAATTCCTCTTCTTTGGCAAAAGAAAGAATCGCTGAAATTGCTTCGGTTGCATACCCTTTATTCCAATAATCCGTTCCTATCGCAAAGCCTATTTCAACATTGTCAAAACCGCACCTGTATGTAAGCCCAGCTCGGCCTATGCACTTTTTAGTTTCTTTATCTAAAAGAGTCCAAATTCCAAAACCCTGGCAGGCATAAACCCGCTCCCTGTACTCTCTTATATATTTCTTTTCGTTCTCAATATCCTGATACAAGGGCTCCATGTATTTAGTCATCCTGGGATCTTTGTACATTTTGACAAACTCGTCGATATCGTCTTCGGTTGTCTCCCTTATTATCATTCGGTCTGTTTGCATTATTTCCCATGGAAGTTCGTGGATGCGCCTATACACCCTATCAAAGTATTCAGCTTCAGTTTCCTCTGGATTCATTACAAAATATTTTCCACCAGGATAGTTATCTAATTCTTTTTCCTCGTGAATATAGATTAGCACATCAATTCCCTGCGACTTGCATTCATCATATATTTTACGGCTATCAGTCACTAGTAGTGTGTCTTCAGCTAATGAGGCCAAAGAAAAGCTGTCACAATTTATAGTAACAAAAAAAACACTTACACCTTCAAGGCTAAGCTTTTTTGTAAGTTCACTCTGATCAACCGAATTAGGCATCTTTTCAAGCAAAAAGAAAATACTCTTCATTTACAATCCTTTAAAACTATTTTATCATATCATTTATAAATTACATTATCTTTGCTAAAAGGAGATCAATTAGATGGCTAAGAATCCCATTGTTACATTTAAAATTGCTGACCTTGGTACAATCAAGGCTGAACTCTATCCTGAAATTGCACCTAAAACAGTTGAGAACTTTGTAAGCTTAGTAGAAAAGGGCTTCTACGATGGACTTATCTTCCACCGTGTTATTAAAGGATTCATGATTCAGGGTGGAGATCCCGAAGGAACAGGTATGGGTGGCCCTGGATACTCAATCTATGGCGAGTTCAAGATGAATGGATTCAACAATGAATTAAAGCATGAAGCAGGTGTGCTCTCAATGGCCAGAGCACAGGATCCTAACTCAGCAGGAAGCCAGTTCTTCATCATGCACAAGAATGCTCCTCACCTTGACGGCGCTTATGCAGCATTTGGAAAAGTTATCGAAGGAATGGATGTTGTTAATAAAATTGCTGAAACCAGAACAGATTATGCTGACAGACCATTAGAAGATAAGGTTATGGAAGTTGTCACAGTTGAAAAGTAATTTTCTTAATTGTCTGTTAATTTATTCTTAAGATATTGAATTGTTTGAACGGGATAGTCAACTCTTGGCTATCCCGTTCATAATTTGTTCATATTTTGTTTTCGATTTGTTTTTTGTCTTAACATTCTTTTGTAAATTTTACGTTATATAGTAATAGCATAGAAAACAACTTAGCTTATATCAAAAAGTTGCTAAACAATTTTAAAAACTTTTTCATAATAAATGCCAAGCAAGGTATCTTGCTTGGCATCCTCCCTTTTATGGGGCTTTTTATTCGACATAATATTCTCTTTTATCAGTCGTTCGTTTCGGTTAAATTAATTGCATTACAAAGAAATTATCTCATCAAATAATGACAAGTATTCTTTATCTCGATTATGCGTCACCATAATGATAGTATAAGGCATTTGATTTATCAGCTTTGTTAACTTCACTTCCTTTTCCCCACTTAATGCAGAAAATGGCTCATCAAGTATTAGTATCTGCTTGCCAGACATAATGCCACGCATAAGCAACAATAACTGCTTCTCCCCTCCACTTAAATCAGTACATTTTTCTGATTTTAATTTATCCCTTAAGTGAAAAATATCAAAATATTTATAAAAATCTTGTTTCTCATAATAACTATCAAACATAGTTACATTATCATGGAAAGAAGCATCATATACATCTACATCTTGCGGCAAATAGTAAATCTGCGAATTACATATATTATAATCCAGCTCACCATCATTAATTAAAATTGTACCCTCATCTACCTTAAACATTCCCATAATCAAGCGTAATAAAGTGCTTTTCCCAGATCCATTCTCACCTATTATTACATATTTTTTTCCTTTTTCAAAAATATATGAGTAATCCTTGATTATACATTCTTCTCTAGAATAGCTAATCCCCTTTAACTCTATCTTTTCTATCACACTTCTTTCGTTGAAGTTTCTCTTGCCCTCGGTATCTAGTTCTTCAATAATTTTTCTCTTTACACCAGCAACTGATTTCAATGAATTTATAGAATCAACTACCGATCTAAGAGGATACATAAAATCTTGTACATATGACATTGTGGCTGCCGCAATTCCCACAGTTATATTTCCGTAGTACAATAAAATGGCTATTATCGCAAATGCAGATGTATTAATAATGTACATTACACTTCCATTAAGTACATTAGCATATGTTTTATAACTTCCATAATTGTACCTTGAGTCCTCAAGTTTCGAAAGCATATTGCGATGTCTATTTAGTATTGCATTAAAAGTAAACTTATCTACGAACAAAAACCCTTTAAACAAGTCTAGTGTTTGATTTGTATACTCCCCTGTATTTATTAAAAGTTCCGCTTTTTTAGTTGAAAGCTTCTTTCCTGTTATTTGAGGTAAAAAGAGCACCAAAATAGCTATAATATACAATAAAACGGCTATTCTATAATCTAATAAAAAAATGTATAACGCATAAATTATTAAGCCTATCGCAGATTCTATGATTTGCATTGTATATTCTATATATTCTTCTGCACAAGAAATATCATTTAGTATTTCTGATATATACTGACCCTCTTGTTTATTTGCATACTCATCTGGCAATTTTTGTATTATTTTTGAAAAGTAGTCATGCCTTATTGATTTGTAAAATCCTCTGTCTAATCTCCATGCGCTTTTTTGTGTCACATATTGTGCCAGCATGCCTATAACTACTAGTAATCCAAAGATAGCAATCCACTTACATACATCATAAATGCCTTCTTTAAAACCGCAATCTATCATTTCCTTTATTATAAACGGTAACGCTGCTATAGCTGATATGTATATAATGTAAAATATTAATCTCAAAAAAACATACGGCCATATTTTTTTATAATACTTTTTCATCCTTATCTCCTAATAGGGAAGCATCTTGCATAAATGCAAGATGCTTCCCTACTCCATTGTAATAATATTACCTACTTTAACAATAGCATACCACTAAGTTTGTGATGTGAAAACTAAGTATTAATCTCTTCTCTTAACATTCTTTCGACACGTTTACGATTTATAGTAATAGCATAGAAAACAAATTAGCTTATATCAAAAAGTTGCTAAACAATTTTAAAAACTTTTTCATAATAAATGCCAAGCAAGATATCTTGCTTGGCATCCTCCCTTTTATGGGGCTTTTTTTATTTATATTCTACTGCAATCTTAAGAACCTGTGTCTGGTTTACAATTAAAGCTTCTTTTTCATTTCCGCCAAACTCTCCATCTAAAGTCCACGGTATTTCTTCATCACATGTTATTTTTATATTCTTGCCTTTACGATTATAAATCATAGAACAGTTTAAATCTTTTACAAGTATCGCATTTATTATCTCATTCATTTCATGAGGAGTTTCTGGATTTTTAAAAAGATTTACTTCAAACAAACCATCATTTAAGTCGATGTGCTTTCCAGTTACATTTTTAAAGCCTCCGACAGAGACAGAGTTTGTAATCATTCCTACAATAACATCATCCTCAATAATTTCTCCATCTATATCTGCTTTAATATGAATAGGTTTTATCTCTCCTAACTTCTTTAAGCCTTCCATTACATATGCTGCATGTCCAAACTTATTCTTAAGTTCCTGCGGAGTATCATAAGATACATCAGTGAAAAGCCCAAATGCAGCTACATATACAAACTTTCTACCATTAAACTCACCAAGATCACAATCGAAAATGTTACTAGAAATTGCAACTCTTGCTGCTTCAAGCGAGTCCACAGGAAGACCAAGCGATCTTGCAAAATCATTGGTACTGCCAGCTGGGATATATCCTATAGGAAGTTTATTTTCTCTAAGAGACATTCCCCACACTACTTCATCAAGTGTTCCATCTCCACCGGCACAAACCACTCTGTCATATCCGTCAGGAAGATTTTTTACCCACTCAGTGGCATCTCCACGCTTTGTCGTAGCTTTGATTGTAATATCGTGTCCTAAATTAGAAAAAAGCTCGATAATATCACCGAGCTTATTTTTTAATTGTCCTTTTCCTGATTTAGGATTAAAAACAAAAAATATATTCATCTATTAGTTTCCCATTAGGTAGTTCTCAATACCTGCAACTGCTTCTTCTTCATCTGAGCCATCGCATACTACTGTAATACTAGAACCTTTATCTAATGCAAGGCTCATCATACCCATAATGCTTTTAGCGTTAACGTGCTTTCCTTCCGTATCGATATACACTGAGCTGTCAAACTGACTTGCTACCTGAACTAACATAGCAACAAGGCGTGCTTCTAATCCACTAGCCATATTGATTGTTACATCTTTTCTTGTCATTCCTTTATTCCCTTTCATTGCGAAGATTAGTCGCATACTCGCTAATCTTTCTTAATCTGTGGTTAACCCCTGATTTACCAACCGGCGGATCTAAATACGTTCCAAGTTCAGTAAGAGAACTTTCCGGGTGTTCAATTCTAAGCTTAGCAATCTCGCTAAGTGAACCAGGAAGTGAACCCAACCCCACAGTATTGTGTATCAACATGATGTCTTCAATCTGTTTTGAAGCTGCATTAACTGCTTTTGATATGTTAGCCATATCACAGTTATTGCGACGATTGATATCGTTTCTAACGTCCTTAACAATTCTTGCATTCATTAGTTCCATCATCGCCTTAGGCGCATTTAGAACATTCAAGACGTCCAAAATAGACTCAACGTCTTTAAGATATGAGACATACCTATTCTTACGTACTGATTGTTTAGCCTCTACACCAAATCCCCTTAATAAGAACGCTAAAAGTCTTGCATAGTCTAAAGCTTCTGTCACTATTTCGAAATGATAGTTACCACTTGGATCTCCGATAAATCCACTGGCAATAAAAGCTCCTCTAAGGTAAGCTCTTTTACAACAGTCACGTTTAATAAGTGACATTGGATCTTGTAAAGAGAGTTTCTTTACTATCTCGACAATATTAGCATTTGTTTTGTTTAATATCATATATGACTTTGGTTTGTCAATACTATCCACGAAAATTGATGAATCTATGTTAAATTCTTTAGACAATAACACCTTGCATTTAGAAAGAGCAATCTGGTTGTCCATAGATAGCCTAATCTCAAGCTCTGGCCTGTATATGACTTCCCCATAGTACTTTATAAGTGCTGAAAGCTCAGCTAATCTGCAATGTCCTTCATGCGGAACTACCTTCAGCAATTCTTCTTTAACATCAGTTGAAAATGACATTAACCCACTCTCCGATAATTTTTCTACTTCGTAATATCTCTGTGAGAAATTGTAATACCATAATTACTATCAGTTTGTAAATCCTTGTATAGCTTTTCAGCCAGTGTAACTGATCTATGATGTCCACCAGTACATCCTATCGCTATTACAAGTTGATTCTTACCTTCTTTTATATAATTAGGAATTAAAAATCTAATCATATTCTCTAGCATATTTAAAAAGTCTGTTGACTCGCTAAAACTCATAACATAATCTTGAACCTCTATGTCTAAACCAGTTTTAACCTTAAGTTCATCGACATAAAATGGATTAGGAAGGAATCTTACATCAAATACTAAATCTGCATCTTGAGGAATACCATTTTTAAAGCCAAAAGAAAGAATATTCACCATCAGATTCTGATATTCTTTATCTTCAACAAAAATTCTGTCTATCTCTTCTCTTAGCTCTCTTGTAAGAAGATTAGAAGTGTCAATGATAAAATCTGCGAATTTACGCATGCGTTTGAGGATTTCTCTTTCCTTATTGATTCCGTCTTCAACTCTTCCTCCTATAGAAAGCGGATGCATACGTCTAGTTTCTTTATATCTTTTTAGCAAAACTGTATCACTTGATTCAAGAAAAAGTGTTTCAAGTCTTATATCTGTCGTTTTAATACGTTCTAGTGCATCTACAACCTGTTCAAATGGCTGATCGGCCCTTACATCTACACCTAGTGCCACTTTGGTAAGCTCGGTATTTTTAGCTGATAGAAGTTCAACACACTGTTCAATCAATTGAACGGGGAGATTATCAATACAATAATATCCTACGTCTTCTAACATTTTCATCGCGGTTCTTTTACCGCTTCCACTCATACCAGTTACTACTACTAATCGCATAGCTTCTCTTCCTTACTCAAAATGACCCAATTTTATTACTTCTGGTTCAAGTACTACATCATACTTTTCTTTAACTTCTCTAGCTACTAAATCCATTAAGTCAGACACGTCTTTGGCCGTTCCATTTAAATCGTTTACAACAAATCCACAATGCTTAGGCGAAACACATGCCCCACCTACGCGCTTTCCAGAAAGACCAGCATCTTGTATCAGCTTTCCAGCAAAGTAGCCGGTTGGACGCTTGAATGTGCTACCTGCACTTGGAAACTCTAAAGGCTGTTTTGAGCGTCTTCGCTCCATAAAATCATTCATTTTGTCTTCGATTTCTTTACGATTTCCTGCTGCCAGCTTAAACGTTGTAGCAAGTACAATAAATGACTTTTCTTTCAATATGCTGTGTCTGTATGAAAATTTCATTTCTTCATTAGAAAAAGTTCTCACATTAAGATTTTCATCCATCATGGTAACAGACTCTACCACAAAGCTCATTTCTCCATCATAGGCCCCAGCATTCATAACCATGGCCCCACCTACTGTCCCTGGAATACCATAGGAAAATTCAAGACCTGTCAGTTCGTGTTCTTTGGCCATATTTGAAAGCTTAGTCACCATTACTCCAGCACCTGCCGTAATGTGATCATTGGTTACCTCTATATTTAGGAAGTCTCCAGTCAATCTAATTACTACTACATCAAGGCCTTCGTCAGATACCAAGAGATTGCTTCCGTTACCGATTATCAGATAAGGTTTTTTCTCCTCTTTTAATAGACTTAGCAAATCAGCCAATTCACGAGAAGAAGCAGGCTCTACAAAAAGGCCTGCTCTTCCACCTACTCTAAATGTTGTAATGTCTTTAAAAAGAACGTCCTCACGGACACGATCTTTATCGATAATCTTTGTTACTTTTTCGTATAAACCCATATTACTCTACTACTTTGCTATTCAATTACTAATTTAGCTGCGCCGTACATACCAGCATCGTTTCCAAGTGTAGCTAATACCATCTTGCAGTCCCTAGCACCATGGAATACATACTTTTCAAATGAAGGTACAAAGTAATCCATTAATACTTCTCCGGCTTTAGAAACGCCACCTCCAATAACAAAAGCCTCAGGGTTAACTGTTGAAGCAATAACAGCAAGTCCTTTTCCTAAGTACTCGCCAAATTCTGTAGCTATTTCTTTACATAAGCTGTCCCCAGCTTTTACACCATCGAATACTGCTTTAGCAGAAAGATCAGCATTTGTAAGAACTGTTGTGCCTTTAAAAGCTGCAAATTTCTTTCTGGCAATATTAGAAATACCTGTAGCTGAAGCATACTGCTCTAAGCAACCATGTCCGCCACAGCCGCAAGCCTTTTCTTCGTTATCATTTAAATGAATATGTCCGATTTCACCGCCTGCTCCCATAGAGCCTGACAAAATCTTTCCGTCGATGATAATACCACCACCAACACCAGTTCCAAGAGTCACCATGACAATACTGTCATAACCCTTGCCGCCGCCCTTCCACATTTCACCAAGAGCTGCTACATTAGCATCATTACCAGCCTTAGCTTTTAAGCCTGTAAGCTTAGATAATGTTTCATTTACATTAAACTCGCCCCATCCTAAGTTAACTGCGCGATGAATCACGCCATTTCCATCAACTGGTCCCGGAACGCCTACACCTACACCGATTACATCGGCCTTATCAATGTTCTTTTCTGAAAGCTTGTCATCAATTGCTTTTGCAACATCTGGAAGAATAGCTTCTCCACCGTTAGCACTTCTAGTAGGAATCTCCCATTTGTCAATTACGTTTCCTTTATCATCGAGGAATCCCATTTTTACAGTAGTTCCACCGATGTCTACTCCGAATACATATTTACCCATAATTAATCTTCATCCTCTCTTTTACTAGCAAAATTCTGCTGGAATCTTTTATATAATTCCTGAGCTGCATTGTAGCCCATCTTTTTCTGTCTATAGTTAACCGCAGCTGACTCACAAATTATAGCAAGATTACGGCCAGGTCTGATAGGAATGCTGTGACATACTACCTTGTTGCCAAGATATTCTGTGTACTCCTCCTCAAGGCCTAATCTGTCATATTCTTTATCCTTATTCCAGTCCTCAAGTCTGATTACAAGATCAATGGACTGTGTATCCTTAACACTTGATACACCAAACAATGTCTTAACATCAACGATACCAATACCACGTAATTCAATAAAATGTTTAGTAATGTCAGGAGCTGTACCAATTAGTGTGTCATCACTTACTTTACGAATTTCTACAACGTCGTCAGTAACTAAACGATGACCTCTCTTGATAAGTTCAAGAGCTGCCTCGGACTTACCAATACCACTTTCACCAGTGATTAGAACTCCTTCACCAAATACGTCTACTAATACACCATGAACTGAAATACATGGAGCAAGCTTTACATTTAACCATCTGATGATTTCGGCCATGAAATCTGAAGTAGATTTCTTAGTCATTAATATAGGAATATTTCTTTCGATAGAAAGCTTCATAAATAAATCATCAGGAACTAATTCTCTACAAAATACTATGGCAGGAATAGGATATGAAAGAAGCTTTTCATATGCCTCCTGTTTCTTTTTAGGAGATAAGCTCTCCATATATGTATACTCTACAAATCCGATAATCTGAAGTCGTGTTGCCTCGAAATGCTCGAAGTATCCTGCAATCTGGAGCGCAGGACGGTTGATATCTGGCTGAGTAATCTTAATACCCTTAATATCAACATCAGGAGTAAGGTTTTCGAGTTTCATCTTTTCGATGATTTTTTCTAATAATACAGATGCCATAGATTCCTCCAAAAGCTTTATAGTTTTTATAACCTCTTACAACTTAGAATATCACACTAATTAGTACTATCAAAGTCTGTGTGGAAAAATTTCCAAATAACATTAGCCTGATCAAGTGTAATAGTATCTACCCCAGCCAGCCTTTCTACAGAAGCTGTCTTTATCTCCTCAATTGAACCAAAGCTTCTCATAAGTGCTTTCCTACGCTTAGGTCCTATTCCAGGAATATCATCTAAAATCGAATGAACCTGTGCTTTGGATCTAAGACTCTTATGGTATTCAATCGCAAATCTGTGAGCTTCGTCCTGCACTCTTGTAATAAGCTTAAATGCTTCAGAGCGCTTGTCTATATCTATTTCAACACCATCCACATATAAACCTCTGGTATTATGGTTATCGTCCTTGACCATACCACATACCGGAATATCAAGATTAAGCTCACTTAATACCTTCTTAGCTATATTAACCTGTCCTCGGCCACCATCCATTAACAAAAGGTCAGGAAACCTTGCAAAGCTGCCATAGGCTGCCTCTAAGTTTTCTTTGTCAAGCTGCTTCTTTTCTTCAAAGCCGTGGATAAATCGCCTTGATAATACCTCATTCATGCAAGCATAATCGTCTGGCCCTTCAACAGATTTAATCTTAAATTTTCTGTAGTCTCCTTTAACAGGCTTACCGTTTTCGAATACTACCATCGAGCCTACATTCTCAAATCCATTTGTATTGGAAATATCAAATGCTTCAACTCTTTCAAGTCCATCAAGCCCTATCAATGCGCATAATTCAGCCATTGCTCCCTTTGTACGCTTTTCTTCAAGCAGTATCTTTTCTTTGTCCTGTCTTAATACAGTCTCAGCATTTTTATTGGCAAGCTCCACAAATTTATTTTTGCCACCGATTTTTGGAACTATTACTCTTACCTTTCGACCCTTAACATCTGAAAGCCACTCAGAAATCATCTCAGCTTCAGGTATTTCTAAAGGAAGCATTATTTCTCTAGGGATAAATGGAGTTCCGGTATAATATCTTTGTACAAATTCTGAAAGTGTTTCAGATATTTCTGTACCGTCCACTTCACCGATATGGTGATGCTCTCGCCCTATCATCTTGCCGTTTCTGATAAAGAAAACCTGTACAACAGCGTCTGACTCATCCTGAGCTATTCCTATGATATCTCTATCTTCCTCGTCAGCATCTGTGATCTTTTGTCTCTCTATTATTCTATTAGCGCTTTCAAGTAAATCCCTGTACTTTATCGCCTCTTCAAAATCTAGGTTCTCAGAAGCTGCTTCCATCTTATCCTTTAACCGCTTTATCAAGGTTTTATCGTTACCATTCATAAAGTCTATGGCCGCTTCAATATTTTTACTGTAATCTTCTTTACTGACAGTTCCCCTACAAGGCCCCATGCAACGCTTCATATGATAATTAAGGCACGGTCTGTCTATCTCTTTGCCAAAAGAACAGGGCTTGTGACACGTACGAATCATAAACGTAGCATTTAAAAGTTCAATTATATCATTCACTGCCTGCCCGCTTGTGTACGGTCCGAAATATTTAGCTTTGTCTTTGGCAGTTTTTCGAACTGAATAAATTCGAGGATAGTCCTCATACAAAGATACCTTAATCGATGGGTAGGTTTTAGAATCTTTTAAGAGAGTATTGTATTTAGGGTTATACTCCTTGATTAGATTATTCTCGAGCACTAATGCCTCAAGCTCTGAATCAACAACTATATATTCAAAATGGTCAATTAATGATACCATTCTCTGAATCTTCGGGGTTTTCTTTGTAGACACACGAAAATAAGACCTTACACGGTTAAAGAGGTTTACCGCTTTACCTACATATATTATATTGTCTTCTTTGTCATGCATAAGATAAACTCCCGGCTGATGCGGGAGTTTACTTAGTTCTTCTTGAATATTAAACATTCTCTGTAGTTTCCTTAGGTTCCTCTTTAGGAGCCTCGATTTTATGAGCTGCTTCAGTAGGTTCAACGTCTGAGTCTTTAGTAACAACTTCAGATTTTTCTACTTCCTCTGACTTCTCTGCTTTTGCTGAAGCTTCTGTCTTTTCCATAGATAATTCAGACTTATCAGAAGATTCATTTGAAGCCTCGCTTTTAGCTCCATCTTCTTTTGCAGTATCTTTCTTTTCTTCTTCAGGCTCAGGAATTCCTTTCTCCTTACGGAAAATCTTCATGAATTCCTTACCAGTAATAGTTTCTTTTTCAATTAAGTAATCTGCAATCTTATCAAGGATTTCACGGTTTTCTGAGAGAAGTCTCTTAGCTTCTTCGTAGCTATCCTTTAAAATCGCCATTACTTCTTCATCGATTCCAGCAGCTGTTACATCACTACAGTTCATAACTGTACGACCATCAAGGTATCGGCTTTCTACGCTTTCAAGTCCTACCAGACCAAACTTCTTACTCATACCGTACTGAGTAACCATAGATCTTGCAAGGCTTGTTGCTTTTTCTATATCGTTAGATGCTCCAGTTGTTACTGAATCAAATACCAACTCTTCAGCTGCACGGCCACCAAGTAGGCCTATAATCATTGCACGCAATTCCTTTTCAGAATTAAGATACTTTTCTTCTTCGGGAACATGCATTACGTATCCTAATGCTCCCATTGTACGAGGAACAATTGTAATCTTTTGTACTGGCTCAGAATCTTTTTGTAATGCGGAGATAAGAGCATGTCCTACTTCGTGGTATGATACAATCTTACGCTCTTCCTTACTCATGATGCGGTCTTTCTTTTCTTTACCAACTAAAACCTGTTCAACTGCATCGAACAAATCCTTCTGAGATACATACTCTCTATGCTCTTTAACTGCATTAATAGCAGCTTCATTAATCATATTAGCAAGGTCTGAACCTACAGCACCGCTTGTAGCAAGTGCGATAGCATCTAAATCTACTGTTTCATCCATCAATACGTTCTTGGCATGAACCTTAAGAATCTCTACTCGACCTTTAAGATCTGGTTTGTCAACAATAATACGTCTATCAAAACGTCCTGGACGAAGAAGTGCTTTATCAAGGATTTCAGGTCTGTTTGTAGCAGCAAGGATAAAGATACCCTTTGATGAATCAAAACCATCCATTTCGGAAAGCAACTGGTTTAAAGTCTGCTCTCGTTCTTCATTGCCACCACCATACTTAGAATCACGGCTACGTCCAATTGCATCAATCTCATCGATGAAAATGATACAAGGGGCATTTTTATTGGCCTCAGCAAAAAGATCTCTAACTCTCGAGGCACCTACGCCGACGAACATTTCTACGAAATCTGATCCAGTAAGCGAAAAGAACGGTACATGTGCTTCACCAGCTACAGCCTTGGCAAGTAAGGTTTTACCAGTACCAGGAGGGCCTACAAGTAAAGCACCCTTTGGAAGCTTGGCACCGATTTTTACATAGCGTCCAGGGTTATGTAGGAAGTCTACTACTTCCACAAGTGATTCTTTGGCCTCATCTTCACCAGCAACATCTTTAAAGGTGATGCCAGTTTCTTTTTGTACATAAACCTTGGCATTAGATTTTCCTACACCACCTAGCATACCGCCAGAACCCATCTTTTTAGATAAGAAGCTTATTAGCAGGAAGAATAACGCTACTGGTAAAATGTATGTAAGTATAATTGAAATAATCCAGCCTGATCCATCAGGTATTTCTTTTTTAACCTCAACGCCGGCCGCTAATAGTCTTGATGCCAGTTGCTCTTCATCTTCAACAATGCCAGTTACAAAATATACTTTACTCGCAACTGCATATGGATTTGCTGCTACTACACCTTCTTTGGGATATATTTCGATTTCACTACTTTTGATTATGACTTTTTCAACCTGTCCTGCATCGAGCATAGACACAAATTTGTTGTATGGTATTTCTTTTGTAGTTGCACTGCTCAATGCTTTCGAAAAGAAACTAGCAATAAGGAGAATCATCAAAGCGGCGATCAGCATCGGTGCTATTTTTGGCAGCTTTGGATTGTTCTTATTATTAGAGTTATTTGAATTATTATTATTTTCCATTATTTATCCTCATTATCTCTTAGAGATACATAATTTTCACAGTATTCTCTATATTTAGAATCTTATTTTATTATAAGTAGCAAGAAATTAACGTGCAACCTTATTTCTCTTAAAAAAAAATAAAGCATTTATAATATTTTTCCTTGAAAGTTTGTCGAGAAGTCATTAAAATCAGTAAAGTAAATTTTGTTTATCACTATGGAGGATAGTAAAGATGCGTTTGGGTTTTGATAATGACAAATATATCAATATGCAGTCTGAAAAGATTTTAGAGCGAATCTCTTCTTTTGGCGACAAGCTTTATCTTGAGTTTGGCGGAAAGCTCTTTGATGATTATCATGCTTCAAGAGTTTTGCCTGGATTTGAGCCTGACAGTAAGTTAAAGATGTTAATGAAGATGAAGGACAAGGCTGAAATCGTTGTTGTAATTGGTGCTGACGCAATTCAGCAGAACAAGAAACGCGGCGACTTAGGTATCACCTATGATCTTGATGTATTAAGACTTATCGATGCATTTACAAATGTAGGCTTATATGTAGGTAGCGTTGTGATTACCAAATACGCTGGTCAGCCCGCTGCCGATGCTTTCAGAGCAAGACTTTCTTCATTAAATATAAAATCATACCTTCACTACCCTATTGAAGGATATCCTAGCAATGTTCCTCTTATCGTAAGCGACAACGGCTATGGTAAGAATGACTATATCGAAACAACAAGACCCTTGGTGGTTATTACTGCTCCTGGCCCTGGTTCAGGAAAAATGGCAACCTGCCTTTCTCAGCTTTATCACGAAAACAAGCGTGGTATCAAGGCTGGATATGCTAAGTTTGAAACCTTCCCTATTTGGAATTTGCCTCTTAACCATCCAGTTAATATTGCATACGAAGCTGCTACAGCTGACCTTGCCGATGTAAATATGATTGATCCTTTCCACCTTGAAGCTTATGGAAAGACAACAGTTAACTACAATCGTGACGTTGAAATCTTCCCTGTATTAAATGCAATGTTTACAGAGATTCTAGGCGAGAGCCCTTACAAGTCACCTACAGATATGGGTGTTAACATGGCTGGTAACTGCATCGTCGATGACGAAGCATGTAGAGAAGCTTCTAAGCAGGAAGTTCTCCGTCGTTACTACACAGCTTTAGTTGATTTCAAAAAAGGAAATGAAACTAAAGATGTTATTTATAAGTTAGAGTTATTAATGAAGCAGATGAATCTTACAACAGCTGATCGGGCAGTAGTAAGCGCTGCTTTGGTTAAAGAAAGCGCTACTGGTCATCCCGGTGTTGCTATCGAGCTTCCAAATGGTAATATCATCACAGGAAAGACTTCTGACTTACTAGGCGCTAGTGCCGCAGCTCTTCTTTCTTCACTTAAAGAGCTTGCAGGAATCGATCACGAAGCTCACCTTGTTACAAAAGAAGCTTTAGAGCCTATTCAGACTCTTAAGACAAACTATTTAGGAAGTGTTAATCCTAGACTTCATACAGACGAAGTACTTATTGCTCTTTCTGTAAGCGCTGCTACTAATAAAGATGCTGCCAATGCACTAGCACAGTTACCTAAGCTTAAGGGCTGTGAAGTTCATTCAAGCGTTATTCTTTCTTCAGTAGATGAAAAGGTATTCAAGAAATTGGGAATGCACTTAACATGCGAGCCTAAATACGAAACCGACAAAAAGTTCCACGATTAATTCAATGTGCCGGAAGATTTTTCTTCCGGCATTTTTTATAGGAGACGATCTCATGACCGAAGGCTCTATTGCTAAAAAAATGACCCTTTTTGCGCTACCTGTTTTCTTAGGGCAACTTTTACAACAGCTTTATAACGTAGTCGACTCAATTGTAGTCGGTAATTTTTCTGGAAAAGAAGCTTTGGCTGCGGTAAGTTCCTCAGGAAGCCTGATTTTCCTACTTGTAGGCTTTATAAACGGTCTTTTCACTGGAGCAGGTGTAATAATCGGCAATCGATATGGTGCTAAAGATGAAGACTCTGTTCATACTGCTGTTCATACTGCTGTCGCATTTGGTTTTTTGTCTGGATTGGGATTAACACTTTTAGGTGTCCTTATTACCCCTCTTTTGCTCACGCTCATGGGCACACCCATGGATGTTATGCCTGAGTCGGTTCTTTATTTCAGAATATATTTCTTTGGTGGTCTATTCAATGTGATGTACAACACTTGCTGTGGTATCTTCCAGGCCATGGGTGACAGCAAACACCCTCTCTATTACCTTATTACAAGTGCGTCTTGCAACATAGTGCTTGACCTCATCTTCGTAGGCTTCCTTCATATGGGAGTAGGCGGCGCTGCATTAGCAACCGTTATTTCACAGGGACTAAGCGCACTCCTTGCATTTGTTAAGCTCTTAAGAGTTGACGGTGCCCATAAGGTAATATTAAAAGACGTTCGAATTGATCTACCTACACTTAAGCAGGAACTTTCCCTTGGTATTCCAACTGGTATCCAAAACTCCGTCATCGCTATTGCTAATGTCGTAGTTCAGTCTAACATTAATGCATTTGGTTCATATGCTATGGCAGGCTGTGGAAGCTATTTCAAAGTAGAAGGCTTTGCCTTTCTCCCCATTAACAGCTTCTGTGTAGCTCTTACAACATTTACCAGTCAAAACTTAGGTGCCGGAAATTATGACAGAGCTAAAAAAGGAGCTAGATTTGGTATTACAATGGGCACGCTTTTAGCAGAGATAACTGGTGCACTATTCTTTGTATTTGCGCCTGTTGTTCTGAAGCTGTTTTCTAAAGATCCTATAGTCAATGATTTTGGAATCCAACAAGCTCATACAGAAACTCTTTTTTATTTCCTACTTGCTTACTCACACTGCATGGCAGCCACTCTTCGTGGTTCAGGTCGCACCAAGGTTCCTATGTATGTAATGCTCATATGCTGGTGCTTAATTCGTATCACCTATATTACGATTGCAGTAAAGTTCTTCCCTGTGATTAGAACAATTTTCATTGCTTACCCTATGACATGGTCGTTAAGCAGTATATTGTTTACTTTGTATTTTATTAAATCAAGAATGTTTGATAAGCCGAATCTTTCATGATTCGGTTTTTTTTATTATTTTTTCTCTTTTAGGGACAAATTTTGTACATATCTTTCTGCCAAAGAAAATCTACGCCGAAACGCTTTTCTTTTTTCCTCGTTTTGTACCTAAATGGGGAATTTACGTATTCTTCACACATTTTTTGTAACAAAACCCTAGATATCCGCGCAAATAACCGAAGCCTCCAAATTGATATTTTAAATATATTGTCTAATCTAAAAGTTCCCATATGCCTTATGCATATGGGAACCATTTTCATATCACTATATAACGTGCTCTTCACAATCCAGCAACATCTTAATAAATATCTACGTTGAATCCATCTCTCTTGAATACAGGGATAATATCAATAGGTGCTGGTACAGTTACATACTGTCCGCCTTCGTATTCTTTTCCTGTATTAGCATCAGTCCATTTAGCACCAGCAGGAAGGTATACTGTTCTTTCGCATACGCCCTTTTCCATGACTGGAGCTACCAATATGCTAGGACCAAACATATAAGCATCTTCAATCTTCCATGCTTCTTTATCAGAACTAAAATCATAGAATAACGGACGCATTACTGGTGCACCAGATTCTGAAGCCTCCCTCATAAGAGAACGCACATAATCACGTAGCTTCTCACGTATGAATAGGTACTTCTTTAATATTTCAAAGTTATCCTCTCCAAAGCTCCATACTTCATTGTCCTGGCCACTTGTAAGCTGACGTACACCGTTAATGAATTCTTCCTCACGCTCATACCATGGTGAACGTTCGCCATGCATTCTAAATACTGGACAGAAGCATCCCCATGCAAACCATCTTACGAGGAGCTCTCTAAAATCGGGATCGGATATGTCACCGCCTAAGAATCCACCGATATCTGAAGTCCACCATGGAATACCCGCCATTTCCATGCTTAGCCCAGCCTGAAGCTGTTCCCGCATAGCTCGGAAAGATGAATGTATATCGCCTGACCATGTTAATACGCCGTACTTAGCGCCACCAGCCCACGCTGCGCGCACTAAGCTTAATACATCCTTTTCTCCCACAGACTTGAGTCCATCGTAAAATCCTTTAGCATACATATTAGGGTAGATGTTAGTAACAGCAAGTGCTGGACCTGCATAATACCTGTAGTTGTCAAAATCATAAGGACCATATTCAGGTTCAGCTTCATCAAGCCAGAAACATCTAATACCCTTATCATAATAATTTTTCTTACATCTATCCCATACAAGCGCTCTCGCACCTGGATGTGTTGCATCATAGAAAACTGTATTTCCCATCCATGTCATATGAAGGTTATTTCCTCTGTCAGGATTAACGAGATACCCATTTTCAGCCATTTCACCAAAGTTCTCACTCTTTTCATCAATAGTGGGCCAAACTGACACTACTGTCTCTATTCCCAGATCCTTAAGTTCTTTCACCATTGCTTCAGGATTAGGCCAGTCACGAGGCTCGAATTTGAAGTCTCCCTGTCTGGTCCAGTGGAAGAAATCGACTACAATTGCGTCCATGGGAAGCCCAAGCGCTTTATGCTTTCTTGCAACATTTAATATTTCATCCTGATTACGATATCTAAGCTTGCACTGCCAGTAGCCTAAACCATATTCTGGCATCATAGGTGCACGACCTACTGCCTTAGAATACTGAGCTTCGATTTCAGCAGGAGTGTCTCCAGCAGTAATGAAATAATCTAGCTTTTTAGTATTTTCAGCCGTCCATTCTGTTCTATTCACACCAAATGACACGTTACCAACAGCTGGATTATTCCACAAGAATCCGTAGCCTCTGCTTGAAACATAAAAAGGAACACTTGACTGTGAATTTCTGTGGCAAAGTTCTAAGATAGCACCTTTCTTATTTAAATTTCTATCCTGATACTGCCCCATACCGAAAATCATTTCATCTTCATATGATTCAAATCTTGCTGTAAGACGATAATCGGTTGTTCCAGGAATAGGCTTTAACTCTCTTGCATCAATTCTAAGAGATGTACAGTATCTGTTAAGTCTGTTTCGATTTCTCCAATACTCACGAGTTAACTCTTCACCTTTTTGATTATAGAAAGTGATAAACCCTTCAAATGTTACATATGCAGTAATCTTACCATTTGTAATTCTTGCTTCCTTACCTGTCTGGTGGTAGTGTTTATATTCATCAGACTTGTACCATGGATCAGTCGTATCAATTTCAGTAAAGCATATCTCTACTTTAGTTTCATCAACCTTTTCAGAAAGTGCCCAATCTCTTGCATCCATTTCAGGCTCTTTACTTGAGCGTACTCTCAGGGAGTTCTCACCCCAGGCTTCAATATATGTTCTTGAAACGCCATCAATTATAACTAGTCTTTTATTTTCTTCAACTATTTTCATTATGCTTCCTCTCCGTACACAACGCCTCTTGATCCAGTCGCAATAAAGAATCTTCCAAAGGTTCTCTTATCTGCTTCGAGCGAGTTAATTTCTCCGAACATATGGGCCTTGTCATTTAACTTTTCAAATGTCTTAGCTTCATCTAAACTTCTATAAAAGCCATATTCTCCATCTATTATCGCACTTACATAAATTGCCTTATTGTCATTGAAGTAATCGCTTTCTGGGCTTATTATTCCTAATCCCATTCTAAAGAATACGTCACCTTCATTAGACAGTCTGTTAAGTGAGAGAGTACCCTTTTCTTTGTCGTACTCACACTTCCATAACCCTTCAGGTCCACACACTAGATAGAACACACCGCTCTTTCCCGATTCGAATCTGATTTCAGTCTTGTTAGCACAGTCAATCAGTCCGAAATTAACATGTTTGAATGGTCCATTTTCGTGTATAAGGGCAAAAGAACAGCCTCCATCAGTACTTACATATATTCTTCCTTCATCAGTAAATCCAAAGAAAAGATCTTTATCGACTCTGTCTGCATAAACCTTAAACAATTTATCATCTGAGTTTGTGTTAACCTGCTGCCAGCTCTTTCCAGCATCTTTACTTACGATTACCAGCTCCTTAGGAAGAGTTATTCCATCTGCAACACTCCATACCAACGTATTAGTGTCACAAGACATTGCAACCCATCCGGAATTTACATTTGGAGTCTCGATTGCATGGAAATGCTTATCCAGCTCATCGCTCATTCCATATGGAAGCTTAACTCTTTCAAAAGATTTGCACTGATCACGCGATATTATTAGTCCACCCTTAGTCCTTCCAGTCCAGTTTCCTCTAGGAGTAACCACTACACATTCTGGATGATAATCAGAGTAATCTGCATTAATACATGTAATATATCTGTTTCCATTTTCATCGGCAAAAGAATTTTCACATGGCTTATTCAAATCTGTGAAAGCAAATCCACCTAAGTCACCTAATATATCAATCAGCTTAACCTCACCCTTAGGAGGAGCATATAGATTTAGGTGAACAGTCTCTTCAATACCCCTGCATTTATCGCAAAATTCAGGAATTTTGTCCTTAAAATTATCTGTTCCAAATACACCTGTTCCAGTATTAAACCACGCCTCATTGTCGTTGAATGGATTGAATTTTACATCTGTCAGCCAGTGAATGAGAGAAGCATTTCCGTTATAGCAGGGTTTCATATAAGGAGTTTTAAAGGTTATTTTTCCCACACTTAATCCTTCTAAAACCTTCTCCCATGTATCTCCGTGATTGAAGGATCTATATATAACATCACCAGCATCTCTTGTAATAGTAGATAAAATAAGCAGTCCATCGGTTTCTTTAGATACATCTATTCCACCATATCCATTCATAAGGTTCACAAAATCCTTTTCAGGTGAAATAAGTTCGTAGTCGGAAATTTTCCCATTTTCATCAAAGCTATATCTTAATACAACACCGCCTATTACCTGTCCACAGTCTGAGCTGTAGCCAGAATCTACTATGTATGCTCTCTCTCCAGTTTGATTCATAGTCACATATAAGTATTTCCCATCATATGCATATCTATGTCCTACCAGTCCTGCCATTCTTGATTTAGGTGCATCACCGCATGGTGTATTTACCTTTTCAAAAGAACAGCCTCTGTCATAGCTTACATATAAGGAATGTCCTCTTTTAGAATCGTTCTCTCTTGTTGTATATCCGGCTGTTGCTACGACAATAGTGTCACTTTCTGGCTTTAAGAATACAAATGTACAGTATTCTTCTCCATTCACATCAAGCTTCTTCCAGCTTTGGCCTTCATCGCCAGTCACATATAATCCATTCTTAGGAGAGGCAAGGAATATTTCATTTTTAACATTATCTACTACCAGTCTGTTACCTGTTCCTCTTCCAGGAAGGTTGCCATGTGCATTACAAGGTAATTGTCTATGTATGAAGGTTTTTCCATAATCCTTGCTTATTGAAAATCTACCTGCGTGTCCATTTATTCCTGATGCAATATACAGGCTTCCTGCTTCCTTAGAAGTGGTAACCGCTATAGGGAACGTTTCAGAAAAATTTTCCATTCCAACATGGTCAATTAGGCTTTCAAAGGTCTTAGTAGCATAGTTATATTTATATGTTCCGCCTATATCGGTCCTGATATACATTGTGTCTTTATCCACAGGACTAAACAAAAAACCTGTAACATATCCACCGCCCGGTATAGGTGCATTCTTGTATATATATTGGATTTTTTTCATTATTCCTCCACTGCAGCGTACACAACATTTCGAATTCGTCTCATAAAGCTTGTTGTTCCGGAATCTGTTCTTTGGAGCATATGCAAAATAGTAATGTTGTGGGCAGGATCATTGATAAAATATGGTCCTAACCATCCATCCCAACCGTATTCACCCTTAGAGCATTCAGTCATAGACTTTCCTGGCTCTTTCATAATTCTTAGTAGATTGGCATAGGTAAATCCATTCATGCCATCCCAATATTTAATAGCTTCTTGAGGTCCACCATCTTCAGCTGTTGCTTCTGTGAAATAACGAACTGTCCCCTGCTGTAATACTTGCTTTCCCTTGTATTCTCCCTTGTTAAGAAGCATCTTAGCAAAATGAGAATAGTCATCAAGTGTACTACATAAACCGGCTCCACCTGATTGAAAGCCTGGTTCATGTTCCATCTTTAGGTTGATTAAAAGGTTATTGTAATGATATTCTTTTAACCCATCCTGCGTTTGAGCATATACCTTGGCAAGTCTATCTTGCTTTTCTTTAGGTACATAAAAGCCGGTATCATACATTTCAAGAGGCTCAAGAATCCTTTCTCTCATATAATCGCCAAATTTCTTGCCTGTTACCACTTCAATGACTGCGCCTAATATATCAGCGCAATAGCTGTAATTGAAGCTTTCTCCAGGAGAAAACTGTAGAGGAATCTCTCCCATTCTCCTAGCAAATTCTAAAGTAGTCATCTCATTATCTGTGTCCAGACGGTTAATGCCTTCCTCTGTAAGCTTAGATGTCTGTCTCTGATTTTCATTAGCATCTCCACCATATGAGAGACCACCTGTCATATTAATAAGATCCTTTACCTTCATCTCACGATGTACTGGCTTAAGTTCTCCGTTTTCTTCGTATACTTGATTTTTAAACTCTTTGATAAAGTCTGAAACATTAAGATTTAGATCAAGTAAACCGTCTTCAACCGCAGCCATTGCACATGCTGCTGTAATAGGCTTAGACATGGAATACAATCTAAATATAGAATCTCTTTTGTGAAGCTTTTTACCCTCAATATCGATAAAACCAACTTCGTTGTAGTAAACTTCTTTTCCGTTTTCAAATACTACTGTGCTTGCGCCAGATGCAAATCCAGATGCAATCATTTCATCCATTATCGCATCTATCTTTTTAAGGTGATTAACGTTCATATATTCCCCCCAATTACATTTGTTAATTTCATTATACAAAAACTATATGTAATTACTATCATTACCATTCAGAAAAATGTAAAAAAATCCCATGAGTTTTCACTCATGGGAACAAAATTCTACATTATGCCTCTGTGGTTTTACCAACAGGTGCAAGCTGCGCTAAAATAACCGCTATAAACATCAGCACACACCCAATTGCCTCTCTATATGAAAGCTTCTGATGTAATATCAAAAATCCAAATATTACTGAAAAAACGGACTCAAGACTCATCAAAATAGATGCAATCTCTGGCTTTACTTCACGCTGACCTACAATCTGAAGTGTATATGCGACACCGCTTGAGAGCAATCCTGCATATAAAATGGAGGGCGCGCATCCTACTATATCGTGAAGTACTGGTTTTTCTAAAATCATCGGAATAATACTTAGTACTGCAGTAACCGCGAACTGTAAACACGAAAGTTTTACAGTATTGACTCTAGGCGCATAATAATCAACGGCAAGAATCTGCCCCGCGAATAAGAATGCACACACAAGTGTCCACAAGTCTCCTACAGCAAAAGAAAATCCTTCCGTCATACACAAAAAGTATAATCCTGCCATTGCTAGTACTACGCTCACCCATACAAATGGTGATGGTTTTTTCTTAAATACCAACGCAAGTACCGGAACAGCCACAATATAGAACGCTGTGATAAATCCAGACTTACCTACTGATGTATACTGCAAACCTATCTGTTGACAGCTTGAAGCAGAAAAAAGGAATATACCGCATACTAATGCTCCTTTTAATAGTTCCTTATCAAACCATTTAGATGGATTATCACTTCTCTTATTAAAAAAATTGGCAACAGGAATTAATGCGATTGTTCCTATAATGCTCCTAATACCATTAAACGTAAAAGGTCCCACATAGTCCATGCCCGCACTTTGCGCTACAAATGCCGATCCCCAGATTATTGAACACAACACCAGCATAAAGCTGTACTTGTACGATTTCTTCATTCTTACACCTCTAAAAAAACTATCCTGTGTCATTTTATCAGATTCATTTTCTTTTGCAATAAGTATCTAAGGACATTAAAAAATCCCGTAGCCCTAGGTTACGGGATTTCTTATAGGAGAGACATGATAAAAGAAGTAATTTTATCAAAAAATTCAACAACTTCGTTGTTTGATTATAATATAACCACTTCGTATTAAAAATGAATTAACATTTCAAACATTTTCAAAAATTTTTATTCCATATGCATTTAACTCATTTCCTGTCGCGTTACTGGTAAATACTTCTCTATATTCTCCCTTTATTTTATAAGCCTTCTTAGGCTTAATGTTTAAGTTACAATCAACAATAATTGACTCGTTCTCAAGCTTTCGTTCGTATGTAAATAAGTCCTTTGTATCTCTTAATACCCTGAACTCTCCATAAGGGATAGACTGATGCTCTCTTCTGAATTTAAGCAAATCTTTGTAATACTTATAGACCTCTTCATCTATCTCCTGCTTGTAAGGTGCATTTTCATTCCAAGGAAGCAAGACCCTAGCATGTTCTCTTGTTCCTGCCATGATGTATTTGAAGGCTTCATCTTTAGATCGTTCTTTTATAAGTTTTTCATATATTCCAAGAGCCTCTACATCAGTAAAATCTTCCATTCCCTTAAACTCATAATTTGTAAGACCCATTTCGTCTCCTTGAAAAATGAACGGTGTACCTAAAAGAGTAAGCTGCATAGTGACTAACAGTTTCGCAAGAACTGATTTATATTCTTTGTCAGGATTAACTTTACTAACCATTCTGGGATTATCATGATTATTGTAAAAAAGTGACATCCTGTGATTAGTACCGTAATTTCTCGCCCAATCAATTTGAAATTTTTTGTAATAATTTAAATCATATCTATAATCGTCATATCTTGTATGACCAGGTGTCTCTAAGTGGTCAAAAGAAAAGACCATATCCAGCTCATGTCTCTCCTCTCCAGTCACAAGCTTGCACATCTCCATTCCAAGCCCTGGGGTTTCTCCTACTGAAAATGCATTATATGGCTCAAAAGCTTTTGTCTTGATTTCATTAAGATATTTATGAAGATTAGGGCCGTAAAAGTAATTTTCAACCCCTGTATAGCCCATAAGCTTTCCTATAAAGGGATTTCCTTCAGGTAGCCCTTCCGCCTTAGATATATAATTAATTACATCCATTCTAAAGCCATCTACGCCTTTGTTAAGCCACCACTTAATCATCTTAATTACGTCTTCTCTCACATTTTCATTGTCCCAATTAAGATCCATTTGTTTTTTAGAAAATAAGTGAAGCGCATTAGTGTTCTCTTCTTCATAATAATTCCATGCTGATCCTTCAAAAAATGAAGTCCAATTATTGGTCTTTCCGTTGTTCCTAAAGAAGTAGTAATCTCTATATTTGGAGTTTTCATCTTTTAAAGCTTCCACAAACCATTCATGTTCATCAGAGGTATGATTTACAACTAAATCCATGAGCAATTTTAATCCCTTCTCATGCATTTTTGTAAGAAGTTCATCAAAGTCTTCCATTGTTCCGAACTCAGTCATAATCTTACAATAATCTCTGATGTCATATCCGTTATCGTCATTAGGAGAGTCATAAATTGGCGATAACCATATCGCGTCAACTCCTAAGTCTTTTATATAATCAAGTTTATCGATAATTCCTCTTAAATCACCGATTCCGTCTCCATTTGTATCCATAAAGCTTCTAGGGTATATTTGGTAGAACACAGCTTCCTTCCACCACGCCTTTTTTATTTCTCCATGGTCAGTTCTAGGCACATCTGTTTCAGAATTTAAAAGAACTAATAATGCATCAAAAAAGCCTTCTCCCACCTTGCTTTTTAATATCCTGTCCAAAGTTTTTATCTTTATGTTTCCTACAATCGGATTAGTAATAAGTTTTTCACTCATTCCCATCTGCATTAGTAGTTTTCCCACAATATCATGTCCAATTGGATTTTGATATAAATCCTTTACTCTAGCGTTTTTGTCCATTATTCAACCCCTCTAATGGTAACCTCTTTTATTTTTCCTTTTAAAACAGTTTTAAATCCTTCCAATTCCTGCCTTGTGTATGCGCTAAAACCTCTAGCAATTACTCTGTCTGAATCTTCATATCCTTGGAGAAAGTATTTATCTGCTCCGCTTATAAAACCAGCAATCTCAGCCATGGTCTCTATATCATGAAGTTCTTTGACTACGGTTGTCCTAAATTCATAAGAAAGGCCACTTCTCATTATAAGATTAACGCTTTCTTTTATCTTTTCTATTTCAATAGCTGTTCCTGCTGCTTCATGATATCTTGTGGGACTTGACTTTATATCCATTGCTATATAGTCGATTAATTTTCTATCGATAAGTTCTTTCAGAATATCAGGTCTATATCCATTGCTATCAATTTTTACTAATAAATCCATTTCTTTTATTTTTTTTATAAACTCTACAAGGTCTTTTTGTAAGGTTGGCTCTCCACCTGTTATACATACTCCTTTTGTGATTCCTTTTCTTTTGCCTAAGTGATTTAATACTTCCTCTTCTGGTATAATGAGCTGTGAATTAGGGTCAAGCACTAGGTCAGCATTCTGACAAAATGGACAGCGAAAATTGCAACCACCTGTAAATACTGTGGCAGCTACAATTCCAGGATAATCTAGTAGAGTTGTTTTGTTGAAACCATGAATCTGCATTTACAAATAATTCTCCGAAATGTAGTATATGTTATAGTGTAATTAATTATATCACTTAAAGAGGCGCAATGAAGAAAGTTCTTACTACTGACGAAAAATATATGAAAGCAGCTCTAAGAGAAGCTTATAAAGCTTATAAACTCGGCGAAGTTCCAATAGGCTGCGTCATTGTTTATGAAGATCGTATAATTGGTCGTGGCTATAATAGGCGTAATACCGACAAGTCAACCTTATGCCATGCTGAAATTACAGCCATTAAAAAAGCATCTAAGGTTATAGGAGATTGGCGACTTGAGGGCTGTACCCTTTATGTAACTTTAGAACCTTGCCAGATGTGCGCTGGCGCTATTATCCAGGCCAGAATGGATAGAGTTGTAATGGGCTCAATGAACCCCAAAGCTGGTTGTGGCGGGTCCTTACTTAACATTCTTGAAATGCCTGAATTTAATCATCAGGCTGAGGTCACAAGAGGCGTCATGGAGGAAGAGTGTACTGAAATTCTTACTAAGTTTTTTAAAGAGCTAAGAGTTCGAAATAAAATCGAGAAAGCCCTAAAAAAAGCTGAAGTTGACTTTTAATTTTATTTTTTGTATCATATCGTTTGTTGGTACCGTGTTTTCACGGTCGGCATATATGAACCTTCGGTCTTACGCAATGGGAACCCACGAACCGTGTCAGGTCGGGAACGAAGCAGCACTAAGAGGAATTTCTCATGTGCCGTAAGGAAACCGGAGATCATTTATATGTGCCGGCTATGAAAGCATGGTACTTTTTGTATAATTATTGCTCTTAAGATTGGAGAATATTATGTCATTAGAAAATATGCTAAGTGAATATGATGATTGCACTCTCTGTCCTAGAGCATGCCATGCAAAAAGATTATTAGGGAACACAGGTGTATGTGGTGAATCTTCCAAGCTTTTTGTCGCTAGAGCTTCTCTTCATATGTGGGAAGAGCCATGCATAAGTGGTGAAAACGGAAGTGGCACTGTCTTTTTCTCAGGCTGTCCTCTTCACTGTGTTTACTGTCAGAATCATGAAATAGCTAATGGAAACGTCGGCAAAGAGATTACTCTTGAAAGACTTTCTTCAATTTACCTTGAGCTTCAGGATAAGAAAGCTAATAATATCAACCTTGTTACAGCCACACACTATCTTCCTCATGTAGTAGAATCCGTTAAGCTTGCACGCGAAAACGGTTTGTCTATCCCCATCGTGTATAACACTAGTGGATACGAAACACCGGATGCTATCGAAAAGCTTCGAGGAACCGTAGACATTTTTCTAACTGATTTTAGATATATGGATTCTGATACAGCCAGAATCTACTCTAATGCTCCAGATTATGCTGACTATGCTAAGGCTTCATTAGCAAAAATGTTTGATATTGTAGGTTCTCCTATAATTGACAGCGAAACTGGGCTTATGCGAAAAGGAATTATTGTTAGAATCCTTGTTTTACCCGATCACTACAAGGAAGCTTATGATATTTTGCTTTATTTATTCAGAACGTACGGAAATGACATATATGTCAGCATATTGCATCAATACACACCACTTATGTCTAATATTCCTTCCGGTGAACAGTTTAATTCTCTTAGAAGGCCGCTTAGAGATAATGAATACAACTATGTACTCGATGGTGCTATGGAGCTTGATATGGAGAATGTCTTTATACAAGAAGAAGGCGCCGCAAGCGACACCTTCATACCTGACTTTGACTATACTGGAATCTAAAACTCCATCTTTTCTAAATGCTTAACGTAATTTACTACCATAAGCGCAATCTTAAATGTAAGTGCATCATCAAATGTTCTTACATCAAGGCCCGTAGCCTTCTGTAGCTTCTCAAGACGATAAACTAGTGTATTTCTATGTACAAACAGCTGTCTTGAGGTCTCAGATACATTCAGATTATTCTCAAAAAATTTGTTTACTGTATTGAGAGTCTCCTCATCAATATTAAATCCTTCTTCACTAAAAATCTCATCTATAAACAAGTGACATAGATTATCTGGCAACTGATAAATGAGTCTTCCTATTCCCAGTGTAGAATATGAATTTATAAGCTTTTCGGCATAAAAAATCTTTCCTACATCAAGTGCAAGCTTAGCCTCTTTGTATGATTTAGATACATCCTTTAGTTCATATACCTTTGTTCCATAAGAAACTCTTACACGTAACATTGCTTCTGTGTTAAGTACATCAACTATTGAAGCAGCAATCTCTTCAAAATCTTCTCTGCTCTTGCATTCAGATACATTCTTAATTAATATGATGTTCTTTTCATCAACTGCAGTAAGATAGTCACCAGCCTGTTCAGTAAACAGTCCCTTTAAAACTTCCATAGCAGAATTGTCTCTTTCGATTCTCGCTTCGATTAGGAATACAACTCGTGGAACATTGACATCTATGTGAAGTTTCTGTGCTCTGTTGTATATATCAACTAGCAAAAGATTATCAAGCATCAGATTCTGGAAGAAATTGTTTCTGTCAAATCTTTCTTTATAGGCAATAATTAGTGCCTGTATTTGTGATACAGCAATTTTGCTCACCATATACACATCATCAGAAACGCCTCTTGATACCAGAATGTATGCAAGCTCCGTGTTATCATAAATCTTCTGAAGATGATGTACACCTATCACTTGTGAATCAGCTGGTGATTCAGCAAAAGAAAATATGAAATCCCTTGACACTTCTGTCGGCTCAAAAGTTGCTGCTACAACTATGCCTTCCATGTCATAAATACAAAAATCTATCTTCGTTATCGCTTTCAAATCGTCAATACTTGTCTGTAATACCTGACTTGTAATCATTTATACCTCCGAGTAAGCATTTCGTCTTACCTAAATATATTAACGCACGCATTTTTATTTTACAAGAAAAGTCGAAAACAAGAATTAAAAAAGGCTTCAGCCGAAGCTGAAGCCTTTAAAAGAATCATACTAGTTTGTAATAACCATTTCTGTTTCTTTGTCGAATACGTGAATCTTCTCTGTATCAAGAGCGAACTTGATTGAGTCGCCAGGTCTTGATGTTGTACGAGAATCAACTCTAGCTGTGATAGGGAACTCATCAAGATCGAAGTATAAATAAACTTCTGCACCAAGTAATTCGTATACCTTAACAGTTGATTCGAATACGCTCTGAGGAGAAGATGCGATGAACATTTCTGAATCGTAAACGTCTTCAGGACGGATACCGAATGTTACTGTCTTTCCAGCGTAACCGCCTTCGATAAGCTTCTTTGACTTAGCAGGAGGAAGAGGAATAGACTTGTTAGCGATCTTTAAGCTAGCTACGTCTCCGTTTACTTCTACTTCAGCATCTAAGAAGTTCATCTGAGGTGATCCCATGAAACCTGCAACGAAGAGGTTCTGGGGCTTTTCATATAAGTTCTGAGGTGTATCAACCTGCTGGATAACACCATCCTTCATAACTACGATTCTTGTACCAAGAGTCATAGCTTCTGTCTGGTCATGTGTTACGTAGATGATGGTTGTACCAAGTCTCTGGTGTAACTTAGCGATCTCAATACGCATCTGTACACGGAGCTTAGCATCAAGGTTTGAAAGAGGTTCGTCCATAAGGAATACCTTAGGATTACGAACGATAGCACGTCCCATAGCTACACGCTGTCTCTGACCACCTGAAAGAGCCTTAGGTCTACGGTCAAGGAGTGGAGTTAAGTCAAGGATCTTAGCAGCTTCCTTAACCATCTTATCGATTTCATCCTTGGGAACTTTTCTTAACTTAAGTCCGAATGCCATGTTGTCATAAACTGACATATGAGGATAAAGAGCGTAGTTCTGGAATACCATCGCGATATCTCTATCCTTAGGTTCAACGTCGTTTACTACTCTGTCACCGATCTTTAATTCACCTGAAGAAATATCTTCAAGACCAGCGATCATACGAAGTGTTGTAGACTTACCACATCCAGAAGGTCCTACGAAAATAATAAATTCTTTATCTGCAATTTCAAGGTTGAAGTTTTTAACTGCTTCGAAACCATTAGGGTAAACCTTGCAGATATTCTTTAATGATAAACTTGCCATAATTGTCCTCCTAATCTTAATCAGGGGGTTTCCCCCATAAATCTATGTTAAGTATATAAAAATAGATTTCTCTTATCCATTCACCAATTAACCAAAAATAAAAAATATAGTTGTCTAAATTGCCTTATTTACTCAAAAATAAATCTTTTCCTATGCAATTTATCTAATAAACGGTTAATTAAATGTACATATTGCCTAGATTATTTTTAAAACCTTTTTTCACTTTCATTGTAGAATACAAGCTGGTTTTTTCCACGCTTTTTAGCACGGTACAAAGCCTGATCTGCTGCTACATACAAGTCTTTGAAAGTCTTAGCATCATCAGGGAAAATAGCCGCTCCGATGCTAGCAGTAGCAGAGTATTTTACATAATCACCACCAGCTTTAAAGTCATGGAAAAATCTTGTAATACGATTTGCCTCTCGCTCAACAATTACATCATCCGTTACGTCCTTTAAGAATACCATAAACTCATCGCCACCAGTACGACCTATGATATCTGTTACACGAAACTCAGATCTAATCTCCTTACCTAAAGTCTTAAGTAGTGTATCACCAAACGCATGACCCATCGTATCGTTAATCTTTTTAAAATTATCAATATCAAGAACGAATATAAGGCCTCTACCATTAGGGTTTGCTGCAATATATTCCTGTATTTTTCTTTCTGTCGCGGCTTTATTGTATAAGTCTGTAAGCAAGTCTGTATCTGCTTTGTTTTCAAGCACCCTGCCTTTTTCCTGACTCCTAGCACTCATCATGATAAGTGTTGAAACGATAAAAATAGAGAATATAGCTGTTACAGCAAATAGTTTATAGGCTGCACCCCTAACAGGACTTACAATGTTCTCAATCATCTTCTGTGTATAATTGCTTCTTACACCCATGACAAGATACCATTTGTTTATTCCAAAATTAGTTGCAGAAATAACTCTTGAATCTTCACCGATTTTTACCCTTACCGCTCCTGCAATTCCATTTCTAGAATCTGATCTAAATTTGTTATTATCAGACGCACTTAATGAATTAGCAGATATTGTTTCTAAGAGCTTTGGCATCGTTAAATATGCGCAATCTTTATCTTTGAATTTAGCAAAGGGATATGCGATGTCTTCGGCTTCATCGTAAAGTGCAAGGAACGAAACATCTTCATATATATCTGCCTTGAACTTTTTAGCCATCTCGTCGATAGATATTAAGCTTAAAATAAGCTCTTCATTACCAATTTTTGTACTACAGACAATATATGCCCCTGTTCCATAAGGTGTTTTCGTGGAAATGTTGTAATTTGTCTCTCCTGCCTTACTGATAAAGCTTAAGTCAAATCCGTCTTGCTTCTTGCCTGTTTCATCACGCAAGGTTCCTTTTCCATCATAAAGCATCACGTGTTCAACCAATGTATTCTCTACTATTGATTTTGCATATAATACTGTGCTTGTGTCACCCATTGAATACCCCATATCAATAGTGTATTCTTTAAACGCACGTGACAGCTCAGCCTGAATAGTTGTGGCATTTTTAATATTTAATGCCATAGCATTTGTTACCGCATTAACCTTCTCATAAGCGGCATTTTTGCCATTCTCCTTACCCGCATTAATGTAGTTCACCATTAGCACCCCAATAACAATCAAGAATGCAAGGTCAACCAAAACCCATGTAAGCGAGTTTTTCTTACCCTGGTTTTTCTCTTCCATTGTTCCTCCCTAATACCATAGTCCTCGAATATGATATTCGGCCACCTGTACTCATTCTGAATTAAGATAGGCCTAACCTTTCTTCTCCATCATTACTACCCTTACAGGTTACTATACTCCCTCTTTTTCTTTATCTTGCGAATCCTCATCCACAGACTCTTCCGAAATTTCTTCGCCAGACTCGTCTCCCCCTACGGTCCACGAAAAATCATCGTTTATCTTGTCATCTGTATCTTCAGGTTCATATTTTTTAAATGTTTTACTATATAGCATTGCGCTTAAATAAGCAGGCGCACCGAAAAAGAACAGAAAACAAAGTGGTGCAACCTGTGGAACAAAATACCAAATTGCTGCTGGCGCTACAGCCATAACTATCATGAGTAAAGTCTTAGGAAGCACTAACATACTCATCATAAATGCATTTTTGATAGTTCCTTTAATTGTATTATTGAATCTTGCAAGAATAGGGAATAAAAAAGAAACTGTACATGCCACCAGTAACACCACAACTCCCAACCCTGCTAATACGACACTTCCTAACTTACCGGTCTGCTGATTTGTAAGTAAGAAGTAAAAGTCAAAAGAAAGCAACACTACTACAAAAATCAATATAATAGTAATTACAATTCCTTGCTTAAGATTCTGTTTAAATGATTTGAAGAAATCCTTTGTTACATAGCTCTCTTCTCCACGCACTAGCTTAAGGCAGGAATAATGAAGTGCAGTAAATGCCGCACCAGCCGTAACAATCGGAAGACTGCATACTATGGTTAAAACGTTTAACCACATAATATCAGTCATCTTGCTAAGCACTCTCATAAGAGGGCTGTCTAAATCAAAAAATTTACCCATGCTCTAACTCTCTGTACGTTTTGCGTTTTTATACGTATTCTCAAAACTTTCTTGCATCTTTTTGTATTCTGCAATCATTTCCTGAGATTTAAAACGTACCCCTTCCATAATGTTATCATAATATGTAATAAGTGTCCTGACGACTTCCTTATTCAATTTGCCGTGATCCGATTCCATTCTCAGAATCTCTATTATTTCTTCTCGTGTTTTTTCAGGCCTGTAGCTACGCTTGTTTACTAATGCAGTTGTAGTATCAGCAACCTGTAAAATCTTTTGGAGTTTAGTCATCTGGGCATCCCTAATCTTTTTGGGATAACCACTTCCATCACCACGTTCATGGTGAGCCATGATGATTTCTAAAACGTCCTGATCCACATGTCCTTTCAAAATTGTCTCGACTACTTCCATGTGAATTTTTATTTCTTTACTCTGCTCAGGGGTAAGCTTTCCTGGAAACTCAAGTATTTCTTTAGGAATAACACACATACCTACATCATGCAAAACAGATGCATAAAATAGTTTTTCTTTTTCCAGTTTAGGAAGCATCATCTTCGTAGCAAGCTGTTCACAAATATGAGTGCATGTGCAAACGTCAAGCATTGTATATTCACTTCTGAAGCTTAAGAAATACATGCAACCTAATAGTAAATCTCTCTTTTCTTCGTTAGTGAAAATCAGATAATCAAAGAGATCTGACATCTCCTGCTTAAATTCACCAGTAGCAACCTTTTGAAGTATTCCATCTCTTTTTTCTGCTTGATAAAAGAGACCTAAAGCTCTAGCAGAATACTTTGTTCCTGCGTACTTTTCAAACATTTTATAGTCAAATTTGGAGCCTAAAATATTAGAATATATATCCATTTTTTCAGCTACGTTCAAGCAATGAATAGCATCAAGGAACTCATATCCGTTGTTAGGTACCTGATTGTAATCTGTGTGATGATAAAGTAGTATTTTAGCTCTGTCTTCAAACGGAGTCAGATGCAGTAGGAAAAGATACCCATATACAGAATGCGGCATACTTTCTTTTGTCTCATATACCAAAGCTTCCTGCTTAAGATTAGTCTTATAAACACCAACATCATGAAAAGCTCCAATCATAGCAAACTCTGCAAGTTCGTACTTTTCGTATTTGTTAGTTGCCTCCAGCATCTTATACAGATAATACGCGGTTCTAAGGCCATGATTCATTACACCTGGATCAATAAGCTTTAGTACATCTCTTAGTATTAACAAAATGTCTTTACTATGGATGAGATTCATTCTGTTCCCCTCTATCATTATTTATAGGTGTAAGAATCATCATGGGTTGAAATGTAATTCCATCCGCACACTGTTCAACGTCTGTCGCCACGAAGCCTACTTTTTTATAAAAGTTGACCGCATATGGGGCTGCGTTTACGCTCATTACACAAGAACCTTTTCCGAGGAAGGTTGCCTGCATAAACTCAAGCAAGTTTCTGCCTATCCCACGTTTATGAAGCTTACTGTCTACAAACAGTAATGAAACATGATTGTGAGATCGCATTGAGCCTACACCTACTATTCTATCCTTTTGCATTGCTACGGCAACCTTGTAGTCACCATTAATAAACATCTGATACAGTTCTTCGCCAGATATAAACTTAAGAAAATTATCTGAGCCTTCCTTACCATAGGTTGGTGCTTCGTACTTTACGAAAGTATTCCATACAAGCTCCATAGCATCTTCCCATTCGTCAGGTTTAGCTGCACGAATAATTATATCATCATTATTTAGTAAGCCACTCATATATGTCGTTATATACCACCTCGTGATCTGTTTCATTCAAAATCTCGTGGCGATCATTGTCATATAACTTGATGCTTACATCCTGCATACCAATTGATTTGTATGAGTCATATACAAGCTTAGGTCCCTTACCGTATTCACCCACTGGATCTTCGGCGCCGCTAGTAATTAGCACCGGTAAGCTCTTAGGCATCTTCTCAATATTGGATTTCTTATTAAGTCTCCATAGTAAAGAAGCTAATGTCTTAAATCCATTACTTGTGAAAACGAATCCACATAGAGGATCAGCTACATATGCATCAACAATTGTTTCGTCCTTTGTAAGCCAGTCGACTGATGTACGATTGTTAGGGATTCTCTTGTTATATGCTCCAAAGCTTGCATTATCAATAAATGTATTAGGTGTCTTAGACTTACCAAACAAGCATCCTATTCCGGCCATAGCTTTAAGACCCACTACAAGAGCCTTAGGCTGCATACCTGTACCCATAACAATTGCCTTGTCCACATTCTCGCCAAATCTGAACAAATAGTTTCTAAGAATAAATGAACCCATTGAATGTCCTAAAATGTAGTATGGAATTCCAGGATACTCATTCTTAGTCAATTTTGTAAGTGAATATACATCATCTACCACAACGGTTGCAGGATCCTTATCGCAAAAGAAACCGCAATTACCATTTACAATTGACTTTCCGTGTCCTAAATGGTCATCACCTGTCACAACAAATCCTTTTTTCGCTAAGAATTTTGCAAAATCATCATATCTTTCGATGTATTCAGCCATGCCATGAACTATTTGTAAAATAGCGACAGGTTTCCCTTCTGGTACCCATCTTGTAGCATGAATTTTAGTCTTTCCATCCTTTGAATCAAAAAATAAATCCACTTTGTTCATATACTGCCTCCTAGAGGTATAACTATACAGATTTATTTTATAACAAAATTGTTAATGGTGCAACAAAACGGAGCGTCTTTCGACGCTCCGTACGTTATATTTTACAAAAATTTAATTAACAGATTTCTGCACCTGAAGGCATTTCTTTTTCAGGCTTCATTAATGCCAAGTTTCCATCTGGATCCTCAGCACATAAAAGCATACCTTCTGATACAATTCCAGCTAAAGTAGCAGGCTTTAAGTTGAGTAATACCATTACTTTCTTACCAACCATTTCCTCGGCTGAATAATGCTGCTTGATTCCTGAAACAATCTGTTTTGTCTGGTTTCCAAGCTTAACCTGAGAGCATAAAAGCTTTTTAGACTTAGGAACTTCCTCGCACTTTATAATTTCGCCAACTACGAACTGTAATTTAGCAAAATCATCATATGTGATTTCATCCTTTATTTCTACCTCTACCTCAGGCTCTGAAGGCTTCTCTTCTTTTGCCGGAGCAAGACCTAACTTAATCTGTTCCTGCTCATATTCAGCTTTCTGAGCTTCCTGAATTTTAGCAACTTCTTCTAAAATGACACCAATGTCTTTTCTTTGGAACAAAGCCTTAGGAGCATCTGTTACCTTGCTTCCGGACTCGTATAAGCCAAACTTATCGAGATCTTCGTAATTACGAACACTTGCGTTTAACTGCTCTAAAATAGCTACTGCAGTTTCAGGCATAAACGGAGTTAAAAGGTTTGCGCCCACTGTAATTGCTTCAGTAAGGTTATACATTACTTCACTCAAACGAGGCTTAGATGCTTCATCCTTAGCAAGTACCCATGGTTCTGTTTCGTCAATATATTTGTTAGATCTCTTAAAGATTGCAAATACTTCATTAATTGCATCTGCTACCTTAAGTTCATCCATCTTAGCTTCAGCTTTATCTCTAGCCTGTGTTACTACTGCCTTAAGGTCAGCATCGACGTCAGCTTCTACACCAGTCTTTGTGACAACGCCACCAAAATACTTGTTGCTCATTGAGATTGTTCTGTTTACAAGATTTCCTAATACATTCGCTAAATCTGAGTTGAATCTTTCAGTAACAAGTTCCCATGTAATAGTTCCGTCATTTTCATAAGGCATTTCATGTAAAACATAGTAACGAACTGCGTCTACTCCATAAAGAGAAATAAGATCATCAGCGTAAATTACATTTCCACGAGACTTACTCATCTTTTCTCCACCCTGTAATAACCATGGGTGACCAAATACCTGCTTGGGTAAGGGCTCATCTAAAGCCATTAAGAATATAGGCCAGTAAATAGTATGGAATCTCACAATATCCTTACCAATTAAGTGTAAATCTGCAGGCCATAATTTCTTGTACTGTTCTGTGTAGTTACCTTCCGCATCATATCCTATTCCAGTAATGTAGTTTGTTAATGCGTCAAGCCATACATATACAACGTGCCTTTCATCAAAAGTAACTGGGATACCCCACTTAAATGATGTTCTTGAAACACATAAATCCTGAAGCCCAGGAAGTAAGAAGTTATTCATCATTTCGTTCTTACGTGATACTGGCTGAATAAATTCTGGATGTGTATTGATATGCTCAATTAATCTATCAGCGTATTTACTCATTTTGAAGAAGTAAGCTTCTTCTTTGGCTGGCTGAACATCACGGCCACAGTCAGGGCATTTACCATTTACAAGCTGAGATTCTGTCCAGAATGATTCACAAGGAGTACAGTAAAGGCCTTCATAAGCGCCCTTATAAATATCACCTTTATCATACAGCTTCTTAAAAATCTTCTGAACCTGCTTTTCATGTGGCTCATCTGTTGTACGGATGAACTTATCATATGAAATGTTTAAGTTGTCACAGATGTTTCTAATTATCCCTGCAACATCATCAACAAATTCCTTGGGTGTTACGCCAGCAAGCTTAGCTTTTTCCTCGATTTTTTGTCCATGTTCGTCAGTTCCTGTCTGGAAGAATACGTCGTAACCAGCCTGACGCTTATGACGACAGATTGCATCTGCCATTACTATCTCATACGAATTTCCAATATGAGGCTTGCCTGATGTATAGGCAATCGCAGTAGTAAGATAATACTTTCCTTTTTCCATATTTTTTCTCCTCACAATAAATTTTAAATAAACCTGTTCAAGCGTTTTGTAATAAAAAAGCCTTCTCGTGCATCCACACGAGAAGGCGTCATAAACGCGTTACCACTTCTCTTTACTTTCATTTCACAACAAAAGCCTCATTAGGTACTACATACCCTACCGCTTTAACGGGCGGACCCGTCACAGCCTAACCTTCCGGCTCGGTGTGCCTCTCAGAAGCCATCTTCCATATCCTCTCCATCAGGTCTTCACAGCTACCGACCTTCTCTGTAGATGTACCAAATATGTACTCTCTTCGTCACAGTGTTTATCTAGTGCCTAAAATAGCACACGTTTCGAATGTTTGTCAAGTCGATTGCTTTTCTTTTGTCACCGGTTGCTGGTTTGATATTATTAAATCTTAGCTGTTAATTTTTGCTTTATCGTAAACCACACTACTATCGATCCAGCTAAAGCCAAAGCAGTACCGAACAACAGCATACTATTTACACCAAATCTATCTATAATATTTCCACCTACAAATGTTCCTATTACACTGGCAATAGTGTAGGACATTCCAGCATAAGCCTGCCCCTGTGCCTTATCATTTTCTCCTACCAGATTATTAACATAGTATACGATTCCCATGGACATAATTCCCCAACCAAACATCTGGGTCACCTGGATTATATAAAACAAGGTTACATTTGGTACAAGGAAGCTTGCAAATATCTTTATTACAAAGAAAAAGCAAGATATACGCAACATATTCTCGAGTTTAAAATGCTTTAAATACAACGGGAATAATAACATTGTGATAAGCTCACACACTGCCGCAATTGCTGCTGCCGTTCCCATGTTAGAACTGTCTCCATTTTTGGTAATGATGACCTGGAGACTAAATGTATTGATAAGCACATGGCTTAAGTATACAAGAATTAACCCTACCAGCATTATTGCGAAACGCTTATATTTTCCTAAGAATAAGAAAGGATTCTCAGTCTTTTCTTTGGCCTTTGCAAGCACTATCTCAGGCTTTTTAACTGGATAAATTACAAGCAATATGCACATAACAGCAAAAGCAATTGAGAAAGCAACTGGCACGCTCTTTGGTCCAGCTATTACTGAGATTCGTCCAAAGGCAGCTGAACCTAAGGCATATCCCATTGAGCCCATGCTGCGGCCTAAGCCAAACTGAATAGGATAGCCATAATTTATTGCATCCATTCCAAGGGCATTTAGGAAAGGCTGTGCAAGCATGAGAAGCATGATTGAAACGCCGTATAGGCCTGTTGTAAGCTGTAAGTTCTGACCATTCAAAATTATAAGTACTACGCCTAACGCAAGAACTATAACAGCAATTGCAAGAAGCACTTTTTTAGTTGAAATCTTAGGATTCTTGTCAATTAAAGCTCCCACTGGAGGCTGCAATAACACTGAAACCATGCTTGCTATCGCAAGAAGCGTTCCTACCGCCCCATTACTAAGTCCTATATCTAATAAATACAAACTTGAAAAGGCTGACATAGACACATAGCCCATGGAATATACCGCCATAATCAGTCCATAATATATTGTTACATTTTTCTTATTCATCGCTGTTCCTCATATACGAAATGCGTTTACTGAATCGAACTTAATTATACTCACGTGAAATAACAGAAAATATAACTTTCTCACATATTTTTGTAAGTTTATCGCATTATGCAACCCCCCGCACCTTGTTTTCAGACAAATCTTTTTACCCTAGCTTCTAAACAAATCATCCAATACTAAACTGTTATCAACAATTTCCGTATGCATATTTTTCTTAACCTGATTGATATGATGCAAACAGACCTGTTCAAATGCATATCCTGCCCCTTCTCATTCTGAACAAACCGCAGATAAAAAAGTGAGTACATGTCCGATAGCTGGTATATCTTTGTAGATAAGTTCTTAAATTATCAAACGCGTCAAACCAATCTGCTGGTGCTTTTTGGGTATTTTATATCCTTAACCATAAGATTATACACAGTTAAGGATATAAAATACCATCAAAAAAGCCCCACATCTTAACGATGCAGGGCTTAGAATTATATTTTATTAATATTTCAAAATGTATGTAGCTAATTCTGAAATTTCAAAGCAGATACGGCCTTCCTTAGTAGTAACTAATGTTCCAATCTTTACTTCTTTTCCCTTAACTACCTTATACAGTTCTACGGTTTTGCTAGGCGCCGCTACTGTGTGGAATACAACTTTGGCATTCAGATTTCCTTTATTTACAAAGTCAATTGTTCTGCTATTGGCTGTGACTGTGTCCTTATGACTAAAGCTCATGCCATTATACTTAGAATAATTCTCATCCTTTACAAAGGTAACAGCATCACCTTCGCCTACAAATACGTGAAGGCCATCAAGATTGCTCTTTTTAATAAGCTGTACAACATCCTTAGGAATTTCCTTATTAGATGAAGATGAAATATCTACCTGAAGGAGTGCTTCCTTACTGCTATTAGTTTTTTTAACATCCTCGGCTGAAATCTTTGTAGCTGCTGCAGCAATACTGTCCCAACTGTTAAGCAAATAGCCACCTACTGAAACAGCTTTAATCTCTGTTACAGGAGCCACCTGCGCTGGTGTACTGGGTGTATTATTTCCAGGTGTCGTATTTCCTGAATTTCTACCACCGCCACCTGGAGTATTAGAAACCCATTTAGCATATACTGTAATATCATCATTTACAGTTGTCGATGTTGTAAATCTGTTATTAAAGGTTGAATTATCTGTATACCATCCACCAAAGGTATAGCCTGACTTAGTAGGTGTGGGAAGCGTTGTGACTCTTCCTCCATTGTCTACAATAATCGCATTCTCTGTCGAACCACCATTTGATTCAAGTGTAACTGTATGTCCCTCAGCAGATACAAGTGCGTAATCTGAGAAGTATTTTGTATAGATATAAATCTTACAATTTTCTTTATCAATATAGAAAGTTCCATCTATGAAGTTTGATGTAGGTTTTGCATCAACTTTATTAAATGTAACAGATACTCCACCATGGTTTCTCACTACTACAGGATTGTTATTAACAGTCTTACTGCTTACAGAAATAACAATTTCGATAACCTTAGAGGTTTCCTCAACACTTGATGAACCACCATTACCTACAATCTTATTAATATCAATTTCAAGATATGTGACTACCTTGTTAACTGCCTGAACAATCTTATCAAGAAGATTCGTAATACTCTGCATGATTGAGTTATCACTGATTTTTTTCTGAGTTTTAACCTCGAGCTTAACCTCAACCTTTTCACCAGAAGTCTCTTCTTCAGCCAATTCTTTTGCTATATCACCAAGAGACTCTGTTTCAACTTCGGATACAACTTCTCCTGAAATCGTTGATTCAACCTCGCTTACAACAGGGCTTGAAGAGCTTGTTACCGGTACAAATATTTCTACACTGCTACTTGCTGAATATGATGTATCCTCTGCCACTCTGACAAAATATGTGCCACTTATTAATCCAGTTATATCTGTACCAGTAATGGCGTTCCACCTTTCACCATTTGCAGAATATTCCATTGATGAATCAACACCTGTAATTTTACCATCTGTTCCACCTTCAATTGTAGGACCTACAGCATCCAATCCTGTAGGCTGCGTAGCTGCAGGTTTTTTTGTTTTAACACTTTCTCCTGCACTTATTACAGGCTCATGATTCTCGTCTCCTGAGAACATTACATAAATTGTATAAGTTGTTCCAGCTGAAAGACCTGTAATCGTAGGCGATGGTGACCAGCCAGCTGCGTTAGCGTTAGGCGTAGAAGCTGCCTGAATATACTTAATGGTTCCTGCTCTATCATCAGTAGGAACATTTACTTTTACTCTGTTAATTCCTGTTTCAGCTATTGAAGGATTCGCTATTGCTTCCTGTGTCTTTTTACTAACCGTTACAGAAACAGGTGTTGTAAATACCTTATCATTATGTTCTGAGTCGCCTACTACTTTATAATATACAGAGTAAGTACCTGCATTTATTGCCTTAGGTAAATTAGCGCTAAACGGCCCCTCCAAAGATAGCGCATACTGGATAGTACCATCTGAAGTATTTCCTTCTGATACTAAAGTCAAATCGCTTCCAGTATATGTAAGAGAGTTTACTGCTGTAGGTGCTGTTGCTGTAGGATCAATCTTATTAATAGTAAATGCTATTGCTACAGGTACATTTGTGGCTGCTACGTCGCCACTATATGTATACTCTGCGACATAATTTCCTGCTTTATCAGGAGCAGATGATAATGCATCACCAGTTTTTGTAGTACTTCCTACGCCAGTTGAAGCATAGAACTTAACTTCTTCTGTAGGATTATAAAGACCACTCTTAACCCATGCTCCTTTTTCTGAATCAGTACCAGTTGTCACTGTAGGAGTTGAACCTGAATTTATATTTCCATTTACAGAAATAGTTAATTCCTTTACAACCTGTACTTCAGACCTATGCCAACAGTCTTCTTCATTGTGACATAAAGACTTAGCGATAAGTTTATTTCCTGACTTAGAATATACCCATCTGTGAATATGAGGATCAGTAATATTGACTATAAGGTTAGGACCAGCATCCAGATAATCAGCTGCCTTATATCTTAAACAGTATGTTCCTACTGCTAATCCAGTTATATCTGTACCAGTAATGTCGTTCCAGCTTTCACCATTTGCAGAATATTCCATTGATGAATCAACACCTGTAATTTTACCATCGTTATTTCCAACACCTGATGTTGTATAGACCGTAATTAATGATGCATCAATTTCTTTGGCAAAATGTGCAACAAGAGCAATATCCTTATACCAGACACTAAGCCCTACAATATTCTTCTCTATGCCGTTACTCCATCCTGTAAAAATATGTCCTTCTTTTGCTATATTGGTATAATCAGGTAATGAAACATATTCTTTACTTGTTCCTCGAACAGGAGGCTCATATCCATCTACCCATGCTCCTTCGTTTAAAGTATATGAAATTACAAATTCTCTTTCGTATGTTTCACTGTCTAATACTATATTTATACCTAATGCTTCCTCATTTAGATATATAACAGAAAACTCAATTAATTTTTCATTGCCAGCAACCTCACATTTTATCTTAATGTTACGATTGCTCATTCTTTCTATTGTTTTTATTGTTGCTCCACTCGCAGATTCAATCTCAGATCTCTTGGCAAATTTAATTCCTGCATCAGTTACCTCAATGAGCTTATCGTTTTCTGTATTGTTATCAACAGGGAGGACATACTTTCCTTTAATTGCAGCTTTTACATCTTCATATCTTAAGCATGTAGGTACAGTAAGTATAACCGCTGAACCTACTTTTGTGTCTTCTGTTTCCTTTACTCGAACATGAATCGTACTACCTTCTGATAAACCGATAATCTCTGTGCCAGAAACATCAGACCAGGATGTGCCATCTGTCGAATATTCCATGCTCGTATCAACACCAGTAATCTTACCGTCGTTTCCACCAATTATTGTAGGAGGAATTATCACACAATTAGGTGCTGCTGGTGCTGCATTTTTCGCATTAACTTTAAGTGTTACCTTATTTGAGTTAATCGTGTTAGAAGTTTTTCCATCTTCAGTGTTGGTAACTATACATCTATAAATGTTACCATTACTATGTTCATCTACCTCACCATAGCTTAAAGAGGCGCTAGTCGCACCCGCAAGACTCCCCCAACAATCATTCTCGGCATCATATATTTGCCACTGATAAGATAATGTACCACCTTCAGTTACACTTGCCTCAACCGTAAAAGTAACGCTTGCTCCTGCGTAAACTTCTATACTCTGAGGCTGAGTCGATATTGTAGGCATTTCAGCGACTTGTGCTTCTCCTTCATCTTCCTCAGCGAATACCATCATCGAATTCATGGATGTACACGATAGTACCATCAAAAATGACAGCATCACGCTCAATATCCTGTAACTGAGTTTCCCTTTCTTAAATAATCTTTTCATTTTCTCCTTAGGTTACCTTGCTGAAC
>JAZUDH010000035.1:0-2038 GCA_045639565.1 Lachnospiraceae bacterium
TCAAATGAAAAGGCGATGTCCTTTGACACCGCCTTACTGTTATTTTCTTAAAAATCCTTCTTGGGTTTCAACATACCCAAGATCCTTAATATGTTGGTTTGCTACTTCCTCTGCAAGTGATTGAACCTGCGATGCCCAATAATCTACTACTTCCGAGCTTTTCTCCTCTGATGCTTCGACCATACGATTGTAGGCTTTCACATAAGCATCTTCCCAAGAAATTTGTCCACGCCGATACATCTTAAATAAATCTTCCATAAGGTTTTCTCCTTGAAAATATAATTTAAGTTCGAACTTATGGAATGATTATAGAGACGCAAACTCACTAATTTCAATAGGTTTGAGCAAAGTTGAGACTTTTGGGACAACATTGAGACTTTTTTGTCGATTTTGTCTCATTGCCGGCAAAGAAAAAGCGATGCCGGTTAAGACATCGCCTTTGTGTTTGCATTTCAGCCCAGCTTACTTAATGAAGTCTGTGATTACTGGGATTCCCAATTCTCGAAGTTCCTGAACTTCTTCTTCATTATCGTCTTCTGGCAAGATATACTGAATCTTGACAACGCTCCCCGTTTTCGAATCATAAGATAAAACAAATACATCATAACACCAAACTGGTTCTCCATCAAAACCAAATTCTTCAAACTCTTCTTCTATTTGATCATATGGATAAGCTAATCTTCCCACACTATAGCGAATATATGTCTTTTCAGATATTTCAAGCATATCCTGCCCGTCAAAATCCATTTCTTCCTGTCCCTCTCCTCTTACAATATTTATTACTCCCTCTGAACTATTCAATAGATAGTCTTCAATGGAAGCATACTTGTCACCATACAAACTAACATCGAAATTCTCATATATATTCATTTCGACATATAGACCCTGAGTACCAGGTACCATCAGACTTTTTAACACATCAGGTAAGTAGTAATGCAATGACGTTGTATCACGAATCGTAACGCAATAACGCGTATTTTTACCTTGAACGGTTGGGTAGTAACCAGTGTACATCATTTCACCATCTATGTTATCGCTCACCCACTCATCAAATACCTCACGAGACTCATAATCTAACTGATTGTAATCTGAAAGCAATTGACTAATTTCATCCATGTTACTATAGAAAATATTCCCATCTGCGTAGTCTTGTTCTTCTAAAAAGTTCGAGCATTCTTCAACACTATAGAAAGCTGGATTAATTCTGCCCTTATCTTTTTCCTTCGGCTTACACGCACACAAACCCAAACACGCAATCATCAAAACAATACTAATACATTTTTTCATTATTCATCCTCCACCCATGCTTACACAATATTTATACTTTGCCATCTGAAAGTTATCAGGAATCATTAGTTTTGCTTGTAAAGCAAAACTATACCTGTTAAGCGTAGTGTAACAGGGCTCGCTCAAACGCTTTTCTTACAGTCCCATCATCTCCCTGATTATTCGATCAGACATCTTCACCGAACCTACGAGCACCAGCATATTAAATGCCAATTCAGCTATATACGCCCATACTTGGGATACCGGTGCCAAGGTTATATCTACCGCAGGCGGACTACTTGCGAATATCGAGAAGATAATGCAGGCAAGTACAATAACCGCGCCTTCAAGACATACCGCACAATAGCTTTTAAGGAAGCTCTTTCCGACATGCTCAGTAGGCTGTCCAGCAAAGGTTGATAACGGAATCGGTGCTAAAGCCGTATACATATAAAGCTTAAAGAATCGTCCGTAAATGGTCATAATCAGGATAAACGACATAACAGTAATGAAAAGGCTGCCGATGAGAGACACCGCCCAAAGCGGAATACTTTCCCAGAAACCACAGTCCTCAATTGCCGTTACTACATCATCCGGCAAAGATATTTCCATTGCTTCTCCGAAGCCCGCTGCAGTCATAATGGTTGCTATGGTGCCTTGGATGATTGAAAATATTGACGTCATCAAGTCCAAACCGTAAGTAATAATGGCCTTAGCAATTGCAAATCTTACGAAAAGCTTCATTGCATGCTCTGGCTTCTTCACATCTGTA
>JAZUDH010000036.1:0-7022 GCA_045639565.1 Lachnospiraceae bacterium
AAAGGACAAGATTGCTATCCAGATGGATAATCTTGATGTAACCGATTCTATGTATGAGAAAAAATATGATGACCTTCAAAAGCGCTTTTATGATAAATATGATGAGATGGCTCTGACAGAAAATCATATGGATGAAATACAAAGTCGTTTGGCGCATATTCGAAGGAAGCAGTTATCTGGTGATAGAATCTATAATTTCTTAATTGCTTTTGATAAGTTATATGACAAATTATCAGATGCAGAGAAGAAGGAATTTATGGGAACATTCGTGGAAAGCGTTGAACTTTATCCGGAACGCCTTGAAAATGGCAAGTTTCTAAAACATATACACTTCAGATTCCCTGTATATTATAATGGTATTGTGATAGATGATATTAGTTGGGAAAATGGAAGTACAGTTGAGACGGTAGTTCTTTTAGGTAGGAAAAATGTTGAAACAGTTTCGTTCGATATTGATGTGCCTTCATTGGGAATAAGAACATCCAAGAGAGCCACATATAAAGAGATAGAAGAATATGTGTATAATAAGTATGGCTTAAAGGTAAGTAATCTTTATATTGCACAGGTAAAAAAGAAATGTGGAATTGAAGTAGGAGAGAATTATAATTTACCAAAATCCGAAACTTCAAAACAACCAGTATGTCCTATAGAAAAAGAGGCTGCGATTATTAGTGCATTGAAACACTTTGGATTGATATAATCTAAAATAATAACAAATTCCAATTTAGTGAAACAGACAAACTTGAAGTTTATGCAGAACATGTTTGTTTATAACTAAAGATGAGGTTGCATTTTTTGGGGGGTAATTTGTATCATTAAAATAGTAGTGTTGAAAGGAGAGAACTTTTGTGTGCAAAAAATATGTTATTGCTCAGTAGTCTGAGCTTAAAATAAGATAAATAGTTAAGCTCGGATGAATCCCCGCATAATAATAGGAGGATTAAAATGAGCTATATCAGTGCAGAAGATGTTCTGCCAAAAGAATTAATAGAAACAATTCAGCAGTATGTTAGCGGAAAAAGTATATATATTCCATGCAAAGAGAAAAAAGTTTGGGGAAGCCAGACGAAAACGAAGCAGTATTACAAAATACGGAATCAAGAAATATGCATAAAGCATAAAAATGGAGTTTCGGTAAAAACACTTGCCACTATATATTCCCTATCTGAAAAGAGTATACAAAGAATCATGCGAACAACTTTAGAGACGAAAGACTTTGTTCAATGAGTTTAACAGAGTTGAAAGGAGAGCGAGTGAAATGATTTTTTATCATGTAGTTTCAGATAAACCTAAGTTTGTGGGGCAACGTTTCAAAGTGGATGAGGAGCATCCCAATGGTGTGTATGAGCGTGTGCAGGAACAGATGGAAATTGTTGAGGATATTTATAAGAATCCAGAAAAATATGAAGGAACAGAATTGAGTCATAGTGTAGATGTGGCACTTCGAGAGTTGGCACTGGAAAAAGTGAGAAAAGAAAAGTATCCGCAGTATCCGTCACGCATGGCTGCATTGTATGTCTCAAAGACCTATGAAGAAGCCGAGCGGTGGGCGGATTATTTTGCCCGTCTTGGACGTCCCACTTATTCTGTAGCCAAGATAGAAGTGGATGGTAGATTCTACCATGGAGATGCTTACAAGTGCTTTGATGGAACCGTTTCAGAAGAAGAAAACCTTAGACAGGCAGAAATTTATTGGTTAAACGGACCCAACGAAGATGGTCACGAGCCGATAGTGGAGGTACTTGTTGATGGGGAGATTGAAGTGGTTGAAATAATGAAAGAAATAAATGCAAATGTGTGATTGCATACTTGAGAGAGCTGTTTGAAAGGAGCTCTCTTTTGTTTTTAGAAAGTTACGAGGATGTTACTTTTGGAATAATGCCTAGACACTTGCAAATTTCAGTTTGTCTGGATGACGTTAGACAATGAAATTGAAATTTAGCGTTTGAACAAGCTATAAGAGTATCCGGAAAAAACGGATGCTCTTTTCTTTGGTCCACAGTGCGATTTTTAGAGAATCATAGGTGGAATTATCCCTATCAGAGTCCTGATAATCGCATACAGGGGATTATTGCTATATGGAAAACAAGGTGATTGAATGATAAAATATAGATGGGGTGATGGTATCTAATTGGTGAACTTTGTTGATAAGTTCCCGCGTACGAACAAGGGCAAAAAACGGCTTTGATATGTTCCCCCATACGATGAACTCTGAAAAAAGGGGAATGACATTCATAGCATTGTCTCAAGCCATGTTGAGACGGTTGTCTTACTTTCCAAGGGCGTGGTCGACAAGGATAATTTCAGAAAAGTGAAGGTGGATTTCTCTTTGGAGGATATGGATTTGACGGAGCTTAGAGGCAAGGCGACATATGCTCAGGTGAAGGAGTATATTCTTAATGAGTTTGGTCTAAAGGTGTCTTCACTTTATATCGCACAGGTAAAGAAAAAGTGTGGTATTGAGACTGGAGAGAATCATAATCTGCCAAAGTCAGAGGGCGCTAAAGGTCCGGTGGACCTTTGCTCAGCGCGGACCGAAGTGGAAACGAAGACTGCCAGACAGCCTCAGGTAACGCCTGAGAAGGAAGAGGCGATTATGAAAGCGTTTAGGCATTTTGGAATTATTTAGAAGATTGATATTGCTATTTGGATTAGGTTATGATAAAGCGCATAGGTAATCAAAGAGCAAATAATTATGAAAGAGGTGATTAATATGAAACAATTTGATAAGACGATTTTATTACCGACTGAAGTCAATTGCATGTTAATCACTGTATCTATTAAATAAAGTGATTGTGTGAGCGCATCCGACTAAATCGGGTGCGTTTTTTATTCCAATAAAATTGTTCTTTCGCAGATTTGATTACAAATACAAATCGAAAGAAGGATGATAGAATGAATAAATTTAAATCACTTATTATGAGCTGCCAGGGGAAAAGCAAAACATTTTTACATTGGCTGTACAACACACATTACACCACATACTCTGAAGATGAGGAAGTGGAAAATGTAAATGTCAACTTCAAAATGCATTTTTTGAACTTCGGTTTTTTATTGAGACTGCGGTAGCATATAATGATGAATTGCTAAACAGCAGGGAAGGTCTGGAGATTTTGGCTTTGGAAAGAGAGTTGCTTGCAAAGATTCTGGGTGAAGATTGTCTCGGATATCATAATGATCTTTGTTTTGTTGATTGCCAGATGGTAAAGATTGCTTGTAATCTGAGCGACTATGATGCAGCACTTCAATATTTTGACAAGGCGTTTGATCAGTGCATGAAAGCTGAGAACTGGAAGAAGATGGTGAGAATCCATGATGAGGCAACAAAGACTCAGAAAATGAAGACACCGGCGGAAGAAAAGCATTTTGGAACAACATTACTGCGCAGTGTGGATCTGGATGGGAAAACAATTTATGTGTTTGAAAAGAAATTCTTGGTTGAACGATTGGATAGATTCCCCGCGGATATAGCACAGCAGATTAGGAATAATATGAAGTATAGAGAACTATTTGAAGAATAGCGATACATTTTCTGACAGAATCTGGTAGAACGTGCGTATATAAAACATTAAATAAGCACGAATGTAAAAAACACGGTATAGAATCATCAGATTCGCACAAAATAATGTTTATACCGCAAAATGTAATTGATTTTAAGGGAAAGCAAGTACAACAGTATTGACTTTCCCTTATTATTTACTATAATTTAAGGGAAAGAGAGAATGTTAAGGGAATAATGTTATTAGGGAAAGGTAGGTGCTTAAGAAAAATGAGAGCATTTGACTATTCTAAAATTAAAGAAGAAAAATGGGATTCAGTAATTCTTGGTCTCATTGCAGCAATATACAAATTTGCAGGTAAGCAGGAACTGCACCTTAAGCAAAGACCCGATGAGCTAGAAAAGCTTGTGGAGATTGCAAAGATTCAGAGTACCGAGGCATCAAATGCGATTGAAGGAATTGTAACCACCAATACAAGAATTAAACAGTTGGTGGAGGAGAAGACTACACCTCGAAATAGAGACGAAGAAGAAATCGCAGGGTATCGTGACGTATTGAATATCATTCATGAGAGTTTTGATGCGATTCCTATTACGCAGAATTATATCTTGCAGTTGCATAAAATTTTATGCAGCCATATGAATAATCCAGTTGCAGGAAGAACTAAAACAGTACAGAATTATATTAGTGCCACATACCCGGATGGGCACACTGAAGTTCTGTTCACACCCCTGGCACCGTTTGAAACGCCAGAGGCACTCGATAGAATTTGTGAAGAGTACAATAGGGTGATTGGAAATTATGAGGTGGAGCCATTGTTGGCAATTCCGATTTTTATTCATGACTTTTTGTGCATCCATCCTTTCAATGACGGTAACGGCAGAATGAGCAGATTGCTTACAACCCTGCTACTTTATCGCAGTGGATTTTATGTGGGAAAGTATATCTCGCTTGAGGCTAAAATCGCAAAGAACAAGGATTTGTACTACGAGGCTTTAGGTCACTCCCAGGATGGCTGGCATGATGGTAAAGAGGATGCAGTTCCATTCATCAAATATCTGCTTGGAACCATTCTTGCAGCCTACAAGGATTTTGAAGACCGATTTGAAATTGTAGAAGAGAAACTTCCGGCAATCGATATGGTGCGTAAAGCTATGCAGAACAAGATCGGAAAATTCAACAAGCAGGACATCCGTGAATTATGCCCGGCTCTTAGCGTAAGTTCGATCGAAGGTTCACTTCGTAAGCTTGTTGCAGAAGGAGAACTTCGCAGGGAAGGCACTGGCAAATCTACATTCTATGTTAGATTAAAATAAGAAGAAACAGGCTATTTTCGTATCAAGGATATGTTTCCGTGTACGAAAAATGGCCGTTTTCTCGTGCCATGTGGAGACGGTGGTGTTGTTAATAATAAAGGAAACTAAAATTTTTCTAAATACCTATTGACATACTAGGCTAATGGGTGTATAGTTACATCATCGAATTTGAGAAATCACTCAGGAAAGGAGAAAATGCAATGTATAGAACCTATAATTCTTGTAAATCCATAATGTGTTGTTGTCGAATGTTATTCTCCCGGGCATATCAGAATGGACAGGTGCATTTGTCTGCTTTGTGTTGTAGCTGCACCGAAGTATAATCTTTCACTAACCAGTTGAAATGTTATAAACGCCATTTGCCCGGGAGCTGTCGAGAAGCCCCGGCTTTTTTTTACTCAAATAGAAAAAATTAATATTATCAAAATAAAAAAACAATTATAAAGAATAAAGGAGATTAAAGTTATGTCTAATTATAAATTTGAAACACTTCAGTTACATGTAGGTCAGGAGCAGCCAGATCCAGCATCAGATGCACGTGCAGTTCCAATTTACGCAACTACATCCTATGTTTTTCACAATTCTCAGCACGCAGCTGATCGCTTCGGTCTGGCAGATCCAGGCAACATCTATGGTAGACTGACAAACAGCACTCAGGGAGTTTTTGAAGAGAGAATTGCCGCACTTGAGGGCGGTGTTGCAGGTTTAGCAGTTGCATCTGGCGCGGCAGCAATCACATATGTTATTGAAGGTTTGGTTAGCAAGGGTGAGCACATTGTTGCACAGAAGACAATCTATGGCGGAACAAGCAACCTGCTTGCACACACCTTGCCACTGCTTGGCATTGAAACAAGCTTTGTTGACGCACATGATTTAAAGGAAGTTGAAAATGCTATCCAGGACAACACCAAGGCTATCTATATTGAAACACTTGGAAATCCAAACAGTGATATTCCTGATATTGATGCGATAGCAGAAATTGCTCATAAGCACGGACTTCCTCTTGTTATCGATAACACCTTCGGTACACCTTATTTGATTCGTCCAATCGAGCATGGTGCAGATATAGTTATTCACTCTGCTACAAAATTTATAGGCGGTCATGGAACAACTTTAGGTGGTGTAATCGTAGACGGTGGAACCTTTGACTGGGCAGCAAGTGGCAAATATCCTTGGATATCAGAGCCAAATCCTAGCTACCATGGTGTGAAATTCACAGAGGCTGCCGGCAAAGCAGCATTTGTAACCTACATTCGTGCTATCCTTCTTCGTGACCAGGGTGCATGCATCTCACCATTTGCAGCATTCCTCTTATTACAGGGTACTGAAACTTTGAGCTTGCGTCTGGAACGTCATGCAGAAAATGCTAAAAAGGTTGTGGACTATTTAGCAAAGCATCCAAAGGTTGCTAAGGTTAACCACCCTAGCCTTCCTGACCATCCTGATCATGCATTGTATGAGAAGTATTTCCCAAACGGCGGCGCTTCTATCTTCACCTTTGAGATAAAGGGCGGACAGGAAGAGGCATTCAGATTCATTGACAGCCTCAAGATATTCTCACTGTTGGCAAATGTTGCAGATGTGAAGTCTTTAGTTATCCATCCTGCAACTACTACTCATTCACAGCTTAGTGATGAAGAACTTGCAGATGTAGGCATTTCACGAAGCACAATTCGTCTTTCAATAGGAACTGAGCACATTGATGATATTATTGGCGATTTAGAGCAGGCTTTTGCTACAGTATAATAGAAAGCATAATAGATAGAAAAGGATAATAGATAGAAAGTATAATAGAAGGAGAGATTATTATGAAAAACAGTTTATTAAGAAAAATCGGAGTACTTGGAATTGCAGCAATTACAGCTGCGGGAATTCTTGCAGGTTGCGGTGGTCAAAATCCGGCAGGTGGTGAATCTGATCCTGCCGCAGGCGCGCAGGGAGGAATCTTCAGAACAGTTGAGGATATCAAGGCAAGCGGAACAATAAACATCGGTGTATTTTCTGATAAGGCACCATTTGGTTATGTTGATGAAAACGGCGAATATCAGGGCTATGATGTTTATTATGCAGAAAGAATCGGACAGGACCTTGGAGTAAATGTTAATTTTGTTTCAACAGAGGCAGCAAGCCGTATAGAGTACCTTAAGACAGGCAAGGTTGACATAATTCTTGCAAACTTTACAGTAACTCCTGAAAGAGCAGAAGA
>JAZUDH010000037.1:0-8067 GCA_045639565.1 Lachnospiraceae bacterium
AACCCCGTCCCCAAGATGTCACCTTCATCAAATCTTAATGCAATTGACTGTTTCTTTTTCATCTCAAACTAGATTACAATATACGTATCGAGGGGGTATATGGCATGCCTAATATTCTAATATGCGATGATGAAAAAGACATCGTAAACGCACTAAAAATCTATCTAACAGATTCAGACTACAACCTTTATGAAGCCTACAACGGAGAGGAAGCTCTAGCCGTTATGGCCAAAGAAAACATCGACCTTATTTTGATGGACATCATGATGCCCAAAATGGATGGGATCACCGCAATGGCTAAGATACGTGAAACAAGCACAGTTCCTATTATCATGCTTACAGCTAAAAGCGAAGACAGCGATATTGTGCTAGGTCTCAACGTAGGCGCAGATGACTATATCACTAAGCCGTTCAATCCGATTGAAGTGATTGCAAGAGTAAAATCACAGCTTAGAAGATATCTTAGATTCGGAGGCACTACTCCTAAAAAGAACGAGTACGTAATAGGCGGAATTGAACTAAACGATAACACCAAGCAGGTTTTTGTAGACGGCGAGGAAGTTTCACTTACTCCCAAGGAATTTGATATTTTAAGACTATTTATCTCTAATCCTGGCAAAGTGTTCTCGCCTAAAGAAGTGTATCAGACAGTATGGAAGGAATCCCCGTTTGGAACAGACAACACTGTTGCTGTTCATATAAGACATCTTCGAGAGAAGATTGAGATTAATCCGGCTGAGCCTAGATATCTAAAGGTTGTGTTTGGACAAGGTTACAAATTTGAAGGGTAAACAAATGAAAGAGTATAGAAAATCTAGCGGATTTAAAACGCTAATATATGTTTTATTTAATTTGGCCGTAGTTTCAACTTCAATACTTCTTGTGACGATTACCGCGCTAGTAGAGGAAGGAATCTACGACAATTCAATTTACGGATTAGAGGTTAGTTCTTTAGAATTAAAATATTATTTTCGAGGACAATATCCCTTCTTTTTCGTGGATATGATATACGATCTTGTCTATTATAAATATCTGCTGATAATATTGCTGATAGTATTCGCGGCTATCGCACTTGCCCTGGCAATTCTCAATGTAAAAGCGGCTGGACTTAGAAAAGGTTCAGATGAAGTAGTAACCACCTGGTGGGATAAGCTTCCTATCGAATTTGTTCTAGGCTTTTTTGCAATTGTATTCATAGGTGCATGCTACATAGCAGGAGAGGAGGCTGAACTTCGTACATTTGGTGGCTGGGCAGTCTTAGTGTCCTTCCTGACAGTGTGCGCTAACATGGTATATTTTGCCATCGTGAACGTCGCTATTAGAATAAAGCAAAAGGCTTATAAACAAAGCATCACATACTGGATTATACATGCACTGTATGTTGCAGGCAAAAGAACAGGACATGCTATAGCAAGATTTGTCAAAGAAGTATTTTCTAGATTACCTCTTCTTTGGCGTACTATAGTCATAATGGTAGTATTGCTGCTTTTAGAACTTTTGTCATTTAGCTTCACCTGGCCTTACGCAGAGAGTGCATTGGTATTCTGGGTAATAAGAAGCCTTATCTTGTTCCCTGCCGTAATATATCTTGCGCTGATGCTTAGAAAGTTAGAGGAAGCAGGTAAGAAGCTTGCCGAAGGCGATTTTACTTATAAGTCTGATTTAAAGACGCTATTTTGGGATTTTAAAAAGCATGGAGAAAACCTTAACAGAATAGGTGATGGTATGGAAATAGCTCTTAAAGAGCGCATGAAAAGCGAGCATTTAAAAACAGAGCTAATTACTAATGTGTCGCACGACATTAAGACACCGCTTACTTCGATTATTAATTACGCAACTTTGATAGGAGAAGAGGAAACTGACAACGAAAAAATCAAAGAGTATTCTGAGGTTTTAGTAAGGCAGTCTACTAAGCTTAAGAGACTTACCGAGGATTTGGTTGAGGCATCTAAGGCTACTACAGGAAACTTGGAAGTAGACCTTCAGCCTTGCGATGCAAGCATATTCCTGACACAGGCAAGCGGCGAGTACGAAGAAAAGCTTTTGGTCAATAACCTTACTTTGATTGTGAAAGCTCCTGAAGAGACTATATCCATTATGGCCGATGGACGCAGAATGTGGCGTGTATTCGACAATCTTATGAATAACATTTGTAAGTATTCGCTTCCTAATTCAAGAGTGTATTTGGGACTTGAGAGCGTGGGAAATAATGCTGTATTTACATTTAAGAATACTTCAAGAGATGAGCTTGATATATCCGAGGAAGAGCTTATGGAACGTTTTGTAAGAGGGGATAAATCAAGAAATACAGAAGGAAACGGATTAGGCTTAGCAATTGCTAAATCGATGACTGAACTGCAGGGAGGCTCCTTACGAATTGCCATCGATGGTGACCTTTTCAAGGCAGTACTTACATTTCCAAAGATTTGATTAAATATTTAGGACAAGGTTTAAAAGCCTTGTCCTTTTTAGTATAATAGGGGTAGTTTCGGGCACTAGAAAGGTAAATGAAAATGGAAGAGTATTTGATTGCAAATACCACTAAGCAACAACGAATCGAACTCATCAGATCATGGACACCTGATGACGAGGTTAATGATGAAAATGATGTTGATATGTGGGAAATGTATCGAGATTATATAGATGGGAAAAAGGAAATTGCCGAGTGCAACGCATGCTTTAAGGCAACGTACCTTAAGGAGGAAGATAAGTAATGGAAACATGGTATTATGTGGTTGAATCAATTGATGGTGATTATGCTAATCTAAAGCGCATAGATGAGCCATCAGATGAGCTTAAATTAGTAGCAAGAGCCTTGCTTCCTCAGGAAATCTGTGAGGGTACAAAGCTTAAATATGCGTTCTTTCAGTACGAAATCGTGGAGGATTAATTGACTATGGCAAAGTGGACCAGATTATTTTACACACCTAACAAACCATTGCTTGATGGAAAATATGTGACCTGTTCGGATGAGCATATTGCACTTTCTTTGCAGGCTGCTGAAGAAGGTATGGTTTTACTTAAAAACGAATCAGATATCTTGCCTCTAAAGAAGGGTAGCAAGGTAGCGCTGTTTGGTAAGGGAACCTTCGATTATGTTAAGGGCGGCGGTGGCTCTGGCGACGTATATACTAAGTATCTTCGTAACATTTACGAAGGCTTCAAGGAAACTAAGATGGTTACTATCTATGAGCCTTTGTGTGATTTTTACAAAGAAGATGTTGCTCGTCAGTACAAAGAAGGCGCTGAACCTGGCTTATTAGTAGAACCAGAATTAAGCGACGAGTTAGTAAAGGCAGCAAGATGCAATGCAGATATTGCTGTTATTACAATCAGCCGATTCTCAGGTGAGGGCTGGGATCGTTCTACTGTTGAAAAGGATAGCGATCTTGTAAATATGTGGGCATCTCCTGATGATGATGGCTCATATGAGTCGATGCCTAAAAAGTGTGGACGTTTATTCCCTAGAGGCGATTTCTTCTTGTCGCCTAATGAGGAAAAGATGGTTGAAAAGGTTAAAGCTTCTTTTGCCAAAGTAGTTGTAGTATTAAATGTAGGTGGAGTAGTGGATACTTCGTGGTTTAAAAATGTGGATGCTATTCAGGGTGCACTTCTTGCATGGCAGGGCGGTATGGAAGGTGGTCTTGCAGCAGCAAGATTACTTACAGGGCTTTCTAATCCATCAGGTAAGCTTCCGGATACATTCGCAGAGACACTTGATGATTATCCTTCTACAAAGCATTTCCATGATTCACATGAATACGTTGATTACACAGAGGATATCTATGTAGGCTATAGATATTTTGAAACAATAGAGGGTGCAGCTTCTAAGGTAATGTATCCTTTTGGATACGGACTTTCATATACAGATTTCATGCTTGAAACAACTGATGTATGGGAAGATGATGAAAATATTGAAATCTTTGTAAAGGTGACTAATATTGGCAAGATTGCCGGCAAGGAAGTAGTGCAGGTATACTATGATGCACCTAATGCAAAAATAAAGACTGCGGCTAAGAATCTTATTTCTTTTGCCAAAACTCCTATGCTTGAACCAGGCGAAAGCAGAACTGTTTCAATTGAATTCAAAAAGTCTTCAATGGCAGCTTTCGATGATTTAGGAAAGATTTGTAAGTCAGCATGGGTGCTTGAAAAGGGTGATTACAATTTGTATGTGGGAACATCTGTCAGAGATGCACTTATGCTTGATGAACCACTTACAATCAAGGAAGATATGGTAGTGGAACAGCTTAGTTCAAAGCTTGCTCCTACTCAGTTAAAAGAAAGATTATTGTCAGATGGAACTATGGAAGCACTTCCTTTAGGAACACCTAATGATCCTAATGCCTGTGCTTTTGAAAAGATGGTTCCTGGTACAGAAGAGTGTATTGTTCCTAGACAGGTTGCAAGGGATGCATATCCATTAACAAGGCCTTTCGAAGGCAAGACATTAAGGGATGTTGCAGAAGGAAAGCTCACACTTGATGAGTTTATGGAACAGTTATCTAATGATGATTTAATTTCTATGCTTGGCGGACAGCCCAATACTGGCGTAGCTAACACATGGGGAATTGGAAACCTTCCACAGTTTGGTGTTCCTAATGCGATGACAGCGGATGGTCCTGCAGGTGTTCGTATTGCACCTGAAATTGGTGTGTGCACAACCGCATGGCCTTGTGCTACATTAGTTGCTTCTACATGGAATACTGATATTATTGAAAAGATTGGTGAGGCTGCAGGTGCTGAGCTTAAGGAAAATAACCTTGCTATGTGGCTAGCTCCTGCTATCAATATTCATAGAAATCCTATGTGCGGTAGAAACTTCGAGTACTATTCTGAGGATCCCTTACTTACAGGAAAGATGGCAGCAGGAATCGTAAGAGGTATTCAGACAAATAATGTAAGTGCATGTGTAAAGCACTTTGCTGCTAACAACAAGGAAGTAAACCGTAAGCACTGCGATTCAAGAGTATCAGAAAGAGCTCTCAGAGAGATTTACTTGAAGGGATTTGAAATCGCGGTTAAAGAAGCTGATCCCTGGGCATTAATGTCTGCATATAACGTAGTAAATGGACATAGAGCTTCTGAATGTAAGGACTTACTTGACGGTATCTTACGTGAGGACTGGGGCTTTAAGGGTCTTGTAATATCTGACTGGTGGGGACGTGGAGAGCATTACAAGGAAATTCTTGCAGGTAATGATGTTAAGATGGCTACAGGATTCCCTGAAAGAGTGAATAAAGCTCTTGATATGGGATTAATAACACGCGATGATTTATTGAGAAGTGCTAAGCGAGTATTAGAGTTATTACTTAAAATTGATTAATAGTTGGGACTTAGGCCGCCTGTTGCAGGCGGCCTTTTCATAAGAGAGAAAGGGAGAATATGGCTGAAATTGGAGAACTGAAATTACTAATATCAGGAATTGTTGATAAAGAAGGCACTAAGAAGGCCTGTGTCTATTTTGAAGATGAAAGTGATCCTTTAAGATATGCGGAAGGCTATGTGCCAGACTGCAAAATAGTAAGTCAGAAGGGCTTTAGTGACACGGAAATCGCTGATCTTGAGGATTACTTAGTTGAAAACCTTGAAAGGATTAAAAGAGAGGCAGCAATGATTAATCCGATTAAAGCGATGATGAAGGAATAAAAAGCCTAGTCTTTAGATTAATATCTAGAGTAGACAGAAAGACTAAGCATTAAAAGAAATATCGAGGAGTAAGAAAATGGTTAAGAAATTGGATATAGAAACCGTAGAGGAGATATATAACAAGTATCTGGTACATGATTTTCCAGCTAATGAGGTAAAACCACTAGAGAATATTAAGACTATGTGGGAGATGGATGGGTACGAAGCATACGGATATTATGATGAAGGGATATTAAAAGCGTATGCTTTTATGTGTAAAGAGCCATCTAGCCGCTTTGTATTGCTTGATTATCTAGCTGTAGTTTCTGATTTGAGAGGACAGGGGATAGGGAGTAGTATCCTAAAGAACCTGAAAATGGCAATGAGAGACGAGCTAGCTATCATAATAGAGACAGAAGACGCGCTAAAAGCGATTAATCAGGAGCAAAAAGACGAAAGAAACAAGCGTGATAAGTTTTACGAGCGAAATGGAGTGATTAAATCAGGATTTAGTGCTGCCGTTTATAGTGCGGATTACAGAGTTTGGTATGTGCCGCTTGATGAATCAGTTGATGAAGAAGATATTTATGATGCATACCATGAAATATATAGGTTTATGCTATCAGAAAGAGGATATTGTGATCACTTCAAAGTGACAATAGCAGGTGTTACCGAATAATTAGCAAGGTGGATAACCTTTCTTTTGCAGACGGATAACAATTAAATCTAGAATTAACCGTGCGTTAAGAAGAAGGCTGTTGCATTAGAGTGTAAAGATGGACACGTTCGTTATATGTATTCAGTATCGCGCAGTCGCAAGAATAATCCAGACTTTGATGCTTTCATTTCATATGTAAAAAATCACATAGTAACAGAAGGGGAGGCATAGTCATGATTATTTTATATGGTTCGAAGACATCACTTAAGCAGGGAAAGAAATTAGGTTCTTCTATATGCCCTAATTGTGGACATTATTCTGAGAAAATTTTAGGAAAAGAAGTATATAAGTCACATATTTTTTATATTCCTGTATTTTGTTATGTAAGGCATCGTGGAAAGATTTGTGCAGTCTGTGGAATGTATGAAGAGATGGATGCTGCTAAGTACAAAGAATTGAATGCATAGATAGAGGTTGTTTTTTTAGCTATTATTAAATAGAATTAATATATCTAAGTGTAGATGGGCATTTATCCTGTTGGGTAAAAATTTTAGTTGTTAGGTTTTTTTAATACTATCAATGAGAGGTGTAGCGTTATGAAAACTAAAAATTTTCAAGACATTGAGTTATCATGCTTAGGTATGGGTAACATGAGACTTCCTGGCAAGGCAGTAAAGGATGAAAAAGGTGAAATCGACTGGGACAAATCCCAGGAGATTTTAGATTATGCAATGGCTCATGGTATTAATTACTATGATACAGCTCACGTTTATAACAACGGTGAGTCAGAGCGCTGCGTAGGACACTGCATGAAAAAGCATCCTAGAGATAAGTTCTATCTTGCAACCAAATTTAACATTGGCGCAGATCCTGACTACAAAAAAGTATTTTCAGAGCAGCTTGAAAGACTTCAGACAGATTATATTGATTTTTATCTTATCCACTGCATTATGGATTCTAATGTAGATAAATATATTGAAAGCGGAGCAATCGAGTATTTCTTAGAGCAGCAGAAGTTGGGAAAGATTAAATACTTAGGTTTCTCTTCTCATGCTGGTGTAGCAGCACTTACAAAGTTTGCTGATCATCACAAGTGGGATTTTGCACAGCTACAGATTAACTATTATGACTGGATGTATGGCTCTACCAAGGAAGAATATAAGGTTCTTGATGAGAGAGAGATTCCAATCATGGTTATGGAGCCTGTAAGAGGAGGCCGTTTAGCAAGCCTTACAGATGAAACAAACAAGATTTTACATGATGCTCATCCTGAATGGAGTGTTCCTTCGTGGGCATTAAGATTTGTTGCTAGCCTTCCAAGAGTACAGGTTGTATTAAGCGGTATGAGCAACATGGAACAGATTATTGATAATGTAAACACATTCTCAGATGATGCTCCATTTACTGAAGAAGACAGGAAATTATTATTTGAAACCTGCGACAAGTTCCGTTCACAGCTACTCATCCCTTGTACCGGCTGCAGATACTGTACAGACGGCTGTCCTATGCAGATTAATATTCCTGAATACCTCAAAGTATACAATAACTTCAAGGTTAATGGTGGCGGAGCATTAAACGCTTACAGCAGAGTTGAATCTGAAGGTACGCCAGATCAGTGCATCAACTGTGGTGCCTGCATGGGTCACTGCCCTCAGAGCATCCAGATTCCTACATATATTCAGGCACTTGCCGCTGCAGTGGCTAAATGATGAAGTGATTATTAAAAGGAGACCAGCATTGGTCTCCTTTTTTTCGAGTGACATCATGGGGACGGGGTTGGG
>JAZUDH010000038.1:0-2745 GCA_045639565.1 Lachnospiraceae bacterium
CGGTATTGATGTGGCGTGGCTCAACAGAAAGAATGAATTGGATGAGATACAGCTGGCTACTTACAGTATTTCCGGAATGAAGGAGCTTCAGGAAATTGTTGATTTGAAGATATCAGGTATAGATATTCAGATTATGAAAAAACATGTCGTGGTTGAACCATACAATATAGCCTGGAAACAGGATTTTCAAAATATAAAAGCAGAACTTGAAGATACGCTTGGTGATTTTGCGTTAAGTATCGAACATGTAGGAAGTACTTCTGTAGAAGGATTATCTGCTAAACCGATTATAGATATTGATGTGGTGATTCAAAATGTGGAGCTATTAGGCGATGTGATTATTGCACTTCAAAAAATAGGTTATACACACGAAGGTGATCAAGGGATTCCAGGGCGTGAAGCCTTTACGTATCAGGATAAAGAACATCTAAGAAAACATCATTTATATGTATGTGCAAAGGATTCAAGGGAGCTTAGTAGGCATATAGGCTTTAGAGATTATTTGAGGAAGCATCCTGAGGCGGTAGCGGAATATAGCAAAGTAAAAACAGAAGGTGCCATAAAATATCCATATGATATGGATGGATATATCGCCTACAAATCTGATTTTATAGAACAGATTTATGAGAAAATTGGAATCAATAAAGAGGATTAAGGAAGTATATAATGACTACAATACTAACAAGTTCAACAGGATATTTTAAAAAAAGTGAAAGTGGGCAAAGAATTCCAGATAAGTTTTATTGGTATAATGGGTTTCTTGATAAACTGCATAATGTATGGGTAAAAGATTCAAAGGTATTGATTATAGCTGCTGCGCCGAAAGATTATGTGAAAAATGATGACGTATGTCAGTTATATAAGCAGGTATTAGAATTGAGCGGACTAAGTACTGCATCTGTAGATGTGTGTGATGCTAGAAACGCAGAAATTGTTAATAGGTTAAACGAGATAGATGTGATTCTTTTATCAGGTGGGCATGTGCCCTCGCAGAATGCCTTTTTTAAGGCAATTGGATTAAAAGAAAAACTCGGGTCGTTTGATGGATTAATTATTGCATGGAGTGCCGGTTCCATGAATTGTGCTGATACAGTCTATGCAGGACCGGAATTGGATGGTGAAGCAGTAGATCCCCACTATGAGCGCTGGATTTCGGGGCTAGGACTTACCAATACTAATATATTTCCTCATTTTCAAAACTTGAGGGATGAGTGGTTGGATGGTATGAGGTTACTTGAGGATATCACATTCGCAGATAGTTTTAAGCATGAAATCATTGCGATGAACGATGGTACATATATTGTGATAGAAGATGGCAGGGAAACATTATTTGGTGAAGCCTATAGCATAAAAGATGGGACAATGAGACAGATTTGTGAAAATGGAATGTCCATAGAACTAGATTAAGGTGATAAAAATATGAAATTAGCATATGAAATGACATATTTACATCCGGTGACAGAATCTACATGTATCGAGCCTGTTCCATATAGTTCTAAGTTCCAGGAGCAATATAAAAATATATACAATGCCTGCTATCATGAGATGCGTGAGGCACTTGAGATTAAGCCATATGACTTTATTCAGGATGCTACCTTTTTTGATGAGGGTATGGAAAATGTATATCTTCTGATAGAACAAGGCGAAATCATAGGAAGTGTTGCGCTCAATGGGGAAGAGATAGATGATCTGATTGTGAATCCAAAGTGTCAAGGCCAGGGATTTGGAAAACAATTGTTATTGTGGGCGCTTCAAAATATCCAGACAGAAAAAGTGATGTTACATGTGGCTGCATGGAATGAACGTGCTGTCAATTTATATAAGAAATGTGGTTTCAGAATCACAGAGACTATTGTGATAGGGGACTAGTTTCTAGTGTTTGGAATTATGTAAACTAATCGCTAGAATTTAAAAATTCACTTTACGCATTGTTCAGTATTATTAAATTGACAAGTAACAACATTGTCGTTAGAATTATATTGATTGGAGGCGATGAATATGGAAAAATCAGCAACACTTAATTTAAGAGTGAATCCTACATTAAAATCAGATGCAGAAACAATTCTTACAAGACTTGGAATTCCTATGTCTACAGCAGTTGATATGTTTCTTAATCAGGTTGTACTGGTAGGTGGTATTCCGTTTTCTGTTACAGTACCAAAGCCACCAGTAGATATCGATGCATCACAGATGACAGATGCACAGCTTCATGCAAAGTTGCAGCGTGGTTATGATGATTATAAGGCAGGTAGAACACAGAATGCTGCAGATGCATTTGCAAAATTTAGGGAGAGTCACTCTTAATGGATAAATATGAAGTAAAAATTACAGATGAAGCTCTCGCTGATATGAAAATGATTTATGAATATATTGCAACCCAGTTGCTAGCACCAGAGAATGCTTTGGGGCAATATAAACGTATTGCAGATGCAATTCTGACATTAGATTCTTTTCCGGACAGATTTGCTTTATTTGAATTGGAACCGGAGCATTCCTGGGGAATGAGACGAATGGTAGTAGATAATTATCTTGTCTGCTATATGGTTGATCCTGGAGTTGTTACAGTGACTGATGTCTTGTATGGCGCATCAAATGTTCATATGCGATTGCAAGAAAGACATCAGTAAATAGTCCGTTGGGTACAATTTGGGTACACCAGGTTTTGAACGATACGGACAGGATGAAAAGCGTATCAAAAGATACACAAAGAATGTATGAATTATATACCATATCACGGTATGTAAA
>JAZUDH010000039.1:0-21079 GCA_045639565.1 Lachnospiraceae bacterium
AGATAATAATGTTGATGTAAAACAATACTTAGAAGAATTTATTGATATTTTTCAGAAATTTGATAATCGTAATTATTTTTATAAATTAGATTGTTATTTATACTCAAATGATAAATTTCAATATCGTTATAACCGTATAGATGATAAAATTTATTCAAAAGAAGATTCAGAAATTGATTTTTTATTAGAAGGAGCTTGTTCTAGTTTAGAAGCAGAAGATTATAGATTAAATATTCAAAAAAACGAATTAACTTATTTAGATAAAAAAATAATGAACGCTGATGATATTCCACATTATAATAATAGAGCATTTAGAATAGATGATACACCAGAATCATTAGAACATACATTAGTAGTATATTTTATGTATAAAAATGAAAAATATCTAGTTGCCGATTGTTTAAATGATAACGGATATTTGTTTGTAACAGAATTAGAAAAATAATAAGTAAAAAAGGACAATAGTGTGAGGTGTTAAATGAGAAACTTCGGTTCCCGTTTTTTATACTAAGAATCTTAATTATTTCATAAACAATTTCTAAATAAATCTTACTCAAAACTTTACTTTTAATCCCCATAATTAATATAGGTTTTTTAGTTTTAAAATCAGGTTTAGGAAACTAATTATATTTTGGGGGATTCATGAAAAAATTATTATTATCTATGCTTGCACTATGCATGCTTCTACTTGCCGGATGTGGCTCTTACGAGGAAACCGTATCTAACAAGGCTCAAGAGTCTGGGCTATTTTACTACAAGCGTGAAACGGTAGAGGTTAAACTGCCAGAGTCGATTCATCCATACAGGACAGTTTATGGAGAGAACGGATTGTTTGGCATCATGGATAAAAGTCTAGCGACTGGGGCTGATAGTCTTGAAAACCAGTTTACATTCTGCTACCAGGATTACTCTGGGGCTGAGATTAAGAAGCTATGCGGCGTGGACGGATTTGTAAATGCCTTTTATGGAGAATCATATTCTGAAATTGATCTGTTATTTTCTAATGGCAAGGCTTCAATCAATAAGTATGTAAATGGCGAGCTTTCAAGCGAGAACTCTGTAAGTGGGCTAGATAATCAGGTTTTTGGAAATGCTGTGCTTTACAGACTTTCTTCTGGAGAATACCTGATTGGTAAAGAAAATAAAATCTATTTAGTATCTGCCGACGGAGCCACAGTAAAAACTATCACTGCTGACGGTAGTGTCGTAAGATTCCTTTCTGTAGGTGACAAGTCTTACGCTTTTACTTGTGATAGCGTCATGAAATACGCTTTACTTAAGCTAGACTTTGAACTAGGCAAGGCTGAGGTTGCGTTTGATCTATCTGATGGAATTTATGATGCATTTTCTTTGGCAGACAAAATCGCACTTTTATATCAGGATGAGATTGTGCTTGTCGATACAAATGGCGAGAATCGAGAACGGTTAATTAGTCTTGACGACTATGCTATTTTTGCAAGCAGCATCGGAAGCATTTCAGGTAGCAAGGATGCATTCAGGATTATCATTGATAGCATCGAAAAGAGCCACAGCATCATCTGCATGAACCTTATCAAGACGTATGGCGAGGCCAAAGAAGCTGAGAAATCTACAATTGAAATGGTTGTGCCTTCCGACTATACCTACGATATCGAATTTCATGCTAAGCACTACAATCAGGTAGCAGACAATTCCTTTATCAAGATAATTCGAATTGATGAATCCATAGAAGATTACCTTGGAAAAGGCGCAAGGCCTGACATCATCATGTTCCATGACAACTTAGAAGCGATTAGTTATGAGCAAAAGAACATTTTAACCAATCTTAATCCGCTTATGAGTGAGCGAGGAAATATTAAGCCAGATGATATAGTTCCTATAGCTAAAAAAATGCTTACCGATGAAAAAAATGACAAGATGTATCTTCTTGCACCAAATTTCTCGCTTTACCTGACTGGTTCTGACGGAACTGAAAAACAGCCAGATGGAACCTACAATATTATTGAATACTTAGAGTGGTTTGATGAGTATCTTACAAACCTTGATATAAACGGAACCTGCAACTTAGAAAACTTATTTTACGGCATCTTGCCTGATTATTATGATGCCGCTAAAGGCTTAAGCAAATTCACTGAATCAGAGTTTAAGGATATCATGAAAGCCTACAAAGAGGTTAAGGATCATCACAGCGAGGAGCTTGATATTTGGTATGTAGTAGATAACTTCGGTAGACCCGCGGTTAATATTGTAAGGGGGCCTGCGTGGTATGGAAGCTACAATGATACGATTTTAAGGCGCGAAAATTGTTCTTTGGCCGGAGTACCAACTTTTGATGGCGATGTCAGAGCATACACTAAGCTTGAAGCCCCGATGGGAATATTAGAGACATCAGAACGAAAGGGCGATGCGTACGATTTTATCGCTTATTACGTGGGCTTAAATAGCTATCTTGCAAAAGGGCAGGACGAAGCTGAGTTTGGAAGCATGGACTTAACAGCGGGTAGACTCTCTATCATTAATAGCCTCCTTGACGATGGAATATTTGAGACCTCTAAGCCATACCAATATGCAAGGGATAGAAAAACGGGCGAGGTAGGACCTGTTTATTATTCAGAGGAAAATTTGACTAGTCTTCGTAATCTTATCGATAATGCTACTCCTGTTGATGAAAAACAGGATGAAATCTTCACAATGTTTGTCGAGGAAATGGCTCCATACATAGCTTCAGCCAAGGATTTAGACGAGGTCTGCAAGGTGTTAGATAATAGAGTGAGTTTATATCTTATGGAAAAGCAGTAGAATATCGTTAATACCTTATTGGTATGATTCCTAGTATAAATTTTTACTAGGAGTAACGATGAGCGATAAATTCTACGCCGTTGGTTGTGGACGGTTAATTTTATTTATATATCACGAAAACATGCCGCTTATTAAGAAGTATCTATGCGATACTGGAAGATTCTCCAGAATCGAGACCTTGCTTGAGTACTGCAGGAATCAGGGCGGCAAGGCCTATATACAAAAGCCTGGTTTTAATCTTGCTGAACTCATTACATATTTTAATGTAAACAATGCTATTAAGCACTATAGTATGCAGATGCCTGGCGAAATGGTAAAGGAGCTTAAGAAGATTCCGATTATTAATGCGGCAGGGTAAGAGTACTTTCGTAGACATACTACTTATGCTACGACTAAAAGCTATGAAATATATTGATTAAAGAGATTAAATGAATCAGTTGTAATTGCAGATATTCTTTTTGTTAGGCAGGAAGAATATCATAATTGCTACTGGTTCATTTTTCGTATATACTAGTTTTTAAAAATTGATAATACAAGGGGTATTTAAGATGTTTAACAAAATCAAGTCTACTTTTAAATCAGAATCCCATTTTAAGGTTTTCTTAGTTTCACTTCTTATCACAGGACTAGGATATGGTCTATATAAGGGAATGATTGACAACTATCTTGCTGAAATTGTGTCAATGGGAGAGTTTGATAGAGGCGTAGCAGAGTTCTTTAGAGAAATTCCAGGATTACTTTTAGTATTTATTTTAGCTGTTCTTTATACATGCTCAGCTGAAAAATTATATAAGATTGGTGCAATCATTATGCTTATCGGTATGGGGATGCTTTGTATCGTATCTCCAGGAAAGATACTGGTTACTATTGCAATCTGCGTATATTCACTTGGCGAGCATATACAGTTAGGTATGAAAAATACCTTGTCACTTGAGTATTCTAAAGAGGGAAAAGGCGGACAGGCATTAGGTTATCAGAATGCTATGTCTCAGATTGGTACACTAATAGGATATTTGGTAATCATAGTTTCATTCTTGTTCCTGGCCGATAAAAAGCCTTTCAAGCCTTTCTTTATCGCAGCTACTGTGTTTATGGCTATTGCAGCTGTGTGTGCTTTTAGACTTACTGGCAATAGCGAAACTGACAAGACTAAGAGTAGATTCTATTTTCGTAAGAAATATACTAAGTACTATATGCTCGAGGTATTTTATGGTGCCAGAAAGCAGGTTTTCTTTACTTTTGGTCCATATGTACTGATTCTTTTCTACGGCGCTAGCGCTACTGTTATAAGCTTACTGTTTGCAATTTCTGCCATTTGTTGTTTCTTTTTTGCTCCACTAGTTGGAAAGATTATTGATAAGCTTGGTTACAAGGTTGTGATGATTTCAGATACACTCATCTTAGTAATCGTATGCTTCTTTTACGGCTTTGCACATCACATATTCCCTATGCACATCGCGCTTATTGTATGTTGTGTAAATTATGTGCTTGATTCAATCATTTCTTTGGCCTCAATGGCATCTAATATCTATGTAAAGGATATTTCAGATTCGCCCGAGGAAGTTAAGGCTACTATTTCAACCGGTATTTCGGTTAACCATCTGATTACTATTTTGATTGCTCTTTTTGGCGGCTACATCTGGCAGAAGCTTGGTATCGAAACTTTGTTTATCATTTCCGCTGTGCTTGGTTTATGCAATAGCGCATATGCAGCGACAATTAAGGTGAGGAAGAAAGCTGTAGATTAGGCGATTAGGCGACAAAAAAGCGTAGATTAAGTATACGATTAGTTGCGTTGTGAACAATTATGTATTAGTGATATGAAATGTTGATGTGAATTAATGATATGATACAAATTGATGATGGCAAATCGTACTTGGCATATGCAGTTACTGCTTCTAAACACGTTCGTTGTTTAGAAGCAGTAATTTTTTTGAGAAGAAATCGAAAATGGTCTATTTTTTACTGCTTTAGTTATTATTTAGTTGATCTAAGCAGTAAGAATTATAATTAAGCTGAAAAAATGATTAAAATATGTCCATTTTTTACTGCTTATGTGAGAGATGTTGTCATATAAGGCAGTAAAACATCGTTATCAACGCGTGAGAAAATAGAAAATGTGGGCGCAGAGCGTATCTAAAAACCAAATTCTTACTGCCTACTTACTTAAACACCATCATCAAGCAGTAAAAAAACGCAGCATCATCGCCGCAAGCAAGCCACCAAGAAAGAAAAACACAAGAGAAATGACGTAGCTTACTGCTTACAAGCTTTCGTTTCAACAGCAAGCAGTAAAAATACGCAGTATCCTCGCTGTGGTCGAGCCGCCGATTAGTAAAACCAAGAGAAAAATGTCAGAGCTTACTGCTTATATAAGAACGAACTATCAAAAAGCAGTAAAAAATACACAGCATCGAAGCTGTATATGCTATACTCGAGAATATGGAAAATACTCGTGATACTAAAGCAACTGAATATGCGAGAAAAGTGATGATACTTGCAAGGGACTCGATAACTGTACAGTTTAGATTCTTTGATACAGCGTTACTGAAGCTTCAGATAGAGGAGGCGCCAGGGCTTGGCGGGTATATGGCTGAGGGCGATAAGCTTAAATATGATCCGATAGTATTGCTAAAGGATTATCTTGATGAGCCTAACATTGCGTTCAGACTGTATCTGCATGTGCTTTTTCATTCAATATTTTTACATAAATTCAGGTTTGACAAAAAGAACGAAGAGTACTGGAACATAGCCTCTGACATAGCGGTTGAAAATGTAATCCTTAAGATGGATATAGGCGCAGCGTCACTTATGAGAGATGATGAAGAGCGCTCGATTCTTGCTAAACTTAGTAAGTGGGTGCCAGAGCTTACAGCTGAGAAGCTTTATAGAGAGTTCGCGGTAAACGGCATTTCAACGGATGCTCATGCTAATTACATAAGACTTTTTTCGGTAGATAGACACCCAAATAGAGCCTCATATCAGGATGAGCCGGAGACTATATTGAGCGAGGAAGACTGGAAGAAAATCTCAGAAAGAGTCAAAACTGAGATTCAAAACTTCGCTAAGGGTAACGGTGGAGATGAGCTGATACTTGGTAACCTCGAGGAATCCACCAGAACCAGATATGATTATGACAAGATACTTCGTAAGTTTACTGTTGAAGGTGAGGATATAAAGGTTAATCCTGATGAGTTTGATTATATATACTATACTTATGGATTACGTACCTATGGAAATCTTCCATTAATCGAGCCTTTAGAGTACGCTGACGACAAAAAGATCAGGGATTTCGTAATCGCAATTGATACGTCGGGATCTGTTCGAGGGGAACTTGTTAAAACCTTCCTCAAAAAGACCTATGAGATTTTAACTACATCAAATAGCTTTTATAAAAAAGTAAACATTCACATCATCCAGTGCGATTCTAAAATCCAGGAGGATATCGTAATCGAGAACATGGATGATCTAAGTGCATTTACCGATCACCTAGAGATAAAGGGAATGGGCGGAACTGATTTTAGACCAGTGTTTGCCTACGTAGATGAGCTTATAAAAGATGGCAAAATGGACAAGCTAAAAGGCCTTATTTATTTAACCGATGGATATGGATTGTATCCTACTAAAAAGCCTGACTACGATGTCATTTTTGCATTTATGAATAGAGACAACAACCGCTTGAACGTACCAGCCTGGGCCATTCAGGTGGTACTGGAGGAAAATACATGAACATAGCTGAGGCCAAAGAATACATAAAGAATACCGTAAGCATTTACCTTAAAAAGGACGAGTTTGGAGATTACAGGATTCCGGTTGTAAGGCAGCGTCCAGTATTCTTACTAGGTGCGCCTGGTATAGGAAAAACCGCTATTATGGAACAGATTGCATCTGAGCTTGGAATAGCCTTAGTAAGCTATTCAATGACACATCATACCCGTCAGTCTGCCCTGGGTCTTCCATTTATAAAACAGCAGCAATACGGTGGCAAGGAATATGATGTATCTGAATACACCATGAGTGAAATTATTGCTTCTGTATACGAGACAATGGAAGAGAGCGGATGCCATGAAGGAATCCTTTTCTTAGATGAAATTAACTGTGTATCTGAGACTTTAGCTCCTTCAATTCTACAGTTTTTACAGTACAAGGTTTTCGGTCGTCACCAGGTACCCGAAGGTTGGGTAATAGTTACTGCCGGAAACCCCGTTGAATACAATAAATCCGTTCGTGAATTTGACGTAGTAACGCTGGACAGATTAAAGGTTTTAGAGGTTTCTGCAGATTATAATGCATGGAAAGCTTATGCCAAAGAAAAGGGCCTCCATGCCTCAATTCTTAACTTCCTTGAAAGTCACCGAGACAATTTTTACGTAATGGAAACCACCGTTGACGGAAGATCTTACGTAACTGCGAGAGGCTGGGAGGACTTATCAGAGATTATATATTTATATGAAGAAGATAATCTTAAGGTAACTGAGAGCCTCGTCTCACAATATTTAAGAAATGAAAAGGTAGTGCGTGAATTCACAGCTTACTATGACCTTTACAATAAGTACAAGACTGACTACAGAGTAGAAGCACTTTTAGATGGTAAAATAAGCGATTCTGTTATCGAAAAGGCTCAGGGTGCATCCGTTGATGAGAAGCTTTCTTTGGCCGGCTTACTGCTTGATAAGATTAGTGATGAAATCAAAACGGTCATGAATGAATCTAATGACCTAAAAGAAATCATGCCTTCAATGAAGCATGTTCTAGAGGCTTCTGACATAGCGGCTGCTCTTAGAGAACAGGCTGATGCTAGAAAGAAAATCATCGATACTAAGACTAAAGCTGGTTCACTTACTCCTATAGAAAAGAACAAACATAAGAGAATCGAGAGCCTTTATATTAATATGCTTAACGCTGTAAAAGATAGTGACAAAGCTCCCTCTGAGGTTGTAAAGGAAGTATACAACGACAAGGTCAAGGCGCTTAAAGCTAATGTGGTTAAAGAACAGGAAAGAATTCATTATCTATTTTCTTTTGCCGAAAAAGCATTCGGTGAAAGCAGCAATGAAATGCTAGTGATGGTAACAGAGCTAACCCTAGGCACCCATAGTGCTGCATTCTTAAACGCGTTTGGCTCTAGCGACTATGACAGATTTAACTCGCTTTTGATGGTATCTGACAGAAAAGAAGATTTAAGATCTGAAATTATGGGTCTTTTATAGAGTGATAAATATGGAAAATGTTAAGGTTGGAGGGTTTACCCTTTTATATGAAGTGAATAATGGTGAGGCTTCCATAATGGGGATAGAGGGAAGCGATTCGCACTTATCAATTCCAAACAAAGTGACTGTGACCGAACGAGAGGTGCCTGTTACCTCAATTTCTAAGAAAGCCATCATGGGCGTGAATGGACTTAGACACATCGTGATACCTGAAACGGTTCGTGAGATTGGAGACTGGGCGTTCGCTCACTGCATTCATTTAGTAAGTCTTACGATTTTAAATAAAGAGGTTTCGTTTGGACGAGGAATGCTTGAAGGGTGTATAAGGCTTAACAGTGTTTCTATAGGATACGAAGGCGAGGACGATTTATCTATTCTTCTAGCTAGTGCGCTTAATAAGATGCCTGCTGGCTATCTTATTTCAAGTGGTGAAATGGGAAGTGAGAGCTGGTTTAGAAATTATGACTCATCACTTGTTCAGTATTTAAGAGAAAGCGATTATGCTGGTTCAGACGAGGCGGCACTTTGTGGAGAGGAAGACATCTCATATGATGACATACGCTCCGTTGATGGTGAGCTTTTAGGTGTCGATGCCTCATACATATTAGGAGTTCGCAAGAACAAAAATTATCTATGTATGATGCGTCTTATGCACAAGCAGTTTCTTTTGCCTGACATGGAGGAGTTCTTACTAAGCTATGTAAAAAGTCATACTATTAAGAACGCTAATAATGCAGCGTGGATTGCGATACGAGATGACCTTTATGCAGATGATGCTTATCTAAAGCTGTATCTTGATATTACTGAGCCTGATTCTACTGAGATTGATATGATGCTAAATGATTTAGGCAATAATCATCCGGAGATGAAAGCTATGCTTTTAAAGTATGGCGGTGGTGATAATAGGGTGGATGATTTTTTCGATGGAATGTTACTGTAATGATTTAAGTACAATCGGTTCCTGAAAAGTATATATTTTTATGCAGATGTAACTGGGAAATTGACTCTTCTTTTTTATACTATAGTATTTGACATCCCTTTCGCATGAAGTTATACTTTTATAGGAAAATTTTAAGAATGGTCTTTTTATAATAGAAAGGAAACGAATCATGGCTAAAAAACCTACAGTTTTAATGATCCTTGATGGATATGGATTAAATGACAAGGTAGAGGGCAATGCAGTAGCACAGGCTCAGACTCCTGTTATGGATAAGTTAATGAAGGAATATCCTTGTGTTAAGGGTAACGCAAGTGGTATGGCAGTAGGACTTCCTGAAGGTCAGATGGGTAACTCTGAAGTTGGACACCTTAACATGGGTGCTGGACGTATCGTTTACCAGGAGCTTACAAGAATTACTAAGGAAATCCAGGATGGAACCTTCTTTACAAACGAAGCTTTGCTTAAGGCTATTGACAATTGCAAGAAGAATAACAGTACACTTCACCTTTATGGATTACTTTCAGACGGTGGTGTTCACTCTCACAATACACACCTTTACGGCTTATTAGAGCTTGCTAAGAGAAATGGTCTTGAAAAGGTTTATGTACATGCATTCCTTGATGGACGTGATACACCTCCTGCATCAGGAAAGGGCTTTGCTGAAGAATTAGTAGGTAAGATGGCTGAAATCGGTGTTGGTGAAATTGCTTCAGTTCATGGTCGTTACTATGCAATGGATAGAGATAACAACTATGACCGTGTTAAGTTAGCTTATGACGCTCTTACAAAGGGTGAAGGTCTTGAAGCTACTGATGGTGTTTCAGCTATCCAGGCTTCATATGATAGAGAGGAAACAGACGAATTTGTTAAGCCTACAGTTGTTAAGAAGAACGGCACACCCGTTGCTCTTATCAAGGATGGCGACAGCGTTATTTTCTACAACTTCCGTCCTGACCGTGCTCGTGAAATTACACGTTGCTTCTGCGATGATGATTTTCAGGGCTTTGAAAGAGGTAAGAGATTAGATATTACTTATGTATGCTTCTCTGATTACGACAAGACAATTGCTAATAAGGAAGTTGCATTTAATAAGATCGCAGTTACAAACGTATTCGGTGAATGGCTTGCTGCTAATAAAATGACGCAGGCTAGAATCGCTGAAACAGAAAAATATGCTCACGTTACATTCTTCTTTAACGGTGGTGTTGAAGTTCCTAACGAAGGTGAGGATCGTATCTTAGTTAACTCGCCTAAGGTAGCAACATATGACCTTAAGCCTGAAATGAGCGCTTACGAAGTATGTGATAAGCTTGTTGAAGCTATCAAGAGCGACAAGTATGACGTAATCATCATTAACTTTGCTAACCCTGACATGGTTGGTCATACAGGTGTTCAGGCCGCAGCAATCAAGGCAGTTGAAGCAGTTGATGAATGTGTAGGCAAGGCAGTTGAAGCACTTAAGAGTGTAGACGGAACAATGTTTATCTGCGCTGATCACGGTAACGCTGAACAGTTAATTGACTATGAAACAGGTGCACCTTTCACCGCTCATACTACAAACCCTGTTCCTTTTATCTTAGTAAACTATGATCCTTCATATACATTAAGAGAGGGTGGATGTCTTGCTGATATCATTCCTACACTTATTGAGGTAATGGGTAAAGAACAGCCCGTTGAAATGACAGGAAAGAGTCTCTTAATTAAGAAATAAATAACTACTTGAAAAGCAGTCTTTGGTATGCTATCATTTATTGTACGCGACATTAGGAGGGTAAATTTTAATGGCTGTATTAAGAATAGTACTTACAATAGTATTTATATTGGTTTCTATAGCACTTTTAGTGGTTGTTCTTCTTCAGGAAGGTAAGTCAGCAGGACTTGGAGCAATCAGTGGTGCAGCTGAATCATATTGGGGCAAGGCTAAGGGCCGCAGCATGGAAGGAATGTTAGTGAAAGTTACAAGAGGACTTGCAATCGCATTCATCGTTTTAGCTGCAATCCTTAACATTAGCAGATTTTAATTTAGTTAAGAGAAACCACTCGTAAAGCGAGTGGTTTTTTTTACCACTTTTTTGTAAAGAGAGAGATTAATGGCAGATAAGAAAGATAAGAAAAAAAAGTTAATATTGGAATTATTTCATGATGATCTTTATGTTCCCATGCGCCGCAAGGAGCTTGCAATGTTTATGCAGGTTTCTGATGATATGAGAGCAGAATTCGATTCTGTCATTGATGAACTTATTAATGAAAGATCAATTATCGTAACTGAAAAGGGTAAGCTAATATTACCTACAGGTGGTGGCAAGAAGGATAAGAAGAACGTAGCAAGCGATAAAGGCGTTAGTGAGCCTAAGATTGTAGGCACATATATCGGAAATGCTAAAGGCTTCGGCTTTGTTGAAGTAGAGGGAATGGATGAAGATTTCTTTATACCAGAAGGCTACTCACTAAATGCTTGTCACAACGATAAGGTTGAAATAGAAATAATCAAGAAAGCTCATGGTGAAGGTCATCGTACCGAGGCGAGAGTAGTATCCGTAGTAGAACGTAGTCAGGATATTATCGTAGGTACATACGAGGCCAGCAAGAATTTTGGCTTTGTAGTTACAGACAATCAGAAATTCGTGAATGACATTTTTATTCCTATTGAGAAATCTAAAGGAGCAGTAACTGGCTCTAAGGTTATAGTAGACATTACTGATTACGGCGATGAAAAGCACAATCCAGAGGGTCGTATCAAGGAAATAATAGGTCATATAAATGATCCTGGAGTTGATATTCTATCCATTGCGCTTTCTTTTGGCATACCTACAGAATTTCCGGAAAAGGTTTTGAATCAGGCTGAAAGCATGTGTAAGCCGGTATCTGAAGCTGACATGGCAGGAAGAAACGACTTACGCGACGTCCTAATGGTTACTATTGATGGTGAGGATGCCAAGGACTTAGATGATGCGGTATCACTTTCAATGGAAGGCGACAACTATGTTTTAGGTGTTCATATTGCTGACGTATCTAACTATGTGCAGGAAAATTCGGCACTTGATAGAGAAGCAGTTAAGCGAGGAACCTCAGTATACCTTGCTGACAGAGTTATTCCCATGCTTCCACATGCTTTATCTAATGGTATCTGTTCCCTTAATCAGGGAGAGGATAGACTTGCTATGTCATGCATCATGAAATTTGATAAGAGCGGTAAGCGAGTTGATTATGAAATCTGTGAATCAGTTATTAATGTAAATCACAGAATGTCATACACTGGAGTTAAAGGCATTATTGAAGAACACAACGAAGAGCTTGAAAAAGAGTTTAGTGATGTAGTAGATATGCTGAATAAAATGCAGGAATTGTCACTTATCTTAAGAGAGCGTCGTAAAAAGCGTGGCTCAATCGATTTTGACCTTCCTGAAACTAAGCTTATATTAAATGAAAAGGGTGAGCCCGTAGAAATAAAGCCTTATGATCGTAATGAGGCAACCAAGCTTATTGAAAGCTTCATGCTTGCTGCTAATGAAACAGTAGCTGAGCACTATTACTGGCAGAACATTCCTTTTCTTTATCGTATTCACGAAGAGCCTGATGCTGAAAAGCTTACAAAGCTTAAAACTTTTATTAAAAACTTTGGATATACCATAAAATCAAACGGTGAAGAGATTCATCCTAAAGAGTTTCAGAAACTTTTGAATAAAATTGAAGGTACTAGTGAAGAAGCACTTATTGCAAGACTAACACTTCGCTCAATGATGCAGGCTAAGTATTCTACTGAAAGTGAGGGACATTTCGGTCTTGCATGTGAGTACTATTCACACTTTACATCACCTATTCGTAGATATCCTGACTTGCAGATTCATCGTATTATCAAGGATGATTTAAGGCATCGTCTTACACCTAGTAAGCTCAGTCACTACGAAGAAATTTTACCTGAAATCGCTAATTCTACAAGCAAGAATGAGCGTCGTGCTGAGGAAACAGAGCGAGAAACCATTAAGCTTAAAAAGGCTCAGTATATGTTAAAGCATATGCATGAAATTTTCGAGGGCGTCATTAGTGGTGTCACTAACTGGGGTATTTATGTAGAACTTGAAAATACTGTTGAAGGATTAGTTCATGTTTCTTCAATGGCAGGTGATTATTTTAGATTTGATGAAGCTAAATATGAGCTTGTTGGTGAGTCAACAGGCGTAACCTATAGACTTGGCGAAACAATTAAAGTTATGGTTCATGATGTTGATATGACCACCAGAACAATAGATTTCATCATCGCTGACTTCGAAGAGGGCAGCAAGATTCATGACTTCTATAAGAATGGTCGAGGATCATTCTAAATATTAAACTACTGGTTTACTTGTAGCTTACTTAGAAAGTGTATATAATACGATTATGGCAAAAGAAACTGGAAAAAAATTAGTAGCAAATAATAAAAAAGCATATCATGACTATTTTATTGAAGAAAAATTTGAGGCAGGTCTTGCCCTTCATGGAACAGAAGTTAAGTCCTTAAGGCTTGGCAAATGTTCTATCAAAGAATCATTTGTACGAATTGATAAGGGCGAGGTCTATGCTTATGGTATGAACATTAGTCCCTATGAAAAGGGAAACATTTTTAATGTTGATCCATTAAGACCTAAGAAGCTTTTACTTCATAAAAATGAAATCTTAAAACTTCGTCAAAAGATTACCGAAAAGGGTTACACTTTAGTGCCTCTTGAGGTATACTTTATAGACGGTAGAGCTAAGCTTGAATTTGGCCTTGCTAAAGGTAAGAAGCTCTACGATAAACGAGATGACATTGCTAAACGCGATCAGTTACGCGATGTGCAGAGAGATTTCAAAATCAGAAATCTCGGTTAATATACGGGCTTGTCAAGGTTTCGACGGGGATTTTGAAGCTGGAGAAGCGAGCAGGTGCGACCCTTTAATCGCAAAATTAAAATTAAACGCTGAAGATAATTTAGCAATCGCTGCCTAATGGCAGCTGTCTGACTTAGTGCACTCACACATTAAGACCCAGGCATCGACTATGTGAGAAACGACAAAGGCTAAGCTTTGCACCTTTGGGCGTATCATGAAGCTACTTAAGCTGTAATGGTGTTTGTTCCAGTACAGTGGAGGGAATGTCAAATAACAAACTACGCTCGTAGAAGGACAGGGGACGGATTTTCGGACGCGGGTTCGACTCCCGCCAGGTCCATTAAAATTTAAGGCGAACTCTTATAGTCCGCCTTTGTTTGATTATAAGCATTGTTGAAACGCAATATTATCTAGGCAAGTGGGGAATTGGAAGATGAAATTGTATAGATTTGGAGATTGGTTCATAAAAATAGTTGCGGTACTTTTTACTGCGCTTATTTTTCTGTGCACATTCTTTTTTTCAGCACACAATGATGAAGCTACCAGTCATCTTTTTTCTATTTCAAAAGACAATATTCTTATTGCTACGCTGATTCTTGTTGTTTTTTCTATATGCCTTTTACTAGGATTTAATCTTTTTAAGAAAAATACTTCTAAAAGACTTAATGTTTTCTTGTTTATTACCCTTGGATTTACTTTTTTAATTTGTGAATATATGGCCTTTTTCGGGCGTAGTATGCCTAATTCTGACTCTGCGGTAGTATATGAAATGTCTAAACGAATTGCTGCTGGAGATTTGTCAATAATTCATCCTACAGAATCTTATATGTCATACTATCCTCAGCAGATAGGAATATGCACTTTTCTGGCATTACTTATAAAACTCATTCATATTATTCCTGTTTCGATAGCAGAGTTTCGTTTTTTAATTGCTGCGTATGGCGTTTTCCAATGTGTAACTGTTTTCTTTTTGTATAAGACTATAGATACTATGTGGTCAAAACCTGAAATCAATTATTGCTTTTTAGCATTATGTTTTTTTAACGCACCCTTTATCATGTATACGAGTTACCTTTACGGAGAAATTCCTTCTCTTATGTTTATTTCAGTCGGTGCATTTGGACTGGCTAGATATATAAAAAGGAGAGGAAACTTATATATTAATGGGCTTATAGCGGTAATCGGTTTTGCACTTTCTGTTTTTACCAGGAAAAATGCAATGATCATAATTATAGCTGTTATTATAGTGCTTCTATTTGAAGCATTAAGAGAACGAAAGATTAGGAATGCAATATTAGCTTTTTTGATTGTTTTGTGCTCATTTTCTATTTTGCCTATAACGGTAAAAGCATATGAAAAGGCATCGGGTGGAACACTTACAACAGGAGTTACTCCCTTATCATACATTGCTATGGGTATGCAAGAAAGCGAGTCAGGACAGATTAATAAAGGCTGGTATACCGGATTCAATTTTATTACGTTTGAAGAGTCTGGTTGTAATCCTGCGATTGCTAACGAAATAAGTAAAGCTGAAATAAAAAGCCGAATTGAAACTTTTAAGGCTGATCCTAAGTATGCCTTTTCTTTTTACAAAGAAAAATTTATGACACAGTGGGTAGATGGCACTTATTTTTCAAGAGAATCTACATATGTGTATTATGGAGCAAGAAGTGAATTCCTAAAAAATATATATTTTGGTAAATGGGGCTTTTTATATGATTATTTTTGCAACTATTTCCAAACTATTGTTTTCTTTGGTAGCTTATTGTGGGCCATTATTTCTGTGATTAGAAGAAAAGATGGTCTTACGGAATCGGTATTGTTTATAGGAGTTTTTGGGGGCTTTTTATTCCATATGATGTGGGAAGCTAACAGTAGATATATTTTTACATATGCCTGTCTCTTGGTGCCTTATGCTGCGGCAGGGTTAGGAAATCTTATATCTATAAAAAGACTCAATAAATAAAAGGTTTGCTTTTTATACCACTAATTACTTAAAACGACATGATTTTAAACCATGAAAGAAATACCTTTCATGGTTTTTTTATAGTATAATAAATTAGTTAGAATATTTAGAGGGGATTTTATAAATGACAAAAAAATTATATGATCTTGACGCTTATAATACAAAATTTGCAAGTGAAGTAATAAACATTGTTGAAGATAAAAATGGATACGCGGTAGAGCTTTCAGAGACTCTTTTCTTTCCCAATGAAGGCGGTCAAAGCTGCGATAAGGGTACACTAAATGGCATTACTGTCACTAATGTAAATATAAAAGATGACATAATCCTACACTATGTAAGTGAGCCTATTCCTATAGGTGCTAAAGTTGAAGGAATCATTGACTTTGAACACCGCTTTAGAAATATGCAGATGCATTCTGGCGAGCATATATTTACAGGGCTAGTTCACAATAAGTTTGGATACAATAACGTGGGCTTCCATCTAAGTGACAACTCCGCCACAATGGATTATGATGGAAAGCTTTCAGAAGAAGAAATCTACAATCTTGAATTAGAAGCTAATAAGGTAATATGGGCTAATAAATCAATCAAAGCATATTATCCTACTCCTGAAGAACTTAAGACAATTGACTATCGCTCTAAAAAGGAATTAGCCGGCGATGTTCGCATCGTGATAGTCGAAGATACCGATATATGTGCATGCTGTGCGCCACATGTGCATCTTACCGGTGAGATAGGAATGTTCAAAATAATTAACTTTGAAAACTACAAAGGTGGAGTTCGAGTACACTACTTATGTGGTCTTAGAGCATTCGAACATTATGACGAACGCATCAAATCCCTTAAGTCTATTTCCAATGCATTAACTGTTAAGGAAGGCTCTGAAGCCTTAAAGACTTTAGAACTATTAGAAAGCAGTAAAGCCAAGGACTTTGAAATTGTAAGACTTAATAACCTTCTTATTGAAAGAGAAATAAAGCAGACCGCAATCTCCAATCCTTCTGAGAATGGTATTTACATTACCGGAAAAGAAGGCGCTTCTTATATAAGATATTCTATGGAAGTGCTTCACAAATTCTATCCAGGTATTTGTGCTTCTTTTGCAGGTGACGACGAAACCGGCTATAGATATATAATTGAATCAGACTCACAGGATATGACCATACTTCAGAATCAATTAAAAGAAGAATATGGAGCTAAAGGCGGTGGCAAGCCTAATTCAATTCAAGGAAATATGGTGATTACTCAGCTACTTATAAAAACCCTCTTTAATTAATTGTTTGAAATCTTAAGCTATCATTATTTCGAGGTGTTAGAGTATGGAAAATATCGATGAACTAACCTACAGAGGTTTTATTTTTGCTAATAAGGACGATTTAGAGCTTGCTCTAAATGAACAAAAGAAAATTGATTATTTAAAAGATAAACTAGATCTTAACAATATAAGCATGGTCCACCAGGTTTATGATAAAGCTTTGGAGAACCGTTCTTTTGCCACGCCCATAGGCTTAAATTATATGACTAAGCTTCGTGACATTCTAATCAGTAAGGGAGTACCAGCCGAGGATATCAAACCAGTTCCCCTTTATTCAACCTTTAAAAGAATAGATATGAAAAACATACGAACCTTTACGCCCAAGATGAAAGAGGAGTTAAGCTACAAGCTTAGATTTAGAAATGCAGTTATTGTAAGTGTAATCCTTTCATTTGTAATTTTATTTATGTTTGTACTTAATCTTACTGGAAACAATGCTAATGTTTTGAATTATAAGCGCGCCGTCACCAACGAATATTCTGCATGGGAGCAGGAGTTAACTGAGCGAGAAGCTATAGTTAGGGCCAAAGAACGGGAATTAAACATTGAAAAATAAGTTCACAAAAAGAACATAAATAGTTTGTATAGTTGTTTTATTCGTATGGAGGAAGCTAAAGACTATGGACAAAATTAAAATTCTTGTTTGTGATGATGAGATGAGAATGCGTAAGCTGGTTAAAGATTTCTTGGTAAAGAAGGACTATGAAGTTCTCGAAGCAGCTGATGGTAATGAAGCAATAGATGTTTTTTATGATAATCCTGATATTTCATTAGTTTTGCTAGATGTCATGATGCCACATCGCGATGGATGGCAGGTGTGCAGGGAAATTAGAAGTAACTCTAAAGTTCCTGTTGTTATGTTAACTGCAAGAAGCGAGGAACATGATGAGCTCCTAGGTTATGAACTAGGCGTTGATGACTATATTACTAAGCCATTTAGTCCTAAAATTTTAGTTGCGAGGGTAGAAGCCATTCTTAGAAGGTCAATGCCTGAAACATACGAAGAAAATGTCGAGATAAATGGAATATTGATTGATAAATTGGCACATATTGTAACCGTAGATGGAAATCCTATCGAACTTAGTTTCAAGGAATTTGAACTTTTGACATATTTCTTTGAAAATGAAGGAATCGCTTTATCGAGAGAACAAATTTTAAATCATGTCTGGAATTACGATTATTATGGTGATGCCAGAACCATTGATACACATGTCAAGAAACTTCGCAGTAAGCTTGGTGACAAAGGCGATATGATTAAAACTATCTGGGGAATGGGATACAAACTTGAAAGATAATAAATCTGTAAAGAAATCGAGAATAGTAAATAATTTTCATAAAGGCAAACATTCAATCAGAAGAAGGCTTACTATAACATTCATTTCGTGCATCGTCATAGCTTTTATAACTGTTATATTAGCTAACAATCTGTTTCTTGAAAGAATCTACTTAAATGATATTAAGAAGAATATGAATAGCTTATATTCTTCTATATATAATGCATGTGAGAAAGGGGTTGCTGACGAGCCATTTTTAGAATCACTTCAAGTCGCTGCAGCTACTCAGAATATAAGTGTAGTAATTGCGGATATGTTTTTAGATCCTATTATTATAAGTACAAATGAACCTTCAGACAGAGTGTACAAAGAATTCTTAGTTAATATAAGAGGTCTTTCTGCTTATGAAAAAGTACTAGATGAAACTGATAATTTTATCTTAGTCTACAAAAAAGATATGTACACCTCTAAGGATCTTTTTGAAATGTGGGGTAAGCTTCCTGGCGAAAAGTATTTTATGATTCGTACAACACTAGAACAGATAAGAGAAAGTGCTGATCTTGCTAATGATGTTTTATTACGTATAGGAATAATAGCTTCGTTAATTAGCGGAATTATAATATATTTTATTACTGGGCGTATTTCAAAACCTATTTTGGAACTAGCGAGCATATCAGAAAAGATGTCTAAAATGGATTTTGATACTAAATATAATGGCTCAAGAAAAGACGAAATAGGTGTGCTAGGACATAGTATCAACCAGATGTCATATAATCTTGAAAAAACAATCACAGAGTTAAAGAATGCCAATATCGAGTTGAAAAAGGATATTGATGAAAAGAACAGGCTTGATGAGATGAGAAAAGATTTTGTATCTAGTGTATCTCACGAGCTCAAAACTCCTATAGCATTAATTCAAGGATACGCAGAAGGTCTTAAGGATGGCGTTAATGAGGCCGAAGAACGGGATTATTATTGCGATGTAATAATTGATGAAGCTATGAAAATGAATGAAATGGTTAAAAAAATTATTTCATTGAATCAGCTTGAGGCAGGTGCAAGAACTCTATCAATCACAAGATTTGACATTGTTTCAATGATAAATAACTATGCTAAATCAATTGATATTCTTTTGCGACAAAATAATATCAGCTTATCACTTCCTGAGAGTGAACCGGTATATGTATGGGCTGATGAGATGAATATTGAAGAAGTTGTGATGAATTATCTGAGTAATGCAATCAACCACTGTGAATCAGACACATCAAAACACATTGACGTATGCGTTCAAAAAGAAGAAAATGAAAATGTAGTGAAAGTTTCGGTAATTAATACAGGCAGAAGTATCCCTTCCGAGAGCCTTGAACATATATGGGACAAATTTTACAAGGTCGATAAGGCAAGAACTCGAGAATATGGGGGAAGTGGCCTGGGACTTTCTATTGTTAAAGCTATTATGGAAGCTCACAACCAAAGATATGGTGTTAATAACCTTGAGGGGAAGGTTGAGTTTTGGTTCACACTGGATGCTTCTTATAATATAAACGTGGAGGAAGATTAATGAAAAAAGGCATAGCCATAACTTTAAGCCTAGCTATGGTAGCGTTGACACTTCAAGGATGTGCTTCAATTCCTAACATGACAGAGGAACAAACTGAATTAGTATCAGAATACGCAACATCTTTACTACTTAAATATGACAAAGAAAATCATTCAAGGCTGGTAGATACATCTGAATTTATGAATTCATATGTTCAGGCAATGCAGATATATAACGCTTCTTTAGAAAAGTATGAGGCCGAAAAAGAATTAGCGGCTGAAGATGAAGAAAGCAGAAGAGAAGAAGCAATTGAACAAGCTGCTGCTAACGAAGCATATAATAATGAAAGTGTAAATGAAGAAGAGTCTCAGGAAATAGAAATGCCTATAAATGATGGAACAGGCGGGGCAACTATTATTAGTGCTACTTCAATTGAGGACTACTTGGGCGCTAATGATTTCTCTATAGACTTTTCTGGTGTCAGAACTATGAAGTCATACCCAGAGGGAAATCGGGGAGATGTGTTTTTTGTAATAGATTCAACAAAAGGAAATGATTTAGTTGTAGCGTATTTTGATGTTACAAATAATGGTAGTAGCAAAACAAAGCTTGATATTTTTAATAAAGAAGCAACCTTTAGATTAGGAATTAATGGCAAAGCAGAAAAATCTACTTTTAAAACTATGCTGGAGGATGATCTTTCAGAGTATCTTGGTGATTTTAATTCGGGTGAAACAAAACAATTAGTCTTACTATTAGAAGTAAAAGAAGGTACGCAGGTGGATAATCTTAGTTTATCCATTGCGTTACCGGGAAAAGAATCAATAAAAAAGATTTTAAAGTGAAAAAATCAGAATTGCAAACACAATTACGACAATTGGGTTTATTCCAGTGAGTTTTTTGTAAATTCAGATATCTTAAAACGGCGAAAAACGTTGATTTTTCGCCGTTTTCTGCGCTTTTAAAAATTTATTTAAAAAAATGAAAATTTGTTGTTGACAACCCTATAGGGCGGTGATATAGTAGTCATTGTTCCGAGCGGGACACACAAACAACCGCTTGAAACAAAGAGAACATTGACAATCAAACAACAATGCAACCCTGAAAATCTTTGAGATATTCAGAAGTGAGAGAGAACTCACTATAAAGAAACTACCCAAGAAAAACAGTAAACGGGAAAGATTAGCTAGAGTTAATCTTGACAGTTT
>JAZUDH010000040.1:0-2838 GCA_045639565.1 Lachnospiraceae bacterium
GGATATAATAGTTCGGATAAAACTGCTTTTATTCAGTGGCTTGATTAGTACAATTCAAATTTCGTACTATATGAAGACAAAGAGAGATAGAAAGGAGACGCATAATTCGAGAAAAACAGTATATGATGTTCACTGATAAGATTGTTCTGTACAGAATCCATTATCATTATATTAGATATGTAATAAGTAAAGCTTATCTCGGCAAGATTGGGTCAATTATTGGATGTTAAAGATCAATATCATTTTTAGTATGTAAAGGCAGGATAGAAGTGGTTTATCCTGCCTGTTTTGGTATAATAGATATAGTAATGATTATATAAAGCAGATTGCCAAAAGTGTCAAATAGAGGTTTTCATGTTATTCAATCAAATAAGATATAAAAAAATAAGTAATCCTATTAAAGATATCACCTCCGGAATTATCATAGCTCTTGTATCTATTCCTATAGCAATGGGGTATGCCCAGATTGCTGGATTACCTGTAATCTACGGTTTATATGGCTCGTTTTTGCCAATATTAATATATGCTTTTATGACTACATCACCTCAGTTTGCAGTTGGTGTAGATGCGATGCCGGCAGCAATGGTTGGCACGCTTTTGACAACCTTAGTGCTAGAACCAGGTTCTGATAAGGTGATTACACTCGTTCCGGTAGTGTCTCTTCTTGTAGGTATCTGGTTTGTTATTTTCTATTTCGTGAAGGCAGGAAGAGTGGTCAAATACATTTCTGTGCCTGTAATGGGAGGATTTATTTCTGGTGTTGGGTTTACAATTATTCTTATGCAGATTCCCAAGCTGTTTGGAGGAAATCCCGGCACAGGTGTTCTACTCACCTTACTTGTAAACATTGCCAGTGAATGTAAGCATTTTAATATACTTTCTGCAGTACTGGGTATTGGTACTGTTGTAATCATTCTTGTGTGTAAAAAGTACATACCCAAAATACCTATGACTGTAGTAATGATGGTTGTAGGTGCATTACTTCAAGTAGTTGTGAAGCTTGATAGATTTGGAGTGAAGCTATTGCCAACAGTAGACTCAGGTCTACCAAGATTAATAATACCGGATATTAAATGCATATCAGGTAACGCTATAACAATTATTCTGGAATCATTCAGTATTGCTGCGGTAATTATGGCACAGACGCTTTTGGCAACTAATAATTATGCGACAAAGTATGGTGACAATGTTGATAATGGAAGAGAACTATTATCTTATGCAGGTATGAATTTTGCGAGTGCAATTGTAGGCTGTTGTCCTATAAATGGATCCGTTTCTCGAAGCGGAATGGCAGATTCTTTAGGTGTAAGAAGTCAGTTGATGTCTATATCTGCGGGAATCACGATGATATTAATTTTATTGTTTGGAACTCCCATTTTACAGTTTCTTCCAGTTCCGGTTCTTACTGGAATAGTAATGACAGCACTTATTGGCATACTTGATTTTAAGATGCTTAAAAGATTATGGAAGACCTGTAAAAGTGAGTGTGTAATCTTTATGCTTTCATTCATTGGTGTACTGGTTCTTGGTACTGTAAACGGCGTTATTGTAGGATGTGTACTTTCATTTTGGGAGGTGTCAGTTAGAGCGGCCTCTCCACCTACATGCTTTGTTGGTCGAATTCCTGGACACGGCAATTTTCATTCGTTAGATAGGAATACACATGCTCGTCCAATCGCAAATACCGTTATCTACAGATTTAGCGGGAATCTTTTCTTTGCAAATATAGATAAATTCGAAAATGACATTTTATCAGCCATAAAAGAAGACACACATCAGGTTGTCGTTGATGCAAGAGGAATCGGCAGTATAGATGTGACAGTCGTGGACAGACTGATTTCTTTTGCAGATCAGATGCATAGAAGAGGAATAAAATTTTATATAACTGAGCATGAAAGTTCATTAAATGATCAGATTAGAATACTTGGTGGAGATAAACTTCTTGATAGCGGTGTAATTCGTAGAACAATAACTCTAGCACTTCGTGATGCCGGTCTTGAAAAACCATATGAACTTGAGAATACAGAAGCGGCTGATGATATCGAATATATGGAATCAGAAGAAAAGCTTGCTGAATTTGAGTGGGCATTTGGAGAGGATGCAGAAGATAGACTTAAAAAGCTGGCAGATGCTGCTGCGGATGAACTTGTTGAACAAGTTACCAATCACGAAGAACATATATCAGTACTTGAAAATCACGGAGCTACGACTAAATGGGGTATGCTTGGTCTGTTTGATGAGCAGGAATTCTGGGATTTTCTTGAAGCAAGATTTGATGATATGGCAGAAGATGGTGTTATGTCAGACGAAGATGCTGAGTGGATTAAAGACAGAATAGAAGCAAGACGACTTAAGGGAGAACAGCGATTAAGCGAACTTAACCCCAAAGCTATAAAGATACTTTCAAAGCATAGAGAAAGAGTTTTGAATCACATAAAGAATAGAGATCCAGAAGCTTATGAGCATATGAGAAATATAATTACACATATACAAGAAACACGAAAGGATAGTTGATGACAACTATGTGTGAGTGGATCAATTGGTTCCCATTTTGTAACAAGAGATGAAGAAAAGGAATGTAAACATGACTGTTATATACAAAGGACAAAGGCTAGAGTATATGCCTCAAATCTTTAAGGTTGGTTCATATTGGATTTATTTTAGGCGAATTGCGAGCCAGTATGTTGATATACGATGATTTGCACACGTTTTGCACACGTAAGTATTTTTGAAACCTGGAGGTGGCCTAGATAATGATTGATTCACAAAAGCGTCGCTTAACTTTGATCTGACCCCAAAAAGTTAGACAAAAATAAGTTAAGCAACTGAAAAGGATTG
>JAZUDH010000041.1:0-26277 GCA_045639565.1 Lachnospiraceae bacterium
GGTGACTCAATTAATTGGGATAATAAGACTAAGGATTTCTTTTTATTAGATCGTAATGTTACGCAGAAAATTCTCACAAATATAGTTGAACTTATTACAAAAAGCGTGCCGCCTTACGTAAATGCCGACCCTTTGCATATACAGCTTTTGACACCAATGAGAAAAGGCAGTCTAGGAGTAATTGCTTTGATTAAATACCTGCAAGAGCAGTTAAATCCTAAGAACTCTTTCAAGAAAGAACACCTTTATGGAGAGACAATCTTCAGAGAAGGTGACAAAGTAATGCAGATAAAAAATGACTATCAGATAGAGTGGGAGGTATTAGGAAAATACAATATTCCAATCGATGCTGGAGTAGGTGTGTTTAATGGCGATTCGGGCAAAGTAAGTAAGATTGATGAAGACAATTCGACACTTACCGTCATCTTTGATGATGGAAGACAGGTAAGATATCCATTCAACATGCTTGAAGAACTGGAATTAGCATATGCCATTACTATTCACAAATCACAAGGAAGCGAGTACGGAGCGGTTATCATGCCACTTTTAAGTGGCCCTAGACAGCTTATGAACAGGAACCTCTTGTATACAGGTGTCACAAGAGCCAAAAAATGTCTCGTTATTGTGGGAAGCAATGACACAGTAAAAGAAATGATAAATAATGATGAGGAAAATCTAAGATATTCTGGATTAAAATCCAAAATAATCGAGATTTTTGCTGAATAGAGCCCTTTAGCTCTAAAAAGAAGGGGACTACCGATGAAAAGCCCCTTGATTTCGGGAAGAAAAGACTATCGTTAAAGAGCCTTTGGGCTTTAGAAAGTAAAGGATTATCGGTAAAAAGCACAATAGTTCGGGAGAGAGAAAGGACTATTGGTGAAAGAACAATTAAATATGGTTAAAGCGATTTTCTATCCTGTGCGATGTCCAGTTTGCGAAAAACCACATGTGATAGGGAAAAGCGGATTTTGCGACAGCTGCAAAAGAAAATTGTCCATAGTAAATGGCCCATTTTGCGTAGGCTGTGGAAGGCCGGTCGAATTATATGAAATATATTGTACAGATTGCAAAAAGCAGAAGCATGTATTTGATGGAGGGCGTTTTGTATTTTCTTACCAGGATATAGCAAAATCTGTTTATCGGTTCAAGTATATGAATAGACCAGAGTATGCAAGGACATATTCACAGGCTATATATGACGAACTGAGGGACTGGATAGATGTAATTAATCCAGATGCGCTTATAGCAGTACCTCTTAATAAGAAAAGGTTAATTAAGAGAGGATATAATCAAGCAGCAGAATTATCAATAGAGCTTTCAAAATTGACGGGAATACCTGCTAGAAATGAAGTCGTGGGACGAATAAAAAACACCGTTCCACAGAAGCTTTATGACAAGCCAGGACGCCAAATTAATATGAAAAAGGCTTTTATTGTATATGAAAATGTTGTAAAATTAGGTACGGTGGTCTTAATAGACGATATTTTCACGACTGGAAGCACGCTTGATTCGCTGGCGCGTGAACTAAAACAAGCAGGGGTGAAAAAAGTTTATTTTATTACACTAACTGCCGCAGGTACATGATTTAACAACATGATTACTAATCGTTATATTCAATTGGAGGTAGTCTATGAACGTTAGAAATTGTAGAAGATGTGGTAATTTGTTTAACTATGCCTTAGGTCCTATGATCTGCCCTAAATGCAGAGAAGCTATGGATGCTAAGTTTAAAGAAGTAAAAGAATATGTACGTGACAATCCAGGTGTAGGTATCAAGGAAGTTTCTGAAGCTTGCGAAGTTGAAACTCAGCAGATTCAGCAGTGGTTACGTGAAGAAAGACTTCAGTTCTCAGAAGATTCTGTAGTCCAGCTTGCATGCGAAAGCTGCGGAGCGATGATTAGATCAGGACGTTTCTGCGATAAGTGTAAAGCTGAAGTAACAAATGGATTTAAACAGGTAATTAATTCGGCTCGTCCTAAACCTGAAGATTTACAGATTAAGAAGACAAGCCATGATAATAAGATGAGATTTATTTAATATATCTTGGTATAAAGTGTTACCCAGGGAGAGTGGGTAAAAGAGGTAGTAAATGATAAGTGAAGAACGTGTTAAACTGATGACCCGAATGGCTTCATTCGAAGAAAACGAAGGCAAGAAGAGTGCTTCTATTGCTAGACACTTCCGAAGCGATTATGTATGGCTTCAGGTGCTTAAGGCTGTCATATGTGCATCCCTTGCATGTATGATAGTTTTTGGTGTGTATGTTTATACAGACTTTGAAGGTTTCATACTAGAACTGTACAAGATGGACGATGTTTGGGAGTATGCTAAGGGCATTCTCAAATATTATCTTATTTTTGTACTTTCATATAGTGTGATAGTATACATTGTATTTTCTTTTAGATACGGCAAGAGTAGAAGTAATTTAAGAAGATATTTCAATAATCTCAAACTCTTAAATTCTTTGTATATAAAAGAAGAGGGAGAATCAAAATAGCATGGAACAGTTATTATTTATAAAAGAAAAAATCAAAAAGTTCGTGGGGAAAAATGATGTTTTTGTAACCCCGGTTCTCAAATTCTTGTTAACTTTTATCTCAATTTTACAGATTAATACGCATCTTGATTTTATGCATAAGTTGTCAAGCCTTCCGGTTTCACTTGTGGTAGGTCTAGCAGGATCATTTTTGCCTGTAAACCTTACAATCGTGATTCTGGGCATGCTTGCTACTTTGCAGGTCTTTTATCTGTCTAAAGAATGTGCACTTATAGTGTTTGCATTATTTGCAGTATTATATCTGCTGTATTTTAGATTTGCTTCTAAAGATTCAGTAGCAGTGTTACTTACACCTATAGCATTTATGTTTAAAATTCCTTATGTAATGCCTGTTGCAATGGGTCTTGTAGGCGCACCTACATCACTTGCAGCAGTAGGAAGTGGCGTAATCGTTTATAATGTTTTGCATTACATTAGTATTAATGCCGAAAGCATTAGTGCAATGGGTTCCAAGGGAAGCAAGATAAATGGAATTAAAGATGTTGCTGAAGCAGTAATACTAAACAGAACAATGTTTGCTCTGGTTGCTTCTTTTGCAATAACAGTGATTATCGTGTACGTAATCAGAAGATTATCAATTAAGTATGCGTGGTTCATAGCTATTGGCGTGGGTGCAATTTCATGCCTCATTATCACAATAGTAGCTAACAAAGCATTAGACGGATCAGTTGAAATCGGAGCTGCATTCTTAGGAACGATTTTTTCAATCATTATTAATATTGTCTTACAGTATTTTTGCTTTGATCTTGATTACAATAGAACAGAAAAGGTTCAGTTTGAAGATGATGAGTACTATTACTATGTAAAGGCTGTGCCAAAGAACACGATTAAACTGCCAGAAGACAAAAAGAAGGCTAAGCCTGTAAAACACCAGGTGGAAGCCACTGCTAGAGCTTCACAGAGTACAAGAACTACTGAAAGACCTGCTGCTAGACCTAGAACAAGTTCTGACGCTGTAAGAACACAGGCGAGAGAGACTGTACGTAGAACAGCAGCCACACAGGCAACTAAATCTCAGGATAAAGGTTTCATGGGACTTACCGGAGGAAGACCTGCTGGCGAGGGAAGGCTCAAAGAACAGGCTGCAAGAGAAAGAGCAGCCAGAGCACGCGAAGAAAGAGATCGTGCTACAACACAAAGAATTATTGATGATTTTTCAGAGAATAATAAATAGATAAATTAATAAAACGGGAGAAACAATGAGTAACATTATTGAATTTTTTCGCACAAATTTAGATAAATTCAATATGCCCAGTGTCTCATGGACAGATTTAATTGAGATACTGGTAATAGCCTTTTTGGTTTATGAAATCATGCTGTGGATTAAGAATACCCATGCATGGTCTTTGCTAAAGGGTATTGTTGTTATTATTGTATTCCTGTTACTTGCTGAATTATTTGAAATGAGTACTATTTTGTGGATAGCTAATAAACTGTTTACAGTTGCAGCTACTGCAGTAGTAGTAATCTTTCAGCCTGAGCTTAGACGAGCTTTGGAACGCTTGGGACGTAAGAATTTCTTTTCGTCCGTTATTACTTTTGACCCCACACATTCGATGAGTGGACGTTTTTCAGACCGTACTATCGCTGAAATAATGAGAGCATGCAATGAAATGGCCAAGGTTAAAACAGGTGCGTTAATTGTAATCGAACAAAACACTTCACTTTCTGAAATTGAAAGAACAGGTATTGAGGTTGATGCGATTCTTTCTAGCCAGCTTCTGATTAATATCTTTGAACATAACACCCCCCTTCACGACGGAGCGGTTGTTGTACGAGGAGACAGAGTAGTTGCAGCTACTTGTTATCTTCCACTTTCAGACAATCTTTCACTAAGTAAAGAATTAGGAACTAGACATAGAGCAGGTGTAGGTATTTCAGAAGTTACAGATTCACTTACATTAATTGTATCAGAGGAAACAGGGCGTATCAGTATTGCATATGATGGGGAGCTCATTAGAAACGTTAATGATGATACAATGAGACGAAAGCTTGAACAGTTACAGAACAAGCCTAGCACAGAGAAGAGACATGGTTTCTTCTTTAAGGGGAAAGGTGGTAAGTCATGAGATTTCATTTTAAAGACCTTTTCACAAAGCAGAGACTATTGAATAACTGGGGATTAAAGATTACTTCTTTTGTTATTGCAATTGTATTATGGCTGGTTGTTCTTACAATTACGGATCCAGTTATCCCTCACACCTATGATAATGTCAAGGTTACTGTGATTAACGACAACGTTATTAAAGACAATGGCAAGACATACGAAATATTAGCGGGAACAGATACAGTTTCAAGCGTTACTATCAGAGCTCCTCGTAGCACGATAAGAGAGCTTGGAAACGGAGCAGATGCTATTGTGGCTATAGCAGATATGTCTAAGCTTTCGCTCGATCAGACTACAGTGCCTATTACATTTACGACAAGTAAATATAACGATAAAATAGATAGACTTAGAGCATCTTCGGAGGCAATTTCTGTTAAGATTGAAAACCGTAGGAGCGTTCAGCTTCCTATCACTGCAACAGTCTCTGGGGAAATTGAAAAGGGCTTTATTGTAGGGAACATTACTCCTGCAATTAACCAGGTCCGTATCAGTGGTCCTGAATCGGTTGTAGCAAGAATTAAGAAAGCTGTGGTCGATGTTCAGATTAGTGGTTTTACCGATGACATTGCTTCATCTTCAGATGTCATGTTATTTGATGAAGACGATGAACAGATTTCGACGAACAATCTTCAGCTTAATGTTGATAATATAAGAGTTAATGTTGAAATTTTGGCAACCAAGAAGGTTCCTGTGTACTATGCGACTATGGGAACTCCTCAGGAAGGATATGCAGCAACTGGAGAGGTTACATGTGAACCAGAGGTAGTAGTTATTGCTGGTCCTGAATTAGAGATTAATTCAATTGAGAATATTAATATTCCGGCTACAGAAATAAATGTTACAGGTCAGACTGGCAATATGCTTACAAGCATAGAATTAAGTCAGTTCCTACCAAAGGGAATCAGATTTGCTGATGAATCATTTAATGGAAAAGCCAACATTACTGTATATATTGAAAGCCTTGTAGAGGACTCATATGGAGTTAGCTTAAGAGAAGTTTCTATAGCTAATGTTCCTAAGGACTTTAAGGCTGAATTCAATGAAAAAGAAGAGAATTTCGAAATTGTTCTTAGAGGTTTAGCCCAGGATTTAGAGCGTATGTCTATGTCTTCACTTGAACTAAGGGTTGACTTTGATGACTACTCTGTGGTAAACAAGATAGATGAATTCAAGAGTGGAACCTATGATATGGATTTACTTTTGAATTTACCTGAAGGTGTTGAGCTTGTGACACCAGTAAAAATTAAAGTTAAGTTGTCTGAGTAGGCAGCGTGGAGGCATATTTTGGCTAGAATGTTTGGTACAGACGGAGTACGTGGCGTTGCCAACGAAGAACTTACTCCCGTTTTAGCAATGAAGTTGGGGCAGGCTGGGGCATCTGTTCTAAGTAAGGAAAACAATCATAAGCCTACAATTTTGGTAGGATGCGATACAAGAATATCAGGCGACATGCTTGCTAATGCGTTAATGGCAGGCGCATGTTCGGTAGGTGCTAACTGTGTATATGTAGGAGTTATCCCTACACCAGCAGTAGCTTATCTTACTAGAAAGTATAGATACGATGCAGGAGTGGTTATCTCTGCGTCACATAATCCTGTTGAATTTAACGGCATCAAATTTTTCGATGGCGAAGGCTTTAAGTTGCCTGACGCAATGGAAGATGAAATAGAAGCTTTAATCAACTCTGACATGGAGGGAGTAAAGTTTCCTACAGGTACAGATATAGGTAAGGTTGATTATAAGTCAGATGCATGTGAAGAATATATTGCCCATTCAGTTAAGGCAGTAAACTGCTCACTTGATGGAATCAAGGTTGTGGTAGATGCTGCGGAAGGTGCATCTCATTATACATCTATCGAAGCGTTAAGAGCACTTGGTGCTACGGTTGTTGCTATTCACAATAATCCTGATGGAACTAATATCAACGCCAACTGCGGTTCTACACATTTGGGAGAGCTTAAAGAAAGAGTAGTTAAAGAAAATGCTAATTTAGGACTTGCTTTTGACGGAGACGCAGATAGATTACTTGCTGTTGATGAAAATGGTAAAGAAGTAAATGGCGATGAGATTATGGCTATCATTGGTAACCATATGAAATCTAAAGGTCAGCTTAAGAACGATACAATCGTAGCTACAGTGATGAGTAACTTAGGATTCTTCCAGATGGGAGAAGCTAACGGAATTCATATTGAACAGACCAAGGTCGGAGACAGATACGTTTTAGAACGTATGCGAGAAATAGGTGCTAACCTAGGTGGTGAGCAGTCAGGACATGTAATATTCCTTGATGATAATACTACAGGTGATGGTTTATTATCCGCTCTTCATTTATTAGAGGTTGTAGTTGAATCAGGCAAGCCATTATCGGAATTAGCTACGATTATGACAGTGCTTCCACAGGCATTAGTGGGGGCTAAGGTTGCTAATGATAAGAAGCATAAATATATGGAAGACTCGGAAATTGCTAGAGCAATTGAGGAACTTGATGCTAAGTTTGCAGGAAAGGGTCGTGTGCTTATTCGTCCTAGTGGTACAGAACCATTAGTAAGAGTAATGATTGAAGGTCCAGATAAAAATATCATTGAAGAGGAAGCAAAGAAGCTTGCTGATTTGATTCAGACAAATATGGCATAATAGATTAAGCGGTACAATTTGTGCCGCTTAAGTCTTTTATACAAAATGCCGCAAGTGATTTTGTGCATATTTAATAAAATTATTAACGACAAATTAAACGTTGTTGCAAAATGTACCAAATAATGGTATATTAAGTCTTGCAAAAGAGATTATTGAGCATAGTAGATTTAATGGGGGTTACTTCTACAGACTATCATTAATCTGTGAGAAAACAGGGACAACAGTTGTTGTCCCTGTTTTCTTGTTTAATGAAAAGCTGTATGTTAAGGTTAACGTATGAGACTTGAACATCTAATTTCAGCAGTTAATGCTGAACCTAAGGTATTACTTGAAAAAATGAATATTTCAGCAGATGCGGTGCTCATAAACCAGTGTGGTAAAGATGCGGTTGAAACAATTAGCTATAAAGATCACACTATTAAGGTATTTAACTGCAACGAAAAGGGAGTAGGCATAAGCCGTAACAAAGCATTAGACAATGCAACAGGAGACATACTCTTATTTAGCGATGAGGATATCGTATATGATGAAGGATATGCCGGGCTGGTAGTAGAAGAGTTTGAAAAACATCCAGAGGCTGACGGACTTTTCTTTAACGTATCAGTCTGTGCTGAAAGAAGAACCTATTACAATGAGGACTTTAAAAGATGCCATATCTGGAATGCGGGAAGATACCCTGCTTACAGCATAGCATTGAGAGCAAATGCTATAGAAGGAAAGAACCTTAGATTTTCCACTCTATTTGGAGGCGGCGCTAAGTATTCATGCGGTGAGGACAGCATATTTATAAAGGACTGTATAAAGAGCGGTTTAAAAATGTATCGTACTCCCACTCTGATAGGTCGTGAGGAACCTAGAGAATCAACCTGGTTTTTTGGTTACACAGAAAAGTTCTTTGTCGATCGAGGCGTAATGTATCATTTTCTCTATGGCAGGCTGGCATTTATAATGGGAGCCAGATTTATATACGCTAAGAGAAAAGTGATGTGTAATGAAATACCTGCTAAGAGAGCTTTCAGGCTTTTACTATCAGGAATTAAAGAAGGAAAGAGCATCGGCAGATGATGAAAAATAGATGTAAACCTGCAGCAGTGCTATGCGTGTGTTTAATGGCAATTTTAGCCCAGGCCTGTGGAAATAAAACAGCATTTAACAACGAAATAGTCATAAGTATACCTACGATAGATAAAGAATATGACTATGCACTTATAAACGATACTCATCTTTTTATAGGAGATGATGAGATAATAGAGGAGCATAATCCGCTTGTAGTAAATAGAATTAATGAGTTCTCACTTAATGGGAAAACCTCAGCTCAAAACTTTGATTTGTGGATAAGTAACTTAGATAATAGGTCGCTTTGTGGATTAATCTTAAATGCTGACATCATAGACCAGCTTTCATATGCTAATTTAAATCACGTAAAAAACGTACTTAATAATACAAAAGTGCCTTACATGTATCTTCAGTCAGATCACGATTTAGCAACAGACTGGACAAGCCCTGACGAAGAAGATTATGAGAATATACGTAAAATCCAGGAAAGCCTCGATTTAAACAAAGGAATGTACACCTTTGAAGAGGATGGATTTATAATTTTGGGAATCAATTACTCATGGATGAGCATTTCACAAGAAACCCTCGAGACTATCAAAAAGGAGTTTTCAAAGGGTAAGCCTATTATAATAATTTCTCATGTTCCGTATGATTCACTAGTTTCAGAGGACTTAAGAAACCTGTCTAAAGAAGTAAAGAATGACAGAGTGCTGCTATGGGGTACAAGAGGAGATAATTATTATTACCCTAATGAATATATGCAAGAATATCTTAATATGGTAACTTCGGATGATTCGCCTGTTGTAGCAGTAGTAGGAGCGCATCTTCATAGATCGTTTGAAACTGATATGACCGAAAATATCAAAGAATATATAACTGGTACATCTTATAGTGGGGTACTTACAAAGATAAGAATAGTGCCCACACAAAACTAAAGGGGAAAGAAAATGATAAAGACTAAAATGATTAATCTATGGAAGTTTATTAAAGTGAAATTTATGCGAGAGGAAGAAAACCAAACTTACCACTTAACAAGAGAAAATGGTCCTATAGACTATATCGCATGTGCAATCAGTGCAGTAATAATCTTTGTATATTATTATAAGTATGCATTTACTATTATGTCAGATCAAATCCATACAGACCTCTTATTTCATTCTGAGTTTGCAGAAAACTTCTACCTTAAAAAGGACTTATTTTTGGAGGCATGGATAAGGGTTCCGTACATGTTTTGGCATCTGATAACTAAGTTTATCGAAAGCCGTCTTGACTTTCCAATGAGTGATGCCACATCCATGACATATTCATTGTTTGGATTATTTTCTTTTGCTGTTATGACATTTTTTATCTATAAGGTTGTAAAGTATTACACCCAAAAGATGTCACTAAGCCTCGCAGCATTTGGCGCATTAATACTTGCTTTTGTAAGTCCATATGCTAAGTGGTGGTTTACTCCAAACATTTATTTAGGACAGTTTGGAGTTAACCCTTTTCATAATCCTACACATATGGCAGTAAAGAGCTTCGGACTATTGGCTTCAATGGCAGGTATTGACATAATCAAAAACCTTCGTGGTGAGAAGCTTATGTTTTTCAAAAATGCTAAGGGCCTATATGTATGGTTTGGCGTACTGTTGCTCATGACAACATTTACTAAACCTACATATATGTATATGTTGCTTCCCGCAGGTTTTGTATATATTGTGGGTCTATTGATTTATAATATGATCAAGGCCAAAGAAAAGGTTGTGGATGCACTTAAAACGTTGCTCTATACATCATTAGCAACAATTCCGTCGCTTATACTGATTATTTTTGAGTATTTGGCATTTTATAGATGGGGAAACCAGTATCCATCTAAGGTAATAATAGGTCCGTTTCTTGAAACATGGCACATGTTCTCATATGACGTGCCTACCTCAATTATTTTAGCAATGTTTTTCCCAATTTGGATGATGGTAACCAATCCAGGCTACTTCTTAAAATCAACAGAAGGACTATTGTCAGTGATTTGTTATGTAGTTGGAACCTTTGAGTTTGCATTCTTTGAAGAGGATGGAGGAAAGAAATCGTCAGCTAACTTCGCATGGTGTATGATGGCAGGAATGACCATATTATTTACTACCTGTGTTTCTAAGCTAATACAGAATACAATGGCCAAGAAAGAAGGAGCGCTTCACGCGATTTATATTATCGTGAGCTGGTTTTTCCTGTTCTTACATGTTTACTCAGGAATCACAATTTTAGAGGATGTAATCGTTAGACATATTAGATAATATAAAAAGCTTAACTTCGTATGCGAAGTTAAGCTTTTTTAGACCAAACAAATATTAAGCAAATACGCGGTTAACTGCTGAGAAGATTGCTCTTACAGAAGCTCTTGTAATGTTTGAACTTACGCCTACACCATAGGTGACTGAACCACTGTTAGAATCTAACAGATGAATATAGGCAGCAGCTTTAGAATTTGAACCCGCCTGTAAAGCATGTTCCTCGTAGTCAAGAATCTTGATATCGATACCAAGCTCTTGCATAAGTCCTCTCTTAACCGCATCGATGGGACCGTTTCCGAAAGCTTCGAAGTTCTTTAACTCACCATGATTTGTATATTCAACAGTAACATGTGTATCGAACTCTTCGCGTCGCTCGCCTTCATAGTCGACGACAGAAAGCTTTTTGAAATGATATGGTTCCTTTTTATCTAAGTATTCAGCTGTAAATACATCCATAATCTGTTCAGGAGATACCTCGCCCTGTTTTTCAGAGATTTTCTGGATAACATTAGCGAATTCTTTGTGCATTGCTTTAGGAAGCTTGTAACCAAAGTAAGTATCCATTACGAAAGCAACGCCACCCTTGCCAGACTGAGAATTGATACGAACAATAGGTTCGTACTCACGACCAATGTCTGCAGGATCTATAGGAAGATATGGCACTTCCCAGTACTCATTATTGCGCTCACGCATTGCCTTGACACCTTTATTAATAGCATCCTGATGAGATCCAGAGAAAGCTGTGAATACCAGCTTTCCTGCATAAGGATGTCTAGGGTGAACTGGCATCTTGACTAAACGCTCATAGATTTCGATTATTTCGTTAACATGAGAAATTTCTAGTTCGGGGTTAATACCCTGAGAGAACATGTTATAAGCAACATTCAAAATATCTACATTTCCTGTTCTTTCGCCATTTCCAAATAATGTACCCTCGACACGGTCAGCTCCAGCTAAAAGAGCTAGTTCAGTTGCTGCAACGCCTGTACCACGGTCATTGTGAGGGTGTACAGAAAGAATAACTGCTTCACGATTCTTAAAATGTTTGATTTCCCATTCAATAACGTCAGCGTAAACATTAGGAGTGGTCATTTCAACAGTGGAAGGAAGGTTGATGATAACCTTGTTGTCTTTTGAAGCGCCCCATTCCTCTAAAACTGCCTCACAAACCTCTAATGCGTAGTCTGGTTCGGTTCCTGTAAAGGATTCAGGAGAGTATTCTAGGATAATCTGACCATCAAAATCCTTGGCTCGTTCGCGAACCATTCTAGTGCCATCGATTGCAATCTGCTTGATTGCCTCCTTGTCTTTGTTAAAAACAACATCTCTTTGAAGAGTAGAGGTTGAATTGTAAATATGTACAATAGCCTTTTTGCAGCCCTTGATAGATTCAAAGGTACGGTCAATCAATTCTTCACGACACTGGGTAAGAACCTGAACACATACATCATCAGGAATCAGTCGTCTGTCTATAAGTTCTCTTAGAAAATCATATTCAATCTGGCTTGCAGCAGGGAAACCTACTTCGATTTCCTTGAAGCCCATCTTTACCATATATTCGAATAGTTCAATCTTTTCACTAACTACCATAGGATCGATAAGAGCCTGATTTCCGTCACGTAGGTCAACTGAGCACCAGATAGGTGCTTTTTCGATTTGTTTATTGACCCATTCGCGTTCGGGATAGTTAATCACTGGATTTTTTTTGTATCTTTTATAATTAAGCATCTCCATGCCCTCCAATGTAGAATTATAATAAACTTTAACACTTTAAAGCGTGTAAATCAACTACAAAAATAAAAACCTACTTCTTACAGAAGCAGGTTCCTAAAATCATTCACCAAGTCCACTTTCGACTACAGATACAAGCTTTACAAGAGCTTCTTCTTCATCCTCGCCGTCGCAGATAAATTCAATTTCATCACCACATTTGATGCATGCACCAAGAACACTTAACACGCTCTTGGCATTAGCTGTATTGCCTCTATAAGTAAATGTTATTAATGATTTAAACTGCATTGCTTCCTTACATAGGATACCGGCGGGTCTTAGGTGAAGACCTGTAGGATTCTTAATGATTACTTTCTGGCTTACCATTAAATAATTGCCTCCATATATTACTATCATCAGCTGATATGGTTAAATTGTATCATCAATTCGAGCATCAGACAAGGTATTGATTATTAATTTGGAACACATATCTTCTAAATAAATTATAAATATTCTCATTAAACCTTAATTAATGTAGGGGATAAAGAGGTATGAATCTTGGGATACTTTATGGTAAAATAAGGTCTGTACAATTTTAAAATGAAAATGTATATTAAAGAACGCTTAAGCTTATAAGGGGATAAATATGCCTATAATCGGATTATTAGTTATTATCATTCTTCCAATTATATATGGTGCATTCATATCAGTTCTATTTAAAAACACTGAATCAAGATGGTCCGTTCTATATGCAAGCGGCTTTGTAGCCATGATACTTGCATTGCTAGTAAGCACACTTGTTGCACTAAAGATAGATGCTAACCTTCATATTGGTTCACTCATTTACTTTGCTATACTAGGAATCGGGGCGTTGGTGTCGCTTCCTTTTACGATAATAAGCATAAGGCAAAAGAAGATGCCTAAGTTAGCTTTTAGTCTAGACAAGAGGAATATATTCTTCCTAGTTCCTGCAGTGATCCTAGGTATTATTGCAATATTTGTATACGTACCATCTTACATTAATGACAATACCTGGGAAATAGTGACGACTACTCTTTACAGCGGAAGTATCTATGAATATTCCTCAATGACAGGAAAGGCCATGGAGCTAGGAACTGCTGGACTGCCTATATTCAATAAAATAAATGTGATGCCACTGTTCTATTCATATTTTGCAAGCCTATTTGGGCTAGATATGTGGCTGCTTGGAGGAATAGTAGTCCCTGCAATTGTGTATATAGTAAATCTTTCATTGGTCTATCAGATTGCAAAAGAAATTGTCCCGAGTGTTGATAAGGCATTCTTTATGGTCTTGTACATGATAATAATGATGGCAGGAACCTATCTTCCTATAGGAGGTATCCCTGTTACCGTTGGGTATGCCATTTTGCGAGAAGGATACTCTGGATATGCTATATGTTACGGTATACTTGCACCATTGATTCTTTGGTGGATTCTAAAGAAACGTTATATGAGCGCGGTGATATTAGGAACCTCTTTTGTTTCACTAGTGAGAATAGATAGAATAGTATACGCGATTTTAGAACCAATAAAGAGCTTTACTCAGATCAACATGGCAGGAAAGCTTGTAGCCATGACACTAGTGGCTTTTATTGCAGCTGTGATACTTAAAGTAGTTAAGAAAGAAAAAGTTAGGTGGGAAATATTTATGATTCCATCGCTAGGCATTTCTATGGTGGCTACTAAAATAAAATGCTTCATGGACACTAGGACAAAAAAGCTTGTATATTGCCTGGGACTGAGCGTAATAATCTTTTCATGTGTTATTTTCAGACCATTTAATGATGCTTTAACAGCACACACTATAACTAAACAAAATAATGAAATTAAAGTGTGCCTTGATATGATAAAATCTGAGGTTGGAGAAATAAATTTATGGGCATGCGACGATTTTATGTATGAGGCACGAAGACTTGATGGCTCAGTCAAACTTCTTTATGGAAGGGATGACTTAAATATTACTCTTGCAGGAGTTGATTACGAACCACAGTCAGAATATATCGCGGATTACAGGAAATTTGTGCTGAATAAATCGTATAGTGTAGACTATCTGGATTCAGTGTATTCCGATGAAGAGATAGTAGCTAATGCCTGCCTGGAAGGAGTTAATACATTTGTATTACCATTAGGTGCGGGGAAAGAAAGATACGAGAGCCTGCTTGCAGAGTATGGGTTTAAGCAAATGACTTTGCTAAGCGATTATCTTGTATATGTTAGGAAGGACAAAATGCAATGAGTGAAGTTATTTCAACAGATAAAAAGAAAAAAGGGCATAAGAAAAAATTGATTAGGGTATATCTCACAATAGCATGTATAGCTATTGCAATAGATATAGCTTTGTGTGTTACGCTATGTGTCAGCCTAAACGGGGCTGATAAAAAGTATCAAGAACTCCAGAATCAGTATGAAGAACTTACTCTCAGATTCAGTGAGCTAGGGGAAGAATATAGAGCAGCCAAAGCTTCTGAGGGAAACGCACAAAATGAAATAGATGAGATGAATGAGCTTATAGCAGAGCTTAGACAGGAAGTAGCTAATTATCAGGAAGCTGCAGAGGACGCTGCAAATAATGTGCAACTATCCGAAAACTACAGATTTCAGGGAACTGACTGGAATCTAATCAAGAATGTAAGTTCAGATGGATATATAAAAGTATCAAGCAATTATTACTATGTAGTATATGCTGCGGGAAATGATGTTTCTGTTGCATCTTATAATGAAGGATTAACCTGTATCAGCAATAAATCCTATAGAGCCTCAGAGGGACAATTTATTACTTTCCCTGAAAACATTGATTATGTAAAGGTTTCAGCTGGTGGTGACAGAACTCTGATTTTTGCGTCAACAGGTATTAAGGTTGATTCGTTAGAGCTTGCTGAAAAGAAAGCTTTTTATGTAGTATCAGGAAACAGTCCTGTTTCCCTTAAGCTTTCACAGGCCGTGAATATGCTTTGTGAAAACGGAACAGTATTAGTACTTCCGGGAACATATAATGACAATGTTTCAGCAGAAAAGAAGACTGTAAACATTTACGGAACAGGAAAAGATATCTGTATTATCAGAAGTTATGATAATGACTATTTTAACCCTACTTTAGAGATAGCAGCAGGAAGTGTATCCAATATTTCTTTCCTTGCTATGAACGATGGAAGAGGCAACGTAGAGAACGGCGCATATGCTGTTCACTCAGATTATAACTATTCATATGGTCGTAATCTTAAATTTGTTAACTGTAATATCTACTCAGAATATAATGCTGGAGCAGGTATAGGATTAAGAGGCGCAGGTTCTTTGGCCTTCTCTGGATGCACTATTACTGGCTACGATAAGGGTATATTTGTGCATGATTCTGATGATCCTAACGTTGGTGGAAATCAGTATTTGTATCTTGAAAACAATGTAATAACAGGAAAGACAGGTAATCTGGCAATGGTTATTGCATCCCAAGATGTGGATAATGCTAATGTCACAGTAAAAGCAAACGGCAACAGATTTGTGGCAGCGAGTGGGGAAGATAGTAAATCTGTATGGACTACAAATGTGGATAACCTAACTTATGATGATTACTGGTGTGGATTAAAGAACTTTAATCTGGATATAAACAGTCAGGGTAACAGTGTTTCAATACTTAACTATGGAAGTGAAAACTAATAATGGAAGAAATGATTAGTATTGTTGTACCCGTGTACAACTGTGAAAAATTCATAGCTGAAACAATAAACTCGGTTTTGAACCAGACCTATGAAGCTTACGAACTTATCTTAGTAAATGACTGCTCAAAAGATGGTTCTGTTGACATCATTAATTCCTTTAGTGATTCAAGAATCAGGCTAATAGAGCAGCCCGCCAACCAGGGAGCATATGCTGCAAGAAACCGAGGGGTAAAAGAAGCAAGAGGCCGATACATTGCATTTCTTGATGCTGATGATTTATGGGAACCAAGTAAGCTCGAACATGAGCTTTCATATATGGAAAGAGAACAGGCTGGTTTTGTGTTTACAGGCTATGAATTTGCTGATGAAAATGGTGTAGGAAATGGTGCAATTGTGAAGGTACCTCACACAATCACATTTAAGCAGGCACTTAAAAATACCACAATATTTACTTCTACAGTTTTAATAGACCGCAACAAAATCTCTGAAGATTTGATATTAATGCCTAATATTGCAAGCGAGGATACCGCAACCTGGTGGCGCATACTTAAAGCCGGCAACATAGGCTATGGATTAAATGAAAATCTAGTAAGATACCGTAGAAGCGCGGGCACACTTTCAGCTAATAAGCTTTCTGCAATTAAGAGAATCTGGAGATTATACAGACAGATTGCTGAGCTTTCAGTTATAGAATCTTTATTCAATTTTGTATGCTGGGCGGTAACCGCAGTACTAAGACGAATTTAATAAATACCAGGGCTTTTGGCTCTGGTATTTTTATGTGGGCAAAAGAACGCATTTTATGACAAGATGGCGTGAGTTCTCTATGGTTTAATAATGGAGTAAAGATTAGGAGGAAAACTAATGAAACGTTTTGTAACGATCATGCTATGCATGACTATAAGCTTCACATTAGTAGCCTGCCGCAATACAAATGCCCAGGAGGAAGAGACTGTGTCTGTTGAAAAAGTTATTAATGAAATGACTGAAGAAGAAATTAATAAATTTGCAACGGGAGTGTCGGTCGTAGATGTTCCTCTAGTCGAGGAAAATGGAAAGGTTAATGAACCAGTAATCCTTGATGATAAAATAGAAGAGAAATGTCCATATCAGGCTTATGCTACAAGACCTAACGTAAACTATGGAAAGTTTGAACATAAAACATATTATTCAAGCTTTTGCGATATGGAAAGAGGGTATAACATCTTACTTCCTGGCGGATATTGTGAGGAGGAGAGTTATCCTGTTTTATACCTTCTTCATGGAATCTTTGGAAATGAGCATTCTTTATCTTCAGATTCTCAGAATAAAATAAAAGAGATAGTTGGAAATTTTGAAGATGATGGCGTTTTAGAAAAAACTATCGTTGTATTGCCTAATATGTACGCAGCTAAAGATCCTGGCATGCAGCCTGCATTTAACCAGGAAGCAGTTAAGCCATATGATGATTTTCTTTATGAACTTACTGAGTGTTTAATGCCTCATATAGAAGAGACTTATTCAGTAAAGACGGGACGAGAAAATACTTATCTTGCCGGATTTTCGATGGGCGGTAGAGAAACTATTTACATCAGTAATCGATGCCCTGAAAAGTTTGGATATGTGTGTGCAATTGCGCCTGCACCAGGTGTAACTCCTGGAAAAGATGGATTTATGGAACACCCTGGATGTATGGAAGAGTCAGAGCTTAAGTATGCTGAAGGCGTTTTACGCCCTGAAATATTAATTATTTGCTGTGGAACAAAAGATTCTGTTGTAGGATTGTTCCCTATGAGTTATCATAATATTATGGTTGACAATGAGGTTGACCATATATGGTATGAGATTGATGGGGCAGATCACGATAACAATGCTATAAAGAGTGGTCTATACAATTTGCTAAAGCAGATTGCATACAATAAGAACGCTGAATAATGTCATCTTATTACCGTGGAGGCTTATATGATGGGAATGGTTGCAGTTGCAACTACGTTACTGTTTGCTGCAGGATATGCAGTAATCAGAATCTCAAAAGAGATTGAATTTTAATTGATTGAAAGCATTTAAATCAGGCCGCAAGAAGCTTTGTTTCTTGCGGCTTTTTTGATAAAAAAGAATAGGAAAAAAGGACTAATTTTCGGTGCTAACACAATATATTGATTAAAATTACATTTCTTTGGCTTAAAAACACAAAAAGGTGTTATAATTTCGGTAGGTTATAAGGGGGAACTAATAATGAAGATGAAATGTGAATACTGCGGCTCCATGATAGACAGTACTTTAGATAAGTGTCCTAATTGTGGTGCAGCTAATAAAAACGTAGTAAGAGTAGCTAAATCTACACCAAAAACTATTGAAGAGTTAAAGGAATGGTACAGTGCGCACAATTTGCCACCTAGCAATGTTACCAGGTTCTTTATCGGTGAAAATTATACAGGAGCCAGAGCCTTTGGTATATATAAAGATGGAGATAACTATATCGTATACAAAAACAAGGACACTGGCGAGCGAGCAATAAGATACCAGGGTACAGATGAAGCTTACGCAGTAAATGAACTATACTTGAAATTAAAATCAGAAATACTCAATCAAAAAGCAGGAAATGCTAATAATCGCAAAAAGAGCTGGAAAGAAAAGTTTTCGACGCTTATGAATCGACTTTTTTGGGTATGCTTCGTAGTAATTTTCATAGCGGCTGCATTTGGCAAATTGAATCGTAAGCCACACTACTACCAGTATGACAATACCGTTTACGTGGATTATCATGACAACTGGTATGTATACAACGACTACGCTCATGATTATTACAACGTCTACACAGTACCAAGCAGCATACAGAACAATCCAGCTGACTACGAGTATGATTTCAAGGAATATGCGTGGGATGATTATTCTAATTTCGTAGAATTTAAGGACAGCAGTTATTACAGAGAAAATATTGAACCTTATGAGTCATCTAGCAACTCAGACAGCGACTACAGTTGGGATTCAGGAAGCGATTCCTGGGACTCAGGAAGCACAGACTGGGGCAGTGACTGGTAAAGAATAGGAGAATAAAATGTTATCTTTTGAAAGCGACTACACAACTGGCGCTCTTCCAGAAATATTAAAGGCTCTTTCCGAGACAAACCTTGTCCAGCAGCCAGGCTACGGCCACGATATTTTTACGGACAGTGCCAAAGAAAAAATCAAGAAAGCCTGCAAAGCACCTGACGCTAATGTCATTTTCTTAGTAGGCGGTACTCAAACTAATTCAATCATCATCGCTTCTTTGCTTAGAGACTATGAGGGAGTTATCGCAGCCACAACCGGACACATTGCAGTTCATGAAGCAGGTGCAGTTGAGTATACTGGAAATAAGGTGCTTACTGTTCCTTCGTACGCAGGAAAGCTTAAGGCAAGCGATGTTAGAAAGTTAGTTGAGACTCATTATGCTGATGGCAGTGCTGAGCACATGATTTATCCTGGTGCAGTATATATCTCACATCCTACAGAATACGGTACTCTTTATACAAAAGAAGAGCTTACAGAGCTTTCTAAGGTTTGTAAGGAATTTAAGATGCCATTATTTTTAGATGGAGCGAGATTAGGATATGGACTTAAGAGCCTTAACACAGATGTGACTCTTGAAGACATTGCCAGTCTTACAGATGTTTTCTACATAGGTGGTACAAAGGTAGGAGCGCTTTGTGGCGAAGCAGTAGTGTTTACTCACAATAATATGCCTCCACACTTTGAAAACTTCATAAAGAAGCGCGGCGCATTACTTGCTAAGGGAAGATTACTTGGAGTGCAGTTTGACACACTCTTTACGGATGATCTTTACTTTAAGGTAAGTGAGCATGCAATCAATATGGCTGAAAAGCTTAAAAATATGTTCGCTGACAAAGGCTACAAGTTCTTCCTTGAGTCTCCTACAAACCAGCAGTTCATCATTTTGGAAGATACAAAGCTGAAAGAGCTTGAAAAGAAGGTAAGATTTAGCTTTTGGGAAAAGTTTGATGAAGACCATACCGTAGTAAGATTTGCAACATCGTGGTCTACTACTTTAGAAGACTTAGAAAAGCTTGATGAAATAATATAATTATTTAGTAAAGAAGACCCCCATGCTTGATAATTTAATTTTCAGCCTAAACGCCACCATGCCTATATTCTTAATGATGGTGTTAGGCTACATACTTAAAAAAATTAAAATGGTGGATGAACACAGCACTGATATTATGAATAAGCTTGTGTTCAGAGTATTCCTGCCAGCTCTTTTGTTTTTGGATTTGGCCAAAGAAGATTTTGTGTCAATATGGGATACTAAGTTTGTACTTTTTTGTTCTTTTGCTACAATCGCAAGTATCATTGTGGCAGCAGTACTGTCTCTTCTAGATAAAGATAAGGCTGACAGAGGAGAGATTATACAGGCATCATATAGAAGTGCTGCAGCAACGTTAGGCATTGCTTTTATGACTAATATCTATGACAATATTGCAATGGTTGCGCTGATGATAATAGCGTCGGTACCTATATATAATATTGTAGCGGTACTTGTTCTTTCGCTTACTTCACCAGAAGATGCAGAACTTAGTAAAAAACAAATATTTATAAAAACATTAAAGAACTTGGTGACTAATCCAATTATCCTGTCAATTATGGCGGGTTTGATATGGTCGCTACTTAAGATTCCGATTCCTCAGATTATGAATAAGAGTGTAAGTTATCTTGCTCAGGTTGCATCTCCTTTAGCGCTTATAGCCTTAGGTGCGGCGTTTGAGTTAAAAGACGTTAAGGAAAAGAGGGGGCCACTTCTACTCATTCTTTTCAACAAACTTTTCTTATTCTGTATGATATTCCTGCCAATAGGAGTATACTTGGGATTTAGAGACGAGACTATGGTTGCAGCGCTTATCATGTTAGGAAGTGCGACTACCAGTAGCTCATACATAATGTCTAAGAATATGGGTCATAAAGGCGTGATTTCATCATCTGCGGTGATGCTTACCACACTTTTTAGTGCATTTACACTTACTTTGTGGCTATTTATATTACGATCATTAGGATACATTTAAGGAGAATAAACATGAATTGTCTTGAAGAACGCATTATTAAAGATGGAGTAGTCAAGGAAGGAAACGTATTAAAGGTTGACAGCTTTTTAAATCATCAGATGGATGTAAGCCTATTCAATGAGATGGGCAAAGAATATAAGAAAAGATTCGAAGGCAAGAACATTAATAAGATTCTTACAATTGAGGCATCAGGTATTGGTATTGCGAGTATAGTTGCAATGCAGTTTGGAGGAATTCCTGTAGTATTTGCTAAAAAGAGCAAGAGCATCAACATTGATGGTGATATGTATATGGCTGAAGTTGAGTCATTTACACACAAGAACGTAAATAATGTAATTGTATCTAAGAAATTTTTAGGTCCAGACGATCATGTATTAATAATCGATGACTTCCTTGCGAATGGATGCGCACTTCAGGGACTTATCCAGATATGCAAGCAGGCAGATGCTACAGTTGAGGGTATCGGTATTGCAATCGAGAAGGGCTTCCAGGCTGGTGGACGCATGATTAGAAACTTAGGATATCAGCTAGAATCTTTAGCGATTGTTGAGAGCATGGATGCTGAAACTGGCAAGATTACATTTAGAGAGCAGTAAAATTAACTGAAAGTTAACAAATTGATAAAAACAATGTGGTATTTTGCTTAAAATCTGTAAAATTGCTACATTGTTTTTTTTATTTTAGATTGATAGACTAAAAGTACAGTTGGATAATAACTTCGATATAAGTCAGAAGATATGGTTCTGATGTTTCTACCGGGAAGCCGTAAATGTCCCGACTATCGAATTAACATAAAGGCTTTTAGGCCTTAGTTTGTTAATGGTGGTCGGCATTCTAAAAGGAGCCGACTTTTTTTATTTCGAAGTTATTCATTTTTTTCAAAAACAGAGGAGATTAACATGAAAAAAGTATTAGCAACTTTACTTTCAGCTCTTATGGTTCTTTCTCTTTGCGCATGTGGTGCAAAAGAAGACACTAAGGCACCCGCAGATTCAGCCGCTGCTAAAACAGTTAAGGCTGGTTTCATCTTCTTACACGATGAAAACTCTACATACGATTTAAACTTCATCAACGCTGCTAAGGAAGCTTGTGAAAAAGCTGGCGTTGAATACTTATTCAAGACAGGTATTCCTGAAGGACAGGAATGTTACGAAGCAGCTTCTGAATTAGTTGAAGCTGGTTGTAATTTTATTTTCGCAGATTCATTTGGTCACGAAGACTTCATGATCATGGCTGCCAAGGAAAACCCTGAAGTACAGTTCGCTCACGCAACAGGTACAAAGGCTCACACAGAAAACCTTTCAAACTTCCACAACGCATTCGCTTCAATCTATGAAGGTCGTTACCTTGCAGGTATCGCTGCTGGATTAAAGCTTCAGGAAATGATCAATGAAGGCAAGATTACAGCTGACCAGGCTAAGATCGGTTACGTTGGTGCTTTCACATACGCTGAAGTTATGTCAGGTTACACATCATTCTTCCTTGGTGCTCGTTCAATCGTTCCCGAAGCAACAATGGAAGTAACATTTACAGGTTCATGGTACGATGAAGCTGCTGAAAAGGAAGGCGCACAGACATTAATTAATGACGGTTGTGTACTTATCAGCCAGCATGCTGACTCAATGGGAGCTCCTACAGCTTGTGAAACAGCTGGCGTTCCTAACGTTTCATACAACGGTAGCACAGCAGCTGCTTGCCCTAACACATTCATCGTTTCATCACGTATTAACTGGGCTCCTTACTTCGAGTACTGCCTTAACGCTGTAGCTAACGGCACAGAAATCGCTAAGGACTACACAGGTTCAATCGCTGATGGTTCAGTAGTTTTAACAGACCTTGGTACAGCTGCAGCAGCTGGAACAGCTGAAGCAATCGCTGAAGCTAAGGCTAAGCTTGCTGATGGTTCACTTCATGTATTTGATACAGCTACATTCACAGTTGATGGTGCTGCTTTAACATCATACATGGCAGACGTTGATACAGATGCTGCTTACGAAGGAGATCACGAAGTTATCGTTAATGGTTACTTCGATGAATCAGGCGCTGCATTCCGTTCAGCTCCTTACTTCAACATCACAATTGATGGTGTAAGCCTTATCAACTCAGCATTCTAATTAGCTATAGAGCTTGTATTAGATAATAAGTTTTAGTAAAATTTTAAGGGTGGCTTAACTCGCCACCCTTTATTTCTTTTTTATATTTTCGTATAAACATTTTCTTTAAACAGTGAAGGAGAGACCACGTGGGAGAGAAAATTGCTGCAGTATCGCTTCGAAATGTATCTAAAACATTTGGCTCGGTAGTTGCTAATGACAAAGTTAATCTTGATATCTACAAGGGTGAGGTTTTAGCATTGCTTGGTGAAAACGGTAGTGGTAAGACTACACTCATGAATATGCTTTCAGGTATTTATTTCCCTGATGAAGGACAGATATTCATAAATGGCAAGGAAGAGGTTATCCGCTCGCCTAAAGATGCATTTCGTTTAGGAATCGGAATGGTGCATCAGCACTTTAAGTTAATTGATGTATTAACTGCCACTGAGAATATTATCCTGGGCCTTGATGGCAAGTTAAATATTAAGGCAGCTTCTAAAAAGATTAAGGAAATCTGTGACAAATATGGATTCGACCTTGACCCTGATCGTAAGATTTACGATATGTCAGTTTCTGAAAAGCAGACTGTAGAAATCGTAAAGGTTTTGTATCGTGGAGCTGAAATTTTGATTCTTGATGAGCCCACAGCGGTGTTGACTCCTCAGGAAACAGAGAAACTGTTCGCAGTACTTAGAAACATGCGTGATGATGGTAAAGCAGTTGTAATCATTACTCACAAGATGCATGAAGTTGAAAGCCTTTCGGACAGAGTTGGTGTACTTAGAAAGGGTGCTTACGTAGGCGATATGATTACCGCTGAGACTAACGCCCAGGAAATGACCAACATGATGGTGGGCCGTGCTGTAACATTAAATATTGAAAGACCTGAACCTGTTAATCCTAAACCTCGATTAGAGATTAAGGACTTAACCGTTCGTAACGAGGAAGGAATTGTAAAGCTTGATAATGTTTCTTTCACAGTTAACAGTGGTGAGATTTTAGGTATCGCCGGTGTATCTGGCTGTGGTCAGAAGGAATTGCTTGAAGCTATCGCAGGCCTTCAGGTTACCGAAAAGGGTTCTGTAATATATATTAATGACGATGGAGCAAGGGAAGAATTGCTTGGAAAGGATCCTCTTCAGATTGCAGATAAAGGTGTTACGCTTTCTTTTGTACCTGAAGACAGACTAGGTATGGGTCTTGTAGGAAACATGGACCTTGCCAATAACATGATGCTTAGATCATTTAGAAATGGTAAGTCAATATTCACTGACCGTAAGTCACCTAAGAATTTGGCGGAATCTGTTGTCAGTGACCTTGAGGTAGTTACACCAGGCATTTCAACACCTGTTAGAAGATTATCTGGCGGTAATGTACAAAAGGTTTTAGTAGGACGTGAAATTGCTTCTGCTCCTACTGTATTACTTACAGCGTATGCTGTTCGTGGACTTGATATAAATTCATCATATACGATTTATAACCTTATCAATGAGCAGAAAAAGGCGGGAGTTGCTGTAATCTTTGTAGGTGAAGATCTCGACGTATTGTTAGAGCTTTCTGACCGTATTTTAGTTTTGTGCGGTGGCAAGGTCAGCGGCGTTGTTGATGGAAGAAAGACCAACAGAAATGAGGTTGGTATGATGATGACTAAGGTAGGAGGAGACGCTAATGAATGAAAAAGTTCGTGAACCTTTATTTCATATTGTAAAACGTGATGTTCTACCTGCCAGAAAAGCATTCGCCATTCGTATGGCAGCAATTGTGCTTTCATTACTCTTATGTGCAATCGTAACAATGGCACTTACAGGCGATAACCCTATTAAGGTTTATGGCACAATGATTTCAGGTGCTTTTGGAAGTTCAAGAAAGGCCTGGATTACATTACAAAATACTGCTATTTTGCTTATTATTTCACTCGCACTTACACCTGCCTTTAAGATGAAGTTTTGGAACATTGGTGGTGAGGGACAGGTACTTATTGGTGGCCTTGCAGCCGCTGCATGTATGATGTGCTTACCTAAGACATTACCTGCAGCATTTACATACTTGATTATGTTAGTAGCAAGTATTGCGGCTGGTGCTTTATGGGGCTTCATCCCTGCACTGTTTAAGGCTATTTGGAATACCAATGAAACACTTTCTACACTGATGATGAACTACATTGCTACTCAGCTTGTAGCTTTCTTTACAATCGTTTGGGAAATGCCTAAGGGCTCAGGAAAGATTGGTATCATTAATATGGATACAAGCTTTGGATGGTTACCTCAGGTTGGAAACAAGTATTTCCTTGCAATACTCGTAGCCTTATTAGTAACCGCTGGGATGTTTATATATTTAAACTTTAGTAAGCATGGCTATGAAATATCTGTAGTAGGTGAAAGCGAGAGAACTGCCCGCTACGTAGGTATGAAGGTTAAGAAGGTTATCATCCGTACCATGTTAGTATCTGGTGGTTTGTGTGGTCTTGCTGGTTTACTTTTAGTAGGTGGTATCAACCATACGCTTACTACTACAATCGCCGGAGGACAGGGCTTTACAGCCGTTATGGTTTCATGGCTTGCTAAGTTCAATCCATTCACAATGGTATTCGCAAGCTTATTGATTGCATTCTTACAAAAGGGTGCTGGTGAAATTTCAACTGTATTTGGATTAAACCAGTCATTCTCAGATATATTAACCGGTATAATTTTGTTCTTTATCATTGGTTGTGAATTCTTTATTACTTATAAGATTTCATTTCGTAAGAAGAAAAGTAAGGAGGTAGCATAATGATAGATTTAGTAGCATTTATTCCTAGAGCGGTAGTTCAGGGTGTTCCTCTTCTTTATGGTAGTACAGGTGAAATCCTTACTCAGAAATCAGGAAACTTAAACTTAGGTATTCCTGGTGTAATGTATGTAGGCGCTATAAGCGGTGTAATAGGTTCTTTTTTCTACGAACAGGCAGTAGGACAGGGCAACCAATTAAATGGTTTCCTTGCAATTTTAATTCCATTAGTATGTTCACTATTAGGATCATTCCTTATGGGACTGCTTTACTGCTTCCTTACAGTAACGCTTAGAGCTAACCAAAACGTAACGGGTCTTGCGATGACAACATTTGGTATAGGCTTTGGTAACTTCTTCGGAGGTTC
>JAZUDH010000042.1:0-95226 GCA_045639565.1 Lachnospiraceae bacterium
CCAGGCATCCAAAACCCGCACACGCCGCACTAAATGCGGTATAGGGCAGAGGAACGCCGCCAGGCATCCAAAACCCGCACACGCCGCACTAAATGCGGTATAGGGCAGAGGAACGCCGCCAGGCGTAATATGTAACGCCACTTGACAGAATAACCTTGTCTGTGGTATAATTTATCAGGGCAAGGTTTGAGCCTCAATCTTAAGCAATCTATCAAGTGCGTGTGTGATAATTGCGCCTTGCCCTTAAATGTAAATAACTAAAGCGTTATGCGTTAGGCGTAACGCTTTTTGCTTAATGCAGCCTTGCTTATGCAAGATGGTGACAAGCCCATTAAATGCAGAGTCAAGCGTAACACCTTAACCTCATAGTGAGAGTCATTCTTCCGGAGTGACTCTTTTCTTTATGGTGTCAAGTCTTACTTCCGGTGAGATACTTGCGTAAGGTGTAACAATCTTTTCACATAGCCATATGTCACGCTCACACTAATGCCTTATGCGTAATGCGTAAGGTGTCAGCGTGAGCATAACGGCTCACAGATAATTTATTTTATTTGGAGGCTTATTATGGCTAAAAAACTTTCTTACCGCACTGTTGCGGAAATCAAGACAGATGCAGATTCTGACCTTATCAAACTTAACGAAAGCGTTGAGAACAACGACTTCGAGGGCGTGACTTCGTTCACGGCAGACCTGACGGAACACGTCAAGGAACTTAATGGAGCTCTCACTCACTATTCGTTCGTTTCTATGAGTCAGACAGAAAATCCCCTTATGACGGCTATCGAGATGCGTCACGTAAAACGCTACAAGGTGTCCGCCATAAAAGAGGACGACATCATCACCGGCTACAAACTTGAGGAAGGTACCGGAGTTTTGAATTTCCTTGACTTTGCGAAGTTCTGTAAGGATCGTAAGATCACTTGCGGTACGGGTAACTGGGTTGTCGAGCTTCAGAGATTTGCGATCCTTCTTACCCTGCACGAGTTAGGCGACTTGACTACCGCTAAAAAGAGTAGCAAGATGCTTAAGGTGACTGAAACAGGCTATGCGAAAAAGATTCTTGCTGACTTTGCGTCAAAGAGTAAGGACGAAGTGTCAAAGACCGACCTTACAAAAGAACTTCAGAATGTCATCGACGCTATGGTCTATATCCCTGTGCTTGACAAAAAAGGCGAAGAAGTTAATCAGGTCAAGGCTTCGTCGCGTAGCGCGTCCTTCATCGTTAAAGGCTTTACCAAACGTAGCAATAAGTTTGACGGCTACCTTGAGACCTCCAGACTTCAGACCCTTGCGTATGATGTAGCGGTTGTTATCTCCAAGATCCTTGCCAAAGATGACGAGTATGGCATCCTGTATGAGGGTTATGCTCCTAAAGATATGAAGCCTAATGTCACCATCGCCACTTACGCAGACTCCGACCCCGACGAATCCAACGACTCAAAAGAGTCAGACTAAATTACCTCCTGTTGCGGGACGCCTTATGCGTCCCATCTTGTCTCACAATAACACTTGCCTCCTCGCGGCGTGAGACGGTAACGACTTCGGTCGGCTGAATAGTGTTACTTGTTGCTCGCCTTGTGTGAGCCCGGCTTCATCCTGCCTGATGGGTGAGGTGTATACGCACCATAACAGTGTCCCGTGGTTGTCAATGGGTAGAGTATGGCAACACGCATCCGTAAGCGTAAGTGCGGCTTGCATAAGGCGGATAAGTGTATACCTTACACATAAAGTACAATGACAATCCACTCTTGTTATACCTTTAGGCTCATTCCGTGGGTCATTGGTTAAAGAGGTCAGTATAGACTTCTGCGAAGTCTTGAAAACAATGGATCATCATTATTATGGAGTGCGTGAGGTATCACCGAAAATAAACTGAAAACATAACATAACATATTTAGCAGCACGCCTTGGATGAAATGCGTCCGCATAAGGCGTAAGACTTGAAATGATATATAGTCACTGCTTACAATAAACCTATACGAACCGCATCACGAGTTGCGTCCTTTTCGTCGAGTGGTGCGGTTTACTATGGGCTTATTGCTATCTGTTACGGATAATGGTAATGGTTGATAGGAATAAATAAGGCTTACATTGCCGCCTTGCGGCAGTCGGGACGGAATTGTCCTCCGTCAATCGCCCGAACAGATAGTTTATAAACCTAAAAATTAAGGAGGTTGCGTTATGGTTACGTTAAATGTGAGGAATGTTATTACATCTGTTTACCTAATGAATACTTTGATTAAATCCTCTCACTGTGACCTGTCTATTTCACTCTGTAATCAATCTAAATGCTTTCCGTGGGTATTTACTGCGTGAGACGTTTAAGCTGAAAATAGAGCGATTTTCCTACATTATATTATATACTTGACAAAACAGGTTGAGTGTCGTATAATGAAAACAAACTTGAAAGGATGAGGTGTATGGCTGTAAAATTTTGTGAGTCTTGTGTAAGAATTGTTGAGGATGCTGAGTCATTCTGTCCCGGATGCGGAAAGAAACTTACCGAAATACCTGACAATATTTTGAAAGAGATATATGAAGAATATGCCGAAGACTTAGAAGAGGAAGAAGTAGATGATGACGATGATGATTTTGTGTATCACGGCAATCCTACATTTGAATCAACCATCGCTACTAAAAAGTATTGCTCAAATTGCAAGCGCAATTTCAAAACAGCGTCAAGCTCCTGCCCTAAATGCGGGCTGTTGCTCGTAGGTGAATCTTCTTCGTCACGATACGATTATAAAACAAGAACAAGTAGAGTTGTATGTCCAAAATGCGGGTCATCATCTATTGCAACAGTCAACCGTGGATATTCGATACTCTGGGGATTCTTAGGTAGCGGTAATCCGGTAAATGTTTGTCAGCGATGCGGGTACCGCTTTAAGCCCGGAGTCTGAATAATCATCCTGAAAGGAGTATGAACGGCGTGACGAGATTGCGTCGGAACTATCAAACAACTAAATCAAATAACGTATAACTAAAAGACAGGAAAATTTCCTGTCTTTTTTATTTACCCCTACTTGACAAAGCAAAACACTATGATATACTACAATCAAAGCAGCAAAACTACAGAAAGGAGCGGCGTTATGTATAGCGAAGATATTTATGAATACGGCGTAACCGTAGCAGAAGCATACATAGAGTACAAAGAAAATCAGGAGGACTGATATGAGACCGTATTGGGTTAAGAATCTTGACACTTTAGAACGTCACTTATATTTAGCAAAGACACCGTATGATGCAATGCGTAAGTTGATTTATACTTTGAATTTACATTTGCATCAGGATTTAGAAATTGAAATATCTTGCACCGGTTTGCATCTGTATGTAGATGCTGCGGATGGCACTTGGGTTGTACGTAATTCGTAAGGAGGAATAACGATGAGTGAATTTCTTGGAACTGTATTGTGTTTGTATACAATGTGGAATGTAGTGCTTGTAATACATTGTATCAGATCACTTAGTGTCAAGTTCTATCTTGAGTCATTGACTTACGGTGAACTGATAGTTAAGATGGTGTGCGGCGCGCCGGCGCTGATAGTGTATGCAGTTTATCACGATTTCAGACTTTCAATAAAGAAAGTGTCATACATAAGAAGAAGTTTAAGAGATGCTATTGCTTCTCAGGAATTTGTAGATATACATTAAGGAGGAAATATGGATAACATTACAGTAAATATGGAAAATCTTAGTGAAGAAGAGAGAACTTCACTTATAGCATTGATTGAAAAGGCTAATAAGCCTCAGAGTAAAGTGTGGAGACCAAGAGAAGGTGAATCATACTATCGGATGAATCACGCAGGAGATGTATGGTTAGGCACTTGGACTAATCATAAATATGATATAGCAGCGTACGAAATAGGAAATTGTTTTCAAACCGAGGAAGAAGCTGAAGAAAAGGTTGAAGAGCTCAAAGTCAAAGCAAAGTGGAAGCGTCTGTCTATTGAGTCAGGCGAAGAAGAAAACGAATGGGATGGAATCAATCTTCATTGGATGTGCTCTTATAGCTATGACTCAAATGGATCTAAATGCATATCTTGGACGAGTCACAGGTATGCAGACATATATTTCGCTACTAAAGAGTCTCTCAAAAATGCCATTAAAGAGATAGGCGAAGACAACGTAAAACGATACATTTTAGGTATTAAGTGAGGTACATTGGGACGAGATAAAATCAAGTTACACCAAAAATTAAGGAGGACGGCGTAATGTTTTTGTTTCAAGATAGAATTTATAGAGATCCAAAAGGAAGATATTTCACCGGAGAGTATCTTGATCACAACGGAGGATTTGAGAAAGATATGCTGATATGGCATCGGTGCGGAAAGAGCGTCAATATGACGCTTGATGATGATATACGTTATGAGTTTGGCTCCGGTAAGATAATCAACTGCAACTACTCTCAGTTGTTTAGAGATGATGAATCAATGATTATCTGTAATAATATTGTGAAAGACTCCGATGCTTGGGAATTGGAGAGTGGCACAGAATATGATGAGAAGGAAGATACCTATGTAGACGTTTATCAATATTTTATCATTGATGAGCACATCGCTTATGCGCTAATACATCACACGGATGAGATTGTATGGTATGATGAAAGGCTTGATTTGTACATATTAGGGGTTACGCACCTCGGAACCTCTTGGGATTATGTTTGTGCTACATATAAACTGTGATGAGATAGTTTGAGGAGAAAAATAACGATGATGAAAATTGAATTTTCCACAAGCAATGCCGCATTTATTGATGATATAGATACCTCGTATCCTCAGGCAGGCGTTTTAGAAACAGCTCGAATACTTGAATGTTTACGTAAAGATGTTTTAAGCGGAAAAACAGAGGGTCGCATATTTGACATCAATGGTAATGCGATAGGTAAATGGGAGTCTGATTTGATAGGAGATTAAAGAGTGAAAATTTGGAACATAGAAGAAATGACTGGTTACAAACCTAAAACAACATTTTATCAAGACTTTTCGATTGCTGATATGTTCGGTGCGGATGCTATTAAAGACACTTATAAAAGGGCATTTAACGAATGGAAAAATAATATTGAATACCTGACAGAACTCGTTATGGTTTTGAATTGGAAGATATGGGAATATTACGATCCATACAATGAGACATACGCAAAACTATATGATGATCTATGGAAACAAGCGGATGAGTGGTGTATGGAGAATCTTAAGGGCGATGACATGAAGTATTACATCCAAACAACTGATTAAGGAGAAGTGATATGGCTTTAGTATGTCGAATATGCGGATACAAGCAGCACGATGACGAGACAATAGAAGCATTCAAAGAGAGATACCCTAATTGCGAAGAACATGATATACCATATTATTGTGGGGCTTGTATGGATTCTGAAGATTGTAAAGAGTCTCAAGATACATAGACTCTGTGAGGAGGCAAAAGATGAAGAGGATACTGTTCAGTAGTTACTTGTTTGAAGATGATGAGCACGGAAAGGATGCTTATGATTACGCTCGTGAATATCTGTTCGAAGCAGACGAGGATCATCGCTATGAAGATGAAGCCTACACAGATGAACAGATTACATTTGATGGTCTTGAATCATTTGTATGTCCTGTGTGCGGAAACGAATATAGTACACTTGATGAAGCGAAGGCGTGTTGCCGTGAAGCAAAATGGGAATCCGAGGATGATGTGCCTAATGACTTAGTTTTTGACGAGGCATATCATCAAAATGAAATCGACTGGGATGATTTTTGTTATGAGTTTGGCAATTTTATTGATAATTCAAAGAATGGATTTTTGCTGTGCGGTACGGTAGGAACTTGGCGCGGTTCTATGCGTGGAGGTTGTTATATCAATAAATTTGATGACTTGTATAAATTTTGGAATAGATGCGATTACATTAAGATATATGATGAAAATGGTCACATATATATCGAAGCGTCACATCACGACGGAACTAACTACGCAGAACTTAAAGAGGTGACAGACAGCGGAATCAAGTATATGAGTAACCATTACTATGATTGTGACGAAATTACACATCAAAAAATGTTCAAGAGTAACTTCTATACTCGGTTGCCGCATTATTGTCGTAAGGTGTGGGGAACAAAAGATTGGGGTATGAAAGGAGCATAAATGACAACAATACCGGAAATAAATAGGTTTTTGTTTTCTGATATAGATGGCAGAGGTACAGATATAGCAATATTTGCTATTATTGACTGCCCCGAAGAAGCGTCAAAAAGAAAAGAACTGCATTCTCAAATCGAAGATGCTATTTCCTCATATTGTGATACTGTATCGGATTGGCAATACGAGGAACTTATTGACGATGTATTAAATTCATTGGGCGTAAGGTATCAATATGCAGATATTAATACATTTTTCATATAGGGAGGTTTAAATGACAACAACGAGAGGATATATATATTTTATGGAAAAGAATGACCATGGAGCGTGGGTAGTGTACGGTCAGATAGGTGTTAAACAGTATTACTACTTTTCTAAAAAAGAAGCAGAAGAAAACTACAAAAATGAATGCAGAGAGAGCTTGTTTTATGAGGGGGCAAGAATTAGATGAGTATGAGAGATTATGGCGTTGCAGATTACGGTTTGGTAATTGAAGATGACGCTATGCAAGTAATAGCATCTAAGTTATGTACTGATTATTCAGAAGAAGATTGGAATGATAACCAAACGGGATATGAAGAAGAGGTTGCAGATAAATGTGGGCTTGATTATATAAGTCAATTCAGCGGTGAAGCTCTTTATATAAACGATAGAGGTTATACATCATATAAAGAATACACGACATATAGTGATGATCCTATATATTATCTCCCGCTTCACTTCCCGACTTTATTTACTCCGGCATACGATAGTATGGAGGATTTGATTGACGAGTGTAAGATGTCAGATGTAGCAAAGTATTTGCCTGAAGATTTTGACTATAGAAACAGTGTGCGTTATGTGGTAGGAACATACTATGGGTGATGATATGTGTGAGGTGTATTGTTTGAATAAAGAGACCGGGTGCGAATTTGTAAAGACATTCGCGTCGCCGTATCTTGCAAATAAGTTTGTACGGAAGTGTAAATGGTCAAACAAGATTGCGGTGATAGGTCAGAACTATTAGGAGGACGTATGACATTAGATGAAGTGATAAATAAATGTAAAGAATTCCATAGTAGCATTGTATGTTATTCTGAAGAAGAATACAAAAAATTGATGTTCAAATTAGAATTAAGATACATGAAATGGTGCGATGGAAATTTGCCTACGCATTTAGATATCGAAGATGTAGGCGGCGTGCCTATCGGGATATATATTGATGAATATAACTATCTTACAAAAACTCAAGATGTAGATTATATTGAGTCGCATGACGCTTACTATTATTCAGAGATAGGAGATGAATCGTCACTGGTTACTCCGACATTCACATTTGAAGAAGCGTTTTTCGGAGTGAAAGGAGAATAATATGAGTTACTACACATACTATGAAATCGAATGCTTCGATGACGGAGCAAAAAAGGATAAGGAAATTATTCTTGGCAATCATTATATAGACAGACAAATAATGAATCGTATAATGAGAGCAATATCTGAAAAGTCAAATTATGAATTCACCTGTGGAGATCACTCCATATACAGTCAGGGTTGTATTAAGTGGTACTACCACGACGATGATATGATAGACATAAGTAAACAATTTCCATACGTCATATTTGGCGTGTACGGTGATGGAGAAGAAAGATTAGACTTCTGGCACAACTTTTACTATAATGGCAGGATGCTTGAATGTGATGGCGAAATAGTTTATCCCAATGAAGTGCATCTTTCAAAATTCTTAAAAGGAGGATAACGCCTATTGATAGTTCGTAATTGACATCTTCTGTTTGATATGTTACAATACAAGAAAAATGGAGGATGTAAAATGATTATTAATAATATTGACACAATGACAGACGATGAAGTTCTTGACAAACTTTCGATGAGCCCGACAAGCGATATACCATATCTACTTATTCCCTCACGATTCAGAGAAATGATGGAGTCAATCAGACACATCATAAACCTGATAGAAACAAATGATATTGCTGATGATGAATGCGAGCCCGTATCATATAGCATAAGACGCAATCGTTACAACAGTGAGATAGTTACATTTGAGATTGAAATACCTGACGAGTTGTTTGTCTCCGGAAATAACTATCCCAAGTTGCTTGCAGAACTTACAAAAGCAGACAATATCCATATTGCTCCCGCCGAAACAGGCGTGGCAAGATTGGCATTTGCTTATGGCAGCATATATCAGGAGATGGAAATCGGAGGATTTGGAAATGATTGACGATGAAGAATTTGAAGAGTATGAGGAAGATGAATACGATACTCCGGAAATGAACGAGGCTTTTCTTAATGCGGTGTTAGGCGCTGACTTGTTAGCGTACATCAGAGAATATCCTAATCAAGAAGGTATAGATATTCTTGACGCGCGGAGAGTCGAACAAGTAGAAAAGTCTATTGCGGTTATCGTTGACATATTGAAACGCAACGATGAAGATGCCGAGGTTGTAGAGTGTGATCTTAAATCAGGATTCTTCGGAAGGGATTGGGATATCATAATAGAGACATCTGGAATAGATCTCACAATATCGCAATCGAAAGCGTTTCTATCAGCGATATCTCTGGCAGACCAGTTTGCAATATATCCTACAACAGATATAAATATTAGGATATGTCTTGGTTATACTGATATGCAAAAGCGTATTACCTAAACATCTGAAACAAAAAAGAGTCCGAAAGGGCTCTTTAATTTTGCCATAATTTAAGGAGGCTATTATGGAACTTACAAAAGATGCAACTGTAACATTAGATGAAAGGCTTACTCATAAGATTGCGTGTGAAGCAGTCATAAAGAGAGCTACGAAGTCAAACGGAGTAATCAGAGGAAATATTCCTATTGTATTACTCACATCTGCGGACTATCAGAGAGAACTTGATATGTCTCGCGTCAGGAAGATTGCTGCTGAATGGGATGACTACAAATGCGATGAAGTGCTTGTCTCATATAGAGATGGTAAGTTCTACGTAGTCAATGGTCAGCACCGCACCAAGGCGGCAGAGATGATTGGGAAAGAAGAAATGTATTGTAAAATATACACTTCACTTACTTATGAAGAAGAAGCGATACTCTTCGCTATACAGAACAGGCACGCAACCGTGCTTAGTAATAAGGCACGGTTCAAGAGCCTTGTAATAGGCAAGGATAAAGAGAGTCTTGCTCTTCAGGAGATATGTGATAAGCATAAGGTGTTCACTCCTAAAGATAAGAAGAAAGAACCGTATCTTGCAGGACTCCGTTCAGCACAGCTCACACTTCACAACTACGGTATCGGAGCGGTAGATTGGATATTCGATACGATAGATGCGTGTGGCTGGCACGATGTTCCGAAAGCATACTCTCAGCAGATAATAGTAATGCTTAGAAAGTTGTATGTTAAGCATATATATGAAGCCGAGAGCGGAGCGGGAGCAAGTATCACTGTGAAGATAATCAAAGTTCTTAATCAGACAACGCCCGCGTTGTTATATGCAGTAGCGCTTAGTAAGTATCCTAATCGCACAGTCATCGAGGCTGGCGTTCAGTATATTGAAGACCAGATACTCGATTAAATTATGGAGGTAAGTATGAGATTCGATGCAATGAAAGAAAAGTATGAAGTGGTAACAGTTAGGGATCATCCGATGCTGTTTACCTGTCTGAGAATTAGAAGTAATTGCGAGTTAGCCAACGGCTAACGACAAGCAATCTACATTATAGTTCGCTCGTAGAGAAATCTGTGAGAAAAACAACCTATTGAAATGCTGGGAATACCTAAAGCTCACATACCAAAGCGAAGCACCGTACAGGTGCAAGCGTAACGGTTACGAAAGTAGAAAAAAGTTGTGAGATAGTGCAAGGTTAAATCCTAAACATTGTAACAATGGTAAATCAGCAGCCAAGCTCCGAATAGGAGAAGGTTCAACGACTATCCCGCGAGGGAGTAGGGCGCAAGCGCACCCGAAGTGGTAGGCATCCGAAAGGATGAAGATATAGTCTGCGCTCTGGTGAAAGCCAGAGGTGCGAAAGCACGGCAAGGAGTAGCGTCCTTAATAGCTAAACTTACAATAATAACCCAAAACCTCCAAATGTACACTTTTATTTACACATCAAAAGCACCCGACGCTTCGGGCATAAATGATGTGCGGAAAGGTGCGGAGCAATATGGTAGACGATTTTATAATCGTCGCTTCATATTACGTTACAGAAAGGAGGTGCAACGATGATTAAGTCATATAAACTAAGGCTGTACCCAACAAAGGAGCAAGAACAACTAATGCGGAAACACATTGGTAGTTGTAGATACATTTGGAATTGGATGTTGTCGAAGCAAGAAGAGCTTCATCAACAAGGAGAGAAACACTTAAGTGGTTTTGATATGATAAACCTACTGAAACCATTAAAGAACGATGGCGAGCACGAGTGGTTGTATGAAGTGAGCAATAGTTCACTACAAATTATATGCAGAGATTTAGACTCAACATACAAATCGTTCTTTAAGAAACAGTGCGGATTTCCTAAATACAAATCCCGTAAGAGAAGCAACCCAAACTTCCCGATCAGAGAAACCTTGTATTTCAAAGATGAGCGATTTGTTCAAATACAAAAACTCGGTAAAGTCAAATACAAAACCGACTTCAATATTCCATTCGGAAAAGGAAAGAAATTCTCTAATCCAAGAATCACAAATGCAAATGGTAAATGGATATTGTCATTTGGTATAGAGTGCGAAAACCAAGCACCGCAACTGAATGGTGGTAGTGTGGGTATAGACTTAGGCGTTAAAGATAGTGCGATAGTTGCGTATAACAATAACAAGTTAGTGTTTCATAATATCAACAAAAGCAAGAAGATGAGGACACTCTGTAAGAAGTTAATACATCTTCAAAAAGACATCTCTCGCAAATATGAAGCGAACCGACAAGGCAAGCGATACATAAAGACGAGAAATATCGAAAAGCAAGAAGCACAGTTAAGGAAACTATACGCACGCATTAGTAACATTCGTTCTAACTACATACATCAATCCACTCACAAAATAGTCTCCCTACTTCCCGCGCGGATAGTAATGGAAGACCTAAACATAAGTGGAATGATGAAGAACAAACACTTATCAAAAGCAATACAAGAACAATGCTTATATGAATGGATAAGACAGTTAAAGTACAAGAGCGAATGGAATGGTATTCAATTCATTCAAGTAGATAGATTTTATCCATCGAGTAAGACCTGTCACAACTGCGGTTGCATAAAGAGCGATCTCAAATTAAGTGACAGAACATTCAAATGTAATGAATGCGGATATACAGAAGACAGAGACTTTAACGCAGCACTTAACTTATCAAGTTACGTAGGCTAATAGAGAGTCTATGGACTTAAGGTGTCGTTGCACCTTTAGACTGTGGAGCGCCAAACAAACGCAAGTAGCCAAGGCGAACGCGGGCGCTGTGAAGCAGTAAGTTTAGTTTGCTAAACACAACGGAGACAGAAACACAATTCCAAAAGGACTGTATATGTATGAGGTTCGTCATGATGACGACCAGCAGGGTGATCCGGTACAGATAGCAAATTGGGTAATGGTTAATCACTGGGGAACTCTTATAACAGATAAGCCACTTCCGCTGGAGCAAAGTATAAACAATGCGTATCTCGATATAGACCCTGATGAAGATTGGGGATATGAAGGGTGCGATGCAACAATAGAAGAATTTTTTAAGTCGTAAAAATATTTTGCGACTTTTTTATTTACCCCTACTTGACAGGGTAAAAAACTATGATATACTACAATCAAAGCGGCAAAACTACAAACACATAAATGTAAGGCAAAAGCCGTTACATAAATATTTTAAGGGGGCAAAAGCCCAGAAAGGTTATTCGTATGAAGACAAAGATCGTAGAAAACGTGGTAATCCTCACCTCCGCACTCAAGGCAGAAGATATTGAACTTCTCAAGAAGTGCAAGCCCGACGCTCTCAGGCTCAAGGACGAAGATGGCAATGAAGTATTTGGCATCAGTTACGACAAAAGGGGCGGATTCAATAAGTATGGTCTGACATTTGACCGTGCGAATGATAATGGATTCGCTTCGTACAACTTTGAGTGCGAGGGTAAGAGAGATGAAATTGTAAAGAGTATCTCTGAAACGATTGGTTCGATTGCCGGATATGTTGCTCAGATTGAAAAAACTGCTGCGGCAGAGATTCAGTCTATCAATACTGCTAAGGCAGAATTTGTAAGCAGCATCGAATTTTGCTGATTTAGTAAAGTCAGACGGGGGTTGATGAAACCTGTGGCGTACCGTTAAACAAAATCATCAACAAACAAAAATAAAAAAAATAATTTACATAATTTTAAGGAGATTATTATGAACGTACAGATTACTCTTCAGGGCACAAATATTAGAAAGACCGCTATTGTAGACAATTCAATGAGTGTTGCTGACTTTATGGAAGAAAACGGAGTAGAGCATGAAGGTAGAGTAACGACTCTGAATGCTAAGGCTCTTCGAGGAGAAGAGATTTATAAAACATTTGCCGAACTTGGAGTTACCGAATCGGCAAAAATTGTAAGCGTAGTAAAGGCGGACGGCGCGACAAAATAAGCCGCGCTGGAGAAATCTAAAAGGAGGCATAGCAATGGCAAATTATAATTCGAATGATTTCAAAATGGGCGTTTTATCAAATATGCGAGATCTTGTAGGGGAAATATGGACTTATTCAAGACCTTGCTTTGATATACAAATAATGCTTGCGTATCTTCAAATAACAAAGCGTCTTGAAATTGATAAGGAAAATGCTTGGGGCATAGTACGTGATTTTCCTTCTGGTCGTCCCATAAATAACACTGTATATGTTATGGATGATGCGTATATTGTTTCGGACAGATTCAAGCCTATCAAAGAAAGCAATGAGATCGTACACAAATATATATTTGAAACGGCAAATGGTTACGATGGGTTGCTTTTGAAATCTGACGATACAAATGAAATAGCATTTTATAGCAGATCTATGCTCGCAAAAGAAAGGTTCGTTGCTATGCTTCCCGTAATACTCAACATAGATGTAGGCGGAGATGATGAACTCGGAGCTTTTTGCAAATCTTTTATCACCGAAACTAATGATACCGGAAGTAGATTAAAGTTAATAGCGAAAAAGTTTTCTGATGTGTTTATGGGGAGTGAATGGTATAAGGAAAGAGCAAGAATGGCTTTGCTTAACTTTTCAAAGACCGGATACAACAACAAAGTAGAAAGGCTTAAAGAGACTCTGGATTATGAAAATCGCAATAAGATGTCCGCATATAATACCTATATGAATTGCTTGGTAAAATGCAAAAAAGCCAACGATGAGTATATGTATATCAAATCACATAAGCTGGAAGAAGATACTGCGTTACTTGAAATCTTCGATTCTCACGACAACATTCATTTCATTAATATTGATGGGAGTGAAATAAAGTATTCAGTAGTGGATACGATTGAGTATTTTGATGAAGATTTACTTGAGGGTGTTATTAAAAACGCTGAGTACCCCGAAAGAGCAAGGAAAGTGCTTGAATGGATGTATTTGAAAGACAATGGACAATTTCTCGCAGAGTCGTCATTAGGGATTAGAGATTTAGCTGCTATATATCCATATAAGGATATATGGTACGAACATCCAAATGCAATTAAACATCCTCATCTATACGAGTTCCAGTGCCCCGGAGATAATCGTCAAATTTGGGAAGAGGCATTAAGTGTTGGCGATTATGACGTAGCAATAGAACAGAGCGTTCAAGCAACAAAGAATATAAGTTGGGGAGATGGGGCTGTGGTTGAGACTCTTATGTATCATATAGATGGTGAATATTGGTATAAAGAGTGTATTAGACTAAACGATGGAAGTTTTACCTCGCCTGATAAAGTTTTTGAGGAGGAAATAGATAATGGCAAGGAAGATTAAATTGACAGATGAAGAAATTAAGAGCATCTTGGATAAGACGATTAAGGATGGAGAAAAGTATCTAAGAAAGTATAGATATGGTGAAAAGGATATAACTATTAAGAAGCCTAATGTACACTTTGATGCTCAATGTTCTTTGAGTATTGCTCCGGTCGCGTGGTGTAAAATGATGTCTCTTGTAATGGAATATAGTACAGAAGTTGAATGGCACGGTCTTGCCGAACGGGTAGGCGATAACGCTTACAGAATATATGACATTCTTAGTTTTCCCCATAAAGTGACGGGCACAACAGTAACATCCGATCAGAACGAATATAGCGAGTGGATAAACAATCTTGACGACGATACATTTAATCATTTAAGTATGCATGGTCATTCTCATGTTGATATGAGTACCTCTCCGTCATTGGTTGATAGTCAGTATAGAGAAAATGCTACAAAAGACCTTACCGAAGAGTCTAAAGAGGGATTTTATATATTTGGAATATGGAATAAGAGAAATGAGTGCTCGATTGAGATATATGATGTGAAGAACAATGTCGTATATGAGGATAAAGATATAGCATTCTGGATTGAATCAGATGGATATGGAACTCCGGTAGAAGATTTTGTAGAAGATACTCATAACATAGTAAAAGAAGAAATTAAGAGTTGCGTGTATTCTAAAAACGCAAAACAGGAAGAGCCTTCATCAAGATATGAGAGTAATTACGCATACGGAGCATATAGCAATTATGACTATGATGATGGGGATGACGATCTTAGTGTGTGGTTCCATAGTAAGAATTGGAGGGGAAGATAAATGATTTCATTAATCAAAAGCAGAGATTTCTTTGATCCGTGCGGAGTTGCAAGATGCCACGTCATAGGATGTGGAAGTGTCGGGTCGGCAGTAGCAGAAAATCTTGCAAGATTAGGGCTTACAAAAATTAGTATATACGACTTCGATAAGGTTGAAGCTCATAATCTTGCAAATCAGATGTTCTATCAAGACGACATCGGAAAGCAGAAAACTGAAGCAGTAGAGAATATGCTCCTCAGAATAAATCCCGACATCAAAAGAGATTTGAAAGTGTTCGGTAAGTATGAAAGCCAGCGTCTCAATGGATATGTGTTCCTTTGTGTAGACAATATTGACCTACGACGAGAGATTTGTGAGAAGAATAAAGCAAATAAGAGTATCAAGGGTGTATTTGACTTTAGAACAAGACTCGTTGACGCTCAGCATTATTTTGCGGATTGGTCGAGTTTAGATCAGATAGAAAATCTTATAGCAACAATGGACTTCTCTCACGAAGAAGCTCACGATGTGACCCCGGTTACTGCTTGTAATGTAGAAATGGGCGTTGCTCCAACAGTAAGAGTAATAACCGGAATGGGCATAGCAAACTTTATGAATTTTATATGCGGTAGATCAACAACATCAATGATGAATTTTGATATTTATGGTTACGACTTAATAGTTGCATAAACAAAAAAATAAAAATAAAATTGCATAGTATTATATCGAAAGATATGCAATCGCCTACGGTGATTGTAACAAGAAGTGAGAAACGCCATATCTGAGGAGACATCTCTCGAGGCTGTTGCTAAAAGTCCACCTTGCGGTGGAACTCAGAATTGTCACAGAGAAACCAAGATTATGGAAGGTAATCCCCGCTCAAATCGTTCTTAATGGATACAAACCCTTGACGAATTGAGAAGTGGTGTGTGCACAAGCAGCCCGTGCTACAGAAACTCAGATGGACAAAGCGATGGTCATATATATTAAGTATGCAATTGCAAATAGGAGGATAAAATGATATATGTTACACAGTACGCGCAGAAGCGTTATCAACAGTTAGATTTTGATACGGTATTCTTTGGAAAAGCAGCAAAGTTTTATGACCCGTCACTTACAAAGGATACAGTTACAATTTGCAAAGACAGTCTTAACATGGCAGAAATGAGAGCGGTATCAGTCGGAGGTATGTGTGATGCTTTGCAATCATTTTATGATAGATGGAAGTATTTATATGAAGTGGATAGAGCGTCTCTGTATACTTCTTTTAAGATTCCAAAAGCAACCGGCGGGTATAGACAAATTGATGCTCCGGCAGAGGAACTCAAAATGGCTCTTAGAGAACTTAAAGACATAATGGAGTTAACATTCGGAAGTAAGTATCACACCTCTGCCTTTGCATACATAAAAGGCAGAAGTACAATAGATGCGGTAAGAAGACATCAGCACAATCAGTCAAGATGGTTTCTTAAGACAGACTTTTCAAACTTCTTCGGAAGTACCACAAAGGAGTTTGTGATGAAGCAGCTTTCGATGATATATCCCTATTGTCTGCTGTTCGAGAATCCTAATTGTGAAAAGTTACTTGATGATGTTCTTGAGTTGTGCTTCTTGAATGGCGGACTTCCGCAGGGCACACCTATGTCTCCATTCATTACAAATGTAATTATGGTTCCGATAGACCACGCAATTAATAAGTATTGCAATGAGCATCATCCGAGGCTTGTATATACAAGATACGCCGACGATATGCAAATATCTTCAAAGTTCAGTTTTATGTTTACCTCTGTGGTAAAAGATATATCTAATATACTCGAGCAGTTTGAGGCTCCGTTTGAGATAAAGCCTAAGAAGACGCATTATGGTTCTTCGGCGGGCAGAAACTGGATTCTTGGAGTGATGCTTAATAAAGATAATGAAATCACGGTTGGTCACGTCAAGAAAAAGAGATTAATGAACGATATCTTTAATATGATGAGCGACTATGAAGAAGGCAAAAAGTGGAGTGTTGAAGATATTCAGCAGCTTCAAGGAAACATCTCATACTATAAAATGGTGGAAGGAGAAAAAATTGATAAGATCATAGAAAAGTACTCATTGCAGTTTAACAAGTCATTTGAAGATGTATGTAAAGAATTACTAACAGCGTAACGATTGAAATGTATAGTGTCTGATCAACACACTTCGTCCAACGGACGAAGTAACACGAAGTGAGAACGAGATATGGCTGCCTCCCGGCAGCAGGCAGCACGCGTGCACGTCGTCTGACCATTGCTGAAGCCAAGCCCTAACGGGGAGGATTAGGAGTCCCCAAAAAATTGGACATAACCTTCTAAGTTTTCAGAAGATGGAAGCCTGCTGTATCATCTCGAACTCGCTAAAATCCCCGAAACGGTAGCAAATGAGGATCCTCAACAGGTATCCTTAACGATTAAGATTTCAATCGCAAACCTTTAACTCGCACGGCGAGAGACCCTTTTAGGCGTATCTGTGCCTCCTTAGATACAAGGTTATGGGTCAAACGATTAAAGCGTATACTTTTCTTTTGAAAAGACTTTAGCCTACGGTTAAAGTAACAAGAAGTGAGATAAACGAAATGGTCAGTAAGGAAGAATCGAAGTTTCATGCGGATGCAAGGATACAGAATTCTCTGACTCTGGTTATTACTCTGATGAGCAAACGGTAAAACTAACCAAGTACATAACCCGCAATGTTGGTGCCGCGCTCGAAGTACAATCTCACTTCTCTCAGGAAGGTGAAAAAGCAGGAAGACACCTCCGATTAAGGCTTTAATCAATTTATTGGTTAGAGTTTATTTCCCCCGGTAAACTCTTGTATACATTTCCCTACTAATTTTATTCCGCGAGGTCATTCGCCAACGGCGAATGAAACACGAAGTCAGAAACTGGTTAGCTTTGATTTTGGCTTGAGTAAAGCCCCGATAGGGCTTTATAAAAGCCAAAATCAATGGCGGGGGAGATATAGGGATATAGTGTAATGGCAACACACAACACTTTGACTGTTGTATTGTGGGTTCGAGTCCCGCTATCCCCGCCAAAATTTATAGTGTTGCGGATTTCAGTCAATGTAAATCAGTATATAACTCTCGCCACAGAGATTTATATAGAACCTCCAGTGATGCACCGGAGCCTATGAGTTGTGGTAACTCATACCCAAGAAACGTCAGGTAACATCCGACCTATCTGTTTGCACGCAGACTCGAAAGAGGGCGAATGCTGGAGTAAAAATGTATGCAACAGCCTCCTGCATACATTAAGAGAGCCGAGACATCAGTCTCGGCTCTTACCATCAGTTTCAGAAATTTTAGAGATTATCGATAGCAAACGGTCTCTTACGGATTTAACATCTTTAACTTCTTGAATCAAATATTGTTTTTCTTGAGTTAAGATATCAATTATTGAGTTCTTGCGTTCTATCTCAAGGTTCTTTTCGCGGACGATTGCTTTGAATGTTTCTTGAGTGAGAAAGTATGTTTCCGCATCGTTCTTATTGTATTCTTCGACAGGAGCGTCCACCCCAAGCAAAACTGCGGCAATAGGCTTTATAGATTGCTCGTAGTCAAACTTCTTAGATTCAGAGCCTTCTTGAAATATGCTTCGTATTGTTGAAATAGAAGGGCAATCTTCAGGTCTTTCGTTCATAACCATATTATAAATGGTATTGATGTTCAAGTCCTTATGATGCTTAATTTCCTTTAATGAAACGATTATTTCAGCGACAGTTTTCCTCATAGTCTTAATCCCTTGCTGTTAAGATTTGATTAAAAAGTAGTCAAAAACACAAGAAAATCTTGTTGAAAAGTTGACTGTTCTTTTACTTGACTTGTGTTCACAAGTTGCTAAAATTATGATAGCACAACGTTCAAGAGTTGTCAACAGTTTATTTATGTCGGAGTGATGGAATAGGCAGACATTTCGGACTTAAAATCCGATGATAGAAATATCGTGAGGGTTCAAATCCCTTCTCCGACACCAGAAAGCGAGTGGCGTTAAGAGGTTAACCGACCACCGCGTAAAAACCTCACCTCAGCACGTCAGAGGAAATAAATAGCGTGTAATATGCCGGTGTTTCTGATAAGCAAATACATATTAGTATTTGTGTGGGTTCGGATCCCGCCGTCGGCACCAGTCGGGCGAATGCTTATACATATCAATTAAAGAAAGGATGATGTGCAATGCTTTACAGAAGTGAAATTTTAAGAAAAGACTTTAAGACAGAAGAAGAGTGTCTTCTTGCAGAAGAGAAGTATAATGAGGAACTTCGCAAGAGAGAAGAAGAAAAAAGAAAACTGGAAGCTGAAAAAGAAACATACAAGGCTGAACTCAATGAGGCTTTCAAGGAATTTAATGAAGCAAGAAGAAGGTATAATGAGCTTCTTTCGCAATACTGTGAAAAGTACGGATATGATGAATATAAGATTTCAGGCATAGATGATTTTTTCAGGACTTTTAAGGATTTATTATTTTAAGATGAAAGGTTGATTTAATTGATAAAACAGGGTGAGATCTATCTGGCAGACCTTAGCGACGGCTATGGTTCTGAACAAGGTGGGACGCGCCCGGTGGTAATCGTTCAGAACGATGTTGGCAATAAGTATTCGCCCACCACAATCGTGTGTCCCATAACTTCGCAAAAGAAAAAGTCTATACCGACACACGTTCTTGTCGCGCCCGGTGAGGGCGTGGAAAAGGATTCTACAATCTTATGTGAACAAATAAGAGTGGTAGATCAACAAAGATTGATTAAGAAGCTCGGAATGATAAGAAATCAAAAGATGAGCGAAGTCAAAGAAAAGTGCAGTGTTTGTTTTGGATAAATGAAGATGTACTGTTTATTGGACATATTAAGTTATATCATAAAAATACAGAACACGAACAAATGTTCGCAAATGTTTTCAGGAGGTATATATGGGAGACTTTGACGCATTGGCTGAGGCTATTTTGAGACAAGCAATAGACGATTACCGTAGAGCACACAGTATTCGCAGAGAATACATACGTGAAGCTCAAACAAAAGAAATAGAAGTATTCTTATTATCGCCATTTGGCGAATTGTTATCTATGCGTCAAGGAGAGAAGATAGTCAATATCCTCCGCAGAGAACGCAGAAATTTTGACGAAAGGAATGGAAGAGTTGTTGGATTATAATGTTGGAGAGATAACCGACGTTAAGATAGATAATGAAGTGGTCAATCTTCAGATGCTGGCGCAACTGATTAAAGAAAATAAAGAACTCAAAGAGCAATTAGCAAAGTCAGAGCATCGCAAGCATAGACGAGAAGTAACCGAAGAAGATAGAAGAAGACTTGCGACGGGAATAAAGTCTGACGGAAAGCCTATAGCAACTAAAAAAGAAAATATCCATTCTTATAGTGAAATCAAAAGAGTAAACGATTACTTTTTGAGCAATCAAAGATATCGTGACTACCTTATATGGATACTTGGAATTGGGTGTGGATTCCGAGAGTCTGATATTATATCGCTTAAATTGTACAATGTTTACGATTTTGAAAATAGATGTATCCGAGACAGAATCAAGATATATGAGCAGAAAACCTCTAAGATTCAGAATTGCCTTATAAATGAAATCACAAAACAGGCGATTGAACTCTATCTTGAAAATGAAGATTGCGTTCCCAGTACGCCGGAAAGCTACTTGGTAACATCTCGTAAATCGAAGTGCGGTCTTATGCCTATATCAAAAACTCAAGTGTACAGAGTCGTATCTGATGTAGGTAGAGAGTTGCACATAGAATCAAAGAATTGTCTTGGATCACACACTCTGCGAAAGACATTTGCTACAATCGCAGAGGTCGTATGTAAGAAGTATGGCGTTTCACTGCCGGACACGAGTATAGTGCAAAATTTGCTCAACCACTCAGATGCGAGAATAACACAAAGATATCTTGGAGCAACTCAAGAAACTTTAGATGTCACAAGGAAACTCGTGTCAGACTTCTTGCTTGGTAAAACTGGTATTGAAACATTAGATTTTTGTAATGAGATGGAGGTAGAAAAATGTTAGTTAAATTTGGAGATATTAAGTATAAACTCTCAACGAAAGATGTAATTTATACGCGCCGCGAAGATGAAGATGATGACATTTTTGACTTTACAAATTGGACGGATTTACCTAAGTTTAAAGAGATGGCGGAGGAAATGTGGAAATTTCGATATGGATATACTGCGATGTTAGAGTATGATAAAACATATATGTATGTATGTATCTCAAAAAAAGATAATCTCGATTTCTTTATTATTGATGCAGTTGGACGCGACGAAGAAAAAGCAAGAAAACATACATATTTGTGCGCAACAAGAGTAAGTATATCCGAGAAGAATGATATGTTCAATACTTCCTTTGTAGTTGCTTGACAATTAAGCCCTGATTTGCTATAATCATACATAAGCAAGGAGGTGCGTTATGGATAAATATAATTTCGCATTATTCTCCGAGAGATATAATATTAAGGCATTAAAGTTCTCTCGTGCAGAAGCGGTCTTTGAGTCTATGTGTGATTATAGCAAAAGCGGTATAACAAACATTACAGAGGACGATATACTTTCGCTTGCAAAAGATAATGTTGCTGCTGTAGCTTCGTATATGTATACATCTCATCTTTGTACTGTAATCAATCACTTTTATGAATGGATATCTGAATATGACGGCAAGACATATGAAGTGCCATTGTTTGTTAATCCGAATAATATTCTGTTAAAGATAGTAGATTTCAAAACTATTCATTACAAGGATATTGAAGATGTCATAGAAAGCATTATGAAAGAAAAGCATAATGCAAAAAGAATGAAACCATCAGCAATATTTGATGATAATGAGATAACTACAATATTCGATATGCTTTCCTGCATAGTTATACTGTATTGGTATGGATTTTCATTTGATCAGATTTACGAGATTAAGCGGTCGGATGTCAAGGGTGACGGAGTAGAACTAAACGGCAGTTTGGTAAATATCCCGGAGCACTTTATGAGAATAATAAATCAAGTATTAAACGCAAAGTGTTATACGCCATATACTCGTACTCGTTATGCTGTATTTGTTGAAAGCGAGTATCTATTACGAAATCATAAAACTGATAAATTTGCAAAAACACTTATCTCTTGGATGATACTGAGATATAATCAGTATGTTTCGACGCATCAAGGTCGTGTAATAAATCTTATTTCATTAAAATCTGACAGAACTTTTTGTGAGATTAAAAAATATGAAGATTGTGGATTAACCATTAAACAAGCATCTCGAAAGGTATACAGAGATTATTTTTCACAAAATAGCATAACATATTTTGAAGACTATGTTATGCCTATGTATAAAATATGGCGCGATGTATTTTACGAAGAATAATAGATAACTCAAAATATACAAAAAATCACTAAAAACATCCAACAGAAAAGCACTTTGAGTCCGTAGACCCTTGATTTTACTGGCGTCTACGGACTTTTAGGTGCGGAGCAATATGGATACCCTTTGACAACACGAGGAGGTTGGTTGAATGAATATGGTTAAGTATTGTCCTGAATGCGGTATGCTCTATTATGTAGACACCGGAAAGGTGGGAGGGGTGCCTCTGCCGTATGACGCATATCACTATGGTAAATGCGGTTATTGCAATACACAAATAGTAGATTCCGAATTATCCATTGAAGAGTTTAATGCTATGATAATGGAGCAGAAGAATAATGACGTTCTTGATTATTTGCTCGCAAGGAAAGCGGTTGCAAGAAAGGTCTTTTTCAAATATGTCTTTCCGAATATGGTAACAAAACCGAGAAGCTATGATAGTATGACAGAAGAGGAACAAAAATCCTATGACACTAAACGCAAATTTTGGTCTATAACATATACTTCCAAGCCTAAAATGCACCCGATGATTAGGTGGATAGGTAATATGTATGCTGAGTATAGACGTATACCCGACACGGTAAATCTTGCCGGAGTGGATTGCCCCCTATGTGGATCACACTATGTAATGCACACTGATTATGTAAAAGAAGATAGAGTCGCATATGTCTGTGAGTGTCAGGACTGCTATCATCATTTTCTTGATCTAAGCCAAATGGAAGGAAAGTTTAATGACACTATTGACGCATTAAGAGTGGAGGTTGAAGAAGAATGGGCGGATTAGTATTTGCCGGATTAGTAATGGGCATAGGATTTTTCGGTTATCTTGCTCTGGAAGCATTAGGCAAAAGAATAGAAAGACATAATAAGTATAAAAACGGTGGAGCGTTAGCTTCGGGTTATGTATTAAAACACGCTCTTGACATTAAGGCAAATGAAGCGTATGCGTCAAATCGAAACGAAGCGGACTTATTGTTTTGGGTAAATAGAGAATATAGCGATATATATTTTCAGAGAAACGGTATAGATATTTATAGTGAATGCTGTGATAATAAAGACCAGTATATCGAAAGAGTACCTCGGGTAAAATCGCTTAAAGAGGTAGATAGGAGAGCAAAGAAAGCGGGCTATTATTTCGAACCAACGCTCAATTCATACGATTTAAATAATAAGGCTCGCGGCGGTATTACAGATCACAATCTTTATATTTCAAAAATAAGAGCGCTTGAAGCGAAAGATAAAGAGATAAAGACATACGCATAAATTTAATAACAACAAAAAAGGAACGATTCGTCGTTCCTTTTTTGATGCTTATAATTAGGTACGATTTGATAAGGAGAGATTGTTATGGAATCAAGATTGATGGCTATATGGAAATACGATTTGCCACCTTACTATAAAGGCGGAGAAATCGAAAGATTTACAATGGACGGAAAAGTCATACCGAAGGGATATGGCGAAACTTGTTTTGAGCCAGTCAAGATTTTGCCGCTCAATGAGATAAAGCTATGCGAATTGAAGAAGATGTATGCAGATTGCCAATCAGATATCGATTACATTCGTTCTGCTTATAAATATAAAGCAGAACTATTGTTTGGTATTTTAGGTGTGAGTTAAAAATTTGGTTTGATAACGAGGTAGCTAATAAATGAATATTGTTGGACGAAATAGAAAAGATCAATACGATTTTTATGAAACTCCCCAATGGGCATCAAGGAAAATTCTTGATGCCTTATTGATGGACGGAGAAATTAGTAAGTACGACTCAGTATTAGAACCATGCTGCGGAGCCGGAGCAATATCTCAAGTGCTATTTGAATACGGATTTGAAAATATAATGCAGTCAGATATATCGTGCGAATCATATATTTCTGGTAAAAAAGGTGTTGATATTGTGGACATCGATGATGCGGTTGCCGATTTTGTGATAACAAATCCTCCATACGGAGCCATGACTAAAGAAGATATGCTGGCTGATTTATTAAGAATTTCAAAAAGAAAGTGTTGCTTGTTGTTGAATATATACTTTTTATCAAGCACTAAACGAAAAGCGATGCTTGAAAACAGCCATCTAAAGACGGTATACATACACTCAGATCGCGTAACAATGTATCCCTATGGAGAAGATAAACCGACAAATGGCGGAACAAAAATGTACGCTTGGTTCCTATGGGATAAAGAATATAACGGTAAGCCAACGATAAGTTGGATATAAATAATAAAAATATCAAGGAGATAATATGGAGCGGAAACATATAAAGATAAAACTTAATGATAATACTTCGCTCGTAGCGGAATGTTCGGCAGATCCTCTTTACCCGAGCGAAATATATATAGGTATTGAATCACAGGGAGTGTGGATTCAAGATTTAGCAATAGTGAGAAGCAAATTGAATTACGATAATGGTGATATAAGTACCGACAATGATAACTTTGAAGTGTTGGTTTATGCCGATAAAGATGATGAAGATTATACACATAAGTTTTGTATAGAAAGATATGAAGAGGAGGAAATAAAAATATGAGTCATTACGCAGTTGCAGTATTTACCGAGCAGGATGGATGCCAGACATACGAGGATTTATTAGAACCATACGATGAAAATTTAATTGTACCGCATTATATTTCAAAAGAGGAACTTATAACCGAAGTTCGCGCTTTGTCTCCGGATAGATTAAATTGGACTGACGAAGAATGTTATACCTATGGGGCAAAGTATTATAGTTTAGAAGACATAAAGCCCGATGGTTCAGTATTTGAGCGAAATAACCCAAATGCAAAATGGGATTGGTATACAGTAGGCGGCAGATTCTCTGATTGCGTTCCACTCATAGATGGTGGATTTGATAATGAAGCCGATATGATAGACGTAGATATAGACTATCGTAACGAAAAACAATATAGAAAAGCCATTAGATTTTGGCAGCTTTATGTCGAAGGAGAAACCCCCGTTACTGAAGAAGATAAAAATCTCATAAAGTATGCTTTCTATAAAAAAGAATATTATACAGAGCGATATAAAGATGCAGAGGATTATGCAGAAGAATGTTCTGGATTTACTTTTTATGCAGCACTCCTTCCGAACGGCGAGTGGCTTGAGCCCGGTAAAATGGGGTGGTTTGGAGTTTCTTCCGCAACAGCAAATGATGATATTCGGTGGAGACTTATAGAAAAACAAATTCTTCAAAAAGCAAAGGAAAACAACTGGCGTATCACAATGGTGGATTGTCATATTTAAGAATAAAGAGGGTGATAGAATGAAAGTATTTGCAATATCAGATACACATTTTGGGCACGCAAATGTTATAGATTATTGCAATAGACCGTTCTCTTCTGTTGAAGAAATGGATGAAACTCTTATTGAAAACTGGAATAGCACAGTAAATAAGAACGACGTTGTGATTCATCTTGGAGATTTCGGTCTTGGTAATAAGGATTATATAAAGAGCATTATCGAAAGGCTAAACGGGAAAAAGATATTGATACTTGGAAATCACGATTGGAAAGAGGATTTCTATAAAGAATCTGGATTTCATACTGTATCAAGATTTCCGATAGTCTATGATCATTTTTATTTAATGAGCCATGCACCCTTGATTTTAGGGGATAAACTACCATACTTTAATTGTTACGGTCATGTCCATAACGATGAGAGATATGTTGATACAACAAACACAAAGTGCTTCTGTGTGGAGAGAATCGGATACAGACCATGTTTGCTTTATGAAAAGAGGTAAAATGAACAAACGAATAATTGCAATCGGGGACATTCACGGTTGCTACTATACAATGACAGACCTTATCAAAGAGTGTGATATTGACTTTGAAAATGATACGGTAGTATTTTTAGGAGATATGTGCGACCGTGGCGAACATCCTTTACTGACGATGTCAGCAATTAAACAGCTTCGGGAAAAACATCCCAATAATGTTGTAGCTCTTTTGGGAAATCACGAAGATATGATGAGGCGGTATTGCTCTGGAGAAGATTACAATGATATTTGGTTTAGAAATGGTGGAAATATAACAAATGAGCAGTTGCAGACGGTAGATATATCAGATAGACATTCGCTATTGAATTGGGCATTCAGGCTTCCTTTAAGATACGAAACAGAATATTTCAAGTTCTGTCACAGTGGGTATTGGTTTGAGGGGAAGGATAATTATGGATATGATAGAGTGCTTTGGGATAGAGGATGGATGATATTAGAAAGACCGCACGATAACGACGATAGACCTATTATATTTGGTCACACGCCGCACAAAGAACCTACTCGTTACGGCAAAGATTTATGTATTGATACTGGGTGTGTCTATTATAATTATGAGGGTTATGGAACATTGACCGCCTGTGTAATCGAAGGCGCCACAATCGTAGATATTAAAAGAGTAGGAATTAATAAACAAGATAGGATATGAATGCAGATGGAATGGAATGTATATCGATTTGATTTTAATTCACGCAAATTAATCCAGTACAATATATTTAATCACGGATTCTTTAGAAACGATTGTGTAACATCGGCAAGAAAAAACAAAGAGAACGACGAAGTGTTTTTGAAAGATGTCAAGTCAAGTTTAATGTACTACTTTTGGTGTAAGTGTGAACACGAAATAGTAATTTCTTCTTTCCCTCCGATGGAAGATGCGGAAGAAAAGATAGATGTGTATTCGCAAGTGATGCTGAATTGGGATAGGTTTAGTGAATACATCTTAGCAAACAAAGGAAAACTGCGCCGCACGGCGATGGTAAAATAAAGAAAGGAAAATACATATGGAAGAAAGAGCAAGAGTAATTCAAGAAAAGATTTCGTCAGTAGTAAAACTGCACGAAGAAATCACGAAACTGCGTGATGATTTTGAAAGAGACTTTCCCGATTATACAATCGGAAGTCAGGGTGAAGTTATTCCTATGAGACTGTGAGGTGATTAAGTGAAGGTGCGTGAACTGATAGAAAAATTGCAACAGTGTCCTCCGAACGATACTGTTATGTTAATCATTAATGATTATAGGGTAGGTGCACATATTGAGAGCGTGAGATTTGGAGACGAAACGCCAGAAGGTATAACTGTATTAGAAGATTATCCTATAGACTAAGAAGGGACGGTGGTTTAGTGAAGAAAATCGAAGAGATGAATATATTTGAGAAACTCGCAAAGATAAGAAAAATTGTTGAGATACTCCAAAAAACAGAAGACGGATACGGGTATAAATATGTTCCAGAAGAAGAAATATTAAATAGGATAATTATTGCGCTGGATGAATATCATATGGATTACTTCCCATCAACAATAAGGGGGTCTTTAGTATGTGTCCCCGTAGACTACTCAAAAACGAAAGTGATAAACAAAAGCACAGGGCTTACTGCAACAGAAACGGCGCATGAATATCTTATGCATGGCGATATGGTGTATAAATGGGTAAACATTGATAACCCCTCTGAAACATATGACGCTGATTGGATGTTTGTAGGTTCTCAGGCAGATGCAAGTCAGGCATTTGGCTCTGCTCTTACATATTCAAACAGATATTTTCTTCTGAAGTTCTTTAAGGCATCTACAAGCAATGATGATCCTGATGCGTGGAAAGCAAAGCAGGAAGCAAATAAGAAAGAACAGGATGCTCTCGCAGCGAAGGACATTATTAAAGAAATTGATAAGTTTCTCAAGGCAATAAAGACATCTGATAATGAAGAAGCAATCATAGAAACGGTTAAGTCTATAGTTAAGGTTAGCGGTAAGCCCTCTGCGAACTATGCTCTTGTAACAGACCCGATTATTGCGGCAAGCCTGTTAAAGAAACTTAAAGATAATTTTGATAAGAAGGACAATTAATGAGAGACATTAATCGAATAGATAAAATAATAGATGTATTGAGAGAAACTTGGAAATCAGTTCCCGATTGGCGGCTCGGTCAGTTGTTTGAGAATTTCAAGAGGTATATGAAGGCGGAAGAAGGGCTTGATGGTATGTTTTTCATTGAGGACGACGAACTGTTAGAAAAATTGGAAAAGTTCAACCGGGAAATCAATTATTAAATTACAAGGAGCGGTAATGGATATTGAAAGACGCGAAAAAATAAGGAGTCTTCGTAGTGGAGATATAATATATTATATTACGAAAACCCGTTGCATCAATTTTGGAGTAGTTGTTGATGTGTATCCGGAGACTGTAATATTTAATAAATATCAAATAAAAAAGAATTGGACAGTTAATGGTGTAGTTTGCGACGACAAGCCATTTCCTACAAAATGGTGTAAGTTACCTAAGGGTTGGAGTTGGGATTATGAGTTGGCAAAGATTGATCACGTTATGATTGATGTGTCAGACCTGAAAGTTGATAATCCAGACGACATTAGAGTCGGCATTGATAGTGGGAGATTGGTGCTTCCGAGTCAAAACAAAATAACTAATATTGAATCAGAGATTGACAGGAAATACGGATGGCGTCTTATTGCAAAATCAGACCAAGTTCCGGACACATATTCATTACCGTATTCGCACATTTACTTAAGTTACGAAGAAGCTCGTAATGAAATTGAAAAAGAAAATGCAGAGTTGATAAGGCAGTCCAATTTAAGTGACTACGATTGGTCTGTAGAACAAATAGACCACGAGTTAGGAAGATTACAAACATACACTGGAAGATCAGATGATTTAATAAAGCAATATAGAGAACATATCCTATCGTTGGAAAATGTTGAAGACGTTGAAGTGAGAGTCTTTGGAAGTGATTTACAGTGGAAGTATTGTAAAAACAAGAAATGGATAACAGTAGAAATATAAGGAGAATAAATAATGAGTTTAAGTCTTAACATGGCTGTAATTGCCGGTAGATTAACAAAAGACCCTGAATATAGTCAAACTTCTCAGGGCACGTCTAATGCATATTTCACGGTAGCGGTTGACCGTAATTATGCAAGAGAAGGTCAGCAGAAAGCAGACTTTATTCCTGTAAAGGCGTGGAGATCAACTGCTGATTTTGTATCAAAATATTTCAGAAAAGGCAGTGCTATTTGTGTAAGAGGAGAATTCAAGTCAGACTCTTGGACTGACAGAGAAGGCAATCCTCGCACATCAATATATGTTGAAGCGGACGATGTAGAATTTGTAGAATCTAAATCAGGAGAAAACAAAGAGAAGAATAGTGTAGTTGATACTGTCGCACCTACTGATTCCGCTCCCACACAAGAAGCAAACGATGATCAGCTTCCGTTCTAATAAATGGATTATAGTTTAATATTCAAAGACCGAGACTATGTATGGTCATACAGCCAGTTAAAGTGCTTTGAAATGTGCCCATATATGTTCTACCTTTCATACATAGAAAAGTGCAAGGGCGAAGATAAGTTCTTCGCCCAGTACGGCACATTCAATCATATCGTACATAGCAAGGTCGAATCGGGAGAACTGTCAGAGGATGACGTTGTAGTATACTACATTTCAAATTTCTTTGATAGTGTAAATGCAAGACCACCCAATGAAAAGATACGTTCATCGTACTTTTCAGATGGTCTTAATTATTGGAAACAATATCACGTTCCCGAAGAAGTTGTTGGCGTTGAGAAGAAAGTCGAGTTTGATATTGAAGGTAAAAAGTTTGTCGGATTTGTTGATTTGATAGAGCGAACTGAGAGCGGATTGAATATAGTTGATCATAAATCAAAAACATTCAAAGCTCCGGCAAAACGTCCAAGAAAGAAAGAGACGCAGGCGAGTAAAGAAATTGATGATTACTTTAAACAGTTGTATCTGTATTCCATACCGATAACAAAATTATATGAAACGCCATCTGCTCTTATTCTTAACAGTTTCAGAAATGGCTCCCGCATAGAACGGGAATATTCTGAAGAAGAACTTGAAAAGGCAAAGCGGTGGGCTTTAGATGCAATTAATAAAATACAAACAACAGAGAATTGGGCACAAAATTACAACGAATTTCAATGTTACAACATCTGTTCGTTCAGTAATGATTGTGACCTGTTTCAATTTTATCACAGTAAATGATTTTAAGGAGTAAAGTTGAGATACTAAGTAAGGAGTGACGAACATCAAGTTTAAGATTCCAACCACAGAGTTACTATCCGTTTCATTCTATAATTCAGATGGTACGGTAAGATACTATGTGACAAAAAGCAAGAAAACAAATATGTTCTTCATATATGATTCAGAGGGAAATAAATGTGGTAAAGGCACAAATCCTCTGAAACTTGAAGAACAATTTGAAAAAGATTATAAGGAGAGTACAAATGAAAAAGCCAAACAGAGAGCAAGTAGGACAAATGCCAGAAGAAAAGCAACAGGCGTTGGAAACGATGAAAATGCTGTACAATCTGTCAATGAGACGGTACCTAAAAGAAGGAGACAAAGTAAAAATTGACGTTGACCGCATCAAACGCAGAACAACGTGGGACAAAATGAGAAGCGATCTTAAAGAGTTTGTACTGTCAAATGAGAATACGGTGTTTACTGTTGAGTTTGATGACTTCCATAATAAGTATCCTTCATTGGTTTGTTTTAAGGAAGATACAAAAGACCCTAAAGCGTTGTGGTCTGAGCTTGATTTGATAAGGGTGTGAGTAAGTGTTTGTAATATTTCTGATTACATTGGGAATGTGGGCGGCAGATCATGAAAGTAGAAGAGGTAGAAAGTAAAATGGACAGTGAAAGAAAATTTAAGATTAGCCTTTCGTTGACAGATGAATGGGGTTGCACCCATTCAATGTCAGACGAATACATATATTTCGATGGAATTGAAGATGTTTCCGCAGTAGGAAGAATACTTATGTACGTCAACTTATGGTTGGCTCAGTGCGGATATTATAGAAATAACGCATTTATGCTCGAAGAGGATTTAACTCTTGATGAGGTTGGCTACCTCGAACAATGTTTGGATGAGTACAGAGAATCGAAGAAAGAGAAGAAGATTTGAAAGTTAATATTTTTAATACGAATAAAAAATATGACATAATTTATGCAGATCCTCCGTGGAGATATGAAAATCCAAAGAATAATGACCCTAAAATGGGAGGATGTACTTATAATACAATGACAATGGATGAGTTGTACAGATTGCCCATAAGAGAGATAGCAAGCGATAATTGTGCTCTGTTTATGTGGGTAACAATGCCGAAACTAATTGAGGGACTATCTCTTATAAAATCTTGGGGATTTGAATATAGAACTTGTGCCTTTTGTTGGGTAAAACAAAATCCTTCTGGAAATGGTATCTATTCCGGGTTAGGTCATTGGACGAACGGAAATGCCGAACTATGTTTGTTTGCAAAAAAAGGTTCTCCCAAACGAATACATAAGAATGTAAAACAGATTGTCATATCCCCGAGAGGTAGGCACTCTGCAAAACCTCCAGAAGTTAGAGAAAGAATAGTATCATTATTAGGAAGTATTCCGCGCATAGAGCTATTTGCGAGAGAGTATGCAGAAGGTTGGGATTGCTGGGGAGATGAAGCTCCTGAATAAAGAAAGGTGGTGAGCGCACTGCTAATCGAAAAAGATCTTATAAAGAAAGCAAAAGATAAACTCAAAGACAATATGTTTGACATTATGATGAGCGAACTTGGAATCGAAGATTATGATGCAAGAAATAAAAAATGCAGATGTCCTTTTCATCAAGAGGACACTGCTTCTTTTATTTATAATCCGAAGCAGAATGACGCTCACTGCTTTGGAGCCTGTGGACGTAGCTTTGATATTATAGATGTTTTGATGTCGAAGGGTCTTACATACATAGAAGCGGTCAAGCGTTTGTTTGAGCTTGCGGATATCACATACGCTTTCGGAGAACATCACGTTAAGACAGAACGTGAATACAAGTATCCGAAAGATGTTTGCGTGGATAATCCCAAAAAGGTTTATGATTATCTGGCACTTAGAAATATATCTCCTAAAACAGCGGATTATCTTCATATCGGTCAGGACGATCAAGGAAATCTTGTATTCAATTACTACGACTTGAACGATACTCTCACAATGGTAAAGTACAGACCGTCACACAAGATTGATAAGTCCAAGAAAGAACAAAAGAACTGGTGTCAGGCAGGTGCGGACACAACTCCGCTCCTCTACAATATGAACCGCATCAATACATCGCAGACCCTTGCAATCTTCTGCGGAGAATTGGACTGTGCCGCTGCGGTCGAAGCTGGATATCTTAACTCCGTATCTATTCCTTTTGGAGATGGTAATCTTCATTGGATTGAAAAGAATTTTGAGTGGCTTGAACAGTTTGACGATATCATCATCTGTCCCGATAATGATGATTCTGGAAAGAAATTTAGGAGCGAAGTAATTCCAAGACTCGGCTCGTGGAGATGTAAAGTAGTTGATTTACCTGTAGAGTATGAAGGGAAATACATAAAAGACGCAAATGAATTTTTAGTTAGAGCAGGAGCTCAGGCATTACTGACTAAGATAGTTAATGCAGAATCTGTTCCCGTCCCTTCTCTCAAAACATTTGAATCGATACACGAAACGGACATATCAGAAATAGATGGTATCAAAACTGGATTTGAAAAAATGGATAAGGAACTCCACAGGTTGTTCTTTGGAAGTTTCAATATCGTTTCGGGATATCCGTCATCTGGTAAAACATCATTTCTATACTCGTTGATTTGTAACGCGGCAGACCAAGGTCACAACTGTTTTATTTACAGTAGAGAGTTACCTGACTGGATGAGTAAGAACTGGCTTACTCATATGTTTGCCGGTAGAAGAAATCATATAGAAAAGTCATCGGGAGACGATACATTCTATTGTGTTCCTCCCGACGCAAAGCGAGCCATAGATAACGAGTATGGTGACAGAATTGTTCTCTATCGTGATGACTTCCCAAACGATAGTAAATCCATACTCGAATCTATGGTGTCCGCTACAAGAAAACACGGAACGAGAATGTTCTTGTTGGATAATCTTATGACAATAGATCTCGGCGGGTCGGACGAGAACAGAAATGAAAGACAGACAGAATTTATAAATGAACTGATAGCGTTTACAACAAAGTATCAAGTCGTTGTAATTCTCGTGTGTCATCCAAACAAGCAAGCAGATACAACCCAAAACGTAGGTATGTATCAGATTTCAGGCACAAGCAATATTATAAATCTTGCTCATAGAGCGTTTGGACTTAGAAGAATAACCAAGCGTGAAAAAGAAGGTTATTCGGAGGGGCGCGTAAACAAGCCGCCCGTAAAACACGATGTTGTTATATCTGTAATAAAAGATAGATTCGGTGGAAGAACTTCTGAATATGAGATGTATTACGATGAAGTAGACAGAAGATTCTATTCTACTCAGGCAGAGTACGACCGACAGTATTCGTGGGACAAAAATGAATATACTACGCCGTTGATCAGTTACAGACTGATTGATGAAGCAGAAAGTGAGGTGTATGGAGAATAGAAAACTATGTAACGTATCATCTGCACTCTGATTACAGTTTGCTTGATAGTGTAACGGACTATACACAATACATAGACCGAGCAGTAGAACTCGGACAGAAAGCAATAGCGTTTACGGAGCACGGTAAGATAAGCGGATGGGTCAAGAAGAAGCAATACTGTGATGAAAAAGGTATTAAATACATTCACGGCGTTGAAATATATCTGACCCACGGTCTTGAAGAAAAGGTGAGAGACAACTACCATACAGTTCTTTTGGCTCGAAACTACGAAGGAGTTAAAGAGATAAATGAAGTTGTCAGTCGTTCATTTGATCCCGACCATTTCTACTACAATAACCGCATTACGTTTGATGAGTTTCTTAAACTTTCAAATAACGTAATAACAACAAGTGCCTGTCTTGCATCTCCGCTAAACAAATTGGATGTAGATAATCCCGTATATGAAAAACTGATAAAGCGGTATGACTTTTTAGAGATTCAGCCGCACAATCATCCCGAACAAATAGCATTTAACGTACATCTCGCTTCTCTTGCAAAGAAGTACGGTAAGCCTTTAATTGTAGGAACTGATACTCATTCATTAGATGCTTATAAAGCGGAGTGCAGAGCATTATTGCTTTTAAGAAAGCATAAGAACTATGGCGATGAGGATGCGTTTGATCTAACCTATAAGACCAGAGAGGAACTTGAGGAAATGTTTAGAGTTCAGGACGCTCTTCCCGAAGAGGTGTATAGGGAAGCCATTAACAATACGAATGTTATGGCAGATATGATTGAAGAGTTTGAACTTGACAAAACAATTAAGTATCCGATTCTCTATGGTTCCTCAGAAAACGATACGAAGAGGTATCGTGAGCGTGTATATAGTATGTTGGATGAGAAGTTGAAACAAGGGATCATACCGAGAGAGCAGGAAGAGGGATTTCGTTCTGCGGTAGAAGAAGAGCTTGAAGTATTTGAAAAGATTGGTATGTCTGGTTTTATGCTCTCGATGAGTGAACTTATTGAGTGGTGTCACAAAAACGATATAGTAACTGGGACAGCAAGAGGTTCTGTTGGTGGGTCGAGGTGTGCTTATGTAACAGACATTATTGATTTGAATCCTGAACGATGGAAAACAAATTTTGCACGCTTCGCAAATAGTGACAGGGTTGAAGTGGCAGACGTAGACACTGATGTGATAGAGACAGACAGACCAAGAATTTTTGAATATATGAGAAGTAGATTTGGCATAAAATCTACGGCGCGGGTTTCTTCATTTGGAACCATAAAAGACGCAGGTACGATAAGGGATATATGTGGGGCGTTAAGAGATAAATGGAGTGCTAAAAACCCCGAAGCCTCTAAAGAAGAAAACCCATACAATGATGAAAGATGCAATATGATTAAGGAACAGTTTCTTGCAAATCCCGATGCGGCAAGAAATAATTTCCCTGACATATTCTATTACTTCGATGGACTGAACGGAGCAAGAATATCCCAATCAATACATCCGGCGGGAATGATAATAAGTCCTATTGATCTTGTAGAGACATACGGAAGTTTCTACAAAGAAGGAGACTATTGCTTATTCCTTGATATGGATGAATGTCATGATGTGGGTCTTGTAAAGTATGACTTTCTTATACTGTCAAACATTAAAATCATTAAAGACGCTTTTGAAATGTTTGGTGGTCATTATCCGAAATCTCACGAGATAGACTGGGACGATCAGGCGGTATGGGAAGATATGCTTAAAAATCCAACTGGAATTTTCCAGTTCGAGAGTGATTTCGCATTTACATTATTACGAAAACTCAAACCCACTTCAATCAATGAAATGGCTTTGGTAACAGCGGCGGCTCGACCGTCGGGAGCGTCTTATAGAAATGATTTGATGAGCAGAAAGGTTCACCATAATCCGTCACCGATGATAGATGAACTTCTTAAAGATAACCTTTCTTACCTTGTCTTCCAAGAGGATGTTATAGCTTTTCTTCAAAAGATATGCGGTCTCTCAGGCAGTACGGCAGACTCGGTAAGACGAGGAATTGCAAAGAAGAAAATGGATATCCTTGAAAAGTATATGCCTCAAATTGTTGACGGTTATTGCAGTAAGTCCGACAGTCCCAGAGAACAGGCGGAAGAGGAAGTAAAGGAATATCTCAAAATTATTGAAGATGCTTCTTCATATATGTTCAACCGTTCTCACGCTATCGCATATTGTATGATCGGATACATATGTGCTTGGCTCCGCTACTATCATCCATACGAACTCATTACATCTTACCTCAATAATGCCGCTTCAGAAGAAGATATTGCGAACGGAACCCAGTTATCACAGGATTATGGTATCGTAATCTCTCCTCCTAAATATGGTGTCTCACGAGACGAATACGCATACGACAGAGAGAAAGGTGTAATAGCAAAAGGAATAAGCGATGTTAAATATCTTAATTCAACAGTAGCAAATGAACTGTATGATATTGCTCATTCAGAAGACGCTCCAAAAACATTTATGGATTTACTTCTCAGAATGAATGATAGTTCTATAAATTCGCGTCAAACACAGATACTTATCAATATCGATTTCTTTAACGAGTTTGGTAACATCAGAGAACTTTCAACAATGTATGAGATATTCCAAATGCTAAATAACGGAACGCTCTCTCAGCTCGACCCAAGCAAACTCCCCGAAGAATATCTGCAACTTGCATCGGACAAGCAGTTCATATCCAATAAGAGTAAGGACGGTAAGAAGGTTAACAAGCGATATACCATACTCGATATGAGAGGTTTGCTCGGAATGATAGAAGAAGAGATTGCGGCTCAAAGCATCCGCGATCTCGACTACCGTTCAAAGGCTGCCAATCAGAAAGAGTATCTTGGTTACGTAGATTTAACAACCGGTAAACAAGAAGACAGAAAAAAACTCCTTGTATTGGAACAGTATAAACTTGATAACAAGTTCAGAGGTGGTGTGTGGAAGTACAAAGTCAAAACTAAAAGCATAGGAAGTGGAAAGATTGCCTCTCTTGATATTGCTCCAAGACTTTACGATGCAAAACCCATATCTGTAGGAGATGTGATTGTTGATCCTGTAGTAGCTAAAGACTCAAAAGGATATTGGCAACTTTACTCTTATGACATAGGAAATTAATTTTAAGGATGGTGATTATATTATTAAGTTAGATGCAAAGCAAAAGAAACTATTAGTGATACTTGCGGTAGAAGTAGTAGCACTCACGGCATTAATTATAACGGTAATTTTTCAGTACCGTAAAATATCAGATAATGCAGAAATAGATACATATATTATAGCAGAAACCGAAACTACTACAACCCCTGAAAAAACGGTTGAAACTATATTGATTCATTTTGATACGGAAGGAACCACAGAATCAATTACGGAAACAGAGGCACAAACAGATGAGAAACCTATAGAGACAACTCAAAAGATAGCATCAAAGACTGCGAAAGAACAGAGTATTGAAACCGCTCCGCTGGTAACTGTTGCTGTTGAAACAACGAAAACAATAGAAATGGAAACACCGATGACCGCTCCCGTTACCGAAAAAGTTGTAGAAGAAACAACTCAATCTGAAAGTAAGAATGGTTATATTGGAAATTTCAAAATAACAGGTTATTATGCGGGTGAAGGAGATGTAGGACAGGTTTCTGCGAGCGGGATGGCAATGTCGGCGTTTCAAACTTGTGCAATGAATAATACTCGTAGAAAAGAGCTTGGTATTAACTACGGAGATTATATTACAGTATCAGGAATCGGCTCGCTTAGAGTAGTAGATTGTGGATGTTCATATAACACTATTGATGTGTATGTCAATTCCAAAGAAGAAGCGTATTCAATTACAAGTTATCGAGATGTTTATAAATAAGGAGTATTTATGATAAAGATTGAAAATGTTGAAGTAAGCGGATGGGATGCCGCAATAAGAGGAATGAGAAATCCGATGAACTCGTGGGATAAATCAGATAGTTATTGGACTCATATAGAAGACCCTGAAACATTAAATACAGCAAAGTTTCAGTTCTTTCTCGGAGAAAATGATTTGAAACTTATGCAGAATCTTTTTAAGGCGGGTTCTGATCATCGTAAGTTTATGAGAATGATTAATGTATCTTGTGATATTACGGCGCCTATGTATTGGTTTTCTGAATACGACACTTATAAGGTTGGAACAGTGGCAAATTCGTGTAGCAAAATGCACAAAATACATACAAAAGAATTTACAATCGATGATTTCAGCCACGAACATCTGATTACGGAAAGCGACGAAGATGTCGAGTGGGGAGATGTTATATCAGAGATTAATCTGGAATCAACTATCATAGCATTAAATTTTTACAGAGATAAATTTAATGAAACCAAAGATAAAAAATACTGGTGGCAAATGATTCAGCTTTTGCCGTGTAGTTATAATCAGAAGCGTACCGTTACTCTCAACTATGAAGTTCTTGCGAATATGAATAGGAATGGCAGACGTAAAGACCATAAGCTCGATGAGTGGAGAGAATTCTGTAAGTGGGTGGATACACTTCCGTATTATAAGGACATAGCCGGAGAAAGCGAGGTTGAAGAATGATGAGATTATTTGCATTAATCGCAGCAACGATTGGATTAATTATTGAATTGTCAAGCATCGTATTTATCTATAAATGTAATTATGTTCGAGCATATAGATGGGCTTACGGCGGATTTGTTATGGTCATCATCGGATGCGTAATGTTTCTGTTAAGTAAAATATTCGGATGGTGATTGAATGACAAATAGAGAATATTTGCAGTCACTGAGCGACTTTGATTTAGCCGACGAAATAATTGACAGAGGTCTTGAAATTTCAAGAAAAAAGATAGTTGAATGGCTTGGGGCAAGATGTGAGAGAGGTATAAAGCAAAAGAATATCTTTCTTGTAATGGGCGAATCAGGAAGCGGTAAAGATACGATTGCAAAAGAACTTTCGGACAAGTACGGACTTAAAGTTCTCAAATCGTATACGACACGTCCTAAAAGATATGATAATGAAGATACGCATATTTTCATAAGCGAAGAAGAGTTTGATAAACTTGAGAATATATGTGCGTTTACAGTGTTTGACGGACACAGATACGCCTGCACGCAGGAACAGGCGGACGATGCAGACTTATACATTATTGACCCATCGGGCGTGGATTATTTTATGAAAACATATAAAGGAAAGAGACACCCAGTTGTGGTATATATTGATGTTGATGAAAAAACAAGAATGATGAGAATGAGTTTGCGTGGAGATTCTTGTGTAGATGTAATTAGAAGAGTTGAACACGACAAAGTAGTCTTTTATAAGGCGAGAGAATCGGCTGACATAATCATTAAAAATGAAGTACTAAGTGACGCGGTCTTCAATTTCTACTCATTCATTCTTGCTTTCAACGACGAAAGATGTCCTTGGTATGGAACGAAGGATAATGATGCCTGTCGCTTATGTGAAAATGGTATTAAAGATGAAGGATGTGTATATTGCAAACAAAGAGGTTTTGGAATATACAAAAGGAGAAAATAAATGATTACTTTATATAGTACGCATTGTCCTGTATGTAATCAGGTAGAAGCAATGCTTAAAAAGAAAAATATGCCGTATGAAGTAGTAGATAGATTCAGTAAGGTAATGGAGATGGCGGAACCTCTTGGTATCACAGAGGTTCCGTTCGCTATTATAGATGAAGAAGTCTATACTACGGCAGCATTGAAAGAATACATAGAGACAGAGGGTAACGACATTGAAAAACAGTAAGACGATAGTAGAAGAATATCTGAGAAAATCAGATTGGAGAGTTAAAGAAAATTCAAATTCACCGTTTTCATATGGTGGATTACAAAAATATATGGCTGGAGAAGTCGCTAAAGATTATTGGTTGAGAGAAGTATATACTCCCGAAATCGCAAAAGAGTATGTGGACGGTGCAATGCATATTCACGACCTTTCAACGCTCTCGCTTTACTGCTGTGGGTATTCATTAAAGAATGTATTGATGATGGGAATACAAGGATTAAGTAATATTCCTGTATCGGCACCGGCAAAGCATTTTGATTCCGTTTTGAATCAACTCTCAAATATCATAACAATTTATCAGAACGAAATCGCGGGTAAGTGAAAACTGTGCCCTTTCATACCTTTTCCTTTAACCAAAGGGGTTTGCATATGCAAGCTAACGAGGAAGCCTAAGTCTTAACGGATATGGTAATCTCGTGGGAATCATTGTTAAATGAAGCCTGTATCGACTATCTGCGCGAAGCAGAGTAGGAATGCTATTGGTACGCATTCCGAAAGAGGTATGCCTTTAATAAGGTAAAAAATAGTCAGTGCCTATAGAAATATAGGATAGCCACGGCAGTGGCATTCTCATCTTTTGATACACTTCTTGCTCCGTTTGTAAAGCAGGACGGACTTACCTATAAAGAAGTAAAACAGAGCCTTCAGAATTTTATATACAGTATAAATTCAAATTCTCGTATGGGAGCGGAACCTGCATTTTCAAATTTAACTCTTGATGTTACACCTCCAAGAGATCTCCTTAACGAACCTGTAATTATCGGGGGTGAGCCTCAAGACTTTATATACAAAGATTGTCAGGCAGAAATGGATATGATAAATAAAGTGCTTTGTGAGCTGATGCTGAACGGTGATGCTCAGGGCAAAGGATTTGCATATCCTATACTTACATACAACATACACGATAGATTTGATTTTGATAATCCGAACAACGAACTGATGTGGAAGATGGCAGGAAAATATGGATATCCGTATTTCGCAAATTTCCTCAACAGCGATATGAATCCCGAAGATGTAAGAAGTATGTGTCCTTTGGCGGGATCTACGGAGATATTTGTTTATTCGGACAGACAACAAAAATATTGTATTAGTGATATTAAATCGGCTTATCATGATCATATAAGAGATGGTATATCCACGATCAAAACAATTTCTAATGGACAAGAAGTAAATTGTAGGATTAATAAGTTTAACATTCCCGTAGAGTATGAAATTACACTTGTGAACGGCACAAAAATAAAAACAACAGCTAACCATTTAAATAAAGTGTATGGTAAAGATTATATTCAAACAAAGGATTTAACAACAGACGACTATCTGCCTTTCTCATTAAATAAGTTTTGCCAGACAGACAATTTAACAAGAGAAGACGGAATACTTGTTGGTATGTTCTTAGGAGACGGCAGTTATAATGGCGAAAATACGATTGTATACTCATTAAATGATGGCAAAAAATCTGATTTGATAGATTTTTTATATGAGTACACTCCAAAACATTTTGGGGCAACTGTTAAGCGAACAGATTACACGTCCTCGATTAGTGGAAAACAGAGTTGTTGTAATATTCGTGTGAAATCACCTTATATTAGAGGTTTGATAGAGCAATTTGTCATTGGTACCAATGCGTTGGAAAAACGTCTTGACCCATTAGCATTTACACAGTCACTTGAATTTAGAATGGGTATAGTCGAAGGTTTGTACAAGACCGACGGAGGAAATTCTAACCGAATCTACACGTCATCTGAAAAGATGAAAGATAGTTTAGTCGCTCTTCTTGCAACAATGGGAATGGTTGCTACTATTAGCAGCGATGATAGAGATGGACGACTTGGTACTAATACGTGTTATACCATCAGATACTATACGCCCCGTGAAAATCAGAAAACATATGGTGATGTTTATATTATAGATGATGGGTATATGTGGGTAAAAATAAAGAGTATCAATTATTGTAAGCATAACTCTTCATCAACATCATATTGCCTTGAGGTACTCGATGATGTTGAACCTGTTTTTACTTTGGCAAATGGCGTTGTTACTCATAACTGTCGCCTTAGATTAGATTTAGGTGAGCTCAAAAAGAGAAATGGCGGACTCTTCGGGTCGGGAGACAGTACGGGTTCAATAGGAGTAGTAACAATAAATCTTCCCCGTATCGCATATCTCAATAAAAACAATAAAGACGGATTTTATCAAGAGCTTGATAGACTTCTTGACCTTGCTAAAGATAGTCTTGAAATGAAGAGAAAGTGGCTTCAGGAAAATGTGGTTGATACTAATCTGATTCCCGCATTCTGTACTTACGTCGGCACGATCAGAAATCATTTCTCTACAATCGGTGTCGTAGGAATGAATGAGATGTGTGAAAACTTCTCGGACGGTGATTGGGACATTCTCAGCGATGAGGGTAAAGAGTTTTGTATTGAAGTAAGTAATCACATAAGAGAAAAACTGCTTCAGTATCAGCAGGAAACCGGCAATATGTACAACTACGAGGCAACTCCCGCTGAATCTACCGCGTACAGACTCGCTCTTAAAGATAAGAAAGTTTATCCCGATATCATAACAAGAGGAACGGAATCTGCTCCGTACTATACAAACAGCTGTCATATTCCTGTAAATAAAATCAAAGGTCTGAAACAAGTATTTGATCATCAGGATGATTTACAGATACTCTTCACGGGTGGCACGGTTATACATATAATGCTGAACTCAGCAATCAGCGGAGAAGCGGCAAAGCAAATCGTAGAAACCGTTTGTAAAGAGTATCGCGTCCCGTATATTAGTCTTTCTCCCATAAGCAGACTTTGTCCCGAGCACGGATATGTTGCAGAAGCCGTAGACGAGTGTCCGATTTGCGGAGCAAGACTTAAAAAGTATCAAAGAATTACAGGATATATCAGATGTGTCGATGATTACAACGAAGGTAAAAGAGCTGAATTTGAAGAACGCAATCAGTTAAGTCAGCCCGACCTCGACCTTTGATACATTACAAAAAGATTATAAGTGAACGACTTGAGGATGCCCCGTTCTGCGGGGCTCTGATAGTCGCCTGCGGATGCAACAATAATTGTAAGGGTTGCTTCAATCAGCACTTGAAGGGACTTCCGACACAAACATCAAGTGCCGAAGATATCATAAGACGTATCAAATCCAACCCATTCAATAAAGGGATTATATTTGGTGGACTTGAATGGTCGTTACAGATAGATGAAGCAAGAGAGTTGGCAATAGAAGCAAGAAAACAAGGATTGACTACGATGCTTTATACGGGGTCAAGTTTCACTTCTATTGACAGTCCTGAATATTTTGATTACATCAAAGCGGGTAGATATATCGAAGGGGATATTAGTCATACCGAATACGGAATTATTCTCGCTTCGAGCAACCAACACATATATAAAAAAGGAACAGATTATTGATTAACGAAGATAAATTAATCGAAAAAATGCGTCAGACAATTATCGATTCGTGTGGAGTTCAACCTAAAAACATTGGATGGAGAGATGAAAATGAAGCACGTAAATGGATAATAAAACAAGACGACCAAATCTTATTCACAACTAAAGATAAGGAGATACACAATGAGTGTTGAAGTAAAATTTAAGAGACTTTGGAAAGAAGCAGTTCTTCCTAAAAGAGGAAGTAAGTATGCGGCAGGATATGATATTTATGCTGCAATGGAACCTAATGTAGATCATATTATGATACCGCCTCATCAGACAGTAATGATAAGAACCGGTTGGGCAATGCAGATACCTGAAGGATATTTTGGAGCAATATTTGCAAGAAGTGGACTTGCTACTAAAGCAGGACTTCGCCCAGCCAACTGTGTCGGTGTAATTGACGCAGACTACCGTGGAGAGGTTTCAGTACCTCTTCATAATGATACAGATATGCCCAAATACATAGAAGATGAAGATCGTATTGCTCAACTTGTTATTATGCCGTATATGGATTTTGTTCCTGTTATGGTTGATGAACTTGACGAGACTGAACGCGGTGATGGTGGATTCGGTAGTAGCGGGAGATAATATTGCGAGAACTGTTTGTAGATAATTTTGCGGGAGGCGGAGGCGCATCAACTGGTATTGAAATAGCTATTGGTCGCAATGTAGATATTGCAATTAATCACGACCCCGATGCTATTGCAATGCACAAAGCAAATCATCCCGATAGTAAACATTATTGTGAAGATGTATGGGAAGTTGACCCTATAGAAGCCTGCGACGGCAATTCTGTTGCATTGGCTTGGTTTTCACCTGATTGTAAACACTTCTCTCGTGCAAAGGGCGGCAAACCGGTAGATAAAAACATCCGTGGTCTTGCTTGGGTATCAGTTAAATGGGCTTTACTTGTAAGACCAAGAGTAATAATGCTTGAAAATGTTCCGGAAATACAGACTTGGTGTCCTCTCGGAGATGATAATAAACCAATCAAATCCCGTATAGGAGAGACATTCAATGGCTTTATTAGTATCTTGTCAAATGGATTAAGTAAAGAACATCCCGCATTTATTGAGTGTTGCAAGGCTCTCAAGATTGATGCTGATAGTGAACAGGCAGATATTCTCTCCAAAGGATTAGGATATAAAATCGAATATAGAGAACTTATGTCGTGTGACTACGGAGCGCCTACATCACGCAAAAGGTTTTATATGATAGCTCGTTGTGATGGTAAACCTATCGTATGGGCAAAACCGACACACGCACCTAAAGAAAGTGAAGAAGTAAAATCTGGAGAAATGCAACCATATCATACTGTAGCAGAATGTATTGATTGGAGTATTCCTGCTCAAAGCATATTTGAAAGAGAGAAACCTCTCGCAGAAAAGACTTTACGAAGGATAGCAAAAGGTATCAAGAAGTTTGTAATTGATAATCCTGAGCCTTTCATTGTTAATTATAAATTCGATAATTGTCCCGAGAGCATAGACAGACCGCTCTCCACAATAACGGCTGTTGCAAGTCATTATGTAGTTGCTCCTACTCTTATTCAATATCATAGCGAGACTACAAAGGACGAGGTGCGGGGACAGGAGCTTACTGAGCCGCTTATGACCATAGATACCAGTCCGAGGTATGCTTTATCAGTAGCTAATCTTATGAAGAAATATGTTCATACTGATGAAGATGATAATGTTGAGACAAGCAACACAGATGTAGATAATCCTGACAACTTGGTAGCCGCACATATATTGACAATGCGTAATAATATGGATGGACAACCTGTTGACAAACCATTGACTACAATTTCTTGTAGTGGCGCACATCACGCAGAAGTACAAGCATTTCTCGTCAAATATTTCTCAACCGGCACGGCAAAATCTGTAAACGAGCCGCTCGATACTGTAACAACCAAAGATAGATTTGCTCTTGTGACTGTGAATGGACAAGACTACATCATTACAGATATTAAAATGAGGATGTTGCAACCGCGAGAGTTGTTTAACGCACAAGGTTTTCCATCGGATTATATAATAGACAAGGACTATGAGGGTAATACATACGCTAAAACAAAACAGGTTGCGCGTTGCGGTAATGCCGTAACGCCTCCTGTTGCTACCGCACTTGTAAGAGCAAATTTACCCGAACATTGTAATACATAAGAAAAAATAGGGTAGAAATCAATTTAACTTTCTACCCTAACAAATACTCATCCGACCCATCCAAATGGATTTGCGGTGAATTTTTACAGACAATTATAAGAGATTTTAAGATAATAGGTGGTGAAAGATTGAAAGAGTGTACTTTATATATATCAGATGCCGTGAACGGATTGAAAAATATAGACGACGAGAGCGTTGACTGTTGTATTACATCCCCTCCATATTATAATCTGCGAGATTATGGTATGGAGGGACAGATAGGGCTTGAAGAGTTTCCACAAGAATACATATCTCGTTTAGTAGAAGTGTTTCGTGAAGTTAAGAGAACATTAAAACCAGACGGAACTCTATGGGTGGTAATAGGCGATAGTTATGCTGGATCAGGAAAAGGTCGAATGAAAGATGGAAGACCTTGTAAGGGTAATAGCATAAGTCGGAACTATAATAACGAGATGGGCGGCAAATTAAAAATCACACAATCGTGTAAGCCCAAAGATTTGATTGGCATTCCATGGATGTTGGCGTTTGCATTACGCGATGACGGTTGGTATTTGAGGCAAGATATTATTTGGTCGAAGCCTAATCCTATGCCCGAAAGCGTAAAAGATAGATGCACTAAGTCTCACGAATATATATTTATGCTTTCTAAGTCACGAAAGTATTACTTTGATGCAATAAGTATTGCTGAGCCTGTTGCTGAATCTACAATAAAGCGCCTACAACAAAACATAGATAGTCAGATAGGATCTTCGCGCCAGCAAGGAAAGACAAATGGAAACATGAAAGCCGTATCTGGTATTATTGAGGGCAAAAGAAATAAAAGAGACGTGTGGAGCGTAACAACCCAAGGATATAAGGGCGCTCATTTTGCCACTTTCCCCGAACAGTTAGTTATGCCCATGATTCTTGCGGGTTGCCGCGAGGGGGGGGTAGTTCTTGACCCGTTTGCCGGAAGCGGCACAACTCTCGCGGTTGCATTAAAGAATAATAGAAACGCCATTGGTGTTGAATTAAATGAAGACTATAAAAGTTTAATTGTAGATAGATTAAAAGAATGCGAAGATGTTTCGCTAAGGGTTGGATAGAAAAAAACGAGAGGTGAGTATTAAAATGACGATGAACGAAGTCGTAAAAATCATTGAAAGAGAGTCGCAGAAAGCGCGTAGAAGCGTGTACCCGGCTTACGCATCGGCAATATATGCAATGAAAAAGCAGACGCCGAGAAAACCGAGTCACGACATATTTTGTCCAGTTTGTAATGAACCGTCTATTATAGACGGTGAATATGGTATCAGATGGAATTACTGTCCAAATTGCGGACAGAAGATAGATTGGAGAGATGAACAATGACAGAACGCGAAAGATTGATTGAAATACTTAAAACACCGATACATCCGCATTTGGATGTCGACCCGATAGAAGCACTTGCCGATTATCTGTTAGACGGCGGAGTGTTTGTGCCGCCGTGCCAAGTGGGAGAAACGGTATACATCATTCTCGACGGCGAAATCACAGAAGATGTTGTGTTATTCATCCATTATGATGACAATTTCTTTTTTACAACAAGCCGAGCTGACGGTTTGATGTTCGGCAAAAGTATGTTCCTCGCCCGTGAAGAAGCGGAACAAGCATTACAGAAATACCAACAAAACAAATAATTTTAAGGAGAAAATATGAAAAAGATTATAGCGATAGTAATGATTTTAGTAATATGCATAGGACTTTGTTCGTGCGAGATGAATGGGAGCGAAGCAGATACACAGAAAACAATAGAAGCAGGCAGTAAACTTCAAAACAATCAGCCTACTCCTACTGATATAGAATACTCTCTTGAGCGATATAATCTTATCCGTAGAACATACTGGGTGAATGGTCAGAGAGAAAGGGCAATGTCACTTCCTTGTGAGGTTGAAAGACCGCTTGGATACATAGTTTTGTTCACAGGTAATGTTGCTGTTGCGAGATTTGTAGTTGATGGCAAAGTAACAAGTCTTAATAGTTTTCTCACTCCCGACAGCGAATACTATGAAAGAAAAAACGACATGACCAACAGATGGTTGGCGGATGTAGATGGTAGCTATGGAGAAAATGATGATGGTATATTCTTCTTTACTACCGATGGTAAATATATAGAGTGGTCTGGCGAATATCTCTATTCAGACATTCCGTTTGAGATTGAAAATCCTATTGTAAATATCGGAGGCGGCAAGTAATGAGTAAAACATCTATAATTTTATGTATCATTGTGGTTATTTGCTTTCTTGCAATCTTATTCTTTGCCGCTACTCCTTCGGGAAGGACGGTATGGAATAATTGGTTTCACTCTGTTTGGAAAGCAGATGATAACACGAACTATAAAACTAAGAAAATGGTTGAGGATACCTGTCGTTCAATGATTTCGTCATATAATACTGATAAACTTACATACGAACAATATAGGGGTTCTAATAATGAAGAGAAACAATCTTGGGCTGAACAGGCTAAAATGAGAGCAAATAAGACGGCAAGCACATACAACAACTATATAACCAAGAACAGTTATGTATGGAGATCTAATATACCGTCAGACATTTATATGCAGTTAGATTATATTGATTAAGGAGGGCAGTAATCAATGAGTGGTGGAAGTCATAACTATGTATGCTATAGCATAGAAGATAACTTATGCGGTCAGATGAAAGACATAGAACTTAATGACCTTATTAAAGATATAGCAAATCTCGCTCACGAACTGGAGTGGTATGAGAGCGGAGATATAAGCAAAGATTACTATACAGAAGCAGTTAAAGCATTCAAAGATAAGTGGTTCAAGAGCGATAGAAATGAAAGACTTATGAAGTACATTGATGAAGAAACAGAGCGTCTGAGAAAAGACCTGTACGAAATGCTTTAATAAGGAGAATACATAATGACGTTAAGAGTAAACCCAAATACTGAATACGCAGAAAAAATAAGACAGAAGATAAGAGAAAACGACAGACACTGCCCTTGTCAGATACCTCCGAGCGATGATACCATTTGTATTTGTAAGTCTTTCAAAGAACAAATGGAACGCGGAGAAAAGGGTTGGTGCCATTGTCATCTTTATGAGATAACAGGAGAATAAATGGAACAGAAAGATGTAATGGTTACATTGTACGATGCAGTTGACATTCAGAAGATATTCAAGTGCGGTCGTAAAAGATCGTATGAGATAATGCATATCAGCGGTTTTCCCAGTATCAAAATAGGCAAGAACATTTTTGTAGAGAAAACCAAACTTGAACAGTGGCTTGATAGAATGGAAGGTCAAACTGTAACCGCATAATAAAAAGCAGGGCAAAAGCCCTGCTTTTTTAACCCTATTAAGCTACCGTCGGAATGCTGTACTTGTTTAGTTCTTCGACCGCTGCAACTTTCTGCCTTTGGATTAGGTGAATATATATATCCTCTGTTATCTTTGTATTTGAATGACCGAGCAGTTCTGATACTACCTTAACACTACATCCGTTCGCAAACAACATCGAAGCGAATGTATGTCTTAATGCGTGAACTCCGCACAGGTTTTCTTCATCTCTTATACCTTCCGACAACAATACCGCTCTCAAGGTATGATCTATGGTATGATAGTTGGGATGATTACCGCTCGCCGTAGATGCTACGTAAGGACTGTTACCTTCCATCTCTTTCAGATGCCTGAATGCATCCAAAGCAATATCGCACAATGGTACTACTCGCGTACCGCTTGAGGTTTTAGTGGAATCCTGTTCTATAAATTTATACTTAATATCATCTTCTTCATATCCTTCGCCGGCACGAACGACACTCTTATTTACTGTAACGGTGCGATTCTCAAAATCTACATCATCCCAAGTCAAAGCGAGCATCTCGCCAAGTCGCAAACCTGTATACATAAATGCCACGATGAGATAGCCATATCTGAACACAGGCTTGCCATTCTTATATGTGCGAGTTGCACCTTGCTGGATTTTGAGAATTTCATCTCCTACAAAATATTTGATTTTTGAAACATCTTTTCGTTTCTGTATAGGAAGTTCAACGCCGATGCAGGGATTGTAATGATAACGATTTGACAACACATAGCGTTTCATACAACCATTTACAGCTTCGTAAGCCTTTTTGACCGTAGAGTATGATAAACCTTCTTTGTCTAACTTATTGACGAGACCTTGAACATCGTCGATTGTCAATGTTTCAATCGGCACAAGCCCGATATATGGAAAGACTTGCTGTCTGAGAGTTACCATTTTTCTTGCATAACTCGTTGGTTTGAGTTTGTTCTTTTGCGCACTCTCCATCCAGTACATCGCATACTCTTTGAATGTAACCGACGCTTCTTTAGCATTCCCTTGATTGAGAAGGAGTTGCTTTTTGAAATCTTTCAATTTAGCCTTAACTCCCGTTTGATACTTATCGGAAAAGCGTTTGGAGTGTCGCTGTTTTGTTTTATCAGTCCACGTTACTTCAGCCATCCAAACTCCACGTTGTTCATTGAACCATACACTCCCTTCTCCATTTGATTTTCTTGTTCTTTTACCGTTCTTTTCTGCCATAAATTCTCCCTTCTTATTAGTGTTATCATAGTATCATACACCAATAAGAAGTCAAGCAGGGATAACAGAAATTTAATAAAACAGCTAAAGAAATTTAATATTCACAAGATGGTTGACAGTGCAAGTGTGATGTGATATAATGCGGTTGTTGATTGTTGAAAGGCGGGAGTATTAATGTTGTATGTCGTCATACTGATTGCACTCGGGGCGTGGGTAGCAAGTAGATATAGTAATCGAAGAAAATAAACTACTGACAAACTACTGACAGTCGAAGTAAAAAAACACAATTTGGTTAGTGTTTATGCGGTTTTATTCGACCTACAACTTTGAGTCTGCAAAACCGTTATTCCCCGGTTCAAATCCGGGTGTCACCTCCAAACGCGAAGAGCTGTAAACCCTTGATGTGACTGGGTTTATGGCTCTTTTGCTTATTATAACATACAATTCAAAAAGTGTAAATATTGTTATATTTTCACAAACTGTAACCCCTAATTATCCCTTGTTATCCAAAAACTACTGACAGAATTACTGACAAAAGGGTTAAAACAAGGAGACTCCGTAGAGTCTCCTATATTTGATTAAAGCAATCCGAGCCTTTTGAGTTCGGCTTCAGTAGGATAAGTAAGCAGTCCCTTCTTTTCAAGGAAGCCTGCATTCGATACAAGCGCTTCCATTTTAATCTGATTAAGACCAAGATCGTCGGGCGCTACACCCGCAAATCCACCAGCCTGATGCAGAGCCCAAAGAGGCGCTATCGCCCACTTAGGAAGTTCTTTCCAATAGTGATAAACCTTAAGCATCTTCTGAAGTTCTTTAACATCGTTCTCCAGCTTTTCAAATCTTACTTTTTCGATGTCAGTCATTTCTTGTCCTTCTTTCTCATAGAATTTAGCGATTAACTTCGCTTCTTCTCTCGCTAAAATAGCGAGATTATTTTCGTTGTAAAGCCATTTTGCGGGAGCGGTTGCGGTATGAAAACTATGTTCAACAATAAAAGCGTGAGGACACCCAACTGATTTTGCCCCACGCAGTACACCATAGTATTCATTTCCGTTAGATTGGATTCTCGTTCCCGTGCGCCCCTTTTCTTTAGTCTGCATAAGAGATGCAATCATATCAGAAAGTTCCTGAGCGAACGGTTCGCCTTTTTCAATATCATCTTGCAATCTGTATACTACAGGATGATCTATGCGCTCATTTGCTTCAGAACCTACTGCATTAGAATGAAGAGAAATAAACATATCATAACCTGCGGCTTTTCGACCTCTGTCGAAAACGGGCAGGTCTTTTTGCTGTTCTGCTCTTGTAGCAGATACTTCAAAACCATATGCTTTAAGTTCTGATTCCAAAAGATTGCAGAGTTTCCAAGTCATTTCTGACTCCCAATACGGTTCGTATGCGGCTGAATGGTTATATTTACCATAATGACCCGCATCAAGCATAATTTTTATAGCATTACTTTTCACTTCGTATGTACCTTCCTTATTAGGTATTTGAGTGTATTTAATTGAATTGACATCAGTTGTTACTCTGTTATTGAGTGTTCTGACTTCGAGATGACAATGGTCTCCGAAACTGTAACCGGTATTACCTTCGACACCAATTACATCTCCGGCACGAACTCTATCACCCTTATTGACAAGTCGTTTAGACAGATGAGCATATATAACATACACTCCATCATCAGTTCTAAGAGTGACATAGTTGCCCCACTGCCAAGTAAGGTCTTTCTTGTCCTCAACCATACGAGACTGGTATATAACACCGTCAGCAAGTGCTACCAATCGCTTGGTTGACAGACCGACAACATCAAGACCATTATGTTCACCGAGCTTAAAGCCCTGCGTTACCTTAAATTTTCCGCCTTCGTATGGACTAATCATAAATTTACTCCTTTGTTTGCTTGTCGAGATTCATCAAGACGGCAATAGCAACGGTGTATGCCGCCTGCTCGATGGCATTGACGAGCGTCTCCGTAGTAAATCCTGCCACGAGGGTTTCAAGCAAAATGATTGCCGCGCCGATTGCCGCTTGGATTGCAGTTCGTTTAACTCTGTTCCAGTCAATTTTCACGCTATCACTTCCTTTCAGGATTTTGTCCCATAACTTTCTCCCACTTGTCTCTTACGTACGAGTTTTTATGGAGAGTGTTTATGTAGTAGTCATATGTTTCATATGCAAATTTGACTTGCACTTCATCCATCTCTTTGCCGTTTTCAACATCATGCAAAAAGTCAATCAAGCGTGTACGGCAACTTCGAGTATCTAATGCTTCAATTCTACTTGTTAAATCTTCAAGCACCTTTTCTACAATTTTGCCGCATACTACCTTTATTGCTCCGTATATGACACCGAGCGCAGAGAGGATAGATGCAATGAGGATGATTATGTCAGTTACTTTCACTTCTCAGTCACCTCGTCCCATCCATATTCTTGTGATGTATGTGCTTGCAGACACTTATACAGATTGTCATTATATCTGCGTATATTGCCTGCGGTATATTCGATACCAACTTCCCATGCGGGAAAAACTTCACTGTGTTCGCCTGCGGTCACAGCGTCGATTGAGCCGTTTTCCGCAAGCACGACAAACGCGATCTCATTCGTGAGGGAAAGGCTTTCGATTGAGGATGCGGCAAATTCAAGCCGCTTTTGTTTTTTATAGTTTTCTATTGACATTTAGACCTCCGTGAGTCAAATTATAGTAATAGTCGTTCATCGCCTGTCTTATCTTGTATGTGTTTCCGCGTTTGGCATTTGCAATCCAAGCACAAAAACTGTTTTGCGTCGAGCCTTTCGGCACTTCACCTTTTATTTCTTTTGTATACAGTTTCCGCAAATGCCTTTTTGCTTTGGTAACTTTTCCTTTCGTCATAAGCATCAGCACCTTGCCGGAATTTGTAATGGCAAATTTCCATTTCAAGAAAATGATACCTTGTTTCAGCGGATGGATATACGTCTTATCGTTGAAACGGAATCCGAGTCGTGATATATATTCGGATAGCTGTTCCCGACAATATTTGAGATATTCTTTGTCGGAATGTATCAGCACGAAATCGTCCATATATCTGATATAATATTTGATCTTCAAACGTTCCTTAATGAAGTGATCCATATCGTTCAAAACCGTCAGTTGCACGAGTTGACTGATCTGCGATCCAAGCCCGATACCTTTGTTGCCCTCGAAACTGTCGATTACAAGTTCGACATATTCGGCGGTTTGAGGATCTCGAACGTATTTACGCACAGCAGCTTTTGCGATGTCATGCCTCGTTTCCGGGAAGAAATGGTATATGTCGCATCGAAGCACCCAACCTTGGTTCCCGTGTTTATTGTAATACCTCCGCAGGTGCGTTTTCATCCGGCGAAAAACATCGTCCGTGCCTCGGTTCGTTTGGCAAGCAATGTTATCTCGGATGAAATGCTCCGTGATGTCTTGATACAATCCTGAATCGCATAACGCCCTCTGCACTTGCCTGTCAACTATTCGGGACGCGATAATAACTCGCTTTTTCGGTTCGGTTATTGTAAACGTCTGATATTTGCTGATTTTATACGTTTTATTTTTAAGTGCGCGGTTAAGTTTAAGAGTGTTTATTAAGGCGTTCGCCTCATATCCGACGACACTATCCTTCCAGCGCACGTTTCTACAAGACTTTTTCAAACCCTTGTATAGTGACTCAAAGGATATAGCGTCATCATAATACAAATCATTGCGTTTCATCGTGCGCAAATAGTCGAGCGTATCTCGTAAGACATCGACGTCGCACGTTGTTATTCGGCTTTGCAGCACAGGACAACAGCTCCCTGCATATATGCACTGATTTGACCATAAAGGCTACTTTAAGCTGGCGTTATAAGCAGTCGGGGACGACGCCGTAAGAGTTCGTCGCGTAGTTGTTGTTGGACGCGCCCGAAGTGTTCACGTTGTACTCGTTGTTGGCATTGTTCACGTTGGGAGCCGCGAGCCACCAGTTGCGCTTCAAATAGCCGTTGCCCTATATTATTTTTCAGACCGTCTCCATCTATCGAGAAGACCGAGCGTTTCATCCGCGAGATTCGTCCAAAAGTCGATTTTCTTAGTTTCGATACCGAAAACCTCGTATGCCAAATCTATGAGAGACAATAACGCTTCAAGATGGCATTTCGCTTCCATTTGCTGCGCGGCGCGATATTCCTTTTCCGACGGTTTATCCGCTCTTGCCGCGTTTGCACGACGGATACAAGTAAGCACATCGAGTGCTTCGTTCGCTATTCTCTGAGACATTATCCATCTTTGGGATTTCGGAAAGACGTTTTCGTTTTTGCAAATCTGTATCGTATACACGTTCAGCTTTCGCGCAGCGCGAAGGACTTGCAATTTGCCTTCTTTACGATCTCCTGCCCTTACGCTCGTACTATCATTCTCCTTTCTCGTTTCTCGCCTCTATCGAGGCGGATTATAAAGATTTCTTGATTTTGCAGGCGGGGACGACGCCGTAAGAGTTCGTCGCGTAGTAGTAGCTGGAGCTGGACGCGCCCGAAGTGTTCACGTAGTACTCGATGTAGGCATTGTTCACGCTGGGAGCCGCGAGCCACCAGCCGCGCTTAGTCGTGCCCGTGTATTTGATTCTGTCGGTTGCTGTTGCCTGCGAATACAGCGCCCACGGTACATTGCCGCCAAGACCCACGTCACCGAGACGTGCAAGTCCGAACTTTGATGTGATAGTGTACCACGAGTTTTTCAACGCAATGCCTCCCATCGACGCAGGGGCTTCATACGTGTTATTGGCTTGGATGTCCCATACGGTATCGGCGATAACGGCGAGTGCTTCGGGGTCGATGCCGTAAAGCCAGCCGCCAGACGTGCCTGTTGCATAAGGACGCGAGAACTTATTAATTCTCGGCGAAAGCGTGGTATTCGGTGCGGCATCGGAATTAAGCCAAGCCCAAAGTCCCGATTCACCGGAGTTGTTACTGCCGTTATTGACTCTATCCATGTTGTTAAGGTTGCCGCTTGCCGTTGTTCCGAGCAATGTCGCGCCTGTGATTGCGGTAGTATTTACAACGCCCGTTTCAATTTCAACGTCATCATACTGCGAAGCATAGGTCGTGAACGCGGAAACAGTAGCGCGTAACTGACCGCCTGCGGGTACGTCTTCGGTCAACGTAAAGTAATAGTTTACATTGCTATGTTTAAACGTGTACGCTCCTGCCTCAAGCCCATCGGGGAAATATGTCAGAGCCTGCGCTGGTTCAAATACCATATAATCGGGTAAAACTTCGTGCATAAGAAGCGTGACAACGTGTTCATCGGTATCGTAGTCAACGATGTCGAAAGTGTGGTCGGTGTTTTGCCTTGTCAGCGTGACCTGCTCTCCGACGATAGCGGTAAGGTCGAGGTCGTTATTGAGTGCCGCTTGAATATCAGTAAACGTGTTGATGTTGGAGTAGTCACTATATGTAAGGATTACGTTAACAGTTCCCGCGTTCATTACTCCGCGTACAGTCGTAGGGTTGAAGTGGTGCGCGAGAGTATCGGAAACGGAAACGTAATAGTCAAAGCCGTAGGGGAGAGTGAACGACAGCGGCTGACCGTTATATGTTTGTGTATCAAAAACCGAGCCGCTTGCGTCGGTCTTGCGAATTGTGACAGTCTGTCCCGTTACGGTTACACCGTCCTGTGTGACGCAAGTAACGACGAGAGTACAGAGTTTTGCACTACCGCTCATTACTATTGTAGGATTTTCAAAACTTGCGTTAGGCATTTATTTCACCTCAACTTTCAAAGTTATACTTTCATCGGGTTGCTCGACGGCAATTATAGTTACGTTTTGCCCCGAAACTGCGGAAATTTGGAAACCATATTTTGCAAACAGAACGGGAGTGTTGTTGATGAGTGTAACAGTTTTGGACGAGTCAAGCGTTGTAGTAATTGTCGCTGTTGCAGAATACTTAAACGGGTCAGAGTCAGCAAGAGCAGACCACGAGGATGTGGGAATGGTTATTGAATCGGAAATGGGGACAATGTTGCCATTGATGTTGCCACGGAGAGTAAAACCAAAATGCGTTGCGTCAAACGAGATATTAAACAAGTCGCCGTTATGGAACGTGACGGTCTGTTCAGCTCCGTAAAAATCGGTATAAGTATACGTATCGCCCGAAGTTCCCGTCCAAATGAAGGCGCGATTGCTCTGTGCGCCGAAGTCCTCGAAGTAATCTGCAAAATCATCTGTTGAGGAAGCGTTTATAAGACCAAGACCGGCATTAAGGTCTAAAAGTTTTTTCCTGTCCTCGCTCGTAAGTCCCGAATTAATTGTGTTCATCTGTGCCTGCGTAAAAGCAACAGTAGAAAACGGAATTACGAATCCCCATACGACGGGGTCTACGCTTGCGACAACGTACTTGGTAGAAATGCCGCCCCTCGATTCATCCGCGAGAACATACGCTACATCGTTCTTTGTAGGGATTGCAACAGTGCCATCTGCGCCATAAAATGTGGTTGCGGAAGTCAGTTCCGCTTTCGTAGCAAAAGAGCCTTGCAAAGCGGTTTTGTACAACTGCTTTGCTTCGACGGAAGAAATGGCATCACCCATTTGTGATTCGGAAACCAATTTGTTTGAAGATGACGCTTCGGAGGGGATCGCTTCCTCTATCGGATTAATTCTGCCAAAAACAATATGGCTTAATCCCTGTATCGCTTGCTCCACCGCAAGACCGCTTTGTGCGTTTACGCTATCGTGGTTAAAGGTTTGGTCAACAGGCGGGCGGAGATTGCAGACAAACACATAGGTACCGTTTGCCTTAACTTCGTATACCGATCCAATCGGATACATCGGAATTCCACCGAGTTCAATATCGGCTACAGCAAGAACATATACGCTTGTAAAGCCTTGTGATACAACCCAAGCCCGAACCGCTGTTATATCGTCGAGCGTTGCGACGGGAAATATCGGGAGTGTTCCGTCCGTAAATCCACCACCACTGCTCGATGCGGCATAGTCAGTATCCCAATCTTCCTGAATCCAAAGATGTTCAATACCCTTAGGAGAGTATACTGCACTATGCATTGTCTGCCACGTCTCCCCGTCACGGGTACGGGCTTCATATGCGGTATGCGCTTCATTATATATTTCAAGTAATTCTTCATCAGAGCTATCTTTAGTTGTACCGCGTAATCCAATGAACTCCGAGAGTCTATCGGGACTTTCATATGCCTCTGTAAAGCGTAGCTCCGAAAGGTTGTCGGGCATCATATTCCAACGCTCTACGCCGGTAGGTCGGGTTTGCAGACTGGTGCGGTCAACTAATGGACTGCTTACCCACTTGAAATTAGTGAGTTTAGGATTAGAAGTAATGTCGATAATTTCATATTCGCCCGAACCGTCAGTTTTAGGTGTAAGCAAGGACGTACTTGTACCATCTGTAACAAGAATCTGCATAAGATATTCAGCATTAGCCATTTCCTGCGGTACATATATGTTGGTAAGTAAATCGCCAATATCGTCATTGAGCGTTGCAATCGACTTTGCGTTTTTAAGGATAAGATACGGTAGCCTCGTAAGTGGGATACTTCCATCGCCCTGAAATTCCCAATCGTTATAAAGAATATGAGTGGACACCATTATGCCATCATCATTTACGCCATCCGTAAGATGATAAGGTAACTGACCGATAAGTCTATCATCAATATTGGTATCAGTAAGTCCGTCAATGCAAGCGAGTCCTTCTATATGCGGAAGACGAACGTGGAAGGTCGCCTTATTATCATAGTGAAAGTCAAGATTCCTATACAGTTTTCCGTCATTTACATAGGATGAGCATCCGCCAAAAGTGCTCGGTGCGCCAGTATCATCAGCAACATTGAGAAATGACACATTATAGAGATACTGAGAAATTCTTTCAAGAGAAAGATAAGGTTTTTCAGTACCTGAAAAATGGAAATCAATAGTGACATCATCTGCGGTTATGGCGAGCATATCACCTATAATGTATGTTGAAAACGCAGAAGCCACAAAAGCGTATGCGGTATCGGCTGAATATTCACCGCTTACTATATCAGACTGTATTGCTTCAACTTCTTCCATAGACGATACATTCTTAACAGGATAAGCGGACTTGCCGTCGAATAGACCCGCATCTGCATCATCTCTTACAGATTGTGCGATTTCCCGCGCCGCAGCAGCGGAGCCTTCTGCGCCCTCTGCGTATTCACGAGCTTGATCTACATAATCAGCCGTCTGAATAAGTCCCTGTTCGATAAACGATATCTGTTCATCGGTTATATATTCATCAACTACCTCGTGATGAAATACAGGGAACGATACTTCATTGGTCTTAAGTATCGCCGTATCAGTTCTGTCAATGATTTCAATCCAGAGACGGATAAGCCCATCTTCCTGAGTGAACAGTCCTGACAACTTAAAAGAATCAACAAGGTAGTTAGGATTGCGCTCCGAAACGGATAGGTCAAGAGTAATAACATCTGCGTGTTCGGAAGCGTCTATAATATGGACTGATGTAATGCAGTCCAATACGTTTCTACCTAAAAGAGACACCGGAAGTATAAATTCCAGTGTCTCAGCAAGGTTTTCTTGTTCGTAATTATGAACGGGTCTTGCGACTATACTCAGATTCTTATCTGAGTTCAATTTAAATTTAGGCACGCAAAAACCTCCTTTTTATTATGTCTGTGTTTGTTGCCAAGGATAAATTGGAACAAACTTTTCTAATTGAATTTGAGAAGTGCCGTCCGCAAACGACCCCTTCTTTGACTTAACAATATAATCTTCCACGGGGATTTCTCCCATAGGGGTTTTGTCTACAGTAAAAGATCTATATGATAATTTTTGATTGACGTCCAACCACGGAACATCAACTATATTGAGTTGGAGGGAGGATACCAATGTAGATGCTTTCCAGAGTTCATATTCGGATCTCTGGATAGCTTCGGAGCGACGATGTATATTATCATACTCTCCGCCTGAAAGTACCATTCTAACCTCTCCTATGCGGTCTATAGTAAATGGATTGTTAGGGTCGACTTTGTATATGATATTTCCGGTCGGCACCGCTTCCATATATCGGTTGGTGAAAGAAATTCCAGACGCTAATGTAACGGCTTGATAATCCATCCAGCCATACCCTATTCTATTGTAGGGAATATATATGCCGAGATTGTGGTTAATCCAATCGGCACTTTCGTCTGAGTAAGTTGCTGCAAATACTCCATCTATATAAAAATAATACTTACCTTCCTCTAATGAGTAGGTGACAGTAATAATCGACCCGTTCTTTAAGTAAGGAAGCGTGTTGATGGGGGTAATTGAATTTGAAGACATAGTATTAGCGTTGCAAATTCTGCCGTGATAAGTATTGGAATCCCATGCAGAAGTATCTTTTCCTAAATAAACGCTCCTAATTGTAACTTGATGCGACGAGTTATAGAAAGAGCCAAGGACAATAAAAATACCTTCCGACTGATTTCCTAAAAACTTCATGCTAATAGATTGAGAAGAATAAGTATACCAATCAGGAATATACTCTGCCGCAGAAGAAACACCTCTAATATGATAAAGAGTATCGTCAGTATTAGCGTCTCCCGCCACTATATGACCGTAACCGAATCCATCACCCTTGTGAAATGGTGATTCGCCAGAATTCATAATATCATACGCCTCCGCTTCAGCCGCAGCTTCCCGAGTAGAGTAGAGCTTAGCAACCGCACAGGGCTGAGTCTCTCCTATGACCTCGAACCAAGGCACCCAACCCTTGCGTAAGACTCCGTTATGGATAAAATCAAATTTGCCATTACAAGAGAAACCCTGTTGATGATACTTGATGATATATGTAACGCCAACCTTTAAGTCGCCTGCGGGCACTGGCGTATTTTCATCATATCCTAAATATCCAGAATATCCACTCGGAGTATAACCTTCTTCGCTTGTCTTGACATTAATGGATACTGAATGCCAATCGGTATTTGTTCCAACTTCATTTGTAATTGGCAAACTTACTATAAATCCATTAAAGGATAGTGTATCGCCGTTATCTATATGACAAACATATTCATTATCCGTTCCGGGTTCTCCCCACGATCTTGTTTGAACAGTAGTGTTTGTTGACGTTATTGAGCTCGTGCTTACACCGGTACCATATAACTCAATACAGTTTTTGATTGTTTTAAGGTCTTTAGATAAATTGGGTTCTGATATGATGAGCGATTTTAATTCATCATAAGTAATGATATGCGCCTCGTCAGCAGTTGCGGGAATGGGTTGATATACAAAACAACCATCCAAATCAAAGAATGTTTCCCAACCTATGTTCAAATCTCTAAGTTGAGTTATCATATCTATTGCAGTAGTGTTGGCTCCAAACTCAAGATCATAAGGCACATAGACCTCCGCTCCCTCGACAGTAGCGGGGTCTGTGAGTTTTTGCTTATTAAGAGGCACACCATTTTCTAAGAGAATGCTACTCATTGCTCCGATTATTGTACTCTTGTCAATACCCTCCTCTGTATAGAAAGGTTGAGTGTTTACCCCGGAAGTAGTTTGTACTGTATTAAGATAGGCTTCGCTGCTCGCGGGTATAATAGTGCCATTGCCTTTCATAACGCCATTTCTATCTCCCGTAAGTCTACACATCTGATCAAGGCAAGAAAACGAAAGTTTGCTTGCCGCCGCATCATAGGATGAAGAGACCGTATCAAAAAGTAAGTTACCGAGTGTGTAATATTTGACGGGACTTGTATTTCCTATCTGTTTGAGTTCGGATAGATTGGTCGCTCCTGCGATGACCGCTTTTGATACGCATAAACCAAAACCGACTTCGGTAATACCATACTCGTCGGGATCAATCGTTAAGGCAGGAGTAATCTCACCCTTCTCTGTGAATTTTATAAGTCCATCACGATAATCAACTGTATAAGTTGTATTAGTCAATAAATAGCCTGAAAGATTACCTATAGAGTCGCCTCTTGTCTCAGTGGTCATAGGATAAATTACTCTATTGCCCGACGAAGAGCGGGAGGCAATACATCCCGTATGAGTATCGTCGGTAAAACCGAAAACAAGATAGTGGTTTGCAGGAAATGAACTTACGTGAAACTCAATAGGGAAACTATTTCTTGTAAATACACACCAAGAATAATTGTCTGTGCTTTGAGTGGTCAATAATAAACTACCATCATCTAAACCAAACACTGCGTCACCGCCGATTATTGCGTTATTCAGCTCAAGGTCTACACCAAAACTGCTATCATACTCATAGCCAATACTTGGACGAACATAATGATTCATCCAGTAGTCATCAGATAAAGCACATATATTAGTTGAGCTGGTTGTACCAAATGACGCATAATCACTAACTCCTGTATAATAGTCGATCAGTACGTCCATATTGTATGTACGGCGGATTGCTGAGTTAGAGTCTATTGAATAACCATCAGAAATAAGACGACCCGCGAAATTTCCGACCGGGTTGTAGTCCCTGTCAAGTATTTCTGTCTTGATGCGAATCTGTCTCGTTTTCTGATTAAGTATTGCTTTGTCAATTTTAGTAGGAGCGTATGTCATACTTCCTCCTTATATTGCAAAACCAAAATCTTTAAGGTCTTGCGGCTCGTTGATATTTCCAATTTCACTCCATTCAAATTGAGTTGTTACGTTATGGAGTGCCGAGTTCTTACTATATGAAATAGTATTATTTACAACTGCGGCAATCCAAGCACGTCCATCCTCTGTTCTTATAAGAATAGGCTGAAATTTAGTAAGAAACTTTTCAACTTGCTTTCTGTACGCCCAAGTTTGGTCGGTAATATAGTCACATCTATCGGGGTCAAACTGTAAGAAAAGAGCGGTGAGACTTCCTGAATCGTAGTCATTAAGTGTGTTACTGATAATGAAAGGATATCGACCCGCAAGAGTGGTTACAGCAACACGAGTCATATTATGGTTCATAGAAATGTCCCAGTCAAGTTCACTAAAATAGCTTTCTCCGTCGGGAGCGGTTATAACTACACCGCGCAACGTCGGAGATACGGTCGTGCTCGTATAGAGTACTGTTTCGTCCTCTGCGGTCAGCCGATAGATATACGTTTGATTTGATACCCAAGTACGGTCTATATATATATCTGACAACTCCGTTTCTTCAGTCGTCTCTATCGCAGCGAGACGGGTCTTGCTACTATCAACAGGAGAGCCATTTTCAACTACATATCTGTCAATATAGAAACTTGGAGTGCTGCCCCCCGCTTCTGATATGCTATAATTTATCCAGAGCTCACCATTTGTCTCTGGAGTTTGGGACTTGATTATGTTTATATTAAATGTCATAAAGTAAGTCCTCCTTGTTTCCCTAATAATTTGACAGTGCTTCCCGGTGGGAAGGCACCATTAAAAGATATTTTGATCTTAGTGGCGTATCCATTAGCCTCGTTATCTGGAGTAAACGGAACTGCTTCAATGTGTGAGCCAGTCATATCGCTTCTTATTCGAGAACCATCATAACTCCATTTATCATCTAATACGAAATGAAGTCTGCCGTAAACGTCTAAATCGCTTCTTACCTCATATGAAAAGGGAGCAATAAGACCTTCTTGCGTATACACCTCTCCTGTATATTCGATACTCGGCTGGGAAGCCCATCCTTTGATATAGTATTTGACTACAAATTCATCGCATTGAAAAGAGGGATCTCCCACCTTCGTCTCAAATACGTGGGGCACTGTTCCAACCGGAAGGTCATCACTGCTCCATTCCCTAATCGGGAAGTATTCAAAATACTGACTAAGATCTATATTGTTGGCGTAGTTTCCTACGATATAATCACCGTTAGGAGATGACAGGATGAATACAGTCACACCTACAGTCAAAGGGAAGTTGCATACAGATATAGCTGTACTTGCAACATTGTTCGTTACAACACGAAATCTGCCGCCTCCCAAATTAGCAAGTATTACACCCACCTTACAAGTAAGATAAGGCAATCCTTTGAATTGGTCAGATATAACTCTTTTTATAGCTTCATATAAAGCCTCTGAAGCATCAAAGTTTGACACACTATCACCTCCGTGTTTTTGAAATATAGAGGGGCGTCATTTAGTTAACGCCCCATTGATTATAAGATTTTTGTAAAGATGTCTGACGTATCATATTAGACATCTGAATAATTTTACGGTCAAGCATCTCGGACAGAGAATCAACCGTTGTCTGATCTGCATTACCATTGATTACAATACCTCCAAGGTCAATATTTATTCCATTATTAGAAGTGATATTACCCGTCTTTGCGCTCGATACCAAATCGTGATATACAAGGTCGATAAGATTCGGGGTATTGTGAATAAGAGAATAGAGTTTTGCTGAATCGGCTGAGTTGAAAATAGTTTCAGGACTCGACGGAGAACCGTGAAGTTTTGCAAGCCCTGTAAAATTCGCAACGCCACCATCCGAATATCCGCGAAGTTTTAAGTATGTAGATACATCTGCATATCTTCCCGTGTTCGGATAAAGACTACCATTAGAGTTGGAATTATTACTCTTGTTCTGAATGGTATCAACTGCATCGACATAGGCATTGGTAAACTCTTGAATAAACTTCTGCCCTTCTTCAAGTTTTTCCCGCCAATTTTCACCAAGCAGCATTTCGGTCACGTCATTGTTATACTCCTCATCAGCCATATTGAGAATCTCTTCAAGTGAAGTTCTAAGGTCTTCCCAATATCTGATTTGTTCGTCAAGAGCGTTATCGGATGTAAGCTCGTTATAGCGTTCTTCTGCGGTTTGAATTGCTTCTTGATCGGCTGTCCAAATAAAACCGATACCTTCAACATAGAGTCTCTTATTTCTCTGTGCGCGGGCTTTTTCAAGCTCATTAAGAGAATCTTGAAGTTCCTTCTGCTTTTCAAGTTCATCGTTCTCAGTTTGAAGAGCGTCTATCTTTTCATCGATATAATCGTTAATAACAGAAAGGGCTGTATCATAGTTCTCTTGAACAGCATCCATCTCGGCAGCCAAAGAATCGTTCATCTTTTCAATGTATTCTTTGAATGTAAGGTAGCCATCTTTATATGCCTTTTCGATTTGTCTTTGCTTTTCTCTCTCAATAGCAACTTGCTTTCCCGCACTGCGGTCAAGCATATTCTCTTCATTGGTAACGATTTGATCAAGAGCTTCTACTCGAGAATTGAGCCTGTCTATGTTTAACTGCTTGATTTGTTCAGTTACATCTCTCCAATGATTTCCGAGTTCTTGAATGTATTCAGAATTGTCAATGTCGTATTTGGAGAGGTAGGGAGCCATTTCTTTACGGAAACGGTTTGAACCTTGAATAATAAGTTGTTTCTGCTGATTAAGAACTTTTTCTCTCGCATCATAATCGCTTTCGGCAATACTATCAAGTTTATACTGTAGGTCGCCCCAGTCTTCGTTAAAGAGAGCTTTATATCCTTCGTGAAGCTCTTCAAGGATGCCACGATATTCATCGATGTATTTTGATCTACCAGCAAAGTACTTTTGATTTAAAGCATCTAAACGCTTATAATATACCTCTTCGGTAATGTATTCCATTTTACGGAGATGGTCTAATGCTTTGCGTTCTTGATCGTAGGCTTTCTTCCAAGTATCTTCTGTGCTACCTGAGCTTCCTCCGCCCGACGAGCCTCCGCCCGACGAGCCGCCGCCCGCCGAGCCGCCAGTACTAATACCAACACTGGTGTCTGTAAATGTAGGAGAAGTTTTAAGACCAAGACTACCTATGGCAACCTCAATATCTCCAATCGTTTTATAAAGACCGGAAAAGAATCCGCCACGTTCGGCTTTTTCATAATTGCTCTGAGCCTTCCTGAATAACTCTATACGTTGAGTGGCAATACCCGCCGCTTCCGCAACCCTTATTAACTGCTCAACAGATTCAGACTCATTCATCTGATTTTGATTAGAAAGTATCTTTTGAGCAAGAAAACTAACGAGTTCGTTTTCGGTTATTCCCAGTTGCCTTGCTTCGAGAACAAGAGCTTGTATTTCACTATCTTCTGCATTCTTGAAATCATAAGTAGCAACTTTAGCATTGAGTTTGGCAGACACCACCATACGATGAGCCGTTTCAGCGGCGTTTGCAACGCCCGCTTCTTTAAGCATAGAAGATATTAAGTCTTCGTCAGCACTTGTCAGACCTTCAGATGCGGCTTTTGCATCAAGATACTTACCACCAAGTTTTGAAAGAGTTTGAGATAATTTTTCTTGAGTAAGATCAGCAGATGAAAGAGTATCTATGTAGTCTTGTATACCTTCTACATCTGCAAACGCTTGTGATATTTTCTCTATTGCACTGTAACTTACGGCTCCGTCTTTAGAGAAATCACTATAAGCAGTAGCTAAACTGGATACGGCATCTTTAAGTTTAGATATGGACTCTATTCGTTCGGAAAGAGATTTTTCTATATCTTCAATAGAATTACCATCGTTTTCTGCAAAAGTATATACACCTTCAAGAATTTGGTCTAATATAGAACGAATATCGTCATTTAGATAGTCAACTCCCCTTACTTGTAATTGCTCCAGTAAGGAGTTATAGATTTCCTTAAATTCGGGTTCGAGGTATTCTCGTGCGAGCGGAAGACCCTGAGGAATCTCTCCAGATTTGTACATCTTTGTAACTTCATCAATAAGAGATTGGTAGTCTACAGGATTTCCTTCTATATCTCTGCCTTTCGAAACAATACCATTAATAAGAGTTGATAACTCCAGATTGCCTTGTTGGTAAGCAATCGCGTCTTCATACGCTCTATATAAGGAGTAGAGTGCGTTAATTTCCTTCTGAACGTCATCAATATCTGAGTCCTCATAATAACCAGATACTCCTATGCTTTGGAGTATATCTTCTATATAATCGCGTTGTCTTGTAAGGGTTGGTAAAATATAAACCTCTTTATCTAAGTCTGACACATTTGGATTGTTAAGGTTTTCGATTTGTGAAGGTAGTGATACAGAGTAGGGGTTTGGGACTTCTACCATATTTCCGTGCATAGAAGAAACTACTTCGCCCGACTTGCCGCCATATCTGAGGAAATTGTAAAGATCAGATCTATCGTTATCCTTATCTGGAGCGTCAAACCAAAGGCTTCCAACCGCAAGATCGCTTGCCGCGCGTTCTTTTGTAATATTGTTGAAATCTTCTTCGACTATTTTTAGCTTTTCTTCTTGCTCTTGCTCTAATAAAGCGATTTGTCTTTCGTGCTCTGCATTCTGCTTTTGAAGCCTTATTAATTCTTCTTCTTGAGACGTGGCAATATTTCCGTTTGTTTTGAGTTTAGTAAGTGTCTCTAACTGCCCTTTTATCTCGTTGTATTCGGATTTTTGTTGTGCAAGATTATCGTTTATTTCTTTAAGCTCTGATGCATCTTCTTTGAGTTTTTCAACGTAGTCAATCTTCTTAACTTCTTCTTTGCCATCTTTAATTAATGAGATAACGCCGGATATACCAGAAGCGACAGTTCCAATCAAAAAAAGCACTTGGGAAGTTTTATTGATAGTTGCAATTTCGGCTCCGAGAGCCTTCATTGAAGTTCTTACAACTAAGATTGCCGCAGAGACTGCAAGCAATCCTTTAACAAAATCTCCAAAACCACTCCAACCTAACAGTTCATTCAAGTAACCTAAAACAGTACTCAAGAAATCTACTGCACCAGTTACTAATTCGCTGTTGAGTATCTTGTTTGAAAAATCCTCCCAAGCAACAGATAACTTAGCAAGCGAGCCTTCGATGCTGTTAAGTACATCTTCCATAGCTTTATCTATGGCGCCGTCTGCTTCTCCCGATACTACACCAGTAAGAGAATCCTCAGCTTGCTGAAAGTTATGAATAATGCCTTCAAAGACATTCGTCATTCTCGTTCCGGCTACTTGAGTAGTAATGGCAGCCCTATTTTCATCGCTTAAAGTACTCCATACTTTAGAAAGCTCTTCAAGTATTTGATATGTACTCTTAAACTCATTACCATCCATTATATCAACGCCCGAGAGGTTAATGAGCATCTCGCGGTATTTTGCAACGGTGTTTGTATTTTCATCCATTTCTTCACCGAGCTCTTGTAAGTCGGCTTTTACATTACGGATACGAGCAGTGATAGTTCTAAGACCTGTTGAAGCCTTAGATATATCTTGACAATCTGTTACTTTCGGCTTTCGCCTACTGACCACTCTCATGGCGCATAGGACTCTCATCCTATGTCTGTACTTTTATAAGCCTATATGTACAGTTCAGACCATACCTTCATCCCGCACAGAGAATAATGCGGGAGGGTAGCATATGCGTATAGTTACCTATATCACTTTGGTCGTTACGGGGTTTATTATATTATGTAATCTTTCTTTAAGTATTTTCTCTATGTCTTCATAATACCATATGTCCCATTTGTATTTCTCTGTATTACATAATATAATAAATCTTACCCTCGGTATTGCCCTTGGCTTAGGGGTTTCACCGATTTGAGCTACCTACTTATTGCATATTACTATGCAACTCGGCACAAATTTACCGATGTATTTGCTGCTGTAAGTAATGCTATAGATTCTTCAAGTGAGTTACCACCTGCGTGCAATGCTGAACCAGCATTTCGGAGACCTTCTCCGAGTTCGCCCGCACTGACAGGGAAATTGTTCAAAATCTGTTACTTTCGGTCTTTACCTACTGACCGCTTGTGCGGCGGATAGTCATTTCTGGCTATCTCTCGTGCTTATTTGGTTTATACACGAGATCGGACTGTATATTCATCCTACTTTTGTAGGAGAGAAGCGGAGTCTAATACGTTACCGCATTAGGCTAAACAGTCTCTCGGGAAACAAAATGTATATATTTCTTTTTTTTATTTCATCACTACTTAAACTATAGGGCAATTCAAGAAGCGATATGTTTTTATCTGCACAATATAGTCTTTCCTTACTTTAGATATTTTATCATCTCCTATAATTATTTCCCTATATACATTTTGTCTTTCCTCGGTCTTGTTGATATATCTTTCCAAACCAATTTTGACCGATATAGCTTCTAACTATACGGCATATTACTATGCCGCTGGGCAACTATTTCTACCCACATACGTCATCTTATCAAGCATATCTGTTACTCCGTCAGCCGAAATATCAAATGCTTTAAGTATTGACGTTATATCCGACGTTGCGTCCCCGACTTCAACGGCGGCAACTTTAGAATATTTTAGCGTTGCTTCTGCAAGTGTTAATGACTCTTCTGCGCTATAACCAAGTCGAGCGTAAACAGTAGCCGCACTTGTTACATCTTTAGCACTTGAAGCAACATTCTCTGCCGACTTAAGAGCGGCATCGGCAAATTGATCTATTTCTTCTGTTGAAGAACCTGTTACAATCTTGAACTGAGTCAATTCGGTATTCAGGTCTTTAACATTGACATAAATTTGCCTTATACCCTCCGAAAATTTAGCAATAGCTGCCCCGGAAATCAAATTTCTAACTTGAGAATCAAAGGTCTTTAAAAACTTCATTAACCCTGTCTCTTCAAAAGCACCTGCATTGGAAAGAGCATGATCAAGTTCGAGCAATTTTGTTTTTGCTTCTTCTGCGTTTCCGCCACCCTTTTCAAGGGCTTCGCTTAATTGATTTATTAATAAAATTAAATCTTTATAGGCTTGAGGATCTGCGTCGGGATTCTTTATTTTTTGAAGTGTTTTATCAGCAGAGGAACGAACTTTTTCAAGAGCAAGCCTTGAACTTTCAGCATTTTTTGCTGCGTCGGCAGCGGAATTAAATCCTGCTTTAAGTTCTTCTACTCCTGCCAATATAGTTTTGACGTCTGCGACTGTGGCTGTTTTAACGCCGGAACTGATTTCACCTATCTGTTCAAGTAGTTCTTGAGCGCGTACTTTATAACCCTGAATATCATCCAAATACTTTGAGTTAGGATATTGAGATTCAATGTCAGAATTGACTATCTTTTGTAATGAGCCCGTAGTGCCCAATGCCTTTGTTATTAAGTCATTGGGCGCCGCCTCCGTCCCTTCAAATAAAGCCTTGGGAATATTTGCGGCGCGGCGCTTAATTTCATCAAACTCAACTTTAAGCGCTTCATACTTTTGTATAGCTTGATTTACAGAAGCCTCCGACGCACTACCAGTCTGTTTTACTTCCTCGGTAACACCTTCAAGCGCACTTCGTACACCTTCCGCTTTTGCTCTGAACTCATCTATATCTTTTCCTAAACCGGAGTCTCCAAATTCACCCTTAACATCTGCAAGTGTAGCATCGTCAAGCATCTTTGCTACATCTGTTATATCGCTCTTAACTTTATCAATAGATTTGGTCGCAGTAGCTTCGGCAGTCTTAAATAATTCGGTGGGCGCATTTGCGGCGCGGCGCTTAATTTCATCAAACTCAACTTTAATGCCACCCATAGCATTTGTAAGTTTTTGAATTGAACCCTCGGATACTTGACCGGTGCGATTTAATTCATCTAAAACATCCTGCCATGCAGTCTTTATACCTTCTACTCTGGTCTTGAATGAATCTATATCTTTCCCTAATCTGCTATCCTTGAACTGTGAAGATACCAAATTAAGATTTTTATTATCAAGCATAGCATTAAGTTTGCCAATATTGCTTGATATCTGATTTGCAACCTTTTCAGAATAAGGTACAACACCGTCAAGCTGCTTCTTGAGTTGATTGCCTATATCAGAGTTTACGATTTTATACCCTTTTAACAAATCATCAAGGGCGGATTTTATTTTATTTTTGGTTGCTTGTGCATCTAATTCAAGTGCTATTTGTCGGCTTGATTTAGGTAAACTTGATAATATTTTGGGTAACGCTTCGACAATGGCGCTCTTTGTTCCGACCGGATCAAGCGATAATACGATTGCATTACTTTGTGTTGCCATATTATCCCTCCTTAACTATGATAATCTTTAACTTTAATAGAGGACGTATTTACGACAATTCCGTACTTATTGGTAGCGTTAAATTCATTTACTGCTTTCTGAATGAATCCATAGCCCTTTCTGTATCCAAAGTTCTTCTTGTTCTTAAACCATACGTCCTTTTTGACTCTGTATCCCCAGTTCAATAGCTTGATAACATTGACCTGTTCCGAACTAAACATAGATTTATGAAGTGCAGGATAAAGAATAATTGTAATTGACAACCGTGTTCCGTTTATAAAAATGTCCGGCTTAACCTGAAAATACGGATACGTCATCAGTCTTCCTGTGCGAACATCAGTCACTGGCGGATTTCCAAAATACATCTCTCGCATATACTTATTGATGAGATCTACAAGTCTTTTTGCTTCGCTCTTAAGTATGGTTGTATAAAGCACTCCATTCGGTGCTTTAAGTTTGCTTACATTAAGCCAATTTTCCATATTACTTATCCTCATTGTCGAGGATATATTTCACAACCGAATCATTAACTGCTTTAGGGTCGTCAAGTCCATTAAATGCCTTGGATACTTCTTTGAGGTCGACATCCTTACTCCATTCGCGCAGAGCTTCGAGCGCGTCAACCGCAGGCTTGAACAACTTTTCAATATTGACTTCAAATTCTCTGGTCTTAAGGATGTGGTTTCTACCTTCCATAACACCTTCGAGTATGTAATCATAATGCTCTCTACCCATTGCGTTTATTACCTTATCCAGCACATCTGTCTGATCAAGAATATATCCCACTTCATCAATATCATTTATACCCATATTAGTGAACTGGTCGAATATAGCTGCGGCGGTTATTGTTTCAAGAGACTCATATGACACAAAAGCATCATCATCCAACTGTCCCTCGAAATATCCGAGTATCGCATTGATCATCGCATTGAGAAATGTGCGGGGCTGATTTGACTTAACTTCTATTTCGTAAGGCGCTTCTTCAGTACCTATATTGATTACGGTTGTCTTTACCTCGTTATCTATAAATCTTGTAATATTGTTTTCCATATTATTCTCCTTGTAATTCATAAATATAAATTGTAATTTCCGTGCGCGGGCGACTCTTGTCTATGTCGCCCTCAAGTGTCAAACTCTGTATATGTTTGCAATCATCGTCTACAACAAGACCGCCCTCAACCAATCCGTCAAGAATAAACTTGGGGACGTAGTTATCGCAGTCGTGTCTGATGTTTGTCGGGAAGTACGAAACAAACTTCATCTTGCATTTTTCAATTCGTTTTTCATCCAATCCTTTTGATTTCACAAACCATACGATAAAGTCTTTCCATCTCTGTTTGAGCGCGTTCATTTGTATGCGCTTCATTATAGACCATTTATTTATTGACTCGTGGTACGGTTGTGCTATAGGTCGCTTTCGCGCACGGGGATGCAAAGCAAAGTAATATTTCTCGTACTCCACGAGAGTGTTTTCGTCGATTATAAGTTTTAGTGTCTTCATAACAGAGGGTTAAGAAAAGTGGCTTATTCGCCACTTTTCTCAGCTCCTTTTGCTTTAGTCTTTTTTGACTTACTGCCCTGAGCTTTTACCTCAGTGACTTCGGTATTTTCTTTTTCAAGATTTTCAACGATTTCTATCATCGTCATAGGCTCTTGACCAGCCTGCTTTGCTTCTTCATTCTGACGTTCTCCAGAATGAAGAAGTTCTTTGTAACATTTCGGAGAACAGGCTACCGCTCTCCACCCACCAAACTTGATACAAGTAGGGCAGGCATAGTATTGCTTGCCGCATATCGGGCAAGTACGATTAGGCTGTTTTCCCATAATTGTTTACCTCTTACGATTAGGTAGCAGAAGCGGGTTCTGCCATATTGTCCTCGTCGTATACATAGAGGTGCCACAGAGTCTTGTCGTCGGAGCAAGCGGTCGTGGTAGCCTCAACGCTAATCTGATGAGTAGCAGCCTGATTGCCAAATCCAATGTTGTATTCGCCGCTCAGTTTACCCTTATCAAGAACTATTTGAAGAGGAACATCGGTGTCATCGCAAAGATCGGTGAACCAAGCATCGATAATAACTTTGCCGGAAATAGAGAACTTGTTACCATCGTTTACAATTTCGGTATACTGTTCAGTAGTAGGGTAATAATCGAGGATAAGGACGGTGCCTGCTACGAGAGATTCCGCGCCAAAACTAACTTCTCCGGTCTCAGCATTATAAGTAAACTGATCCCCACCAGGAGTAGCCGTTACCTGAGTAAATCCCGAATTATAATCGTAACCACCTTCGCCGTCCCAGCTTCCACTAATATCAGGAAGTCCGCTTGCGTCTACTTGATAGATGAATCCAATTTCCTTACCAGCGGTACCGGTTGCAAGGAATCTGGTTTTGAATTTCTTTGCAGATGCTTCTGCGGCAGTAAGAGTATGGGTTTCTCTATAAGAGATAGCAGTGCCACTTGCAACATAATTGGTCTGAGTACCAACCTGAAGCGCGAGGGTATCAAGGTCGATAGAGCCGTTAGTAGCAGTCATAGAAGAAACCTTGTTTATATCAAATGCGGCAAGATGTGCGCCGTCCGCACCTTCGGCATAAACAGTTTCAGAACTGCCCTGAAATGTTACATCGGTAAGGTCGTTAAGAGTAGCCTTGGAAGCGCCAGTAGCGATGTCTTCAATGCGTATTCTACGAACCTTTTTAAGTGCATACTTCATAGTTTATTTCTCCTTAAATAAAAATGGGCGGGATTATTGCATCCACGCCAGTTGTTTTTCGGTAACATCGGTATATTTGATGTTACCCGTATATACGCCAGTCATAACATTATTCAGATTCATCTGCTTCTGAATAGTCGTCAGACCGGACATCAAAAGATAAATAGGAACATCCATAAAATTCTCAGGAGTAATATTACCTGACCCGCCGTGTAGCACACCATTTAATATATCTCCAAGAAAGTCAGAGTCCTCATCTTTCTTTTGGTTTCTTTGTTTTCGTTTTTGTTCATCCCTCATATCCTCAATCAGCATCTTGCGAGCCGACTCGGTTTGAGGTTTAATTTTATCAGTCCGTTCAGTAATGTTATGTATTAACTGAACAAAAGCGGAGATAGAGTTAAAAATATTTTTTGTGATTACGGTTTTATGTTCTGGGTCTTTAGTATCAAAAAGTAATTTCGTGCCATCTTCAGTCGTCGCCGTAATAAAGAGATGCTCTCCCTCAAGAAAGAAGTTCAAAGCCTTCTGTGCGGAACACAAACTTTTGAGTTGTTGCGTTATTTGCAACGACTGTTCCGCGTCAACAACTTCTTTTTCTTCCTCCTCTAACTTCATATAGAAGAGATCAAAGGGCGTTACATCTTGATAGTTTATACCGTGATCGTCGAGCCACACCATATTATCGTATGGGTCGCACACAAGTGTTGCAAGATAGCTTTGATAGATTACATCGGAAAGCGGCTTAGGTTGGATTTCGCCAAATATCATACGGAGTGTAGGATGTCTGACTTTAAGAGATTGCGTGATTTCAAAGGGCTCTCCCATAAAGAGAAAGACCTTGGAAAGCCTTAAAGAGTCTTTAATCATAAATCAACCCCGCAATGATTACCATTTACTTCAACCACTCGATAGATATTGACCTTATAGGGCTGTCCAGTATCAAGAACGCCGGGCAACGATGACACGAGTTCAAACGCACTTACGCCCCCGAACTCACGACTACCATTTAATAACTCGTCAAAGCGCGAAGCAAGATAATCAGTTCTTGTAAGAACAGAACCGGGCACTCGCATTACATCATCGTGAGAGATAATAGTAATACGAAGCTCAACATTCTTAAGAAGTTTATTACTTAATACTTCAGGTACCCCTGCATCCACTGTAACAAAGGTCTCTGCCTTCTCATTGATATCAGGGACTTTACCGTAATCAAAAACATTTTCCATAAACAAATCTTCGGGCTGGAAGCCCTCAGGCTTGTCCGGTTTTATCAAATCAACTGAAAGTTTATCTTCGAGTATAGCATCTACTATCGCTCGCTTGAAAACACCAATTTCGCTCAAATTGCCCATTATATCACCTCCAGTATTTTACTTGTAGGAGTGAAATCTTCTGTTTCTTCCGATTCAGAAGCGGACAGCGAGATGTCGATCCTTTGTCCTATTGCCGCAACATTGTTTATGTAAAGAGTTAAACTACCATTTGGTTCGTTAGTAATATCTACATAAGATGAATAACCGCTCGGAATGGTCACAGACCATACAGGTGTTATTCCCGTCGCCTCGCTACCGTCAGCAAATATGAACTTGGCTCGATAGGTTCTCGCATTTGCATTCGCACGGAGAACATTCCCGCCAACGATCTGACAGTAAGGCTTCGTTCCTGCTATCGAAGGAGTGGGCGGCTCAACATAATCAGCCACTAAATACTCAATCGAATCGCTCTCATTATAGGTATCACGCCGCATTTCCAAAACAGCAATCTTTCCATAGCCAAATTCTTCAGATGCCAACGAAATGTCGGCAACTTTATAAATTACAGGAATAGGATTCTGTTCTTCATCATATCCTATCCAAGTAACGAATCTGCGGTTAAGGTTTATAAATCGGGTTACGTCATCGTAACGAACATAGAACTCCAAATCGCCGTGAGCATCATTGAACATTGCTGCATATCGGTTTGTTCTGTATGAAGAACCAACAACAGCCCAGCATTCGTGAATGATACAGTCTTTGGTCTGAAATCTCAAAGGCTGTGTAGCCAATGTCATAGTACCAAAAACTTGCATCAAATCAACTTGCTTGCGTGCCGTCACGAGCCAATGTTTTCCTTCAAATACAATATCATCACCAATGTCGAAATTGTCTCCGGGCATTGTTTCAATATTGTACTCAAAATGGTTCTTGGTTGGAACGACGATAAGCGGCTGAAGAACTCCATTTACAGATACATTTTCATTGTAGTGAATAGAGCTTTTCAGATTGTTGGAGAGTTCCCAACTATACTCACGTACACGAGCGGATTTTTCGCTATGAACGTCATTTGTGCCTTGAATAAGGCGGAAGTAATCAAGTTCCAACTACTACCACCTCAATCCTCGGTATCATAGAGACTGTAATCAAGTTCGATGAATCCACCCGTAGAGCGGTCAGTGTTCTTATAAACATCAAGCAAATAGTCGTTCTGCAACTTTACTCTATCATAAAGAGCCAAGAATGTAGAACGGGCATTGCTTGGATCAAATACTTTCAGTTCAGCATTTGTATAATTTACATTGAGCAGTTTTATATATGAGAAGTCTCTTTCGAGGTATATCTCATACATAATCGAAGGGATAAGCGTCTTCTCTTGCGGATTAAAATCAAATACAAAATCACCCGTCACTTCATCTCTTTGAGTAAAGTCAACAGACGGTCTGCATTCCATCATCACGCGGTCAACCGCTTCTTCGAGTATGGCTCTTGCTCTGCTCAGTGCGAGATCCATAGTTTCCTGTTCGCTCTTTTCAAACACATTGAAAAAGCGCCGGTCTTCTTCAATCTTGTGAAGAAATCTATCAATAGGTTCGGAGATACTGGTCATACTAATCCCTCCTCTCTATAAAGTTTATTAGGTCGACATAACCCATTAAACCTTTTTAGGTGCAGGCTTTTTCTTTGCTGCGGGTTTCTTTGGCTTGGGAGGAGCCGTGACCGTATTTTTCTCTTCAACTTCTTTAACCTCTTCCTTGTCATTCTTTGCTTCAAGCATCTTAGTGAGCACGGCAATTTGCTGTTCAAGTTCCTTGATGCGACTGTCGTTGCTCTGAGGAATACTTGTATCAGAGAGCTTGATTTTGGTATTCTTAACACCAAGTTTGATCTCCTGAAAACGGGTACGCATCATCTTTTCAATGTTCGCGGCAATCGGCTTGTTGGCATTAACAAGACCCGTAAATACGCCGTAGATTCTATAGAAGTAAGTAGGGTCTTTTACGTCAAGAAGTGTAGTAAGATTTTCAACAGTCGGATTGAGGAAAATTTCCTCTATTTCCTCGTTGGTGAGGATGTCCTTATAATTTGTAATACGAAGTGTCTCATACATATTAGCTTCGTCTTCTTTGTCAAATCTTAATTCGCCGGAGCGAATAAGGGAAGAACGGGAATTGAGTTCCGTAATCTCATTAAGAGTCAGATATATAACACCCGCCACACCATTAGCACATTCGGGTATAATATATTCATTATGTCCTACAGTAACACTGATGGGATGACTACCGTAATTGAGAACTGCGTATGTAGTTTCACTTGAAAGTTTCATCTTAAAATTTATCCCTTTCGTTTTGATAAATGTAATCCTTATAATAGTTTAGTTCTTCTGTTGCCCAATATAACCAAAAGCGAGAATGCGTTCTGCAATTAATCCCAACACAAATATATTTGAAACCATTGCTTGTCAACGCTTTCTTTAATCGCTCCGAATAGCAGAAGAACAATCGTTCCTTATTGTCTGTCATTAGAAACCTGTGCTGGCTTAAAATGGCGCTCCGAAAAAGGAGCGCCAATCAAGCATTATTTATGAATTACTGAAATACGATCTTAGCGACGTTTTCAAGGTTTTCCTTGGTGAACGCCCAACCGTAGGTAAAGTTCTTGAAGAGGATATGTACGATTTCCTTATTGGGGTCAGAAACCTGATATACATCTACAGAACCCTTCATGCCGAGAGTACCGATCTTGCCCGCAATACCAAACATAGTCTTTGCAGGGAAGATTGCAGTACCGTTACCAGTGGTCTTGCCGCCAGCGATGCGGTGCATAGGAATACCATCATATTCACCAAGGAAGCCGTTACGATGTACTTCATTGATGATTTCAGGAGTAGTAAATCCAGTCAGCTTGGAAGCAGCCTGAATATACTTACTGGTAGATACGATATTGCCATCTCCGTTAGTTGCCTTATCAGCAATATAGAGAGAGAGCCAGTCCATATCAGCCTGAGAAGGAGTAGCATTAGAGGAAGCAAGATAGTTTGTACCGGAGGTGATAGCGCCGTCGAGTGCGGAGAAGATATCAGCAAACATACATTTCTTGAACTCATCAGTAGCATATTCAGTGAGAAGTGCTACGGTCTTCCAACCGTTACGCTTAAGGTCGGAGTAAGAAATTTCCGACTCAATCTGACGATTTTTCCAAGCGGGAGCAGCCGAACTGATATCAAGGTAAGAACGTTCTACGTTGCCGCCGTGAGCAGCTTCGTAAGCAATAAGAGTATTTTCGGGATCGCGGACGAGCTGGAAGTCATCGTTGAAACCAATATCATTTCTATCAAAGAGCATATCGAGCAGTTCATCGGGAGCGTCATAAAGTTCAGTATTTACAGCTCTCTGGATGAATGCGGCGATTTCGCAGTTGGGGTCTGCACCGGTGGTGCCGACTTTCTTAAAATAAGCATCAAGCTGAGTAGTGTTATCAGTTTCTACATCGCTGAGCTCAATCTTATGGTTGGTCTTATAAGCAAGATCAAATACATCGAGGTCTCTGGAAGCCTCTGCAAGTACAAATTCAGCCATAGTTAGTCATTCCTTTCTATCAAAATTAGGCGTTAGCCGTAGCGTCTTCTACAACTTCAATCTTAGCAAGGGTGTGACCTGCATCATTGTAGAGACCACGGAAAACATAACGGGAAGCAGTACCGGCGGTGCTGCCTGCGGTAGCGGTAGCAAGACACCACTTACCATCAGTACCAACTGCAACTCTCTTGCCTACATTACCAACAACAAGGTCGGTAGTTTTATAAGCATCGGTAGCAAAAATGGAACCAACTTTGAAACGATAAAGAACTACCTTTTCACCTGCCTTGAAGGTGTTGAAGGCGGGATCGTAGTCGGAAACATTTTCGATACCAGCAAGAGTGCCGTAAGCAACTCTGTCTTTCTGGACGAGCCAGATATTATCTGCGGTTTCAGCTTCGGGAAGGTCTGCGGTATTATTTGCATAATCCTTAGTTACACCCATACCCGTAGCAAGGTTGTCACCTGCGGTGTAGTACGCAGGAGCAGCATCATAATCATCAACAATTAACTGTCTGAGCATAATTATTCTCCTTTATTTTTTAATATAAGCACGAACAAGAAGTTCGCCCTTGGTTACAGTAGACTGTGCGGATTCACTGTCTTCAGCGATAGCACGACGTACTTCCTTAGAAGATACAAATGTGCTGGTTTCGGTCTTAGTAGACTCTACAGAAATCTGACTTTCTGTGAAGCGGTCTGCGATGAGACCTTTGATGAATGTGTAATCAACATTCTCAATAGCGGAAGCAAGTTCACCTTCGGCAAGTTCTTCTTCAGAAATCAGTTTGCTCTTAAGAGCGTAATTTTTGATTTCTTCGCGCTTTGCCACAAGTTCTGCCTCCTCCTTTTCTTTGGCAATTCTCTCAGCCTCTTCTTTATAGGGCGCAAGAGAAGCCACTTCATCTTCAAGCTCCACGATTCTTTCGTTTGCCTTTGCGATAGCATCGTCTTTGCTTGCGATAGTAGAATTTACTTCGGTCATAGCAACAACAAGCTCTACAACTTCGGGCTCTCCGACAATGCGGACTTCGCCTTCGGAGATTTCATAATCGAATTTGAGATATTCAAGCTGTTTGGCTTTGAAACCAAAGTCACACAGACAATATCCCTCATCGACCATTACATAAGTGACCCACGCCCATTCGTGCGCATTATCTTTTGCCCAATCTCTTGCTGCAATAGACAGCGATCTGCGAAGGTCATAATCAGTAATAGCAGATACTTCTGTAGAAGTAGGTTCTACAGGATGTTCTTCTGACTGTTCGACTTCTCCGTTGTCGGCTGCATCGGGAGTTCCGATCTCGGCAGCCCCCACGGTTTCCGTCTCCTTAACTTCCTCTGTTCCGGCGTCAACGGTCTGTGCTTCTTCTTTTTCTTCTGCCGCAGAGGTTTCATTAACTTTCTCTTCTCGTTCCATGAGTTCTCGTTCTCCATTCTTATCCTCACTAAATGCGGTTGCAATCATAAGTTGAGCCTGTTCAAGAGACGAGAGGTCAATAGCGTTAGCACAAGGATATGCGGGTTCTACGTTAGAACCAAGCAAGCAGTTGCCAAGGAATGAGTAGTCTTCAATTTTCTTGATGCCTTCCTCAAACTTATAAGAATCAACTGCGATTTCCCACGAACTAAACAGCTTACCTTCGTCGTACAGACGCTTAACTGCATTAACAACATTTTTGTTGCGTTTCCAAATACGGGCGGTAGCAAAAAGACAGGGAAGAGTTTCTTCCTGACCATTGATAGTAACGGTGTCTTTTTTGACCTTGGTCTTGATATGAGTTCCGATACAATCTGTATCAAATTCGATATCTTGAGTACGAGAGTTATAAATCGCTTCGTGACCGCCAAGGTCGTCTTTTCCACCTACTCGTTTGTATTTTGCGACAACAGGCTGATTAATAAGGGTTTTTGCCTTTTCTTCAGCATCTTCGGAAGGGAGTTGGACGCCGTTCAGATTAGGTCTATCGTAGTAACAGAGACGGTTCGTAAGCTCGATATAAGATTTACTTTCCGAGAGTTCGACTACCTTGCTCGACAAACACAATGTTTCGTTGTTCATCTGTCATCATCCTCCTTTCTTCCAATTTCTATGCCGCAATTTGAAAGTTGTTCATTTGTGGCTTTGATGTATATGTCATCGTCGAGTAGGCATACCTCAACGTCAACACCAACATAAAAAGTCTGCCCGCAGCACGGGCAGACAACTTTTATTTTATTTTCCATTATCTGGCTACCTTATTATAGTTTTTATCTTCCGTCTGCTTTTCCGTATCATCACTCGATGACGGTCTTCCAACATCTCCGCTTTCGCCACTTGAAACGGTATATGAGGTTGCTCTTGGGAAGAATATTTCATCTACGCCCTCGTCATTCTCTTTCTGACGCTTGCGCTTTTCATCTTCAATATCAAGACCAACAAATTTAAGCGCAGTCTCAAGAGAAGCGTTAAGAGTAGAATATACAAATTGAGCAAGGTCTTTACGAAGGTCGTAGTCAAGCTGCTCGCTATCGATGATTTGAATGTGCGGAGCAAACTTGGGTTCGATACCTTTCTCCTTAAGTATTGTCTGATAGAATCGCTCGATAATACGTTCAAGCTGACGAGATATTGAGTTGATTGTCTTGAGTAACTGAGAGATACTGATATTAGCGACTGAATAGTTTGCTACATTAGTATCAGCAAATCCGATTCCGAGTGCGGTAAACAAACGCGAGTTGTATTGTTCAAGCAACTCCGGTTCGGATGTGTCCGTTTTATCAGTTACATATTCAAGATTCTCTACGTATGCCATTATTATTAAAGTATAGATTGTAGTATTTTTTCAATTTCATCGTATTGAATGTACGGTATTCTTATTAGTTTGATTTTGTGCTCTTCACAATAATCGTCTTTAATTTTATCTCTTGCCTTTATTGCTTTTAGACGCTCTTTGGCTTTTTCATTATCCTGACCATAAGGGATAGCGATAAAATGTTGTTCGCCATCGTATTCTATAGCGCAATCGAGTGACGGTATATAAAAATCAAATCTTAACCGTCTTTTGCTCTTACAGTCATCAAATTTGTATTGTTCGTAAAATTGTATATGGTTTTGTTCTAAGAATTTCTTTACCGCCTTTTCGCCTTTGGATGCGAAACATCGTGGGCATCCAGAACCCCTCTTTAAATTAGCGGGGGATGCCATCCATTCATTTCCACATATCTTACATTTACATAAAACATTTTTGTGCGTCGATATGTACTCTCCCAATATTGTAATATTGGGATTGATAGATTTCATCTGGCAGACGAAGTCATCCGTATTTAACTTTAGGTTACCGCTGCATTTTGGACACCCATTTCCACTTGATAAATTTGATGCATACGTTTCCCATTGATGACCACACACTTTGCAAAGACATTTCATTTTTGTATTCTTATTCACATAAGAACTACATATAACAATATTAGGATTTTTTAACGCGATAGCTTCCTTAAATGTTTCTGTAGTGTACTTCTCTCGTTTGTGACATCTCGCACAACCTCTACTGCCCAAAAGACTCCCGGGACTGGTTTTCCAGACATATCCATCAATCTTACATCTAAATCTGATGCTATTTTTTGCTCCGTTATATCTGTCAATAGGTTCTATATTTGGATTCTTTTCTGCAAGCTCTTTAAGAAATTCTTCGTGTGTTTTTCTTCGTGTATTATGTTTTGTTTTAATGATATTCCTTTCAATACTACAATCATATAGACGCTACTCTATACTTGCTTTCGCCTCATTGTTTCCAATAAGATTAGACTATATCTTCATCCACTTTCGTGGAGCCTACCACTTCGGACGCCGATCGCTTGCGCCCTACTCCCTTGCGGGATAGTCGTTGAACCTTCCTCTATTCGAGGCTTGGCTGCTGATTGCCCAATCCACATCATTTTCAAACCGTCGCGCTTGCGCGTTTCATCGCTACGCTGTGGTCGTGTGGCTCTAAGGGGTTTCCAGCAATTCAATAGGTGTTTTTGCATATGGATTACTCCATACGCACCCTCTAATTAAGGTGCCGTGTAGAGAGAAAAATTAGTCTTTAATGCCGCCGCCGCTTCACTATGAGCCAGCTTTTGTTCAGACAATCCCTTATACTTGCCTTGTTCTCCCATTAACTCCTTGCGAAGTTTCTGGAAGATTATCTTTCTGCTTCTTGATTTAGAAGATGCGACGTCCGCCGCTTGTATATTAGACAAAACTACTAAAGGCTTCAAGCATCTGAAGAACGGAGATACGCCGAGGCGTCGTCCGTTATTTCCTATACGAATGCAACCTGAATAGTCGTAGTTGAGTTTTACAACATCTTCCTTGTTTATATAAGCACGATACACTTCGTCGGGATATGCACCTTGAATCTCCTTACCGATGTTCTCAAAGTAAATTGCTTTCTTCTGTTTCTTTGTCTTAGGATAAGTTTTCTTGAGACGTTCGGAGAGAGCAGAAACATTGAGCTCTACGATTGGATCACGGTTGATGTTATATTCTGACGGATATGCTATCGAAAGAGGAATATGGTCAATAGCCGCAGAGTCTTCATTTAATCTGAGATACATAGGATAGTTACCCTCAAGATAGGTAACTGAAACCGCATCTTTGATAAGACTCTTAAGGTCTACCACTTCGTTAAAGGATTCGATAATCTCCTTGATTCTCTTATGAGTATCCTCGTCAAGCTCTTCCTGGTCGTCGCCAAACACCAAACGGTATTCGTCATTGATGTTGGAATAAATACACTCAAACGCTCTGCCGAGGATGCCGTCTGCAATTACTTCTCTTAAAATGATACGGTTGACTTGCATCAGATTATCATAATTGCTGTTAAGCCCCTGAGCAAGTTGAGATATGGTCTCAAGGGTAAGTGTATTGTTATCGGTCGGGTCTGTAACGTATGCCGCAACCTCGCGGGAGTTAGATAAGTTATATGTCTCAATATTCTGGGCAAGGATTTTCAGTTCCTCATCCGCTAAATCATCATAAGATGTAATAAGAGTAGTATGTTTGTCTACATCGCTTACAATCGGAGCACACTCGGTAGTGTCTACTGCAATATTATCTGCCGCCATATTATCCTCCTTTCTAAAAGTTTAACGCCGTAACACAACTCGCAATATCTATGAAGTTGACATCTTCGTCATAGCGAGTCAGGTCGCGGGAAAGTTGTTCAACAAAATAGCACCCCATAGCAAGAGATGAGTAACGGTCTTTCACTTCGTTGCCTCTCTCGTGGATGCGAATAAGTCCCGTAGTTTCAAGCCGCTCATACTCAAGTGAAATCATTTCATTGATGAGCAATGCGGTCTCCATATAGGGCTTTTCATAAAAAAGTTGCTCTTCGGGTTCCTGAGTCTTCAGGTATTGAGGAGCAAACTTTGGTATTTCATTTATTGCTTCTTCTTTACTGATAAGTAAATCAATTCGTTTATCAATAAGAAGACGCTGAAGATTTACTGCCATTTCGCTATTGAGTTTTGCCGAAGCAGCAATAGCAAATATAACTGGCTTTGCGTTTGGATTAGGTATACGTTTAGCAATTACGGGATCGTTCATACAAGTAAGAGGAGCGTATTCTTTTCCACGCTCCTTGTCGTATAAAACTTTAGCAAGACTATCATACACGGAAATCAATTTGTTATCTTATCGGCTTTTTATCCGATAAATCTAATAGTTTATTTTTCTATTAGTTCAGCATATCTTTTAACCATTATTAACAGAATGAATCTCTTAATTTTAGGTTGTGCGGACTCTTGGGAACTATTTTTATAGTTGTATTTCTACAGTATTATATTCTATGCACAACATTTATATTTTCTATATCTTGTAACAGAATGTTGCGCATAGGTTCAACTCCTATGCGTTGCGTGTGTCTATATTTTTGAACATAGACTTCCACTCTGATTGGCATTTCAGCCTTCCAGATTTCTTCCGCACTAATGACATAATACATTTCTGTATTAAGCGGCATTTCTACCGGCATTTCTTACGTCCAAAATCAGATAGTCAGCTTCAAAATCTTCATATAATCGTCTAATATTAATAGCCTGCTTTTGTGTCTCAGACCCTTTATATCCCTCAAGATATGGTATTTGAATTCTAAAGTCCTGAGCAACGCCGGTCTCTTCATCAACCACTTCGGGGAAGAGTCTCATACAAGTGCTTACCGAGTTATCGTTACCGGCACGATTGACCATTGCAATATCGCACGCGACAACTCGAATCTCACCCGGTTGCTTTGGCATAGATGTCATCTTACGATGAGACGATATATAATTTTCTGCCGTGCGCGGATAGAACGGTTTGATAAGGTTTTGGTTTTGTCTAAGCATTTCCAAAGTATAGAATGATTTTGTATTGCTACGATATACTCTGTTCTCGTATTCTATTGCCCACGTAATCGGGTCGGTCGTCTGCTTCTTCTTTTGAAGCTCTCGCTTCGTTTTTATGCCGTGCCTCAAACTGATTGAATAGTCAAAGGCTAAGAACAGAGAGCCGTCCTCTTTGAACATTCCGTCGCGTGCTTCAAGAGCGGTCTTATATAACCAGTGTGTTTCTTCTACAGATGACGAAATAAATATCGATGTCGGTTCTTCCTGAAATTGCAGGTCTCCTTCGTAGTCGGGTAATTTCATAAAGTCAACCTGTCTAACCATATGGAAAGGATCTATAACTTTTTTATAAATTGCCTTGTCGATTTCTCTCGCTTCTTCTCCGATATTTACCGTACTTCGATTACCTCGCGCATTCTCGCTACAAGTAACCGTAAAGATTTTACTTCCATTTTTGAAAGGCACGGATACATCTGTCGGGCTCTTTGAAACATGAGACATATCTATTGCACGAGCGAGATTGCTATTTGGGTTAGATCCTATGAGCTCTTTAAGTATCTTTTCAGTAACAATCAGTCGTGATTGCCCTCGTGTACCCGATGTCAAAACAATCTTACTGTTTGGATACAACTCTGCTCTACAAATACTATATACACCTATAATAAACGACTTAGCAGCTGCACGAGAAGCAATCATTACAATAACGGTACTTACGCCCATAAGGTATAAGATAATGTTTTGATACCAGTGCAAGGTTAATCCGAAATAATCACGCGCAAACAAGTGAAGATTACGCCTATAAAATGTATTCCATAACAAAAAATGTTCCGCGTTATTGCCCTTGGCAAGCCAAGACTCGGACGGAACAAGATTTTTTAGATTCCTTTGATTTTTATCAAGCAGTTCAGTCATCGACATCACCGCCGTTGACCGAATAGTTGGGATCCATATCTGAAGAACCGGTAAAGAAGTTTCTAAACGGTCTTACAATAAACCTATTGAAGTACTCTCCAATTTTATCGTGGTCTTCAAATAAGTGCTTATCTTTGTATACTTCTGCGGGGCAGAACTGTTCTACTTGATCAATAAATTTCCCCCAGGTATCATTCTCGTTTCCGCTTGACTTTTCAATCTCGTTCTTCGGCTTCCACTTTGCGGATTTGAGCGTTGCCTGATATGTCTTAACAAACTTATCGTAAGCGTCCATATCGCCGCGTATCAGCATACGGTCTTGCAATACTTTGTTGGTACAAAGTGTGACCGTGAGTTCATCCTGAACTGTATCGTCATCATCGTCCGATAACTGCGAACGCCACTTTTCATATTGCGACCGCATACGGCTATACTCGTCTGCCGTATAACCAACTCCAAATCTGTCAATATCATCTTGAGACACACTTGACTCACTTGCGTCGTCGGGCTTGATATCTTCGGATGACTTAATTACTACATCGTCCCGTTCGGCAAGATAGTTATCATAGGTTTTACCATTGTGCGGACGCATTGCTACCGCAGAAAAATACTTACGCATTATATTGGTATTAGCAGCAGGTGTTGCAGCGAGAGCCTTCTGAGCCCAGGCGTAAGCATCTCTGTTCCAATAGATGTCAAACTTCTGACATACTCTCTTTATTGCTTCTTCCTCGTTTTCGAGTAGCTCAAAGTATTGACGATACAAGTCATCAACACATAAGAAGCATACGGGTAGATAGCAGTTGTTGCCTCTGAATATGGGCGACTTGGAAACGGGAAAATTTGTCTGTTGTTTCTTATACTCTTTACCGCAGCACGCACAGTAATAAGAGCCTCTATCTACTACGGGCTCCACCGGCTTGATTACTTTAACAGGAGATTCTGTGCGCGGCGCGGAGTACGGTAATCCGCCCGGCGACATTACCGTTTCCATTGCAACCTTTTTAGGTCTTCCTCTTCCTTTTGCCATAAATTCTCCTTAAATTAAGATAAAGAGCCGCAGAAAAATGCGGCTCTTTATCTTAATCAGAACAGCCTCAGCCATTCCGATGGTCGCAAGCCTCTCAGGTTTTTGCGACTCGATCACTCTTCATCATAATCATTATCTTCTTCGACACCTAAATCTGCCGCTATTTCGGCAGCCTCTCGTATCTTCTTACTAAGAGTAAGCGAGGGCTTAAAATCAAATCTTAAACTTTCGGGGATAAAACATTCCTCTTTTGTAACAGGGTGCAAAACTACCCTTGCAGGTGTCTTTTTTAACTTAAAGGTGCCGAAATTCTGCACCATAACTTCATCTTTATCATCGACCACAGTCTCTCTTAACGTCTCGAAAATCGCCGTTACCCAAGGTCGAGTATTCTTAAAAGGTACGCCGTACTTCTTAGCGACCCTTCTTGCAAAATCACTTGTATTGATTATAAATCACTCCTTAAAATTAACAACATTTCAAACGGTACTCCGCGTCTACGCCATTCTTATCAACTATAAGTAAAAGTTGTGACGGGTCTGAATACAATCTATGGTCGTTTGCATAATCATCAACACCGCAAAGCGAACCACATAACTGGGCAGTTACTCCTACCTCATCAAACATCTCGACGTGATGCTTATCGCCAAGCAAGACATACTCAACATCTTTACCAACCGTCTTTCTTATAAGAGTTGGAAGAAGACGAGTCGAATATCTAACATTGTCAAGATCACCGTGTGACGCACAGAAACCGTGTCCCATAACGTTAAATACTAAGAACTCATACTCCTCACCATGTGGGAAGAGTATTCCATCACACTTTGCAAGTCTCTGCTTCAACCACCATTTTACAAGTCTCTCCATATTATCAGCATGAAGACTGTCAACTTTACTTTGTACCGTGCGACCGTGATTTCCATAAGTCATATATACATTGACTTGAGGCACAACCGAACGGATACGAAGAATGGACTGCGCAATGATTTCAGAAACCTGCATTATCTGTTCGCTGACAAGCTCTTCGGACGCGACACGCACTCCCGCGTGAATTGCTCCGTGAAAACTATCACCAAGCATTACAATATTTACAGCCTTACACTTATGTAATTGAATACGCTCAATAGCATTTTCTACTACATCGTGAACACGCTGTTTACATATCTTGGTATCGTAACAGTTGAATATGTTATCAGCAACCATACCGTAATGCCAATCGCTGAACACCAGAACCGCTTCGTTATCATTTACATCAAACGATTTCTCTTCATCAAACATCTTACCAACTGTATCGTTGAGATTATGCGCCGCTTCTTCAAGCGTATCATAGAGATGCTCTGTGCGAGCATCAAGGGTAGAGAGCTTGCGGAACTCGCGTCTCTGATCAAACACTCTTTGACGTTCTTTACTAAGTTCAAACTTAGCAAGTTCAAGTTCTTTAAGATAATCTTTGCCATCCGCAATATCCATCATTGCGGCATTGTATCCGTCAAGATACGGACGTACATATTTACGGTGCGCGGACTCGTCATACTCAACACCAAACGCTTCGTTGCACAAATCACCAATCTCTTTATTGGTCAGATTATAAAGCGCTTGATTTTTGTAAAGTCTAATCCTGTACTGTTCAGGAGTCTCGTCTTGCTGTCTTTGAAACTTTTCCACGAGGCTTCCTCTCTTTCTGTCTGCGAAGATTACTTAAGAATGAAAGAGCTCTGCGCTCTTCCGTAAGATAATACTTCTTATGATTAGACTGACGGTTTACTATTGCAATGTGAACTCCTTTACATTTTTCGCGGATCTCCATTGCTTCTTCTTTTGTAATAGGTACTATGTTTACCACTCCTTAAAATTATTAGAGATTTATATTTCTCCATATTGCTCCGCACCTTGCCGCACCCCGAAAGTGTCCGAAATATCGGACATAAATGGGGCGCTGACAAAAGTGTACATTTGGAAGTTTTAGGCTGTTTTTTGTATTTTTTTGACCTTAATATTATAGATTTGTATATCCCCGTCTTCACACTCAACCACTTCATTAAGTGATTCTTTAGCGGTTCTGATCACTCTGTAGAATGATGTGTTAGGATATCCAAAGAGGATGTTAAACATCAATCGTGATATATGAGTGTTATCGGGAGACTCAATACTCTTAAGCAGATATATCATCGTATTGTCTGACATATACATCTCACCAATAGCTTCTATCACCGCTTGCCGGTCGTCGTGATAAATGGTAGCTTTGGTCTGATCGTCAAGGTCTGACGCGAACAGATGAGCCATACTCGTTGCGTGATTCTCCAACATCTCTTTGACTATCTTGACTCTTGTATAACTTACGCTATCGGCAACAAAGTTATCAGAATTGATAACATCCGAGAACGGTATGAACTCCTTGCTCTTTTCGCCTTTGCGTGAGCTTCTATACGAGTTGATTATCGTCTGAAGATAATCCATTGTCGTATCATGCTTCTTGTAGTGTTTGTTCTTGTTATCGTAGTAACCCTTTGACTTATCTTTGTAACTGAAAAAATTTGGTTTAATGCTTCTTCCGTCTTCTCCGACCATCTTGTATTTTTCTCTGAGTTTCATAAGTTCTATTGCATTGTTTACTACGTATTCTCGCTTTGCTTTATCTCCTTGTGTTCTACCGAGGTCGCTAATCTCGGTAGGTCTTTTGACTCCTTACGGTTTCCCGTAAGAGCAGACTATATCATCTCCCCGCGATGCGGGGCGCACCACTGGACTCGCTTGAGCCACTTAGTCGTTGAACCTTCTCCTATTCGGAGCTTGGCTGCTGATTTCCGATTGATTAAGGACTTAGGATTTAACCATATCCCATACCAAGTGTTGTTTCTGCTTTCGCCGCATTTCACAACCGTATTTCATATTGTGTTTTAGCCACTCGGTCTTTACGGGTTTCCAGCAATTCAATGCTTAAATTATTGTGCACATTACTGTACACCGAGACTAAATGTTAATCTCTATATTGCTTGCTATGCTGAGAATACATACATCTTTATAGATGTCTTTAATATCTTCATATGTGGCACCGTGATTGATTTTATGCCATATCTGTGTGTTAAGCTCTTGACTCAAATTGATGATATCACCTATAAGATTGTTACTTGTCTTTATATCAAGATCACATTGCTCCGCGCTTGTGTGCTTGCGGGCAATCTTACTTGATGAAACATTCATTATCGCAACAGGGAACTTGTCATAGTTCTTCTGTGCGGCACTGATTAAACATTGATTATCCGTTAAAAGAACGGAATCTGAATCGAAATCACAACCTGCCAATCTAAACAACGTATTCTCATTAATACTATTAACACATACAATCTGCTCGCTCAGATTGAGATATCTATCTATTATCTCATTATCTGAATTATAAGGCAACCACACATTTGACATCGAAACGTGTGGACTACGGGACGCGAGAAGCGTCTGACCGGTAGGAAATCTTATTGAATGTACGTTTCCAACACCAATTTGTGACGTGCCGTCAAACTTTCCTATCGTATGTAAGAGCATCTCTATAGGATTTCCGCACAGAGTTGAGTAATTTCCGTCTACAAGTACCTTTCCGTGCCGCAAATTTGCTACATATGACTTCATAACCTCGCTCCTGAAGTCATAATAGAGCTTTGTCTGAGCGAATTTATCGTTTACTCCCAGCATTTTATAGATAACATCGTTCTTGGATTTAGCGGGGGTGATGTTGAAATCCTCTTCTATGGGGTATTTTATATGATATCTGAGGATGTCGGGGTCGTTTTTCAGCAGGTTAAGGTAATCAATAGTAGGTTTGAGGAACTCCGCCACCTCATCTTTAGTCATTTGAAGCGTATTAAGTAACTGATAATGAGTTTGAACCATACGCCCGCCGAGAAAATGAGTCTTCTTATCATACTTGACTACTCCGAATTCGGGCTCGATATGGTTCAACCATTGGTTAAGAGTACCAAATTTGAGATATTTGATGCTGCTCGGAGTCGTAATCAGCTTAATATCCTCTATCGACTCAGCCTTTGTGTATCCGTTAAGCTGTGAAACGTCCGTTATACCGTTATCAGCAAACCATTTCTGTATTTTTGTATTAAAACAACAGCATTTGAAGAAGCGGTTGCGTAAAAGTATCATTCCTTTATCGGAATATTTCTCTTCAAATACCGATTCATCAAGCAATCCTTGACCGTCCCATATAGAATTAGCTATCTCACACTCTTTTTCGTATGCTACAAGATGACTTGACTCCTCTTCAACTGATATAACCTTATCTTTGAACACGCTTTCATAGTCATCAATGACCAAAATGCTGTTCGGATCTATGTTGATCGTGTCAATAATTGAGCTCGTAGGGAGTGAAATGTAAGATTCAAAGCCTGCAAGGTCTACGCTGTCTCCCGGATTTACCTTAATGCCGCACACTTCCCATTTGTGCATCCTTGGATAGAGCCTTTCATCGATAAAGAGACACTTTCCGACGCGGGAACTGCCGCACGACCGCTTCCATCTGATAAATTTGATGCCGCCGCACATAAATCCGTCCTCATAAACCATTTTTCTGAGTTCTGCGGTGCTCTTGACACGCTTCGGTTTGGACTTCATTACATATTTTCCGTCTTCGCAAGTGAAATACTTGCCAAGAATCGCTTTAGATACAGGATTTTTTACTTCTTCATTGAGAATTATACCCACAAGCTCTCCGTCGATGACGCAAATACTATCTTCAAACTGACATTGAGCAGGAATAAACCCTATTTTTATGTATTTGTTAGTCGCAATCTTGTTAAATTCATCTACTGTATACTTAAAAGTTACGTTGACTACGCGGCTACAATAGTCTTTATGACCCCTGCGGAACGAAAAGTCCTTTCTTCTGTATACTTTTTCGTATATTTCTCTTAATTTGATTTGGTCAAGAGAGTAATCAAGACAATTTACAAACTTTCTTGTATTCATACTGCCTTTCTTGTCTATAAGACTGTATCCTATTCTGTTTGCCGAAGGGCTGTTTGTATTATTTGATAAGTAAATGTCTTTAGCGTCAATGCTCGGTATGTAAATTCCTTTATTGTTGGTTATAAAAACTCCCCCTCTCAGTCCTGTTCTCTCAAAATCTCCTCATACGCTTCCAATCTCATCTTCATATCCGCGCGGTATGCATGCTCATCATAGGTCATATCATCTCCAGAAGCGGGAGTGAAGTATCTACATTCATCATAATCTTCGTTATACTCTTCGTCGCACCCGCACGCCCAGAAGCAATCTCTACAGATTCTCTCCAAAGTCTCACCTCATCCAAAATAGTCAATAGAGAGCTTGTCTTCCATTGAGTATGTACCATCATTTTCCTTGGAAGCGCACTCATTGCCCGACATTTTTGTTCCGCACTCCGGACAGAAAACGAATAGGTTATCAAATTCAACCACCCGCATTTTCTCATAGGGCTGAGCGCCGCACGCGGAGCAGGTCACTCTGCCATTTACAAACTTCCATTTAGCTTCTTTCATTATTGTTAAGTCCTTTCCAAAAATCTTCCGTATTTCTATCGAATAAATGACAGTATTTCATATCAGACATATTTCCATAAAACTCACAAACCTTACGGTGCGCACACTTTGTGCAAGAGCGAGTCTCGCCCGCGCGATTGGTCTTCACTACATTCGATAATGTGACGCCCAATATTCCTTCTCTTTGATCTATAAAAGCAAGTTTGGCTTCGTATGTATCCTTATTATCTTCTATATAAGCTGTACCGTATCCGTTTTCATTAACCAATATCTTCATATTTATCTCTCCATTCTTTTATCATTGTTTTCAGCATACGATGATAGTTCTTCTTTCTGACTCGCAATGAGCCGTGCTTCATATGATGTATTATTGTCTTATTAGGACATTCATCACCGACCAACGCCGCACAGAGGGCAAAAGCAGTTTTAGTAATGAGAGTAATTGCCATTTCGGACGGCTTGTTTATATGAACTGCGCGTTCTGCAACCGCACACTCAACATCGCTCGATACAGATATATCATGTATTTCACCATCAAAATCAAAGTACTCACCTGTTTCCTTATTGTATATTTTCATACCCGTTATTTCTGAAACCTTAATCGACATTTTATTTTTTGTTCCTTTCTCTATATTCTTCGCTCCAGCAAGCAGCGCAATTTAATTTTCGGTGTCGCTCGAAAACATTCCTTTATTTATCAATATTATCACCCCTTTGCGAGCAACTTTAAATCCAACGGAGGATTGAACTTGCTTGCGGATAATTCAATGTCGCCGCAATACTTATAGACTTCAGTAATCTGATCTATATGGCAAATAGCGCCGCTATCAAGACATATTGCGTTGCAATAAGTCCAATCGAAAGAAACCTTCATAAACGGTGAACTATATCCGTGTCTTGATTTGGTTACAAATATATCACCTTTGTTGAGATAACCAAATGTACATCCATTACATACTTTATCTGATCCAAATATCTTCCAATTCATATCTTTACCCCCCTCTCTTCCTTGCTCTTTCTGTGTTTTACTGATACTTCTTTTACCCAAGCGTTAAACAGTGTACGCATACGACGTGACGGGATGTATATCCAAATATCCTCGCCCTTACGGATTGCTGATCGATACACCCATTGCACCATCTCCGACAGTGCGTATTTATCCTGATTGATCTCAATACCGCGCATACGGAAATATTCAACTATGAAGGGATTTACAAATACATTCAGACAATACATAAGACGTTTCGAGCCTGCATACATATTGGTGCCACGAGCGTTGCAAGGTACAAATCCTTTGACAAAGCCTTTAGAAGTCAACTTCTTCTTGTTCTGCTTCAGGGTAGTCCACATAACGTCCCCGCCGACGCCGCGAAACTTATTTCCGATCACATTACTCATATTACGGCGCAGTTCGGTGATTTCCTCGTTGGTATTACCTCTGCGGTTAAACCAAGCCTTGGAGAGAGCGGTTTTATTGTAACCTATCTCATTACACTTTCTGTCGCTTACGATATGTATCCTATTACAGAGGTCAATAGAGAGGTTATTTTCCGGCACCTCGTAGTCAACGAGTTTAAACCCGTGCTCATCTTTGTCTACATACATACGACCGCACTCTACTCCATTGATCTCAAAATAGTAGCTTTGAAGTTGACAGTCAAACATATAAGTCATTACAATCACTTTATCGAACGCCTCAAATATATCAGGCGGAAAAGTCCAGAACAGAGCGCAACCGTTAATTAGTATAAGTCTGCCTTGACGCGCATATGAGGCAATATCCTTGTAGTGCTTAGGGGAATACGAGTCTTGGTCGCACGCAAGCGTATATCCGTCATCCTTCAGATAAAGCAAACCTGAACCGGTAAGAAAATCGAGTTCTTTTTTGGGTATGCTCATTGGCTTGATAACTTCAAACACCTCATCAAGAATGAGCGTATAGCCTCCTTCCTTTATAGCATTAACAGCGTCTTTATCGAGACGGGAAAAGAGAGCGTGTGTGGTTGCTATATTTGCTCCCTCGTGTATGAGTTCTCCGAGATTGGAACTCTTTGAATCTTCTTCGTCGTTAGGAGAAACGAACTGCTTCTTATCACAGCCGTTAATAATACGGTCAACCTCTGTGAGATACGGGGTAACGTACATATATTTGCCATCACCCTCATTCATATACCGTATCGCGCCGCACGACTTACCGGCGCCCGTCATAGCATCTACAACAAATACCTGCATAAAATACCTGCCTTCCATTAGATTTGCATTTGTAGTTTTATTGCTTTGATTGTAGTATATCATAGTAAATTTCAATGTCAAGTAGGGGTAGCTAAAAAAATTACAAAAATATTAAGAAATTTTTAACATACCCAAAAACACCGTACTGCATATAATATAAATGAGTGGTATATATTAATATAATACCTATATAAGAGATCAACCCGCACACCAAGACGATGCAGCGGGTTTAATTTTATTGCCTGTAACGGCAAAAAAATATTAAATGAGGAGTCGGTGCGGACGGGACGGACGAGTCATATACAGGGCAAAAAAAGTGTAAAATAGAGAGAATGTATACTAATTTTACGCCGAACGCGGCGTAAAAATGCGGTGTAAAAGTTCTAAAGAACCCAGTGTTTATGCGGGTTTACGAATAATTTTGTTTAACAAAAGAGAAGTAAAATCAAGAGAAAAGACAAAGCAAAATTCTACAGGAAGCCAGATACACCCCCTGGTGTTTTTTTAATGTAGTGAACTCCGTTCACATTATAACTACTGACTAACAAGTCTGCACTATCTCTCCCTTAGCGTACTAACTGTCATTTTACTATCCTCTAAAACAAAACAAAAAAGAAAAAATCTACTGTCGATATCCTTTAGATAGGTGATATATGATAGATGAAAGTAACAGATAAATCTTTACTTTTACCGGTAACAAAAGAAAGATAAGTGTTATTTTAAGTCTGTCTTAACATATCTCACGAGCGGTTCAGTGTTTGTTTGATAATAGACCAGACTTCATCATAATATCTGTCATATTACATTCTTATTTACCGGTAACAAGAAAAGAGTGATTATTTATTTTCTCGATGAAAATAAAATAATATGAAGTAACATAGATTAGGTATCATTCAGCTATGAGATGAAGATATCAGATCTAAGATTTATAACGAGATGAAATATCTTAGTACAGAGTATCATTTCGAGTTTGTCGATATTTTGATTTTTCCTATAAAGGTAATTGAGATAGTAAATGTCATTTAATATCGGTAGTGTCGATATATATGATAGTTTACCTTTAATGTAAAAGGTACGGGAGTAGGTAAAATGATAGTTTGTTTATATCCGATAGTGTCGCTATTTATAAGATAGTAAAGGATGAGTGGAAATGAATAAATATACAAGAAAGTGAATGAATGATGGATTGGAAAAATGAGTGTTTTATAGAGAGAATAAGCAACTGTCCCTTTCTTACCGTGTTTTCAATGGAAAAAAATGTAAAATATCCCCTAATGTATACTTTTGTTATTAGTGTACAAAATTGATTTATAATCTACAGGTTTTCAGGGATTAGAGTATCTGTCAATCCTTGCCGTTATTGAATTTTCGGGCATTTTTCATATACAAATCAAGTACATTATCAATCAACAAATCTACCAAAATTCCCGCACAAAACTGTATGCCATTTTCCCGTTTTTCTATCCGTTTTCAAAGTTTACAAAATCCTGCATAAAAATGCGTTTTGCCGTGCTAAAATATATATACGGCGACAGAACGCCGCCGCTATTAATATTTTATTTTATAGGAGGCTCAAAAATGAGTACCAACACACGCAACAACAACACCACCACCACCACGCACGCCGCCGCAGACCGTGCACGCGCAGATCTCGCCGCCGCACGCGCCGCACTCGCAGACCAGGCACGCGCAGACCTGGACGCCGCACGCGCCGCCGCCGCGCTTGCAATAGCACGCACGCAGGACGCACGCGCCGCGCTTACACTTAACGCCGTGCGCGTAGAAGAATTAAACAAACGTGCCGCATTATGTGAGTATATACGCAAGCGCATAGCAGTTTGGCACTATAAAGACGCACTCGCCGCCGCCGAACGCGCAGGACGCGCCGACCTGGTAGACGCTATTAATATTATAGAAGGCGCACGCACACATAAAGACAAGGCGTGGGCGCGTAACGCGCTCGCAGTATTATTAAAGGCAGACCTGGACGCCGCCGCCGCCGAACGCGCAGACCTGGACGCAGAGGACACCGCCGCCGTGCAGACGCACGCCGCCGCCGCTGCAGACGCACGCGACGCCGCAGAACGCGCAGAACGCGCAGACCTGGACGCACGCGACGCCGCACGCGCCGCAGAATTTGCCGCCGCAGACCA
>JAZUDH010000043.1:0-2199 GCA_045639565.1 Lachnospiraceae bacterium
CCAGTAAAATCAAGGGTTTGAGGGTACTAAAATTGTTCGGTTAGCCTATCTTTTTTAAGGCTTTGGGCTGTTCAAGTTCAAGACCTGACATAAGCCAGTCGAACTGTTTCCAGGTAATGGATTTTACCTCATCGCTATTCCTGGGCCAGCGGAAACGTCCCTGAATATTTGAATCAAGACGTTTGTACAGAAGTACAAAACCGTCTGGTTCTCTCATTAAAAGTTTTATTCTGTCACAGCGTTTGCCACAGAATAAATATATGGATGTTAAGTCCGGTGTCATATGTAGATGATCCATTACGATGGCAAGCAAGCCGTCCACAGAACGTCTCATATCAGTATATCCGGTCACAACATAAATGTTATCAGCACGGGTAATGTCGCCTAGCATAGTTCACCTCCCAGATATCTGAGGGTTTGCCTGAAGAGTGTTGGATCCGTGTTGTTAACGAAACGAATAGTCGCATTAGGAAGAACTATTTCAACTACTGCATCGTTGGTAGAGTTATCCGGGAAGCAAGCATTTTGCTCCATTCGGGGTGGTAGGTTATCTACCTTAGTCTCTTCTGAACTAACATCAAGTTTTACGATTTCCTGTTTTACGCTTTTATGGCCAAGACGTGAAACCGGATTTGGGATATCCTGATAACCTTCTTTCTTGAGCTTTGATACCCAGTTGTAGAAAGTTCCGGGATGAATTCCGTTCTCACTACACCACTGGTAGTCAGAAAGACCGCTATTGCGACATTCAAAAATGTACTCTAACTGTTGAGCTTTATTTACGCCTTTAGCTCGCATTGTATATACCTCCGTAAGTAGATTAGCTAGCAGCGAATAGAGTAAAACGCTTGCTTTTGCTATAACTAATTATGAAGGTTCGGAGCGAAAAGGGGAATCCACCCCTAAATAAAGCGCTTACAAAAAAAGTCTGTAAAAGTAAAATAATGCTATGTAAATAGGGCTTCCTAAGATAAACTATTATTATCTTAAGGAGGCCTATTATTATGGCAAAAGACAAGAAACCTGTACACAAAGTTCAAATGACAGAGGGCAAGCGTCAGATTATTCAGCAGTTACTGCAAGAGTACGATATTGAGACTGCTGAAGATATTCAGGATGCTCTTAAGGATTTGCTTGGCGGCACCATCAAAGAAATGATGGAGGCTGAAATGGATGACCATCTGGGTTATCAGAAATCAGAACGTTCTGACAGCGATGACTATCGCAATGGTTATAAGACAAAGAAGATTAATTCCAGTTATGGTAGCTTTGATATTGATGTTCCACAAGATCGAAAGTCAACTTTTGAACCTAAGGTTGTTAAGAAGCGTCAGAAGGACATTTCAGACATTGATCAGAAGATTATCTCTATGTATGCCAAGGGTATGACAACCAGGCAAATATCAGATACACTCGATGATATATACGGTTTTGAAGCCTCTGAAGGCTTTATTTCTGATGTAACCGATAAAATCCTACCTCAGATTGATGAATGGCAGCACCGCCCATTAGAGGAGGTATATCCGGTAATCTTTATTGATGCCATTCATTATTCCGTGAGAGATAATGGAATCATTAGGAAGCTTGCTGCATATGTCATTCTGGGGATTACCTGCTCTGGTCACAAGGAAGTATTGACCATTCAGGTTGGTGAAAATGAAAGTGCAAAGTACCGGCTTTCTGTTCTTAATGAACTTAAAAACCGGGGTGTAAAAGATATCATGATTATCTGTGCAGATGGCTTAAGCGGAATCAAAGAAGCTATCGCTACAGCATTCCCGAATACTGAATATCAGAGATGTCTTGTTCATCAGGTTAGAAATACACTTAAATACGTTCCGGACAAAGACAGAAAAGCTTTTGCAAAGGATTTGAAGACTATTTATAATGCTGCTACGGAAGAGGAAGGAAAGAAGGCTTTAGATCGAGTAAAAGAAGTATGGGATGAAAAGTATCCTCGTGCTCTTAATCGTTGGTATGATAACTGGGACGCTATTTGCCCGATTTTTAAGTTTTCAGCAGATGTCAGGGCTCTGATTTACACAACCAACAGCATTGAGTCATTAAATGCCACCTATCGTAAGCTTAACCGCCAAAGAAGCGTATTTCCAAGTGACCAGGCTCTTCTTAAGGCTCTGTACCTGTCAACTTTTGAAGCCACAAAGAAATGGACTATGCCAATGAGAAACTGGGGCAGAG
>JAZUDH010000044.1:0-2557 GCA_045639565.1 Lachnospiraceae bacterium
ATGAACATGCGCGAGTACTGTGCAAAAACTAAAAAATAACTAAACGCAGGTGGATCTCAACTGCGAACCGGTGGTTCGCAATAAAAAATCAATGGATCGGAACAAGGTTCCGATCCGGATCCCCTGTCGCGAAATAATCAATATTCTCAAAATCATCTGGTTTACATTTTAATCAGTGAAATTAACGCCTCTATTATTAAAATAATTTTGTAAAAAAATACGCATTTCCTTATCCATCTCATAAACTCTATCGCAGTTAGGTACAATATCTCCAATAAAAACATCTATATTGGTTAATCGTGATGATTCTGAAATCGATTCACTAGGTGGATTTAAATTATATTGCGGAAATCGATATGAATGCCCCCACCTATTGATATCTGCACCATTATCGATTAATAAGTCTAATATCGCTGTTAATTTTATCCGCACAGCCTCTTGAACTTCTTTATATCCACTAGGAATATTTATAATCTTGGCAGCTCTACTAATTGCCCATCCAATGACATCAGATCCATTTGAAGCCCTTTTATTTAAATCAGCTCCCATATTTACAATTTTTTCTGCCAAACATATTGCTCTATCTGAAACTTCATATTGGTAATAACATAAAGATTCCAATGTTGCTGTTATTGCATCAAACAGTACTGGAGTTTTAAGAATTGAATCCACCTCATCGGCTTCCATAAAATTTATATCTGCACCACATCCAATCAGATACTCTGCAATATCAAAACTTCCATTTTTTAATGCGACTTGAAGTGGTGATTGTCCAATATCCTTCTTAGGATTAGTACCTGAAACACAATTTACTAGTGTGAAATCTTTTTCAACGAGCGCCTTTACTTCGCCTATATTATTCTTTTTTATAGCATCAAATAATTTTTTCATCCTACCCCTTAATGAACAGCATTATCAAAAATATACGCCTCTTTGGCGAATTATTTTTGATATTAAATTCCCATGTCTTTCATTTCTTTTAGCATAAATTCTTGCAATTTCTTCTTGTCAGGCAGATGAAGCATATATGTTGAAACAAATAACTGATTATCCATTCCAGAAAGAGCGTACTCTACCATCTCCGAACCTTTATCTGTGCATAACAAAATACCTACCGGCGGATTATCTCCTTCTGACATCTCATTTTTCTTATAGTATCCTACATATGCATTTAACTGACCTAAGTCTTCATGCTTAAATTCATCGTTTTTCAATTCTATTATTACATTACAATGGAGCAGTCTATTATAGAATACCAAATCAATAAAATAGTACTTATCATCAATAATAATTCGCTTTTGCCTTGCCTCAAAGCAGAATCCTTCTCCTAGTTCAAGCATAAATTCCTGTAAATGATCCATAAGTGCTTGTTCCAAATCCGACTCCGAAACAGCATCTTTTGCTTCAAGTCCTAGAAACTCAAATGTAAATGGATCTTTTATTGTAAGCATTGCTGTATTTTGATTATCCTCTGATGGGTGTATAAGAAGTTCCGGTTTCTTGCTTATGCCAGCCCTTACATAAAGATTTGTCTTGATTTGTCTACGTAATTCTCGAACACTCCAGTTACATTTGATACATTCTGTTTCATAGAAAAATCTTTCAAAAGCATCATCAATTACCATTATTTCACGTATATGAGAAAATGACAGGTTGTTTAATAGTATGTCCGGTTTTGTTATGAATTCGTGCGACACCGTCGCACCTTTTTCAAAATCCGGTAAATTAAATTGGTTCGACGCTGTCGCACCAATTTGAGGATACAGTAAATAAAAATGACGACACCATTTAAACAAAGTAGTATTCATCCCTTTTTCAGCTATCTGTTCCTCAAGTGTTTTTAATAATCGAGTACCGTACTCAGCTCTATCACTACCACCTTGTTCGTATTCGACAATATAATATCCAATAGCCCAATTTCTGAGTGTCATTAATTGATTCACAGCAGTTTTTGCAGCGTTTCCTGCTTTTGTATTTATATTCTTAATACTGTCAGCCAGCATTTCAAATTTCATATTATCTGCCATATATTTGTCCCTCTCTGTTTGTGTCACAATTGCTGACACAATTACTAACCAATATACTTCTTATGTGATATCTTCACATTATTCTGTTTAACCATTGCATAATGTAGCGTTGTATCTATTTTCTCATGACCAAGCAATCTCTGCACCTGCTCAATCGGCATACCTTTATCTATAGCTGTTGTCGCCATAGTCCGCCTAAATTTATGTGGATGAACATGAGCTATATTGCACTTCTTGCCCATTTTCTTAAGCATAATCTCGACTCCGCTTGTCAACAATATGGTATTTGCAGACCCATAAAAAAACACGGCATTTTCATGCCGTGCTTTATTTTAAAATCTTTTAACCGTTTAGAAAATCTTCCATTCTCATTTTTTCCGGTTCTTCTTCGATCAGTTCATCCATAGATTTGTTTTTACCGTAATTACGTTTTTTTCGTACCGGCTTTTGATAATTTGTTTTGCTTCAATCCTGCTTGTATGGTTTATCAGAGCCGGAACCGGTATTATTCAAAGAAAGATTGACATAAC
>JAZUDH010000045.1:0-11412 GCA_045639565.1 Lachnospiraceae bacterium
CTTATTTTGCATAATTTCGCACATATGTTCTTTTCTTTGCAAACCCTTGATTTTATTAGCGTTGTGGGTACTTTGTTAATGGTACCCACTTCGCATAAGTTCTCTTTGCCTTTCATATATTGCTATATAAAAAGGGTAAAACTCGGGGTAAAAATAAAACTTTTACCCTTGGGGTATTTAGACAATTCCGAGCTTCGTTACTTCTGCTACAGCATCATTAAAATCGACGTGTGTATAGGTATCAAGAGTAACTCCAATCTCACTATGTCCCATAAGATACTGCAATGTCTTCGGATTCATTCCCGACTTAGCCATATTTGAACAGTAAGTATGTCTACAAACATGTGGCGTTATCTTAGGAAGTTCCTTTTTGTATGTCTCGTTGTACTTTTCTACAGCACGACTAAAATACTTTGCCCAGTGATACTCAACAGCTGGTTTTCCACTTCTACAGAAGGTTAGAAATCCTGTAACACCATCAACCATAGGTTCAACTCTGTGCTTCATACGGTTAGCAATGAGGTTTTTAAAACATTCCTCTACTTCCATTGTCATAGGGATGACTCGCTTACCGGCTTCGGTCTTTGTTTCTTCAATGTAAAGACCAGTTCCAGCTGCATACTGAAGTTGTTTAAAAATGTTTATACTGTGATTATCAAAATCAATATCTGATACTGTTAATCCACAGAACTCACCGATACGCATACCTGTCTTAAAAAGAATAAACATAGCATCGTAATAACGATTAAAGTGAATATCCTCTTTAACAAACTTCAAAAAATTACGCTCCTGTTCTCTGGTGATAGCATCTCTTCTTACGGAATCGTTTACAAGAACATCAACCATCTGGAATTGAAATGGATTTTTACGAATAAAATCGTCATCCATTGCCATCTGAAATGCAGGCCTTAGAACACCTCGTATTGTATGAATTGAGCTGTAACTCTTTCCATATTCCTGCTGTAGCTTGATAAGCCAGAGCTTGGCATCTGAGATACGAACCGTATCAATTCTTCTTCTGGAAAATTCATCTTTCTTCAGGAAATTTATAACCGTCTTATATCCAGTTGCTGTAGTTCTTCTGACACCAATCTTAGTAGCAACGTACTTTTCAACTAGTTCTAAGACTGTTAGATTTCCGCCTCTTGCTACTATATGATCAAAGACGTCTGCTTCGACCTGCTTCTTTAAATCTCTGAGTGCTGGTCCGCGTTTCTTTCCAACTGGAGTTGCATCGCTATGAGTTAGTCTCCAGCTGTAAATGTCCTGCGACTTACCAAATGAATCAACATACCTAAATCGGTAGCGTCCATCAGCTAATTGATACTCTCCGTTATGCAGTATTCTTCCTCGATTATCTCTCCTTTTATCAGTCATTTTATGATCCTCCTAATAATTAAATGTAATTAGAAGGTCACCTCGATACCAATATATCACAGGTGACCTCCCAAACGGCATATGTTATCCAGAATTATTAGGATTAAACGGTTGTCGTTTTGTTCAAAAACTGCTCAAATAAAGCTCTCTTGAACCTAAGATGCGAACCAATTTCAAGAATGAAATCTTCGCCCATATGTTCAGATGCTATCTGTCTTAATCGTCTTTCACCGATACCAAAATAGACTGCAGCTTCCTCTACACTAAGCGAAAACTTCTGGTTAAGAGGAAGACCATAATTCTTTGGAGAGTTCTCTTCTGCTTTCACTTCCAAATCATCAACTGTCTTCTTAACATCAGACAACACCATAGTAATTCCCATAAGTGTCTGATAAATCATAAGGTTCAAATCCCTCTCTGCTTTTGTAGGTGCAGATTCCTTCTCAAAAATTATTGGCTTATTATTATCCATTTATTTCCTCCGTTATAAAATTTTTATTGCGATGGCAATAATCGCTATAGCTATCATCAACTCTAGGTAGAAGTTATAGAAAATTAGCTTTTTCCATTTCTTCACTGAAAGATTTATGTCAGACGTATATACTTTGATTTCATAAATCTTTGAGCTATGTTCTTTAAAGAATCTCTTTTCATCTTCATCTAGCGTTTTTAGCGTTGTTTCTAGATTGCCTCTGATCGCTTCTACGGACTCATCGAGCGAATCCGATACCGAATCCACCATGTCCTGTCTGAACGTTTGTAGAGTGCTCTGTAGGCTCTCCTCGAGTGCCTGGTGTGAGGTCTGGAGTGTTGCTATCTTCTCGCTTAACTCCTTCTCCTGAGTCCTCATTTGTCCCTCCAACTGATTTAGTGAATTCTTCGACTCGGTCGTTAACTGCTTTAAGTTCTCGCTCAATTGAGCTATCGAGGTCTTCAACAGGTAGTTCTCGTACTCTGTCGACTTTGTCTTCTTCAGCTGTAGGAGTAGGTCCAAAGGATTGGATAATGAAGTCAATTCCTCCCTCAGGAGCTGGTTCTGTTCCTGAAGTTTCTTCAATTCCTCTTCCAGAATCAGGACTTTCTGTTCTGGTAATAGTTCTTCTGGTACTATCGTTTACCTCCTCATTTATTAGTCTAGTTGTGTCCGCTATTACTTCTTCGGACTTAGCAATGAGAGTCGGTAGGTCAGTGATTGATTCTCTGCCTCCAGTCTCTCGATTATCTTCTGCTGTTGTTCTACTAACTTCAGAAGCTCTAACTGTAGCTTCATAAGTCGAACTACTTCTGGTAATTCTGCCAAGCAAATCACCAACCTTTCTGATAATGTCTTTTGCTAGTTGCTTAATCTCTTCTTTGAGCCTTAGCAACATGCTGTTTGTTTCTCGAATCTCGCGATTGATCTCGCATTTGTCAGATATTCCGCCATCTCTTTCAATCTGTCTGGCAGCATATCCTTCGTGAATTGTAGGGATGAGACCATTGCCTTGTTCCTCATAAGAACGATGATCAATCTTATCTTTCTCATCCAAGTACTTATTACAATGCTCTGACCAATCCTTACGCCACTCGAGAAGTGTGCTTCTTTTGTTCCAATCGTTAGCCTTAACAGTGATATGCTTCCATAATTTTTCAGCACCCTTGCCAGGTCTAACTCTTACTTTTTGTTCTCCTGTCTTTGGATCTATCTGTGGAATTCGATTGCCATCTTTATCTGTAGCGATAACTTTCTTTTCCATACTGTCCCATTTACCATCGGGTTTAAATCCTCTGACAGTACACATACAGTGGATGTGATGGTTGCCATCCTTCTCGTGATACGCCCAATCTACAGCCATACCTCTATCGACAAATGCCTTCTGAATGAATTCACGAGTACGAGATATAACCTCATCTCGTGACCATTCATTAGGTACAGCAAATTCAAATTGACGTGCATATCTTGAGTTGGATTTGTTCTGTACTTTCTCGACTTCGTTCCAGAGAACGCTCCTGTCCTGATACTCAGGTGGTGCGTTCGAGGGAAGAAGTATCTCGGTATGGACGACTTCGTCCTTATTCTTGTAGGAGAATGCCATACCGAGACGCTCGTCATATAGTGACGATCCCGAGATATAAGCACTACTTGCGACTGCACATTTACCACTGCTTGCTTTAACGATACTTGTAGTAAAGTGGTAAATCGCCATGCTAGTTACTATGCTTATGTCTTGCTCTGTGAAGGATAGGATAAGCACTTACATCAAGATGGGCTCCGCCCATCTGTAAGTGCGCACTACCTATTAAAATAGGTAGTAATCCGCTATCTTCCGGTTTCTACAAATCTTTAAGTATAAGATCTGAAGTCGCCGAGAATTTTTTTAGCTTCAACAAGGAATGTCTTAAGGTTAGGGATGTCGTCTTCAGTGATGTCTTTTCCAAGAATACTTTCAACTAATCCGCCAATGACACACAAGCGATGAGTTCTATTACTGCGATTCTTCTTCAAAGCTACAGTACGCTCTTTACGTTCAAGGGCCTGAGCTGCTTTTGTCTCAACTTCTGCTATCTGTTCTTCAATCGACTTAGGCATAAGCTTTACCTCCTTCCACAAAAGATAAAGCGGCATTCTTTTTATTAAGTCTGCCAGTACGCTCAAAGTAATCTGCAGCGAATTCAAGGATGTCATCTGAAAGATATCTGAACACCTCAGTAGGACAGTCGGAAAGAATCAATCGAGCTTCGTCCAAGTGATGAGTGTTATAAGCTTTTCTTATCTCATCACGCCAGTTAAGAGTTGTCCAAGCATCGGTTCTTGAAACCTTTGCTTCAAACTCTTCATCTGTAATATAAGGATTATCGCTCTTAATCTTACTAACGATATTTTCGTAGAGCTTATCGAGAATATAGTTCTCAACATCCTTATATGATTTTGCTCCGTATGACTCCCAAGCCTTAAGTGTATTATCGATATCCATTAGAGTCTGGTTTCTACCTTTGTACTCGGTATCAACATAAGCTCTAAGTATCAGATACGGATCAACACCTTTGGCTTTCCATTCTTCCCATATAACTAACTCTTCTAATTTAAAGTTTCTTCTTAAAACTCTCTTTTCAAACAGTGCTTGATCACTAGTCAGTTGGTTAGGGGTTATCCCTTTAAGGGTTGTTTCAATAATGTTATTTATCCTTAGTATAATTAAGTGACTTGGTTCTCCGCTAAGCGGTTTTTCTGTTAACGGTTCTTCCGAAGAAGGAGTTTCCTGAGTTTCATCTGGAATACAAGGGAAAGGATTGGCAACATAGTTAACTCTGCCAAACTTTCCTTTCTCAGCACGAAGCTGAATCCTCTTCACATAACCCAATTCAATAAGTCTCTTAATTGCCTTGCTAACGGTATCAGGACAAATCCCAAGGTTACTAGCTATAGCTTTCTCACTACAAAGGAATTCAGGTGCATTACCACAGATATAAGCGTAAATGCCTTTGTCAGTAGGTTTTACTCGTTTGTCTCGCAAACAATAATTAGGGACAATTGCGAAGCCTCCAACGATACCATTACTTTCATCGAGCATTAAGGAGTGCTACCTCTGGGAGGGCACAATGAATGGCACTGCCAAAGAGTGCAAAAATTTGTATTAGAAATAAAAGAATAGTGTTTACTAAAATTCTTCATGGTAGTTTTCCTCCAATTAAATATTAAAAATTTTGAGTGATTTTGTAGTCAGAGGAAAATATAAGTGTTACACTATTATTGGTTACATAAAAAGTGATATCACTTTCAGGTTTGGTTCTGGTTCAGTTCCAAACCTTTTTATTTGCCTATAACTACTGCTAACGGCAGATCTAATCTGCTTAACTAAATCATGGGCTTAATCCTCCTTTCTAACGAACGTTGTCCCTATAAACGTCCTTGTATTGCAAACATATGTTTGTTTACAATGCGATATTATCACCAGAACTTATGTTTGTAAAGGTATTGTAACATCGAAATAAGCCTATTAAACGGACACTTAAAAAGGTGATGCTCTAAAGCACCACCTTTTTAACGATTAAACAATTAAGATTAGACTACATCGTAATTATCTCCATTTTTCTTCACATATTCTGAATCATTAAGCACATTAGGAATGATACTCTACTATGAGGGATTTTAAATTCCCCCATAAGCTGTCAATGAATTTATACCTCTATCGCTCTTGGTATTCGTACAATCTGCTTTTCTGGATACTGTGTTACATTCAAATAGAAATCATTATTGTAGAAATATACTTCTTCATCTTGCACATAGAATGATGAAACAGGCTCCATTTGAAAAGGAATATGCATAACCATCGATGTTCCAGGTCTAATTCTAAACTCCATTGGTGAATATCCTAATTGTGGGTATATCTCTGTTAGTAAATCAATATTTATAGCCAATCGATTATCATAAGAAGCAAGATATGTTGAAATAAGATTTATACCTCGTTCCCCCTCTTGATCTAAATTATAAAAACAAATTTCAAGATCATATATGTATTTTGAGTGAAATGCATTTTCATCACCAGATATACTCATCAAAGATAGATAATCTTCATATTTATATACATTAGCTGAAATAACTTGTAATTCATAACCATCTATTATTTCATATTCATCTTCATAATAGTTCTGCCCAAAAGGTACGATATCTCCAATCTCGTATTCCTTAATCACTTGTCGCTCACATGTAGCATTAACCTTAATTACTATCAAAAACCAAGCTATAAATATTCCTGCAATAACAAATAATAATACTTTTCGTTTAGTCATCAATGTACCTCTACTTTCACCAATTGGTCATGACAACCTTCCATCTTTCATAACATATACAGTATCTGCTAATTCCTTTATAACCACAGCATCATGACTTGCAATAATTACAATGGCATTTCTTTCCTTCTGCTCACGAATTACTTTCTTTACCATTTCTATACCATCAACATCTAACGCATTAGTAGGTTCATCTAAAATTACAATATCAGGATTTTCAATTATTGCTCCAGCTATCCCTAATCTTTGCTTCATACCTAGAGAATACTTACGATACTTTTTGTTATCATCAGGATTAAGACCAATCTTAAGGATTGTGTCACGTATTATTTCATCCGTGACTTTTCCCTTGATTGATGTAAGCATTCTTAGATTCTCAAATCCAGAGAATGAATCAATAAAAGCAGGCATCTCAAGAAGCAACCCCAAACTTTGTGGAAAGGAAATATCCTTATGAAGTTGTTTGCCATCAATATAGACTTCACCAACATTTGGCATACAAAGTCCTGTAATCACTCGCATAAGCATGGTCTTTCCTGAACCATTAACTCCAACAAGCCCAGTTATTTCACCTGATAAAAATGTACATGTTACATCATCTAAAACAATATTTCTGCGTATCTGTTTCTTTATATGTTTTAATTCAATTCTATGATCCATATATATCCTCATCATTCGTTTTTAAATGCATTTGACAAAATGTCATATTTACGAAAAAGCATCATATTCATTATGGTTACTGTTGTAATCAATACTAGAGAGACGATTGCACCTGTTGCTTCATTTACACCACCACTAAACAACTGATTGCTTCTTAAAACCATTATGTAATTCCCTAAAAACGCTGGGTGTAGATAATAAGTAGATGCAACCATAATCATTGCTGATACAAAAAAACCATATACAGGAGTGGAGAAAAGTGAGACTGTCATTTGAAATATCGAAAAAACTGTAACAATCAATATTGGAAGCAATAAGAATAAAATACTCTTATTTCCGTTGAAAATTAGTTGAGTATAATCTCCAGAAGCATATATATCTGCTTTGTAGTATTTCTCCATCATCATTTCGTGTGTGTTTCCAGTGACTTTATATGTAATGGGTATTTTTGTCACTATACAAAATATTAGAATTGTCAAATATAACGTAGCAAAATAAGATGTATTCTTAAGCAAGCACCAGACGCATTTAGATAACCACCATCTATCTCTATTCCCAGACTTAAGCAAAATGGTTTTTCCATATCCAATAAGATCATAAAATGGATAGTACGATGAAAAATACAAAGGTAATAAAAAAATAGTTGCCCAGACTAAAGGAAAAATAAATGGCATATCTTTATTTGGAACATATTTAGGACTTCCTGCGAAAGAATAGTAAATGATATCAAGATAAGTAGCAGTATGAATATCAAACGACTTAGAATACTCAAAAACAAATCCTATGCACATGAATATTGCAATTATGGCAGGCAAAATATATTCCCTTATATTTCCTGTTATTCCACGCCTTACGTCGTATTTTAAGATTCTATAGAACATCCTGCTTACTCCCATACAAATACATGACAAAAGATACTACCAACAGCACAACTGCTTCTCCTAGCACCACAGGTGTCGAAACAATAAATATGTTTCCAGCTCCAAGAAATCTTATAGGGGACATTTCATATGGTATTCTTACAACATTATTGCTAAAGTTTATTACCATAAACAAAATAATAGGCGTGAAAAGAATCATGTAACGATTTTTACAAACAAACGAGATTGACACACTAAGTATTGCGCACAAACCCGCATAAATAAAAATAACTACAAGACGCATTAACAAATAGAGAAATGGATATCTGTAGAACATAATCGAACCAAATGAAAATGATTGCATCTTGTAATAGATATCGTAATTAAGATCAGGAGCTCTAAAAGGAAATTTCATAGCAACTATTGCAATATTCAGAACAATCGGAAGGCAAACGATTGTTCCACCTGAAACAAACGCAGATATATATTTTTTCAGATAATAATTTGTTCTGCGTTCTCGTATCAGCATTTGAGCTGCATAATTGGATTTTCTCTCTTTGTAAATAGAAAGCCCGCTTGGCATAACAGCTGTCAAAGGAAAAATAAAAAAATACAAAGCGGAATACCATGAATTCCAATCATTTCCTATCCATTTAGTATAAACAGATGTTACCCCTAACATAGGATTTGATGATGCTGATTGAAGAACAGTACTATAGTGAAAAACATACATCGCCGAGCCAATAGAAATTATACACATAATCAAAAAAGTTATTATAAATTCCCAGCTCTTGAATGCTTTAGTCATTTCAACTTTCATATATTATTCCTCTAATGAAAACATCACTATATCATCAAAGTATCGAACTGATAAAACGATTGGTTGGTCAGTATCTCTGACCATATAGAATATGCTACATTGAACAACACTTCCAACATCTGTAAGATGCATGAAATACTTCATATCTTCTTCATCTGCTCTCGTTTCATCTGGTTGGGTAAAACCAACCAAAATTCTTTCACACTGTTCAACATCATTCTGAAATAAGCTTGAATCAGATAAACTGAAATACTTCAGATAATAATCTGATTGTTCAGTTGATGAATCTGTTTCTTTCGCAACTTCAAAGGATACCATCATAAAGGTATATCCTTCTTCGGCAAATCCCTCTGCTGATATATTTCCAATCTCAAACAGATAATCATCTATATCTGAAGGTTGGATTCCTAATTCATTAAAATTATTACTGTATTCCAACGATGTAATTCTTACTCTATACGAGATACCTGTTTCTGAATCGTCAAGAATTGCTTCATTTCCGAACGGTACATAATTATTAGATTCCGCTCTATATTCAATTAATGGATCAATGGCTATTTTTTCTTCTTCAGATACAACTGGACTTTCAGAAGTCTCTAGGGAAGATAATTCGCTATATGTATTCATATCTATAGAACAGGCTGTTGTAATCCCAACTATACTCAAAAAACAGAGAAGCATAGATATATTTGCAATCAAGTGATGGGTATACTTCTTCTGTGATAGTATTCTTGCCAAACATTTCATATCTTTTCTCCTATTTTTTTAATCCACTCTAGGTTCATTAGCAATCCAATATTCGATGCCGTTAACTGTTACAGAAACTACATTTTCAATATTAATAATTCGATCAAAACACATTACAATACGACCGTTAAGTGTTCCACAAATATAGTTATAGTTCTCATGAACATCGTATGTAGTTCCGTCAGTCATTGTTATTTCAACCTGTTGTATGTTAATTGGATCATAAAAATTACCAAACATTATTGAAATTGGTGTTGTAATGACATATTCATCTGCATCGTTAACGAGATAAACATTTTCAGTTGGTTTTTCTAATGGAACCTGAACAACTTCTACAGACATACCTTCACTATTTCCACTAGTATATGCGCCATAAGAATTGGGATAATAGTTGATATACAAGTCTATTGTTTCTCCAAAATCAAATCCATCTAATACCATATAGCTATAGCAATACAAACAATCTTCTGTAGATTTTGCAGGATCTGTAACAACTAAGCCGCTATTTACAAAAGCAAAAGAATAAGTACTATTATCTGTAAACCAACCGCCTTTAGCACTATTTTCATCCTGACTCCAATAATATGTATCAACTCCACCTGGTTTTGAAAGAGAGTATTCTGCTACTGCAACTTTACCATCATATATAACAGAAATAACAGTAAGCACACTGCCATCATCAAAGTTTACGATTACTCCTGGATTTGACACATTTTCCTCAATGATGGATACTTCGGTTTGATCATTTCCACCTTTCCAGATATCATCCCAACTCATTCTTGATCCAACTGCATAAATTGTTGTTGGTATAATCAACATGGCTGCAGCAATTCCAGCTACAATAGCGGTAATTCTACTGGTTTGTGGTTTATGAGTCTTTCTAATTTCACGGAGGAACTTCTTTTTTTCTCTTTTATAATTTGTTGAAAACTCATGATTTTCTTCGATGCTTTTAAACTCTTCTACGGAAATATCGTCCTTCATGTTTTAACCACCTTTCTTTAACATTTTGCGTGCACGCTCATATCTTTTGCGTACATTCACATTTGAAATACCGAGATACTTCGCAGTTTCTTGTATTGTCATCTCTTTTATGGCAAGACACTCTACGACTTTCCTATACTTATCTGGAAGCTTTTGAATGTCATCAATTAACGAAAAATCACTACTAGGATTTGAATTAGCAGCTGTAATATTGGGAAAATCATCAATCGAATCTGTTAATTCGCTAGCTCGTTTATTATAGATATCAATAGCAGAGTTTTTGATTACTCTTATGATGTACTTTATACAATCATCAGAGCTCTCATCCTCAAACACAACCTTACTCATAAACAGTTTTACGAAAGCATTTTGCACAGCATCTTCTGCCGCATCTACATCATGCAAAACATTGTATGCAACTCTATACATTTTCTTTTCATAGAGTTCATAACATCTTTCTATAAACCTAACTTGTTTATGGTTATCAGCCATTCATCTACCTCCTAATAAGGCCTTTCACTTATAGTAACTGTTATAGAATGAGATTTGTGACAAGAATATAAAAAAATATATATGAATTTAAGGAACACAGTTAATGTTACTACGCCCCTTAAACCATATAATGAAAATATTGTTCTATTGATTAGTGATTTATACTTGCATTTCCGTCTTTAAAGATTCAGAAAGTTGCGACCAAAGACATACATTCTCAATGCAAGTTATAACTGAAAACACAAACTCCCCTCAAAAACTATTGGAATTTGGATATATTTTGAATACTGTAAATGCTATGCTTATGTAATACTATAATTGTACCTGAGGTGACCTTCTTTTATGAGTGAAAAGGTACAAATTTTAAAGGGTAAAACAAGGGTAAAAGACTGAACTCAGTCTGGGAAAGCCTTGTTTTATAAGGGTTTTAGCAAGAATAACCTATGTTACCATGGCAAACCATGAGCACTTTTATCTTATTTTCCATAACCTTGCATAACGACTTCATAACCTTGCAAACCATTGATTTTGTTAGCTTTGTGGGCAATTCATAAAATCGCCCACTTGGCATAACATATTCATAAGATTGCATAATTTATACCGTAATCGGTATAAAATTCGGTATAAAATAAAAACTTTTATACCGAGCCTTTTTAGATGGCTCCTAACTTAGAAACCTCAGCAACAGCATCGTCAAACTTA
>JAZUDH010000046.1:0-3442 GCA_045639565.1 Lachnospiraceae bacterium
CTACCGTCAATCGATAAAACAGATTCAATTTGATTAGGTAAGACACTACTTACTCTGTCTATTTTTCGCCTTTCTTCGACTTATTATTGGGGTTAAATATAAATCTGTAATTACTACTAGCACTATAACAAGATACAAAGCGAATACAGAAAAAGGTTCAGCGCGTGATTTATTATCACCAATTCCATAATAATAGTGGCAACAATAATAGATGAACATTTGAAGGAATGTAAACAAAAGTCTCTTTTTCCCATGTGACTTGTACGCAATCATCCCAAAGCCGGAACCTAGAAATAACATACAAGGATATATCAAATATAAAAACAGCAACAAATTTCCACTAATTCTGTATATAGATATTATCTCAACACTAAACATCACCATCCAAAAAGTAGCTAACACTATAACACCAATGGATGTAATTAATAGACTCTTCTTGAAACGCTTAATAGTCTTTATCACTTCAACCTCACTCTCAATTCGTATTATAACCACTAAAAATATTGATATATGTGAACTTTGCCAGTTTGTCCAATACACCATTACTATAAGTATTTCAATTACGTTCTTTTCGCTAAATTCAATTAGTTCTCTTTGACACTATGTAAAAAACAGTGTATAGGTAATTCCATATAAGATAAATCATTCTCTAGTATAGAAATTAAAGATGCTACAACAAAATACTCTGTTCCATTTGATATGATTACTACCACTTCGTCTTCTGTAATATCCGATAATTTAGATTTCAAATACCTAATATCATTTTCATTGGCTCTTCTAAAGCGAATCCCTTTCAATTCACTTGGAATTTCCATATACTTCACATCTCCGAAGTAAATATCGATTGTATGACTTTGAGCGATATCGTCCTTATCACTTCTCAATATCATTTCACCGTGTGACACTTGATAAAATAAGAGTTTATATTTTCTTTCACCCCATAAAAATTCATTTGAATTAAAATCTCTTACTTTCAAAATACACCTCCAAGCTATGCAAACGGATTTGAAACTATCTTACCATTTGCGTACCATGTAATCCTATCCCAGGATTCTGGGGTAAGTTTAATCTGATTCAATTCCCAATCTGTTGCACCACCATATCCGCTAGCAGCTCTCTGAACAGCAGAATACGGATTATCTATACCATCCAGATTAAAAATACTATCTGTATTTGGATCATATAGTGCATCTAAAACACCATTTTTCCAATTGTTGGGATCAGGGAAATCTTTCCAAGTTGAAGCTCCGTTTTTTGTTGTCTTCGAGATGAGCTCAAAACCTCTGGTATAGTAAGTAACTTCACTGTCCTTCTCAGCCTTCAGCACCTGCGCATATCCGCTCGAGGTGCCAGAATAGAATCCTGGCGCTAAAGTTTTCAATTAAAACTCAGTTCATATTATATTCCTATTCGGCTTCTATCATATAAATAATCAAGGGTGTCGAGAAAGCCCCGAATCCCTTGATTTTATAGATGATCGTGAGCGGATTTGAACCGCTGGTCTACCGCTTAGGTGCGGCTACCGTCAATCAATAAAACATAGAAAGGACGGGCATTCCCGGGTTGCCTGTTAAAAGTTAATCATTATTGATTGATGTTAGAAGACGCCATAATGTATCAATCACATATTCTATCAGCGAACCACTCACATAATGATTCTAAGTCTGAAATAATCGAATTGCATAACTCCTTATACTTATCATCACCAAAGTACTGGCGCGCTGTAATAAAGTCACTTTGCTGAGACAGGTATAATTTGTAATCTCTGAATTGAATTACAGATATCACATATATATCTGTTCTTGAAAACGGTTGTTTAAAAATACACCATTCATTTAAACCATTATATGATTCCAAAACAGTTTGTATTCTTTTTACATCTGCATCACAGGTTGATTGATAGAACCTCAAACGCAAAGATGGAAAGTATGAATAAACATCCCTTGGGTCAAACATAGACCCCTTCATCCATTCCACTTTCATTTTTTCATGAATAATCATCCCCAATCGATGATACAAATCTAATGTTTTGTATTCCATACACTAAAACCGCCTTCTGTCAAATAATTAATTGCGATAAAATAATCAGATTTTGAAACTGGAACAATAGAATATCGCGGATCATATATCATAGCATTATATGTATACACCTCGTGATAGTAATACTCATCACTTATGGAATAAACATTTAGTTTAGGGCCACTAACAAGCTGATATCCGTCGTTATATGTATAAGTGATCTTCTCTCCGTCAGCGTTGGTTACGGAAGTCAGAAATCCGTCGGAATTGTATGTAAAGGTTCGTTTTATTAGATTTCAAGGTTCGATGTCAGGATTTAATTCTGACAAATAAGGTTATTTTGTAATAAGTTCATAATTTACAGGAATTATTGCACACTCTCAATGAAAAGCATTCATATATTCATTATACTTTTCCCCGCATATACGCCAACAATCAATGCATAAGTTCCGCACTCTTTCATCCCCAAATAGCAAATACTGTTTATCGTTTAGAATACTCTCTATTTTTTTTACGCTATCTCTAATATCACACAATTGGCAATTAGCAAGCTCAGTCTTATACCTATCTAATTCCGCGATAGTCTTACATTCATCAAAAGATACCTTATTAGTATAGATTTCATTAATTTGATTGCTAATAGTAACCTCCGGTTTCTGATCCAAAAACTCATCAACTTTTGTGTAAAAATTACCTCTGCTACTTTTTGCAATGTGATTATCATTTCGAAAATAACTCAACTGATATGCTGTTATTGCTTCTTCGTATGACATACCTAAAATATCAAAAGCTGCTGGATAACTCGTTACAAAATCCCATTCATCAAAAAACACACGACTAATCAAAGAGAAATAATCTACATTTTCCATCCATTTAATACCCATCACAAAAAAAGAATAATTACAACCATAGTAGCCATGAAACACTATTCGCCCATCAGAAAAACAATATACATCCAGTTCTCTGTGATTAGTATTTAGAACGTACTTGGGATTAATACTATTATGCCTGCTTATCAAATTTAACTCAGTTTCATTAATAATCATACTGACTACTCCTTATTAAAATCCTTTATATATTACTTCAATGTATCCATTTTCTAGAAGCCACTGTATACTATGCGGCAATTGATACTGAACACCACCTCTTTGTTGTGAACTAAATCCAAACATTACTATTTATACTCACATGTGATTATAAAGTCTTGTTCAGTGCTGGTAATGAGACGATAGAAGAAACCTTCAACAAGCTTGGGATTCTCTAATCCTTAAATCGTCCTAATATAAAAAATCACTGCAAATCCTTTATCAGTGTTCCGAAGTTCCAGCCGACCGTTCATACCGTCCATGAACTTATCAGTTATGTAAAGGCCAAGTCCTGCGCCGTCTTTGCTCTCGGAATTGCTTCCGCGCTTATACTTAAG
>JAZUDH010000047.1:0-5667 GCA_045639565.1 Lachnospiraceae bacterium
CCTTCTTCATTCGGATTACCTTTACCTCTTACAGCAATATAATTTGCCTTTGGAACAGTAACTATCTCTGGTTTATTCTTTGGCATATAGAACTCTTTATATTCTTTCTTAAAATCGAATGCCATTTACATTTCTCCTTCACAGCTAAATATGAATTTACATAGCCCTATTCTCAAAATTCAACTCACCAACATATAGTTCTTAGATATGTTTTCCACTCTACAGATCTTCGAGAATAAATGGCAACATATAAATCGGATATAATTTTAACATTGCAATATTCCCTACATCTTTTTGAGATAGTAATATCTCTTTTACTATATATTTAGAATATTTTTTACAAAATTCATTTATCGATTCATGTTTGCCAAGTCCCGATGATTTTACTTCAACTGGTATCAATTTAGTTTTTGATACTAAAAGAAAATCAACTTCATAATAATGTGAACTATCTTTCTTTTCCCATGTATGATAGTAGAGTTTTTTATTAGTGCACGCAATTATTTGTGCAACAGCATTCTCATACAAATACCCTAAATCAGCAGGAAGGCTATCACTTAATAATTTTGAATAAATATTTTCATCAGTCTTATCTGATGTGTTAAATATCATAGTCGTAAACAAACCTATGTCTGATAAATACAGTTTAAATGTCTCATCATCCCTTGTCTGAGCCAATGCTACGCTTGGATTAAATACGTTATAACATGCCAATACTGTTTTAGAATCAATTAAGTCATATAATCGTTCATAATCTTTATCAATTTTCTTTTTTCCAGTCGCAGAAGAAATAACATAGCTTCTTTTATCCGTCGCTAATTGAGTTGGAACGGAGTCATACATTCTTCCAATCAGTCCAGTATTATCAATCTTATAAAAATCATCTTTATATAACTCAATAATTTCACGCTTAACTTCATCTATTTCCTCAAAATTTTTTCCCTGAATATAAGCTGATACAGCCTGCGGCATTCCGCCCACTGCCATATATATTCTAAAATCTCTCATCATTTTTCTGTTTAAAGAATTACCAACTGGTTTTCCCAACCTATATAATTCTCTTAAAACATTGTAACTATCATTTGATACAGCCCACATAAATTCCTCATAATCCATTGGATATATTGGAATTTTTGTTTCTTCAGAAGGAATTACAATATCTTTTATATTCTTTTTTATACTTATTAATGAACCGGTTTCAATATAATCGTATCTTCCGTCTGCAACAAGATACTTTATGGCTTGACGTACCTTTGGCATAAGTTGTATTTCGTCAAAGATAATAACAGATTCTCTATTGTGTAATGTAATACCTGTCGCAGCTTGTAATCTAAGAAAAAAGATATCCAAATTAGCTATATCGTCAAATACTTCGAGAGTTTCCTTGTTGATATTTGCAAAATCAACTTTTATGTACGTCTTATACTCTTGCTTTGCAAACTCCTCAGCTATTGTAGATTTTCCCACACGTCTTGCCCCTTCTAAAAGCACAGAATAATTTGGAGCCTTCTTTTCTTTCCATTCTTTTAAATTTTCAAAAGCTTTTCTTTTAAACAATTTACTTCACCTCAATATTATGTTCCGTTTCTTCAAAATGATATTTTGATTATATTACCATTTCTCCAATATATCAACGTCTTGTTCCGTTTCTTCAATATTAGATTCTATAAAAAGTACCAATTCTTCAATGTACTTTTCAAAGGTCACAAAAAAAAGCCTTATAAAAAGATACAAGTCTTCTTACGAGGCCTATTTCCCTTGAGTCGAAGATATTTCATATTATGAACAAACTGTAATACACTGTATTATCAAAATTTAATCAACCATTAATTGCTTTAATTCCTCAAAAGTGTAATCTTTATAATTCTTTCCTGGGTTCAAAACAGAATCTGTAGTTACAGGTATTTTTTTCATAACCTTTTTTACATCAACCTCTTTGGGCAGCGAAATAATATTCTCATCTGCATCCTCGCTATTATGCGCCATGAAAATAAATTCTCTAGCATCCCAATCAATATCAAAATGATTTGAAACACCAACAGATTCTTCTATATCCAATATATCCTCTTGCTGCGCTATGAAATTTTCATATATAAATTCAAATAAAGCATCTTTATCTATTTTAATGACTCTACATACTTTGTCTTTCATCACATTACCTCTTTGTACCTGAAATTAGCTTTTACGGGGGGTGCGGACAAAAACCTGGACACTTAATAACCTAGAATTAAGGTTATGAGTTATTCAAAAGAGGAAGTATTGGCCGCACTCGAACTATATAATAAGACTAAATCAGTTCGTGCTGTTATTGATACTCTTGGTTATCCAGCAAAGACACAAATGTATGACTGGATAAAACAAATGCCTGATTACGTAAAAGGTAATGAGGTCAAGAAGTATAAAGTTTATCGTCGCGCAACAGATGAATTGAAATATCAGGCGGTTATGCGTTGTTGCAATGGCAAAGAAAGTGTAAAATCAGTAGCAAAAGAGATTGGATTCACCCCGAACATGATTTATATATGGATCCGATCTTATAAAGCGAAAGGTCTTGTTTCACTAATGACTAAGAAGGATACTGATTTAATCAAACCTGATAATAAACCAGAGGATATCGAATCGCTAAAGGCTCAAATGCTTGATATGCAAATGGAAATAGATATCCTTAAGGAAACCATAAATGTCTTAAAAAAAGACCCCGGCGTCGACCAGAGTGCTCTGAACAACAGAGAGAAGGCAGTGATTATCGACGCCCTGAAAACTAAGTATTCACTGCCGAAACTTCTTGAAAAACTATGTATATCAAGAAGTAGTTATTATTATCAGGAATCAGCAATACATGCAGCTGATAAATATGCAGAATTGCGATGCTTAATCGTAAAACTTTTCCATGATAATCGTGATTCTTTTGGATATCGTAAGATACATATGTTGTTAAAGAATCAAGGTATTACTTTATCTGAAAAAGTTATACGTCGAATTATGAAAGACGAAAATCTTATTCCAAAATATCCTAGACGTCGTAAGTATAATTCATATAAAGGTGAGATTACACCACCTGTGGAAAATGTTATTAATCGTAACTTTCATGCAGATAAACCTAATCAGAAATGGCTTACAGATATAACTGAGTTCTCTATTAAAGCAGGTAAGATTTATCTATCACCAATGATTGATTGTCTTGATGGTATGCCCATCGCTTGGACTATTGGTGTACATCCCAATGCCAATCTAACTAATACTATGCTACGTAATGCTATAGCAACATTAAAGCCAGGTGAGAAACCTGTAGTACATTCTGACAGAGGATGTCATTATCGTTGGCCTGAATGGATTAGTATAATGGATGAAAATGGCCTTACAAGATCAATGTCTAAGAAAGGCTGTTCGCCAGACAATTCCGCATGTGAAGGTTTCTTTGGTCATCTCAAGACTGAAATGTTCTATGGATACGATTGGGATGAGTGCTCAATTGATGAATTCATCCAGATTCTTGACGATTACCTTAAGTGGTATTGCAAGGATAGAATTAAATCAACACTCGGAGGACTTAGTCCTCTAGATTATAGGAGGAGCATAGGTGTGGGTGTCTAGAAAAACGTCCGCACCCCCTGAGGAGCGTAAATTACACCCATAACTTTAGTGCGTTAATGTGTGTAATGATTCTTGAAAATTACAAGTTTGTTAACTAACGCATCTGTATAGAAAATACTATCCAACTCTTGATCTATGAATTAGCAATAAATAAAATAACTAAAAGACATACCAATAATGCCTCTAATACAGCTCCAATTATACTTACAATAAGAACTTGTTTCCCTTTAAAAATTTTCCCTAAAAAAACATACAGGCAGGCGCCTAGTAGTCCTCCCATTGTATTCGTAATTACATCGGTAATATCACTTGCTCCCAAGGCAAATATCCATTGCATGATTTCAAAGAATAAACTTAAAAAGAAACTACCTATTATTCCTTCCTTTATTTTCTTACGCCTCAAAGCAGGCAGATAAAAACCTGCCGGTATAAAAATAAAAACATTATACACAATTTCTTTAAGGTGGATTTGTGTATCTGATAATGTATCGTAATAAAAAGGAATCAGATTAATGCTCCTCATTGATGGAATCTTCGAAAAGCTATCTGCAAGTTTATACAAAATTGTCCAACACAGAAACAGTAGGTATATTCCCATCACTATATAAACTATAATAGGCTCTTTAGGTTCCTTATTTGATTTCATTTTCCCTTTATACTCCCTTTTTTCTTCTGCTGGAAAAACAACATCATTTGTTGCCCTAAAAATAGGAATTCATTCCTTAATGAGCTTCTTATCTTTTTCAGGTATTTCATCATTTGATATATACCTTTTCTTTTCGTATTGCTTCAACTGTCCCGCTTGAAATCATTTCTCCAGCAATTCGTTTTCTATAAATTCAATTCTATCAATTATTCTTGGGTTAAAAAATGAGGTAATTCCAACCACTATGTTTTTCTTTGGATTGACATATATTACATTTCCACTGTTTCCAATTGCTGCATATATACCATCTTCAGGATGAACAATCCACCACAGATAACCATAGCTCATCCCACGGAAAGCATCATTTTCAACAACACGAGGTCTAGTCATTTCCTTTATCCAGTCTGATGACACTATCCTTTTTCCATCATACACACCATTATTAAGACAAAGCACTCCAATTTTTGCCATATCAGTAGCACTCATGCAAAGACCATATCCCGGTGTTCCAAGCCCATTTGGGTCTGAAAACCATATATTTTCTTTTGGATTCTTATCTAAAATGAAATGCTTATGTTCTTCTATTGTTTCGGCATAATAATTCCTGTGCTGTGGGATTCCTAATGGTTCAAATAAGTATTTGTTTGCATAATCCACAGTAGTCATGCCTGTCACTTCATAGAGAAGTCCTGACAAAATGTGAATACATACAGTCTGATATTTGAACTCGTCTGTGATTCCTTTTCGACCGCCAAGAAAATCCAATGAAGCATAAGTCCAGTTATCGCTGGAGCAAACTTTTGTCCATGGGTCCCCTTTACACTTATATGGCGCTCTCATGGAAAGGAGGTGTCTTATTGTAACTTCATAAATAGTTTTCTCCCCACGTTTTACCTTATAGTCTGGGAAATAAGATATAACATGTTCATCTACGCTCTTAATAAGTCCCTGGTCTACTGCAATCCCAACTAGTAAAGCAACAATACTCTTTGTAGCTGACATTACATGCGTGCAGTCTTCTTTGGAATAGTTATTCCATTCATCGCTGTATACTATTTTTCCATTCTCAATTGCAACGATCTGACAGATATTCGGCTGTTTTTCCTCAACTAATCGGTGTAACTCTTTTGATTCATAATTCATATCACTTTCTCCTACTTGTGTAAAATGTTCCTAGGAATTATATGAATCAGTACTGATAGTACATACGATAATACCATTAAAAATTGATTTCAAGCACAATTTTAAAACTGCCACGGGCATGGGTGTTTTGACATCAATGTGTGCCAAAGTACACATGCTCGTGGCATTAGGACCGTCCCTATACTAATTCTACAAAAAAATAGAGGTGACAACTATTCGCGCACAGCACCAAGCTGCCACAAAAAATTGTCACCCCCTACTGGATCATCGATATTTACATTTTA
>JAZUDH010000048.1:0-6275 GCA_045639565.1 Lachnospiraceae bacterium
CACCTTGCTTACACCTTTTGGGGTAAGAGAAATATGGACCATCCCGGTTATTTGAATGAGGTCATCTTATCTGCTAAATATTTAGTAGGATAGGGTGACTTTTTGTTTTATTATTCAATTTGCTGTTAAACAAAATCTAAAAATTGTTATTATTGTTTATTTCAAATAGCAAAAATCTATTAAACAAAAATGAAAAATATTTGTTTTTGTTTAATAGTAGTATTATAATATGTATAGAGGTGAAGCATATGAAATTGATTGATAGAGATTTATATTTAAGGCAACTAATAGACGTATATGGGACTCTTGATATTAAAGTTATTACAGGTGTACGTAGAAGTGGAAAGTCAAAGCTAATGGAAGCTTTTCAAGATTATCTGACGAATGAATATAAGGATGTAAACATTATTCATATCAACCTTATTATGCCTGAAAATGAAAATTTGAAGGAATATCACGCTTTATACAACTATGTAAATGAGAAATATATTCCGGGACGTGAAAATGTATTATTAATTGATGAAGTACAAATGTGTGAGGGTTTTGAAAAAGCAATAATTGGTTTTCACACCTCCGAAAAGTATGATATCTACATCACAGGGTCGAGTGCTTTTTTGCTTAGTAGTGACCGGGCAACTTTGTTTACCGGTAGAACATTTAGGATAGAAGTGTATCCATTTTCGTTCAAAGAATTTTGTAAATACTATGATTTAACTGATGTTCAGTCGGCCTTAGATAGATATCTAGTTGAAGGTGGTATGGCTGGATCGTATGTTTATAAGAATGAAGCTGGTAAAGATAAGTATCTAAAAGACATTTATAATACATTGATTATGCGAGATATTGTTCAGAAATTTAGCATAAGAAAACCGCTACTAATAGAAAAAGTTTCAGATTTTCTCATGGATAATATATCCAATATTACATCCGCAAGAAGTATTACAGCATCAGTTTTGAACGGGGATACTCCTGCATCAAACGCGACCATTACAGCATATATGAAGTATTTGTGTAATGCTTACGCGTTCTACAAAGTTCGCAAATATGATATTCGAGGAAAAAAGTATTTATCTTCCCACGACAAATATTATTTGAGTGATCATTCTTTCCGGTATGCATTTCTTGGAAGAAGAAATATGGACTATGGCAGAACCTTAGAAAATATCATAGCCATTGAGCTGCTCAGACGCGGTTATGATATTTATGTAGGGGCTCTTTATAAAAAAGAAATTGACTTTGTAGCTATAAGACAGAGTGAGAAGATATATATTCAGGTATCGGACAATATTTCTGATCCCAAAACATTGAGCAGGGAGCTTGAGCCACTCAAGGCATAGATATTGCGGAATGGCTATTTGGCTAGAAATATATATAGATAATGAAAGTGTAAAAATATAACACAAATGGTATTGTATTCGAACGTGCAAAAAATTTTTGCTTGGGATACAGGCAATTATTGTTCTACAAAAAGAGAAGAATAAAACTGAATCTTTTATGAGGAGGGGATAGGATTGTTTACAAATGAAGAAATTCTTAGGGTTGCGCTGGAACAATCGGCAATAGACTCAAATTGTAAATGGGAAGATTTTTTGAAAAAAGATAATGTGATAGTTACTTCAGTGGCAAATCCAGCTGCAAGAAGATACTTAAAACTTCCACATGTATGTGATTTAACCACTTATGGAAATAATATAGTTGCTACCATTTCAGAGGAGTATAGGGATATAGTAGAAGGATATATTAGCAAATATGCTGTGGAGCATTGTTTTGAAACACCGAATATGCATGTGCTTAATGATGCTTTTAGACCGTATGGGCTTGGGGTATGCTTCATGGCAGAGTATTTTTTGCCGGATATGGATGTACTTAAGCCTTTGGCATGTAAGTTAGAGACAAGAGTGCTTGAGCAGGCAGATTTCGTAGATTTATATAAGCCCGAATGGAGCAATGCGTTATGCGAAGATAGAAAGCATTTAGATGTGCTTGGTGTTGGGGCATATGATAATGGGAATTTGATTGGTTTGGCAGCTTGTTCAGCTGATGGTGACACAATGTGGCAAATAGGAATTGACGTATTACCGGAATATAGAAGGCAGGGAATTGCATCTGCGCTCACAAGCAAGCTTGCAGTAGAAATTCTTGAAAGAGGTAAGGTTCCATTTTATTGTTGTGCATGGTCTAATATTAAATCGGCAAGGAATGCAATTAAGAGTGGATTTCGACCTGCATGGGCGCAGATGACGGTAAAATCCCTTGACATGATCAATGAAATGAATGGAAGATAAATCTTGACTTAGTATGAATGAGCTGATAGTATTATCACTATAGATTTGAAGAAAATAGAGGAAAATTTATGTTAAGCGTGATGGGTGAATAACCCATATCATTATTATTTAATATGATATGTAAAGTTACAGAGATGTGCAGTGTAGCTTTAATGGTAAGAATTTAGTTAACTTATTTAAGTTTAGTTAGCTTTGTTTTGTTACGCTTAATATAGATTGGCTGGTTGAGGTCTAGTTGGAACTCTAGGTATAGAGGTTAGAATTTCGACGTGATTTTAGCATGTTCATTTTGTATATATAACCATGATGTCTTAAGCGTAAGATATCATGGTTTTTTTATGCACTTTTTGATGATGGAACGTTTTACATGTAATCGAAAGGAGCGCTTAACAAAGATGATTGAAAATCAAATTGAATTTAATAAAGTGAGACAAATATGGTCCGGGCTTGCAATAACAACAAAAGCAAAGGAACAGATTGCGGGTAAATGGATTATTTTGGATGAAGGTATACTTAGAAAAGAATTAAGGGATACAACGGATGCCAAAGAATTAATTGAAAAGCTTGGGAATCCACCTTTACAGGACGTATCGGAAATATTAGAAATTTTAGCGATTACCGAAAAGGGAGATTGTCTTACACCATATCAGTTGGAACGAGTGCAAAGCATCCTAGCTGTTTTAGAAAGATTGTCGGATTATCTTAAGAGAGGACAGCAATACCAAAATTCTTTGAGTTATTATGATGAATCACTAAATACTCAGGAGGAGCTTAGGAAAGAAATTGCTCTGCAAATCAGAGGGGAGAGAGTTGATGACCATGCCTCAAAACTGCTTTTTGATATTCGAATGAAGATTCAGCAGCTGGAAGATGAGATGAAGCAAAAAGCAGAATCGATCATTAGAAAAAACCGTGACTGTATGGCGGATTCTTTCTACACAACTAGGAATGGAAGAGTCTGTATACCTGTAAAGAAGGAATACAGATATAAAATTACAGGGAGTCTGATTGATAAATCAAGCACAGGTAATACGGTATTTATTGAGCCGGCGGGGGTGGCAGAGCTTGGAGAAGAAGTGCAGAGCTTGCGTATTGATGAGGAAAATGAGGTCTATCGCATTTTGTATACTTTGACAGCATTGGTTTCTGACTGCGCAGATTCATTAACAGATAACATACATCTCATAGAGAAGTTGGATTACAGCTTTTCAAAAGGGAAACTGAGCATAGAGCTGGGGGCAAACGAACCATGCATTAATCTTGACAGAAGAATTGTTTTAGAGGCGGCAAGGCATCCTTTAATGGATTCACAGATTAGCGTGCCTTTGACCTTTGAGCTAGGAACTAATAATAGGGGTATTGTAATAACCGGTCCAAATACAGGAGGTAAAACGGTTGCAATCAAAACAGTCATGCTTAATGCTGTAATGGCCCAGTGTGGTCTTCATGTTTGCTGCAAAAATGCAGATATTTGTATGAATTCAGGATTTTTTTGTGATATAGGAGATGGTCAGAATATTAATGACAATCTTTCCACATTTTCTTCGCATATAAAGAATGTGCTGTGTATCCTTAAAGAAGTTGACAGAGATGGTTTTGTTATTATGGATGAACTGGGATCTGGAACAGACCCACAGGAGGGGATGGGGATAGCGATTGCTATTCTAGAAAAGCTTCGTGAGAGTGGTGCAAACTTCTTAGTGACTACACATTACCCTGAGGTGAAGGAGTATGCAAGCAGAAGCGAAGGTATCGTTAATGCGAGGATGACATTTAATCGGCAGACGCTAAAACCTACATATAAAATGGTCATTGGTGAAGCAGGGGAAAGCTGTGCTTTTTATATTGCAGACAGACTGGGTATGCCAAAAGATATGTTAAATATTGCTATTGTGGCGGCTTATGGAGAAAGCGCTGTGGGTTCTTATTCTTTTGATAATAAAGAACTTGTAAAAGTCAGTTCCGGAAAAAGAATAAGAAAAAACAAATCAGGGCAGAAGAAAAATGCAACATGGTGCAAATTTCAGATAGGAGATAGCGTTATTGTTCTTCCAGATAACAAGATTGGTATTGTTTGTGAAGAAGTAAATGATAAAGGCGTGCTGAGGGTTCAGATCGCAGGCCGTAAAATATGGATCAATCACAAACGAGTAAAATTGCATATCAAAGCAGAAGAACTATATCCTGAAGATTACGATATGTCCATAGTTTTTGACAGTGTGGAAAATCGAAAGAAGCACCATGATATGGAGCGGAAATATACAACGGAGACGATTGAATACAGAGAAAATGATTAATGGAAAGGGAAGTGCAAGATATGAATAACATTGAAAACTATAGAAAGTATTTTACAAAAGAATATTTAATGGGACCGAATTCTTTTAGATTACTGGATGAACTTATTGAAAGAAGTCCGGAAGGTGCGTTGTTTGACAGAACACTGGATTTAGGGTGCGGGTTCGCATTAACATCGATGTTTATTGCGAATGAAACAGATGCGAAGAACGTATATGCATTTGATTTATGGATACCAGCATCAGAGAACTATAAAAGGATTAAGCAAAATAATCTGGAGGAAAAAATTATACCGATTCATGGTGATGCAATGGACATGCCATTTGCCGAAGAATATTTTGATTCAATTATAAGTGTAGATTCGTATCATTATTTTGGCTGCAAAAAAGGCGTATTTGCGGATAAGATACTGCCATATATAAAAAAGAATGGTTTTGTCATGATAGCAATTCCCGGCTTAAAAGAAGAACCTGAGGGTAAGTTTAAAGAATTGTTTTTAGAATGGGCAGAGGGAGATGATTCGGAAACTTTCAAAACAACAGAGTGGTGGAGAAATCTTTTAACAGAGGAATGCGGTAACGAGTGCGAGATAACCGTTAAGGAAGCTGATTGCTACGATATAGCTTGGCAAGAATGGTTTGAGACCGGACATGAATTTGCATTAAGAGACCAGGCTTATTTAGAGAAAGGCTTGTTCGAATTGCTAAACTTTGTGCTCATTTATGTGAAGAAGAATATATGAGGCGGTTGCCCTATTTTGCGTAGAGTGACACATTAAGCGAAATTCATGTAGTTTTGGGAAGGTACGCAAACAAAAGCAAAACACGGTGACTCACGGCATTTTAGGAGGAATATTTTTATGATTAAGATACTATTTGTCTGCCACGGCAAGGTATTAACAAAGTGGCCACGGACCTTGATTTTACAGCATTTCTCTAATAGATAGTGTTGGTTTTACAACTCATTTACAACTTTTGCAGAGGCGGTTTTTGAGGCCTCAAAGAAAGTGAGAAAGGATTTCAAAATAACATGATAAAAGTACTGTTTGTCTGCTGGGGCATGGTACTAACCGTTATATTGAAATGCTTGATTTTTAAGGATTTTTGGATGAAATAATAGTGAATTTACAACTTATTTACAACTTTTGAAAAGTCACGATACAAGAACAACAACTCGAAAAAATGATTAAGATATTTCCACTGAGATGATTTGATTGTAGCGTTTCTGAACTTTCTTCAAGAGAGAAAGAATAAGAAGAAATAAAAATGCCTCTCCTGTCTGCCAACGGGGGAGGCTTGGTCGATTGACCTATTAACCTATTTCGGGAGCATCCACTTTGGAGTGGGTGCTCTTTCTATGTCTAATTTAACACAGTTGGCACTCAAATACAACTATTATATAGTTTGAGATGGAAGTGTAACTTGGTAACGTGGTTTTGCATGTTAGTCAGGGTGTACTTCTTTTTTGCCCTTGTTATATGTGTACTTGTTGCACGTAGTGGCCGAAATTTCCGGAGAAAAGTATAACTCAATGAACACATTATTACTAAAAGCGAGATTCGAAGGATTATAATGATTTTTTATCATGTAATATCTGATAGACCTAAAATGTTACATCAGTATTTTGTTGCGGATACGGATTATAGAAATGGAATGGAAATGATATACTTATAGCGAAATAGTAAGTATTTTCATG
>JAZUDH010000049.1:0-6854 GCA_045639565.1 Lachnospiraceae bacterium
TATAATATTATAAAGTGGATGCCATGGCTTTGTTTTTTCATATCCTTCTCCCATTCCAGGTCCATCCTTCATTGATTTCATATGTAACACAACAATATTAAAAATTGTATGTCCAACTCCTATCAGTGTGACAATAATATATGAAATCCAAAACCATAACATTGACATTCCAAAATTTTGCATTCTTCAATCTCCAATCTAATTTTTAATCTAACAAGAAAATAGGACTTTATCACTATCAAAGCAACGTATTATTTCGTCCCAATCAATATGAATTTATGCAAATAATCAAACATTTTTTGCTTTATCGTCATAATAGCCTCAGGAGACATGTCTTTCTTCTTTTCAGTATGAATTATCAGTTCAAACCCCCTAACCAGCAATACAGCAAGTGTTACATCATCTAAATCAATGACCTTGCCTATTTCGCCACTACATTCAAGTCTACTAAGCATTCGTACCACTGAAGGTATAAGCCTCTCTATGGTTTTGTCATGAAGTGCATATTGTAACGTCCAGTGAAGTTTATCACCTTGCAATACATCATAATACATCGTGGATACAGTAGTCAGTTCACCTATGAATTTATCCATTATCTCATAAAGGCCTAATGTTTCATCTTCAAATATTTTACTGATTCTTAGGGAATACTCTTGCAGATAACGCTCTACCACCGCTTCAAAAAGCAATTCTTTTGATGGGAAAAAATGATAAAAGCTACCTGTAACTACTCCTGCTTTTTCGATAATCATCTTCACAGAGCTAGCCTCGAACCCGTATTCAAAAAATACGGCTGTTGCAGCATCTAATATTACATTTTTTGTTTCTCCTCTTTTGGCCACTGTTCTCTCTCCTTTGTTAGATCACTTGAGGTTATATATGGATTTCTATACAGTTTACGCCTTTTAGGCAATCCCATTACCTTTACTAGCGGTGTTTTCGTATTAGAAGCTTCCAGGAGTTTCGAATCTTGGGAAGTAATCTCATATCCAATCGCTCGCTTAGGACAATTTACTACACACGCCATGCAATTAGCGCAATGATGCATAAACACAGGCCTTCCGTTTTCAATCGCCAAATTATTGCATGGACAAACTCGACTGCAAAGTCCACAGGAGATACATTCATCACTTACAGTAAACGGATTATCTGCATATTTCTGTAATTCGAGGTAAGGGCCCATCTTTGAATTCCTTTTTTTTCGCACAAATGCGCTGGCTCTAGGGTAAGGCCTAGCCTCGTTTTTGCTAATGGCTTCTGCTAATTTTTTTAGCTTTCTCTCAGTCCTAGGAACAACCAGTTTAGCAGGAGGAAACGGCGGATATACGATGGCATAATTTGCAACAGAATTTACAAGATTACCATAACAAATATGCGCTCCTTTTTTATTTAATATCTCTTCTAGTTTTTCACAAGCAATTCCACATACAAAACTAGGCATCGCGATTGCAAAAATGTATGCCTCGGGATTGATTTCTAATCTCTCTACAAACTCTACTGCCGGAGCTGGCATTGTCCAATGATATACCGGATAAATGAACCCTATCACGTCACAATCAGTAGCAGGAACATTCATTGGATTCATTCTCATTGAAACAATTTCAACATCACCAAGCTTATTTGCAATAACTCTTGCTGCTCTCATGCTGTTTCCTGTTCCTGTGAAATAATAAATTCTTTTTTTCATAAAAGCACCTCAAATTAGAATATCGTTCTAATTTGAGTATATGTCTAGCCTATCAAACTGTCAAGTCATTTTAGAATATCGTTCTAGTAAAAAAACACGTAGCCATTTTACCACTGAAAGTAATCGATGATTATAACAGTAAAACAGGTAAAGACAAGCTTTGTGACTTCGCACATGATTTTTATCATAGAGACTGTATTACCAAGTATTCCAAGAATAAATTCATCGAACGTTATCAGTCCTGGGAGCAGAAAAATTTATTTAATATTTGTTCAAAAAATGCTTGCAATCTATTAGCAGGTTTAACTGTTGTAAACCAAATAAGAACTATACCTTTGACTGCTAAAATGTGTTCTTATATTTCATTATAGAAAGCATTTCTTAAAACATCATCGATGAATTCCAGCTCAAAATAGCCCACATTGTCTATCCTTCCATCCAATATTATTTTGTTATCAAATATTATTCTTCTAAGTTTACACTCTGTATCAGTAACTTGTAATGTAGCATAATTTAAAAAATATGCGCAAATAGCTGTTGCATGCGAGACAACTAAACTTGTTTCTCCTTCATCCATTTCGTGTACAATACTGTCTATTGCGGTCTTCATTCTAGTCTTCACTTCATTCAATGATTCACCGCCAATGAGTTTATAGTCGTAATCTGCGTACTGCATTCTCCAAAAATATTCATTTGGATCTTCACCGATGACACGCTCATGTAAACCAGTAACAATCTTAACATCATCATAAAAACCTTTTGCCGTTTCAAATGCTCTTTTATATGATGAGCTATAGCATTTATCTATATTATATGAATACACTTTTTCCGTTGCTTCTTCGATTTTTTGCAAGCCAGCTTCTGAAAGCGGAATCAATTCAGTAGGAATATTTACTTTTTCTGGAATTGAATGCCTCATCAATATTATTCTTTTCATATCAATCGTCTCATTTCATTAAATAGGAATCTTACGATTCATCTATAAATATCAATTCCCTCAACATATACAATCTTTGAAGAACTCAACCGCTTGGTCGATTTCACTATCACTTGGATGATTCTTATTCATTCCACCGATTGCCTTCCAGGGTCCATATGTATTAAAACCTTTGCAACCATATTCGCCTAAAATCTCAGCCTTCTTTTCAGCAACGATGTCCCGCATTGAATTGGTAAAACCTTTTCGGTCCTTAGCACAAGTGTATAAAAAGAAAACCTGTTTTCCTATCGGGAGGTTCTCTTTTGCAAAATTCTCAACAGAACTATAGAACTTTCCAAAATCAATTCCTGACGCAAATCCAATCACATCGTAATCCTGCAGATTCACTGTAGATTGCTGTGTCGCATCAATTATATCAACCATATACTTATCTGCAATGGCTTTTACAAGTTTAAGGGTATTTTCATGATGTTTAGACGTATATACGATTACTATTTTCTTATTCATTCATTCAGTTTCCTTTCAACAATTTACAAATTATTGTAAGGAAGCCAGTTTTTTTCTGCTTTCAGATTTCTGCTATTTTATAGAATTGTAAATCGTTTTTGACTCCCGTTGCAGATATCCCGAACAATCTCTTGTTCACCTCAGCAAAATGAGCTGAACTTGAAAAACCCGCATCCAAAGCTGCATTCGTAATAGTTTTCCCGCTAATAATATCTGTATATGTCTTCATAATCCTCTGGTATATCACATACGATGCAAATGTCATTCCTACCTGTTCTCTGAATAAATGAGAGTATCGACTTTCTGACAAGAAAACATTCTTCGCTGCCTCAGCACAGGTGATGGTTTCATTCAACCTAGATTGAATATATCTTAATGAACTTTGGACTCTCTCGTCTGTAATGGCTGTCCCGAAAGCGTTGATTCCGATACAGGAAAAAATGCATTGGATAAATGTTTCATAATAGTCTGCATTTTTAATACCGCTTTCAAAATCTCGAAACGATTTCTGGATTTTACAGACATCATCATCACTAATAACTCGAACTTGATCGATCTGGTTCGAAACAGCGGTTGTATTGTCAAATAAAAACACAAGCACACCGTTTCCCTGCGTGTTGGCAGTATGATATATTCCGGACGGAATCAAAACTCCTTTGCATTTGATTTTTTCATTTTCTATCATGACTTCAATACTATCATTAAGAGAAATCATAATGTGCGCAGCACTATGTCGATGCAATTCAGGATCTGCATACTTTGCGCAAATCATCAAATGATTTCTCGATTCATACATTGATGTAATAAAAATCACCTCAATCTTGCATTTTATATCGTTCTGAAATAAGAATTTCATTTCTTTATGAAATTCTTATCTTTTTCAGGTATTTCATTACTTGATATATACCTTTCAACCTTCATATGAAGATTATATTTTTCTCTTAGCTTAAAGATTATATCCATCATAGAGGTTCCATGATGAACATCTATTGCTTCTGATAATCCTGTCATTTTTTGAACTTCTTAACTTCCCGTTGGTATTATGATATAAAATTTATTTCCAATTGCTCCCTTCGTGACAGACAGGCTTCCGCCCTGCCTACTTACGATTTCTCTTGCTAAATACAAGCCTATACCTGAGCCTTCTATCATCTTTGAATTCGTTCCACGATAAAATCTTTGAAAGAGAGCATTATATTCATTTCTCTCAATTTGCGTATTTTCATCCTCAACTGCAATTTCTACACTGAATCCTAATTTTCTGACGGAAACAATTATTATATTTCCATTCTTTCCATACTTCACTGCATTGTCCAAAAGGTTAAATATTGCTTCAGCCATCCATTTAGGGTCATGCATACATTCCCCTGAATAATTTTCCAAATATTCAATCTCAATCCCTGCTTCTAACGCCTTTGGATATATATCTTTGAGCGCAGTCAAAATTGTCTTATTAATACTTGCCTGCTCATTTTGGATAGAAATAAGTCCACTTTCCAATTTTGAAATTTTAATCATTCCTTCTGATAAAAGTAGCAATCTCTTAAGCGAGGAATTAATAATCTCTATGTACTCTTTTCTTTGACTTTCTTCTCGATCATCCTGCTCAAGGAAATTCACATACATCTTTAATGTAGCCAGTGGCGTTTTTATCTGATGTGATAAATCAGATACTAGAGCTTTAATGTTTTCATGTTCCATGCGCTCCATTTCATTTTGTTTTTGAAGCGCATGTTCAATTTTAATCATTCTATCCTGAAGTTTCGAAACAAGTGAATCTTCATCCCTTGGAAATACTTCCTTACGTTCTAATAATAACAACGAATCCAAAAGTTTTGATATATCCAGGATTATATTTGAGATATACTCATCATCTGTTCTTCTCATCAATGCAAGAAGAAAAAGAAATACAGTTTCTGACAATACAAGTATGAGAACATATAACAGTTTTTGGGATACAAAAAACAAAACAATTCCTGACAGCAATATCACGAAAAAGGCCAAAAAATATATAAGCTTTATTTTTCTTGTATATTTCCTATTATATTTTTTATAATTCGTGAATTCACTCATGCTCGTTTACTCCCCAAAAGTATATCCGATTCCAAAAACAGTGATGATATAATTTGGATTTTTGGAGTCATCCTTTAACTTACTTCTCAATCGTCTTATTTGAACGTTCAAAGTATTCTCATCGACAAAATTTTCATCCACATCCCAGATTCTTTCAAGAATGGTATCTCTGGTCAAAACCTGTCCCCTGTTATTTATAAGAAGTTCTAATAGCTTATATTCCGTTGCAGTAAGCTTAATTAATTCATTGTTTACTGTTACCTGCTTTTTCAAAAAATCCACAGTCAATTCGTTATAAACAAAAAGTTCTTTCTCAAAATCCCTTTTGCATCTTCTTAAAACTGCTATGATACGACTATATAAAACTTCTAAATCAAATGGCTTAGCTAAGTAATCATCACACCCTGCATCAAAACCCTCTACGATATCCGTGTTCGTATCCATTGCTGTCAAAAAAATAATAGGAATCCTTCTTTTTTCACGCATGGATCTGCAAAGTGTAAGCCCATTGCCATCGGGAAGATTTCTATCCAAAATGATAAGATTCATCGTATCATCCAGTTTTAATAAAGCATCCCTCATCGTAGTGACCAGTTCTACCAAGAAACCTTTTTGCTCTAAAAAGAGTTTTACTCCTTTACCTAGTTCTTCATCATCTTCTACGATAAGTATCTTTTCCATTCTATTTCCTTTCTTTTAAAGGCTATGCGGTTTTTCTAAGTCTATCTGTAATCGTCTGCTTGGATATTTGACTATAAACTGTCTTTGGAACAATCATGCAAATCAGCATAATCAGTATCACTAACATGACTAATGCTACATAAGGATAATGAAAAACTGCATAATCAGCTATATTTTTTGTCATCATTCCACATCCAAAAACCATTAGATTTCCCAATGTCAAAATCAGTAAAAGTGTGACCACGCCATAAATCAATCCTTCGTAGGTCAGCATTTTTTTAATTTGCTTTTTTGTCATTCCTATACTCTCTAAGGCCGCAAGTTCATTCGCTCTTTGGAATACTCCAGTAAGCATAACATTGATAAAATTCATAAGACCAATCAAAATCAAAATACCAGATATTCCATCGCCAATAATACTAAATGCAATCATAGACTGCTTAAACTCTTTCGTATCTACGCTTCTTATATCTGACGCCACAATGTATTCACAATTTTTCATTAAATTCTTAAGCTGTGGAACGATGGTTTCATCCTTGCCTTTTTTTGCATTTCCAATTACACTATTGATTTTTGCATCTGGAAATAGTTCATTTAAAACCTGATCCGATACAAATATATCATCTGGTGCTCCACCAAGGGTCCCATAGGCTCCCACTTCAAGGCCTGCTCTATGACCAAAAAATCTGGCAGCTCCAATCTCAATCTCCTTACTTACTCCTGTCTTTGGATTTACAAGTGTTATTTTTCTTCCTTTCAGATACTCCGCATCTTCCTTAGAGTATACAGAACCAATAAGACATATTTCACCCTTTTCAAATCTTTCTATATCAATATCATTCTCTTCATATTGATTATATATTTCCATCATCTTTCGATCTGCTGCTATAAGATTTGAGCCATACATTAAATCGGGATCCGATTGATTTTGATAAAACTCTATCAAATCCTGTACCCCTTTATCCT
>JAZUDH010000050.1:0-2980 GCA_045639565.1 Lachnospiraceae bacterium
TTGGCAAGTGATACTAAACTGAGTATTATTGATGTCGAGGAGCATATTAGTTAGTCCTTTGTTTGTGTTTCGCAGCTTAAACTTTAGGACTTTTATGCTCCTTTTTCAATCTTTTAATTCCCAAGCTTTTTGTGAAGAACCAAAAATTCTTAAAGTTGGTGCAAGGTTAAAGCTATTCAACGATGCGTTGATTGATAAATAATGCATACATTGCCTATTATAAAGAATAAAGGAGGATTCTTTTGATGGATAATGTTAAGACTGGATTATTGATTGCACAGATTAGAAAAGACAAAGGATATACGCAGAAAGAATTAGCAGAAAAAATAAATGTGTCAAATGCCACTGTATCGAAATGGGAAACGGGAAAGGGATTTCCTGATATATCGTTGTTGGAATCATTAGCTAACTCGCTAGATATAAAAGTATCTGACATTATTGCTGGAGAAATAATAGAGGATACAAACATTACAGAAAACATAGTAACTGATATAGTTGATGCTACGATTAATGAGCAAGAGAAGAAAACTAAAATGTTCAATTGGATAATTGCTATTACAGTAGCTATTATTTATCTCATAGTGAGTTTAATTACTTTGAAGTGGGAAATTACGTGGGTGATATGGCTTTCTTATTGTGCCTATAGAGTTACACCAGAATATATATTAAAGAAATAATAAAGGCCCTGAAAACTGAAATATCGTACTATCCAACTTCAATAATGACATATTAATAAGGAATGACGGATGTGGAAGAGAAAAAGCGTAGTTATTATATAGACAATTTAAGATGGATGATTATACTTCTATTGATTCCATATCACACGGCGCAAGCATGGAATACATGGGGCGAGGCTAACTATATCTATTTTCATGCGAATAAACTAATTAGTAGTATCATTGTTTTTTTAAGTCCGTACATTATGCCAATAATGTTTGTGCTTGCAGGTATTAGTACAAGATATGCACTACAAAAGCGTAGCTGTCGAGAGTATATTAGCGAACGAGTAAAAAGGTTAGTAGTACCATTGATTTTTGGAACAATAGTGTTTATGCCAATCATGACATATATTGCAGATTGTTTTAATTATTCTTACAAGGGAACGTTTATACATCATTATTTAATATTTTTTTCAAAATATACTGATTTGATTGGCGCAGACGGAGGCTTTTCTTTGGGTCAGTTTTGGTTCTTGCTATATCTATTTTTGATATCTATAGTTGGAGTTGGGATTATATATTTTGTAAAAAAAGATATAAAAAAGACTGTTCCATTGTGGGTTGTAGTTGTATTGGGATTGCCGCTACCAATCTTGAATGGATTACTTTCTTGTTATAGATGGTTATTCCTCAGTGTTGGCTTAGTGGCGGCTTTTGTGAATGTTTACCTCTTTATATGGTCTGGTAAAGAGTATTCTGTGTTAATTACAGTGATAAGATTTGTAACAGAATGGATAATGATTTTGGCATCTCTTGGAGTTGGGAAAAAGATGCTAAATCAAACGGTAAGTATATCAAGATATTTAAGCTCAAGATCATTCTTGTTCTTTAGTTTTCACTTTATATGGGTTGTTGTATTTCAATATGCGTTATATCAGATTTTTGAAAGTAAAACGGTGATACTGTTTTGTGGAACAATAGTACTATCATATATGGCAACATTTATATGTTGTGAGATTGCAATTAGGATTCCGTTGCTACGCTATTTGATGGGTATAAAAAATAGCAAAGTCGTAAAGTAATGTAGATTAAGAAAACTGAAATCGTGCTATCCAACTTCAATAATGAAGTATTTATTATCTGAGCGAATTGAGTTTTGTCGTGTTGTATAATAAGAAAAAATGGAGGCAGAAATACATGCGAACAGAGTTTTGTGTTAAAGATGGAATCAGAATTACGTATACTGCAGAAAATGTCAGTTTCGAAGATGTAGTAACTGCAGAGTCCATTCTTATTGATAATTCAGGCGAAGTTATTTTTAACAACTATTCAGACGATGACGTTAAGACTCAATGGTACATTGATTATTATAAGCAAATCTATCCATCAATTGTTCTTCTTAGAGCATTTGACAGTGTGGAGGTTGCAGGTTAATGCCGGTCTTTTTGCGGATTAATGGTTATAAGATTTATTTTTGGTCAAATGAAAATAATGAGCCAATTCATTTCCATATAACTATCGGAGATCCTTCTGAAAATGATACTAAAATATGGATTAAGAAGGATGGCGGATTACAAATTGCTCATAACAAAGGTCGAGTTTCAGAGAGAGACTTATTTAGAATAATTACCACTATGTCCAGCTATGTTTCAGAGTATGAGAAGTTGTGGAAACAGTTCTTTGGTTCAATTAAGTACTATTGCTGATTTGTTAATATGCGAGGGTGTGACTCCCTTAAGAAAGTCAAAAAATAGCTATTTTAGTAACTCAAGGCAATAACCGCAGACCTTTAGAAATAAGGGTTTGCGGTTTTTATTTGCTGGGATTTTTATTTACCTGATTATGGCTGACATTTGCTGATTTATCTATTCTTGAGGGATGTGAACCTTCGAGAATCATTAATTTATGTACAATAAAGAATAATTTCAGGAAGTTACAAATTTTAATTTGTTATTCAGTTACTATTATACATAAACAAAGGCTGGGTACTACAAATACTATAGTACTCAGCCTTAATTAATATCAAAGAAGATCTATTTACAGACTTTTATTCACACCCTCATTTGGGCGTGCGGACAAAATCAGAGTTTTCAGAACGATAATAAATTCTAATTGACAGTATGAATATAAGGGAGGATATGACAAGGTGGACATTGATATTGAGAATAATAGTTATAAGCGATTACAGTGCTGCGACATTCATAAATGTTTTTCTTTTTGGGATTTTGAGTATAATTGTTAAAAAGTTTTATCATTGTGTAAGAAGGATATTATTACCCCATGAAGTTAATTCTTGTAGATAGGAAACCACAAAGGGAAGA
>JAZUDH010000051.1:0-26643 GCA_045639565.1 Lachnospiraceae bacterium
CCGGCAAAGCTCCCTTCGAAACCTCTTAGGTAACGTCGGCGCTTAGCGAGGTATTTCACGAGCTTAGCGAGGGCGGCACCACCTTAGAGTAGTGGTTTGAACTAAAGTAAGCGGCCGCACGCCCGCTACGTTTCTCTACGAAGTGCGAACGTGGTTTCGAAGGGAGCTTTGCCGGCTGAGGCTTTGGGATTCCATGTAAATTAAGCGATGCAAAGGGACAGCCCTTGATGCATAATCCACGTCCCCACAAAAAAAGGGAGTGCTAAGAAAGATTCCTCTTTCTTTAGCACTCCCATATTACAATTAAACCCTTATTCTAATGTGAATCTTGCGACAATTTCGTCAAGCTTCATAATTTCCTGTCGGCAGGCGTCAACCTTGTCAGCTGTGCTTTCGGTCATAACTACGATATCACTTGTGTTATTAGCAATACCGGTTACACCTCTTGCAGCTTCAGCGATTGTGGTGTTAATGCCGGAGATAGAATCGGCAACTGCATCGATTGCTTCCTTGAGGGAGCTGATACCTGTACGTATTGTACCCATGCTGTCTCTAAATGATCCTGCATCAGCCTGGTACTGCTCAGAAATCTTGCCAAATTCACGGTAGTCGTTGATAACGTTCTCACCGATGAAGGTTGTGGTTTCTTCGAGGCAGTCCTGCATACGTCCTACTGCTGCCACAACACCGTTAACCATTTCTTCGATATCAGCAACTGTCTTAGAGGTCTGAGTGGCGAGGTTACCAATTTCTGTAGCAACTACTGCGAATCCCCTGCCGCTTTCGCCAGCTCTTGCAGCTTCAATCGAAGCATTAAGTGCAAGCAAACTTGTCTGGCTTGAGATTTCCATAATTGTATTAGTCATTTCATTAATCTTATCAACATCCTTGGCTTCTTCGATAGCTTCATTAGCCTTGGTCCTTACATCTTCGTAAATTGCCTCAGTCTTCTTGGTTGCATTTACTGTAGTATCCTTTAGCTCTTCGGCACGTTTATTTACATCAGCTGAAAGCTTTGTTCCATCTACGGCGAGATCATCAATATTTCTAGCGTTCTCAAGCATCTTTTCAATGCTTTCATAGATATTTCCAGTAGTAGCTGAGGTTTCTTCCATACCAGCGGCAATCTGCTGAGTTGTTGCCGAGTTGTCAGTACACATTGTATTAACTTCATCAGTTGCTGCTTTGGCCTCAGTGATATTCGTTGTAATAGATTCAGAAGAACCTTCAATATTTCTAACCATTTCACGAAGAGAGTTACGCATCTGTCTAACCGAAGTTGCTATTTCTCCAAGTTCATCTGTTCTCTTACACAATTTTTCCATTATAGGCTGAGCCACGAAATTAAAGTCAGCTGTCTGTCCTACTACTTCACAAATCTGCTTAACCGGCTTAAAGAAAGCACGGCAGATAAAGAACAGTGCAATTGCTATAGCTAAACACAAAGAAAAGTTTATGCCAATTGTTCCTTTCCTAACAGTACTAACGCTGGCAGTTGCTTCATCATTGTCAACGCATACTACAACAATTTCATTGGCTGAAGAAATAGCGTATCCGGTAATCTTCTTTGCGCCATTGTAAATGTATGTGGTACCTGCACCTTCGACATGCTCACCCTTAGCAATTCTTGCGACTACATCTCTGATTACTTCATTAGAAACCATAGTTCCAATCTTGCTACTATCCGGGTGACTCATGATTGTTCCATCTGCAGCACACATAAAAGCATAGGATGAAGGTAATCCCTTCATCTTTATGGGTGTTATCATTGAATCAATTGTACTTGAATCTAATTCAACGCCGCCGTATTTAGCGTTCTCCATATTAGTAACTGCATTTTCAGCAAGTGACTGAGCGTAGTCCATTACAACGTTTGTTGTATGATTTCCTAATGTTCTGATTGCAAATAATGACGAAACAGTAATTGCTAATGCCATTTCAAACGTTACAATAATCGTCATCTTCATTGCAAGAGACTTTGTTATCCTCTTCATAGTATTATTTCCCCTCTACTAAATAAATTAGAATACAATATCTATATTTAATGTCGATTTCTCGCTCATTGTATAGAAACCGGATTAAATAATAGCTAAAGAAGAGGCTTAAAAAGCCCTTATTTCTTCGGCATTTCAGAGGAAACCATACATTTATATATGCAAAACTACAACATATAGTTTGTATACGCGTTGTGTGCACATTTTATTGTTTATTTATATTTTTTTAACTTTTTTATTATTCTTCCTTTTCACCCTCGTTGCTTTCCTCCATTTCAACCTGGTCTTCGTCGAGACCTTCCTCGAAACGGACACGAAGTACTGCCTGAGGCCAGTTAACACTGATATAGGAATGCTTGTTCTTTGGCCTCGCTTCTTCATCAAAAATATTTAAAAGCTCCTGCATTATTTCTTTAGTCAGGAACCCCCCGCGCCAGTGAAATAATAAAATCTTGCCTTTTTTAACCGCTTGTTTGGTACGGTTTCGCACCTCATCAAGAGTTGTCCAGGAAATCTTCTTTTCTTTGTAGTAAAAGTGATCTGAGTCTGTACATGCGGGAACTCGCCAGATTACTGGTTCGTGGTCTCTATATATCTGCTTGTCGCTTAAATTCACATAATCATATCGTATAGTGTCATCTTTAGAGAGTGTATTATCGAAGGTAGCATCAAGATGATAATATGTTCCTCCGATTTTAACGACATTCCAGCAGTGACGATATTTTATTCCCTTCTCAGGATTATTGTCAGAAAGTGCTATGATACACCAAATGCCTAATTCATCGCACAGTATCTTGACGGCCTTAGCTATTCCCTCACAGACTGCAACGCCGTTTCCTAGAGCGCCTATAATTTCATGGGAATATTCTTTTTTAAGCTTATCGTACTGTATGTTATTTACGATGAAATCATGTATAAACAGTTCTTTTCCCTTTTCATCAAGGCCCTCAGCCTGCCTTGCAAGCTTCTTTACTCTTGCTTCCATAGCCTTTTTGTGTTCTTTAATCTTATCCTTCGTAAATAGGTAAACTGGTTTGAATTCCACAGACTGAGAATCCTGATAATATTTATAGCTAAAGGTTACTGAATAAAAAATTTCAGGGCAGTCCATTCTTATCATAAAGTAAATGTCGGAAAGCTCTTTGCTTGAAAGCTTAGGCACCATAAAGGAATCAGCTAAATTGATAAGCCCCTCCTTCATAGCATAATAGGCCTTCTGGCCTTCCTTATTTAATAGGTCATAATAATAATTAGTCGCTTTTGCCATATCTATTTCTATTCCTTTATCATCTAGGTTGCATTATAAGCCTGCATGCTTTAGTATACCATAACCCCTTTTTATAGTGGTTGATAAGCGCTTATTCCCTTTATGAAAACGAAAAGGGTAAGCTAGATTATAATACTTCCACCCTAGTGGATTGTATTATTCTTACTCACCCTTTTCATATATTTATATCAACCCTTTTACGAAAGATTGCTTAAGAAATAAAGAACATCACTGTTCAATAATGACAACTGGTCACTAGCTTCTACCTCAGATATTGCTCCATCTAAAATGGCTGAGAAGATTGGTGACTCTAGCGATAGATCACATAGCCCCATATGTCTTACGCCCTTATAGTACACATTTGTTATTTCATCAGTTTCAAACTCAATTAGATGCACATTTTCCTCGTATTGCGCCCATCTTGAAAGATTATTGTAGCTAGAATCCGAATATACATTCATAAGCGGAATCCCATAAGGGCTTTCATCAAATATATATTCATCACCATCTGTTCCCTTAATGTCATACATAAATGGTGACTCTAAAGCTATAGCAGCGACAACATCCTTTCTAATTCTAGCTATACCATACGCCGCAGATCCACCAGCCGAATGACCAAACGCCACAAATTTGCATTCTCCGCTTCGGCTAATATAGTCATCCATCACTGCATTTAAATCAGCTAAACGTATATCCATCCATTCTTTAAAGATTTCATATGAGACTTCAATGTCTTTGTTTGGGTCAACCTTTCCAAGTTCTGACAAATAAGCGGAACTTACCTTTGCTTTTTTACCATTTGAATGCTTTATACTTGCTGCGTGTCCGGGATGCCCCACTGCTAGTACGATGTAGCCGTTGCTAGCAAGCTCTTTATATAGCGAAATGTTGTTGTCTATTGTCCCACAAGAACCATGAGATGCAACTACAATTGGTAAATCTTCCACGCCATCTATAGAATCGGCAGGATACCATTTTCTGACCTGAAGCTCTCTCTTTTCTCCCTTTTTGGAAAAAGGATCCTTCATGTCCATCTGAACCCAATAATCTGTGCTCTTAACTTCATGAGTGCCTGTAGTAGCTATATTCTCATGAGGAGGCATAATTACCAAGAATAAAGTTACAACGAAAGCCACCGCACCAACTATCATTGCAGTAGTCGAAATTCCCTTACGGACTCGTTTCTTTTTAAATACAATTTTAAAAACAATCATTAAAATTGCTTCAACAATTGCCAAAAATAGAAATTTATACGCTGTCTTCATATTATTCTCTCCAATGCACGCATTCTATCTAACATTACAACGTATTTATGATTAATTGTTAGAGAATTTATTAATTTTTTCTTATGCTATGCGTCACAGCGTACTTTTAGTCCCTTATAACATAAAAACGCACCAGGCGTACGTTCCCGATGCGTTTTTATAAATATATTTAATTATACCCTTTTACTGCAAAATCTCGTTGTAGAACTCTGAATAATCTTTTCTATTATTCTTAGTAAATTCTATGGCTGTTCTAGGATGCTGATTAAGCTGTCCTGTCATCAGATACTGAATGTCGTATCCCCATACAACACCTTTTTCTTTCAAGGGCTGCATATTCTTTTCAAGGAAAGTATAAACAGGGAAGGTATTGTACTTAGGATTCTTAAGGAAACCTAATAACAATTCCATCGCACAGTTTCCTGCGCCGCGGCCCATGCCCATATAGGTTGCATCGAGCCAGTCAACTCCATCACCACATGCTTCAATTGTATTAGCAAAAGCAAGCTGCTGATTGTTGTGAGCATGAACACCAAGCTTCTTGCCATGCTTAGCTGCTGCTTCATTATAAACATCGGCGATACGTGCCATCTGCTCAGGATAGATTGAGCCGAAGCTGTCTACAATATAGATAACTTCGACTGGAGTACGACATACCATGTCAAGAGCTACCTTAATATCATTTTCCTGCGCATGTGAAATAGCCATAATATTGCATGTAGTTGTATAGCCCTTATTAGCTGCATCTTCAATCATATCTATAGCTTCAGGCATCTGATGAATGTATGAGGCTACACGTACAACATCAACGGGGCTATTCACCTTCTGATCAAAATCGTTTTTGTCATGTCTTCCGATATCAGCCATGATAGCCAGCTTAAGATTAGTATTATTATCTCCCACTATCTCTCTGATATGATCGTCTGAGCTAAATTTCCATTTACCAAACTTAGTCTCATCAAATACTTTCTTGCTGGCACGATATCCCATCTCCATGTAATCAACTCCAGCAGCAATATTTGTATTATAAAGATTCTTTACAAACTCATCTGTAAAATAAAAGTCGTTTACCAAACCACCATCTCTTAATGTTGCATCCACTACCTTGATGCTTTCTCTGTAGTCGAGTAAGCTCTTAATCTCTTTCATTTTCTTTCCCTCTTTCTATATCCGCCTTTTCTTTATCGCTTTGGCGCGTTGAAGTGTTGAATAAAACTATACCAAATTATTTACATTTAGTCAACTATTCTTTGTATGCGTATAACTTCGTCCACTTTTTCTTTGGCCTTAAATTTAAGTATAAGTTAATTCTACTAGAATACAATATCTGAAAAACGTACATCAATATTGTGTTATTTCATATAGCCGAACGGTGTACGCTAGTTTTATTTCTATAATTAAATAGGAGGCCCAGTCTATGGTCACAAAGAATCGTCTAACCAGTAAAATTATGGGGTTAGCACTTATTCCACTTCTTGTAATGTTCATAGCAAGCTTGTTGCTTACTACAACATCAGTCAAGAATGAAGTAGCTAAACTTGTTTACAAGAACTTATACAGTTCTGGACGAGGCATGGAACTTACTATTACTTCAATTGAAGCTGAAATTTCTAATGAAGAAGTAAAATACATCTTCAGCACAATCAGCGAGGAAACAGGAAGCCAGTATACTTTATATGTAAGCGATGGAGCAGGCGGAAATAATGTATATGCTACATCTATCACTGATGCCAGTGGTAATCTTGTAAAAGAACCGCTTGAAAAAGACGTATACGATAGAGTATGCGCAGGCGAGACAATCCAAAATGATACCTTCATGCTCGACGGCGAAAGATATTATAGCATCATTTATCCTTGTATCCAGCAAGGCTCCGTATTTGGTGCAATGTTCGTAGGTATGAAGTATGAGGAAGCATCAGCTATTGTAAAGAAAGCTCCACAGACTACAATGGTTGCATCAATCATCATTCTCGCAATTTCAATTGCTGCTGCAGTTCTTGTTATTAAGATGATTAGAAAGGCAGTTGTTATTGCTAATGAAAGCGTTGCTAAGGTTTCATCTGGTGACCTAACCGTTACTCCTGGAATAGAGGAACAGATTACAGCCAAGGATGAGCTGGGCGATATGGCTAGAAGCGTTATTAATCTTCAGAAGAACCTAAACGGAATTATTTCTGGAATTAAAGAAAGCGCAGATGAGCTTATCGACACAGAAAGTCAGATTAAAGACGTTGTACGTATCTGTAACATTGCTTCTGATGAAATCAGTAATGCGATTGAAGAGATTTCACATGGTTCAGTAACCCAGGCTCAGGAGCTTGAAACAGCCAAAGAACAGGTTACTACAATGGAAGGCGCCATCGATGATATTTCTGTAAATATTAATCAGTCCGATGATTTAGTTAAGTTAATGATGGATTCTTCTAACAAGACTCAGTCAGTATTTACAGAATTCTTAGAGGCTAACAAGCGTACAACTGAATCTATAGATAAGATTATCACTCAGATCAACAACTCAGCTGATTCAAGTAATCAGATTGTCCAGGCCGTTGAAATGATTAATGATATTGCTTCTCAGACAAGCTTACTTTCACTTAACGCTTCTATCGAAGCCGCACGTGCTGGTGAAGCTGGTAAGGGATTTGCAGTAGTCGCTGATGAAATCAAGAAGTTATCTGAACAGTCTGCAGCTTCAGCTCAGGATATCCGTGAAGTAATCGGAACACTTACTGCTGAAAACCAGGTTAATATTCAGATGTCTGGTGAATTAAAGGATACAATCGAAAATCAGACAGGCATTTTACAGCAGTCTGTTGAAGAGTTGCACAAGCTTCTTGAATACATTAATGATACCAAGACAAGCCTTGGAACAATTAGCACTCACAACGACAAGGTTACTGAAGCAAAGGCAAGTCTTGTATCCACAATCAACGCTCTTGCTACAATTGCAGATAGTAATGCCGCTGCTTCACAGCAGACCACCGCTTCAATGGAAGAGTTGAATGCCAACGTTAACTTGCTTAACGATTCTACTGACAAGCTGCACAGCATGGCTGAAAATCTTGAAAGCGATATGGGTCGTTTCAAGTTATAGATTTAGTAAATAAAATCAAGGCGTGTGAAAATGATTTTCACACGCCTTTTTTGTTGTGATTATTACTTGCTACGCTAGCAAAGTGCTTCCAAGGGACAACCCTCGTTTGGGGGTACCAAGGGTCGATTGAAAAGAACCGTCCCTACAAACTGTTGTTGTAATCATTGTAAGCCTTACAAATTAGATTCATATTCTTGATAATAATATTCATAGCAATAAAATAACCTGCTCCACATAGCCAAGCTCCTAGGAATGTCCATAGAAGAATTGATGTTCCGTTCTCCGAAAACTCCATTCCATATCTACGAGCATTTATCTGAAGACGGTTGCCTAGTTTGTAATACCATATCAATGAATAGATACCACATGTTACAATTGAAAGTAATATAAACGATACTACACCAGGAGTATTATCTCCGTCTCCATCGCATGCTACATTCATATCTTCAGAAAGTCTATGCACATAATAATAGTTATATATACCACATGTAATAATAGAAAGAAGAATATAGGTTAGTAAGCTACGGTCAGTAGGTAATGGAACGAATATTCTCTGAGTATATCCACCATAATATGTATCCTGTTTAGTGCCCTGTTCCTGACTGTTTTCTCTAACTACTTTTTCTCCACAGAAAGGACAAAATTTACTTTCATCAGATAGCTGATTTCCACATTTAGTACAAAACATCTTTTACCCCTTTTTCTGATTCAATAATCAGTATCCTATTCATTTTTGAACTTATAGACACATTATATTTTATTATAAATTTCTTGGCAATATTACTATATTCGAAATATCTTTTTCTACTACCATAGTTATAGCAAAATAGTGTACGATATTCTTGTATTGTTAGAAAAATCTCTTCTTAATAACGCATTATGCAGTGGAGGAATTTATGGGGAAATTAAACAAAGCAAAAGCTGGTTCTAATTCTGGTGAGCTTTCCTTTCTTGAAAAGCTTACTCTTGCTCTGCCTGGCCCTGCTTCAGTAATCGGGCCTATTATTATCCACAACACATTAATGAAATACTACACAGATATTATAGGGCTTGATGCTAAGTTCTATGGTTGGATTTACCTTTTGTATAGCATATGGAATGCTATCAACGATCCGCTACTAGGGGCATATATTGATAAAATGCCATTTAATAAAAAGCGAGGCAAATATGTATACCTTATGAAGGTAACTGCTCCCACAATGTTAGTTTCAATTTTCTTAATGCTCTTATCAAGTCCGTCATGGTCTGACTGGGCAATTTTTGCAGTTTTAACTATAGAATTATTTATATTTGATACTGCCTACACCGTATATTCGGTTGCTTATCAGTCATACTTCCTAATAGCCGCACCTAGCAAGGAAGAAAGAGTAAGTATCGACATTATTCGTACGTATATAGGGAACGCGTTAGGAGCAGTAACTACTATCATTCCCACACTTTTATTAGTCGGAAACGGAAACCGTGCTCTTGTTATCCCTGTATTTACAGTGGTTATCATAATCAACGCGGTTATGTACTTTGTAGCCTTAAAAACCCTTAAGGATAGTGAACACTTCTACCTGGGACAGGAAAATCCTGAGCATAAGAATTTTAAAGAGATTTGGAAAGAGGCTATGGCAATTATATGCACTAAACCGTTTTTAACTTATCTTCTATTTTATATAACAGCAAGGGGCGCTATAGCTTATTACTTTAATCCATTTCTATATTTTATGGATCACGTAATAAGATCCTCTGAAATAGTCGCAACACTTGCAGATTTAATACCTGGATTGATAATGCTTGTAGCACTTCCATTTGCCGGAGGACTTATTAAAAAATACGGCAGCAAGCGTATGACTTTGTATTCATACATCCCTGCATTGATTGGATTTGGAAGCTTACTTTTCATCACAACGGGATGGCAGGCAATTATTGCATATACATTTATTGTTCTAGCACTTAACGTCATACAGACTGCTGGTGTAGTTATAAATGGTGCTTTGATTGATTATGACGAGATGAAGACAGGCATACGTAAAACTGGTCTTTATGGAGGTCTCTTTTCGCTTCTTACAACCTCACTTACTAGTCTTCAAGCCACAATCTTTACTAATATCATCAGCAATCATGGCTATGATGGCACTCTATCGGTTCAGACGGCCGAGGCTGTTCGCGGAATTAGAATCGGTGCCGGCTTAGTTCCTATCATAATGTGTGCTTTGGGCTTTATTCCTATGCTTATGTTCCCTATAGGCCATAAGCTCGAAAAAGAAATCTCAGAGTTTAGCACGAATGCTCGTGGCAAGGAGGTAGTTACAAATGAGTAAAGTTATTACAGTAACCGCTAAGTCTTTTCTAGATGCAAAAGGTGAAATATTCATTCCTCGTGGTATCAACATGGTCTGTAAAGATCCGTCAGTAAACTATATTGGAAACTATAGCTTAGATGATTTTAACTGGCTCCACGATAAGGGCTTTAATCTTATCCGTTTAGGGATTTTCTGGGCTGGCGCTGAGCCTAACCCTGGCGAATACGATTTGGATTACTTTATTAAGATTGATGAAATAATTGACAAGGCTGCTTTAGCTAATATTCCTGTATTTTTAGATATGCATCAGGACCTTTACGGAATAAAATTTGAAGATGGCGCACCTCTTTGGGCGACAATCGATGAGGGGTGTGAACATGTGCGCACCAAACTATGGAGTGAGTCATATCTTATGAGCGCTGCCGTTCAGCGTTCTTTTGACAACTTCTGGGCTAACAGTCCTGCAATCGATGGTGTAGGACTCATGGAACACTATATCAATCTGTGGAAATTTATAGCAGATAGGTATAAAGATCATCCCTACGTAATAGGATATGATGTTATGAACGAGCCATTTCCAGGCACGCCAGGTCTCATGGTTGCAGGTGCCATTATGGAATGTGGCCAAAGAAATGGAGTCAATGATATTTCAGAAATCACTAACCCCGAGGTTTTGCTTGAACTTATAGGTGAAATTGAACCTATTACGGCTGATTTTGAAGAAAATACATTAAATCCATTCTACCGTGAACTATGTAAAGCAATCCGAAGTGTGGACACCGAAACCATCTTCATGTTTGAAAGCAACTACTTTGCTAATGCCGGAATTCCATCCCATGTGGAACCAGCCAAAGATGATAATGGTAATCTTTATCCCAATCAGGTTTATGCGCCTCATGGCTATGATATCTTAGTTGATACAGCTGATTACAGCGAGGGTGGAACAGAACGCGTGGACATGATATTTATGGCTCTTTCAGAGACTATAAAGCGACTCCCGGTTCCCACTGTTATAGGTGAGTGGGGATGTTATCCCAATGCTTCAAGTGCTCAGTTAGAACAGGCTAGGCATTTACTTAGTATATTTGATGCGTTAGGAATCGGTAACGTTTATTTTGATTATTCGCATATTAAAGACGGACATATTATCAAGGTTCTTAGCTAAGCATTCCATCAAGCATTGCTATTAGTTCCTTCACTTTAATGGGTTTAGCAAGATGGCCGTTCATGCCTGCTAAAATAGCGTTCCTCTTATCTTCTTCAAATGCATTGGCAGTTATTGCAACAATAGGAATCTGAGCCTTTCTTTCATCCTGAAGGGCTCGGATTTTTTTAGTTGCTTCATAGCCATTCATATTAGGCATCTGTATATCCATAAGGATGATATCGTAGTAATCCGCAGGGGCATTTTCAAGCATATCTATGCATATTACGCCATCAGTTGCATGATCTATTTCAAATCCGGCCTCCCTTAATATTTCCATTGCAATTTCCGCATTTAACGCATTGTCTTCAGCCATTAGTATTCTTTTGCCTGTGAAATCCGTAGCTTTGCTATTGGTAGTTTCAGCATAAGCTTCTTCCTCTGGTTCACTAGCCACCTGATGAGGTATGTCGACAGTAATTCTGGTACCTTTTAATGGCTTACTTTCAATAGAAATTGAGCCGCCCATCAAGCTTACAAGCTCATGAACGATTGACATACCAAGACCACTTCCCTCGACCCTACTTTCGGTACTGTTACGCTCTCTTGAAAAAGCGTCAAAGATATGCTCGACATATTCTTTGGACATACCGATTCCATTATCTTCAATGATTGTTCTGATGTTTATGTACTCTGGACGAGGGTCCGGATATTCTCTTATTATCACAGTAACTTCTCCACCTTCGGGAGTGTACTTCATAGCGTTACTTATAAGGTTTAAAAAGATTTCTCGAACCTTGGTCGCATCAATCATTACATATCTATGAACCAGCTCTATGTCGGTTTTGTACGTGATACCTTTCTCATGCATAGAGGCATTAAAAATAGAGTTAATGCTTTCACTTAGCTCATACGCATCCATCCTGGCATAATCAAGCTGCACATTACCACTTTCAATTCTTGCCATTTCTAATACATTGTTGATAAGTGATAAGAGGAAGGTATTCGATGTCTGTATTTTGTGTATGTGAGAAAGCGCTTTATCCTTGTTGTCGATGTCCTTTTCTAGTAGATTCGTAAAGCCCATAATTGCATTCATAGGGGTACGAATATCATGTGACATATTAAATAAAAATGTGGATTTTGCCTTGTTGGCTGACTCTGCACTACGCTTAGCTGCCTCAAGCTCAGTGTTTAGTCGTGCCGTTCTTTGAGCTATCTGAGTAGCACGAATTACAAGAAGCAAAAGTGCTAAGAGGGTAAAGCCAGCTATCAGACCGATTACCCAGATATTATCTCTTGCAAAATCAGTGAAAGTTGCTTTCGTATGGGGATTAGAGTACTTAGTAAGTGCTGCTACAAACTTTTCCGTAGGCATCAGTGCGATGGCTCTGTTTAGTAGGTTTAGGACATTTGTTTCATCGCGACGAACTGCAAACGTAATCTCGGCAGGATTAAAGAGTGAAACCATTTTGACGGTTTTATAGTCAACCAGAGTCTGATATACGTATGTACTTTCTACTACACAGTCTGCTTCGCCATTTCTAAGCGCTGATATGCAGGCTTCAAAAGAAGGATATTCACAGATTTTCCAGTTTCTGTAATAGTCACCTATGAACCAATCGATGTCATAAAACCCTTCAGTTACCGCTACAGTATTAGGCTGTGATTCATCAAAGCTTTCGTTGTCTTTAATGATTGCTGTCATTCCGGAGGTTGCCACAACATTACTTAATAGCATGTTGTACTTTTCAGCCTCGTCAAGACATTTATAAAGTGGAAAGATTGCGTCTAGCTCTTTATTTCCCAGAGCATGAATAGCATCACCGATACTGTCATAGGGGATTGTTTCCACCTTAAGGCCATACTTTTCGAAGTTTTCCTCCATGCTCTCTACGAAAGTTTTTAAAGCGCCGATTAGTTCTCCAGTTTCCTTGTCCTGCCCACAGTAAGCCAGAAAGTTTTTAACGTAACCCATTTTTATGGTGCCATGATTTTTAAGCCACTCCTGTTCTTCATCAGAGAAAAGTACGCGTGACGCAGTTCTTGCATAATATTTATTATGAAGGTTCTCCATGAAATATGGTTCAGTCCTGTAAAGCTTATCAAGGCAGACGTTAACTTCATCTATTAGTCCGGGATTGTGGTTGCTTACTGCTAAGTAATAATCAGCCTGACCGACTTTAATAAGCGGAATCATGTTATCCTCAGCATCGATTGCATTATCAGTATCCACAACCGCATCGATATAGTATTTCCTGAAGTTATAATAGAGATCTGAATTGCCGTCAAAAGTAACAATGTCGCAATCATAGCCGCTTTCTTCGTTCCACTGCTGTAGATAATAGTATTGCATTGAAGCGTCGTTACAACCTATTCTTTTGCCTCGCAGCTGTTCAAGACTATCTGTTACAAATGGCTGATCTTCATAAGAATAGATATAGTAATTTTCAAAGCCCATCGGATAGTCAGGAAAGCTCATAGTCTCAGCGCGTTCTTCTGTGTACGAAACTCCTGCCATCAAGTCAATTTCACCTTTTTCTAACATGCTTAATAGCTCTGACCACTCGCCATATACATACTCATACTCCCAGCCGGTAAATGATGCCATTTTCTGAAGATACTCATATGCATACCCGCTCTTATGCTCAGCATTGTTAGTACCTTCGGAGAAATTATTGCTATTAAAATAACCCACCTTTATCATCCCGTGATTTTTATCACTAGCCTGCGACAACGTGGTTATGAAAATGAACGACAATATAATCATGCTTAGCGACATGATCGCTTTTCTGATTGCTTTCTTAGAAATCATCCTAGCCTCCACTACATAGTCCCCCTTAGTTTATAATTATATGCGCCACTAGTTAACCAAATCGTGACGTGGTCCGTTAGGGACGGAGGTGTTTGGACCGTAGGTCTGTCCCTAATGTGCCACTTCGTCGACTGGTCCGTTAGGGACGGAGGCATTTGGACCGTAGGTTTGTCCCTAATGTGCCACTTCGTCGACTGGTCCGTTAGGGACAGACCTTCGGTCCAAACGCCTCCGTCCCTAACGAACCACAAAAAAGCCCGAGGGCATGCGACGCCTCAGGCTTTTTTCAAGTATATTTAAACTATATTATTATCCGTTTACTCGCTGCATAAGTTCGGTCATCTTATCAGAGGTTCTATCAAGTATTCCTGTGAAACCGTTCATGCTGTCTTTTAAGGTTACCATACCAGCCGAGCTGTTATTGGCTTCAGCGGACATTTCCTCAGACATGTTAGCAAGCGACTGGATACTGTCTACAATTTGGTTATTAGCATTAACTACCATGTTTATTTCATTAGTCATTGACGAAACGCCTTCAGAAAGTTCACTTATACCAGCTTCTACTGAAATAAAGTTGTCATATACCAAGTCAACATTTTCACGCTGAATGCGGATACTTTCTACTGTTCCCTTTAAGGATTCCTGTGTTTCACCAGTTACCTCAGAAAGCTTGCCCATAATAGCTGTAATCTGCTCTGTTGATTCTTTAGTCTCTTCAGCTAGCTTTCTGATTTCATCAGCTACTACCGCGAAGCCCTTACCTGCTTCTCCAGCACGTGCTGCTTCGATAGAAGCATTTAATGCCAGCAGGTTAGTCTGACTCGAAATGCTTAAAATCGAATTTGTAATTTCAGATACATTACTAACGCTATCAACAAGATTAGCGATTGAATTAGAAATTTCATTTGTATAGTCATCAACTATCATTGACTGCTGTCTAAGCTTTTCAGACTGTTCTTTACCATTTTCTATGTTGTTCTTTAAATTTTCTGTAATGCTACGGGCGCTTTCAGCAGTTTCATTCGTAGCAGATAAACGGTTCTGAATCTCGGATGTCATCTCAGCCTGTGTTGCAATTGCTTCGGCTGATTTAGCACTGCCCTGAGCAATCTGATGAATTGCTTCTGTTGATGTATCTACTGAGCTGTTGATTGAATCAAGATTTTCCATTGCAATCTTGAATTCATCAGTGACTTCTGTAGCAACTTTTTCTACTTCATCTGCGACTTCACGTTGCTGAATTAATGCTTGCTTGAATGCGTCTGAAGATTCGTTACTATACTGAATCAATAGTTTGACCGCAGCCATACCGCCTACCGTGCATATGATTATACCCATAAACATGCAGTTAATAATTCTAAGGTCAGTCATAGTAGCAAGACCAGCTCTCTTTATCAAGAGTGCTCGTAACAAAGTAAATGCCACTGCACCCAGGTTTCCCCAGAGTAAAAGTTTTTGGTTCAAATATACTGTTATTACAATAAGAACAGGGAAAATCAAAAGCAAGCTTTGGGTTCCAGTTACAATCGCAATCAACATGAAGCTCATTTCAAAGGCTACCGCCATTATTAACATTCCTCTTTTTTTATTGACATTTAGAATAACGGAAATAGCCATAACAGCATACCAGCCAATCAGTATTACTGTATAAAGTATTTTGTTGCCTATAAGGTAATCTTTTCCACTTAATCCAGGCTCCTTGTTAAGCCAGATGATTAATAAAAATACCAGATATACTAAGTTTATCGCCTTGGCAGTAAGGACGTTACTGCGTTTATACTGATCCTCTGTTAAGTTAAACTCTAATAATTTCATTTTGTCCTCCAGTCTTACTTTGCATAATTCCCACATTACAGCGCAATCATATCATCTTACAATTAACAATGTGGATAAGGTAGGTCCGTTAGGGACAGACCTACGGTCCAAACGCCTCCGTCCCTAACGGACCGTCTGGTGGCAAGATAACAAAAGCGGGGTTTGAAACGTCATTTTGACTTACGTAGTCAAAATGACGTTTCAAACCCCGTCCCCAAGATGTCATTTCTTATTCTTCGGCCCTTTTGTCCATTTCTTTATCATATATTTTGAACACATCAATGTATTCGTTCTTAATCATACCGAGGTTTTCGTCAAAAAGCATAAGCTTATCCGGATTCTCGTTGTATGTTTCCCAAATAGGCAAGTTAGATGTAGTACCATCACCACTATTATTAGGATCACCTGTCTTTATAAAGTTTAGGTAATAGGTCTGCATAGCACGACTTAAAGCGTAATCTGACTCATCATATGTACTGCTAAATGTGTGCACATTACGTTTCTTAAAGCCATCGAGACCTGCCATATTACCATAAAAATATTCAAGTTCTCCTGCATGCCATGGGCCTAGTGCTCCATTTTCTTTATTAAACAGGTAAAGATATGTAGGCACGCCCTGTGCTGCAGTGTAGTTAGACCATACATAGTGGCTATAGCCAAACCATGCAAGCCCGATTAATTCATTGTAGTTAGCTGCAGCCGTCTTATTGTCAGTTGCTGGCCTAAGCGCAGCAAGTTCACTTGCATAGTCACCAGCAACATGCGCTATTCCCTGTTCGTAAGTTTCAACAGTAGGTTTTGAGCCAAACATTAAGAAGACCGTTCCCTCATCTCCATTGAATCCATTGAAAATAGCTTCCTCATGATTACGGCCAGCTTCGTATGTTAAATATGGTTGCTCAACTATCGCATATCCATCTACTGTCATCTCATTATTGCTATATTTTGTATGAACTAATTTGTCAGCAGGTATTTTTCTCAAATCTTCGATTGAATCACAGCCAAATTCCTTTTTGATATTATTTCCAACCTCTAACGCCTGATCCATGGTTCTGAATGTATGGTAGGGAACCTTGGCAACAATACCACTGCTTTCAGCGATTACTCGTCTAAATAAACCTTCTGTCAAGGGTGATACGCACAACGCATTTACTGATGAAGCACCTGCTGATTCACCTGCAATTGTGATGTTCGACGCATCTCCACCAAATTTACCAACGTTTTCATTGACCCACTTAAGAGCCTGTATCTGATCTAGCAAACCATAGTTACCTGTAGTCCCGTTTGCCGATTCACCAGCAAGTTCTTCGTCTGCCAGATATCCGAAAACGCCTACTCGGTATGCAATATTAACAACTATTATTCCCTGGCTTGCAAGCTTCTCACCGTTATATGATTCCCAGTACGACTGGCCAGAGTTCAATGATCCTCCGTGCACATAGAAAAGAACAGGAAGGTTGTCCCCTTCTTTGGCCCCAGCTGGACGCCATACGTTAAGGTATAAACAGTCCTCACTCATAGCTTCAAGATAATTGTCATGAAGCGAAATAGGCAATTCACCGTATCCGATAATACTTGATCCAAATGCCCTGATTGAGTTTGAGCGAACCTGCATCGCCATTGGTGCGAACTTGTCGCATACTCTTACGCCAGAGTATTTGTCTGCGGGCTTTGGTGCCTGCCATCTTAGTTCTCCTACAGGCGGTTTAGCATATGGAATTCCTGCAAATACCTCAACAGTCTTGTCTTTATTGAATACGCCCTGCACATCTCCTTCCGAAACATTTACGATTGTAGTCAGCTCAGGATTTTTAACCTTAACTGCATCAATACGACGCTCCTTAGGTCTAGATATTAACAGCGCACACAATAAAAGAGCCAGATATGCCGCGTAATATGCGCATTTTATAAGCCCCTTAGCATCACGCATAAGTCTTTTTTTAAGCAAAAGAAAAGCAACTGTCACTACAATCGCTGCCGCCCAGCCTAAAAGTGTATGCTTGTTAAGTTCCAAAACACCAAGGTAAATAATTCCGAGTATAATCATCCCGAATACTTTTAAGAACTTCTTCATCTTAATTCCTCCTTGCTTACGCTAGCCTAGCATATTGCGTCTAAGCAAATCTACTTCTTATCCTACACCAAAATGCATGGCGCAAATATTAAATAACAATAAAATCGAGTGCCATTTGGTTGTGTTCGATTTATATGACATCATGGGGACGGGGTTGAAAATGTCATTTTTATGTGCATTGCATCAGAAAAATGACATTTTCACCCCCGTCCCCATGATGTCATTCATCAATTCGCATGCCATACTTAAAAGCACTTGGATATTTGAAAGACTTCGCTATTCCCGCGGCAAAAGAAACCGTGAACTTATCAATCATATTGTTTCCAGTACGCTCGATTGATGTTATTTCCCCTGCTCCATAAGATTTTTGAAATACTTTTGTGCCTTCTTTAATTCTAATATCACACGAAATGTCATCATATTCTGTATGATACTTGACACTTGCTACATTTCTTATGGGCTTTGCACTATTCACACTCACACGTTTAGCGTTGGATGTGATAGGGTGAAGTTCGCTCATAAATGTAGACTCTTCTTTATCGTATTTGAATATATGAAGCCGTTCTTTGGCCCTTGTCATGCCCACATAAAGCACACGACGTTCTTCTTCGAAGAGGCTTGTCTCTCTTTTATCTTTTCCACCATTTATCACACGCCCTGGAAATACTCCATCTAGCACATCAATTAGATAGACTTCGTCAAATTCTAATCCCTTAGAGCTATGTATTGTCGACAAAATAAAATTAGAAGCATAGTTTCTTTCACCATTTTTTAAAATGGCCTGCAGGAAATCAAGTCTATCTAAAAAGCTCTGAATTGTTGTCTCACGACCAGCCAACTGTTTCAAAATATATAACTTATTCGACGACAGATTATTTCTTGAAACATAGTCGCCATACCCCATTGTGGTTTCAATTCTAAACATGCTCTTTCCTGGGGGTTCCTTTAATATGCAACGCAAATTAGTCTGCATACCCCGGCACCTGCCATCAAGCCTAGCATCCGAAAGCTCAGAATAACCCATTGCTTCTAATATTTCTATTCCCCTCTCTTCGCTAATTCGACATGCCTCCATTGCCTGGGATTTGTTCATATAGAGGTTACATTTAAAATAAATTGACATGAAAAGATTTGTATCGTATGGATTCATCGCAAATCTTATTATATTTAGTACATCGAGCACCACTTTGTTTGTAAAAAAGTCGTTGTCGCCCTTTCTAAGCTGATACGCAACGTTTTCGCGCTCTAAGACATCAACTAATGGGATAACACTTTCATTGTCCCTATATAGGACTGCAACTTCTATGGCTTCACTTGCACAGCGACTAGCCACCTTCGAAAGGTATGAGTACTGGTTAGCTCTGTTTTTTAGTTCTACATAATCCACTTCAGAGCTTGCCGTTTTTGTTGAGACCATGCTCTTATCATGCCTTGCCTTATTATGTTTTATGAATCGGTCGGCCAAAGAAACTATATTGGCATTCGACCGATAATTCTGATTCATGACTAACACTCTAGCTGATGGATGATCTTTTTCAAAGTTTAATAGCGCCTCAGGATAAGCTGCTCTAAATCCATAAATGCTCTGATCCTCATCACCTACCATGAAAAGATTTCCATCCCTGCCAGCAAGCAGTCCTATAATCAAATGCTGAATTTTAGAGGTGTCCTGCGCTTCGTCCACTAAAATGTATTTATACAAATTTCTATAGTAGACAAGAAGTTCTGGAGTCTTAGCAAGCATTACATAAGCATATGTCATCTGATCGTCATAGTCCATTAGTCCGTTTTTCTTAAGGTAATTCTTGTATTCTGTATATATTTCAAGTAACGGTAATCCTTCTTCACGTCCCAAAGCTTCTATTTCACTGGAATTTAACATCATATTTTTGCTATATGTAATCAGCGAATTAGCAGTGCTTATGTCGCTATCTGTCGGATATTCGGAAAGCTTGTTTACAAGGATGTCTCTTACAATTTTTCCCTTAACTTTTTCATCTGCAATTAAATCAAAAGGCTTTTGCCCTATCATCTGTGAATATCTATTTATGATTTTCTGGCAGATTCCATTTATAGTTCTAAACTCGACTAATTCCCTATGTTCCTCGCCAAATATCCTGGCAAACCTGCTCGTCATATCTTTAGTAGCTGCAACAGTGTAGGTTAAAGTCAATATATTCTCTGGATTGATACCCATGCTAAAGATCATGTAACCCAAGCGGTTTACGAGTACTGTTGTTTTGCCACTTCCAGGTACTGCGAGTAGTAAAACTGGTCCGTCTACGGTTTTTACAGCCTGAAGTTGCTGCTCATTTAATCTAGTTAAATATTGTGTTTCAAATTCTTTTTCGGTCATGCTGCTCCCATTTACTGCATAGCGTATTTCGTTAATAGATTTGGTGTATATTTCAATAGTATGGTAAAGGAGTGAAACTATGAACAATTCCTATATAACAACAACCGAAACTACAGCTCTGATTTTTAACCTATTAATGCTTGTGTTGATTATTAGCACCAAGCCCAAAAGAACAATTCTATATAAAATCAACCTATTGTGTATAATTTCATCAACATTGTTATTGGTGACAGAGCATGTTTTAGAATTCGCCATGCAGGTAAATCCTCTGAATCATCTGCTACTTATAGATTTAGTAATTGCTGTTACAGTCGCTATGTATCTATTTACATTAGCATGCTTGGTGGTCTTCGTAAACCGATTATCAGATAGGCCTATCTTTATAACCAAATATCACCATGCACTTTTCATACTAGTCTTACTAGTGTGGGCTATTGGCGCTTACTATATGTCCATTGCTGGATGGATGTACACAATCGTTGATGGTAAGTTGTATTTATATATGTTTATTCCATATATAGTTTTGCCAGGATTAATCGCGGGCTTGGGCGCAGGAATAAACGCTATTGTTAATAGGAAGCATATTCCCAGACCTATTTTTAACTATCTTCTTGTATTCACTCCGCTAGACCTTACTGCGCTTTTTCTTCAATTCATGTATCATAAGAATTTTTTCATGGCACTCACCCATGTATTGCCATGTTTCTTATTCTATGTAGTATTCCATGCCTCAGGTTATGATGCATATACTGGAGCAATGAGCCGCAGTTCCTTTGAAACAGCAGGTATTGCATTAGACAGAAAAAAGCGACCTTTCACAGTAATATACGTATATCTTACTAAATTTGAGAATGTTGATTTAGGTTTTGACACAGAGTATACCAATCGTATCCAGGCAGCATACCGTGAAACATGCAGAAAACTCGAAGCTCTAGATCGAAGAATAAACGTATATAGACTTAATGCTACTACTTTTGCCTCTATTATATCTGAAAAAGATTCTGACAAGAAAGAAAAGCTTATCGAAGATTTTGTTGAAATAATTAGGGGCGAGAGCAAGGCGGCACACATGAAAAATTCATATAAAATCAACATATATGAAAAGACGTCGTTTACTGACACTACTAACATGGTCATTTCTTTTGCCAAATTCTTATATAATAAGAGTATGAGCATACCTGGCGACCTGTACTATGCTACCAATATAGACTATGAAGAATATGTCTCTAGATATCGTGTCGAGCAGTTGCTTTATTCCATCCGCAACTCTAATGACCTAGACAGTGAAAATATTCAGGTCTTGATTCAACCCATTTACAGTGTCAAGGATCAGTGTTTTAAGACCGGCGAATCACTTATGCGACTTTTGATGGACGGCAAAATGGTTTATCCCGACGTATTCATACCTATAGCAGAAAGAACGGGTACAATACATTTCTTAACGCTCATTATGATTAACAAAGTATGTAAAATAGCCAATGAAATAAGTGAAAAATTTGATTTCGATGCAATCACTATAAATTGTTCTTCTACCGAAGTTGCTAATGAGAATTTCTGTGATGAAGTACTTAACCTAATAGAAATGTCTAACACCCCTAAAAGCAAAATTCGCCTTGAGCTCACCGAAAGTGCTATTTTTGAGGACTATGGAAAAGCAATGGACAACATAATGAACCTTAATAAAGCGGGGATTCTGTTCTACCTAGACGACTTTGGTACTGGCTACTCTAACTTTGAACGCATTACTAGCTGTCCATTCCATACCATTAAATTTGATAAATCTATTCTCAAAAGCTCTATTGAAAATGAAATGGTTGCAGAAGTTATCGCCACAATGATTGATTCCTTCAAAAAACGAGGCTACCGCGTCCTAATCGAAGGTGTTGAAACCAAGGACAACCTGGAATTTTGTATCAAGCAAGGCTATGAATACGTCCAAGGCTACTACTTCTCAAAACCCACCTCCGTAACCGGCCTTGAAGAAATTTTGATATCTCAGGGACGGGGGTAAAAACATCACTTTTGTATGCATTGCGCCCTAGTGTTTTTATAGCAAGTTCTTTATAAAAATATAAAACCTTTCGACACAGGTTTGTTTACCCTGTATCGAAAGGTTTTTTTGTTACAAATCTTCCAAATCTAATGTTTTAATCCCAGCTTCAATTGCAAGCTTAGCAAAAATACCGCGACCTTGAATCTTTTGTCCAGTAAAAGTACCATCATATATCTCATTAACTCCACAACTTGGGCTGCGAGATTGAAGAATAAGTAGGTCAACCCTATTCTCTAAGCATTTTTCTAATGCAACCTTAGCTCCACTTCGAAATTCTTTATCTACATCGGTTCCGTCTCGCATAGTAACCACACCATTCACAATCTCGGCTGGCGTTCTGGGGGTTGGTAGTCCTCCCATCACTTCTGGGCACACGGGTATTACTTCGTGCCCCTCGATGAACCTGGCAACCTTTTCAGAATAGTTGTTGCCTCCACTATATTTGCAATTTGCCCCTAAAAGACATGCACTAACAGCTATTTTCATGTCATCTCCAATGTTAATTCTTGGTGATACGTCAATGGAGGATCAATGGGTTGAGATATCACTTTATGCTCTGCATACAAAAGTGATATCTCAACCCCCGTCCCCCAGATATCATTTATTGTATCCGATTGCGTCTAATACTTTGTCGAGAGTTCTGGCGTGCATGATAGAAAATTCTGGTGAAACGTGAGGTTTCTCACCATTTGTAATGCAGCGACCTAACTGCTCAACCTCAAGGCAATAGTTTTGGCGAGCTTCAACGGTTTTAACAGTCTCGACTCCGTTTACCTTTACGATATATTTAAGCGATCCTGACTGGTTAAACTCAACCTCAGATCTGATTACGCCCTTTGTGCCATGTACATAGAGGCGGTCATAACGACGATCATTTTCTGTGTCAAAAACCATACCGCATGTGAAATGGGCTCTTGCGCCATTATCAAAATACATATATGCAGTGGTGAATAAGTCGATATCTTCATCACTAAACTCTGCAAGAGCTTGAACCTTAGTTGGTTCCTTGCCCATAAGTGTCAGAATCATGCTGGTGCTATAGCAACCTAAATCATAAGCAGCTCCACCTAAGAATTCTTTGTGCATACGAAAGTCTGTCATAGGCGGAAGTCCGCCTAAAAATGCAGATTCAACATATGTGATGTCCCCAATTACTCCACTTTCAACTTCTTTCTTGAGCGCTGCAATATAAGGTGAATGAAGATATGCAAAAGCTTCCATTAATATTACGCCTTTTTTCTGAGCTGCTTCAAACAGCATTCTAGCCTCTTCCACATCTTTTGCCATGGGCTTTTCGCATAATACATGCTTGCCAGCCTCGATAGATTTTAGTATCCACTCTGCGTGAATATCATTAGGTAAAGGTATATACACAGCCTGTACATCAGGATCTGCAAGAAGCGCGTCATAACCTATATATGATTTTTTAAATCCAAATTTATCTTTAAATGCATTAACCTTTTCTTCGTTACGACCTGCAATAGCATATGCTTCGCAGTTTTCAGCCATAAGCATACCAGGTATTGTGCATCCGTTTGCTATTGAAGCTGTTCCAAGTACGCCCCACTTTATTTTTTCCATATGATTTCCTCCTCGTAATCAACGATAGCATTGAACAAACTTTTATCGTCTTAACGTTTTTTGCTCAAATTACTTGTTCTTTTGCCTGCTTAACGATTATACGGACTAGGCTGTCCTTCAGCCTTACTAACTGCATCGGCAAGTGTCATTCCCTTAAAGTCCTGAGCAGCAAAGCAACGTCCAGACTTGCCATCTGAAATAAAGGCTCCTACCACGATTCCAGGTATAGTTGACTCAGGCTTGTTAGGTGCATTAGGTCCGCCAAGGTCTGTCTGGCACCAGCCTGGATCAGCGAGCGAAAGAATAACATCGGTTCCTTCTACTTTATATCCTAAATCAATTGTTACCTTATTTAGCGCGGCCTTAGCCCCTGAATATCCGGCCTGCTCAGCCTCAAGAGCGATGCCACTTGTAGTGTTTACGATACGACCGAAACCTCTTTCAATCATTCCAGGCAGGAAATGGTAGCATATCTGCATGGGTGCAATTGTGTTTATGGCAAAAGAAATGGGAAAATCATCGATGGGAGTCTTCAAATAGTCTACTCTGTAACCTATCTGTAATCCCGCATTGTTAAGTACTACATCAACCTGAGTGCCTCTAGCATCAATTTCCTTTAGCATAGCATCAACTGCTGCCACATCAGACAGTTCAGCAGCGACTGCATATGCAGAAACGCCAAGAGCTTTTACCTCTTCCAAAATGCTCTTAGTACCCTCAAGCGAACGACTGTGCAAAATGAGATTGCATCCTTGCTCAGCCATGAATTTAGCAGAAAGTCGGCCGATACCACGGCTAGCCCCTGTTATTAGTACCCACTTGTTTTTAAGACTGATCATATAGTTTTTCCTCCTACGGAGTGCCCTATGTTCATTATATAACTTTGAGTTCCAAAAATATAGTGTATAGATTTTGATATCTGAGGGACGGGGGTTGAAATATCATTTTTGTATGCAGACCGTGTGAAAGGTGTTATGTGAGGGACGGGGGTTGAAACATCACTTTTGTATGCGCTGCGCGCAAAAGTGATGTTCCACCCCCCCTCCCCGAGATATCATTCTATGTTTACTAATACATTTACGCCAGGTGCAACAGTTCTTTCAATACAACGTGTGCCTAATTGGCCGTTGTAATTAAGCGTGATGCGTTCCTCGTAAGGCAAGTCAGATCGTAGGATTGCAGTGTTATTATCATATGTAAAAAGCTGAATCATTGAAGGTCCATCAAGTGTGAATACGCATTCTTTTGCAAAAAGAGCTCTTATAAGCTTCAAAACTTCGCGAGGATATGCATATAAATCTCCGAAATCATCAGGTATTGTGATTACTGAAATTGTGCCCTTTCCGTACATCCAGCTCAAAACAATTGGGAAATTATTGTTATTTCCATATGCGCCGGCAATTTCCCATACATCATTGGTGCAGTAATCGAGAATAGGAATAATAATCTTTCGATCACCACTTATACGACGTGAAATGTTTACACCATGGTTTTCAGATACACAATAGGAATCAACAAATGCTTTTTTATTGGTAACGGCTACATGACCGAATTCTTCGAATGCTTCGCCACACTTTTCCACAAACCCGCTGGTAACAACTACATCATTTCCACTTAAAAGTGTGGATTTCATACGCTCGATAATCATGTCATCATCAGCAGCGCTTTCAGCAAGAAATACTGATTTAGCATTGTATGGATACTCAAGCACTGGTTCAAACGCAACTCCGCACTCGCCTAAATAGCTGTGAAGATTCTTCTCCCCGTATCCATAGTGAGGTCGATATGCATACGCGCCCACGGGGTTACCAAGCTTATCTAAAATTTCATCAGCTTCTTCAAACAGCTCCCCTATAGCTCTTGGGAACAGTCTGTACTGAGGATCTACCATAAGTGATCCTAGGCAAAATAAAGTTGCTTCCTTACTCTTAGCAAACAAAGTAAGGTAGGCCTGCTCTAAATAGGAAGTCAAGTTGTAGGTGCATTCATAAGGGTCAAACCAACCACCCAAATTCTGTTCATGATTGCGGCTTCCATAATAGCGCATTGTGAAATAACTTAAATATTTAGGTAAATGCTGTTGAGCATATTCAGGATTTCTAGTCTCGGTTCCTGTATAAATATTGTCAAAAAGGTCTGTGTCCTTAACTAAATCATATCCTGTTTCATTGAAGTCCTCGAACCACTGAGGGAACTTTACGATTACATTTACATCAGGATTGATAGCCTTGGCTGGCTTCATTACAAGCTCATTGGTGACCCATTCTTTCTGCTTTAAACGGAATTCCTTCCAGCTCATCTTGCCTTTTTTTTCGACACACTTTTCACATCTACAGTTTAAAAAGTAGAAATCATCGAAGATAAATTCATCGAAAATCTCAGCATTCATTTTAACCGCATCAAGTAGCATTTTCTGATTGCTCTCATCGCTATAGCATAATGAAGCAAACCCAAATTCAGGTTTGTTGCCTGCACAAGTTGTAATACCGCCTGCAGTGTCGATTCCACGGTCTTCGAAATATTTTTTGATTTCAATTAGATGATTTTTTTCACAGGTTTCAAAACCTCTGAAATCTTCAAGATAAACCCTTCCCACTTTTACATTTGCAAAGGTTTTGTTGAACATTTCATCAAACTCATCGATGCTTTTAATCCTGTTAATATCTCCTACAGGACAATAAATCGCTACATTAAAGTTTCTGTAGCTTTTCTTGCTAATTCTACGTTCTACTGCTTTTTCCATACGTTCCTCCATAATTGATAGTAAAACCATAACAGAATTAGAAAGTACCCATAATCATTATACATCATTCTGATTAAAGCGAAAGTGACACGTTGGGGACGGGGTTGGAAACGTCATTTTGACTATTGCAGTCAAAATGACGTTTCCAACC
>JAZUDH010000052.1:0-2724 GCA_045639565.1 Lachnospiraceae bacterium
GTGTAGAAACATTGATATGCGAAGTGTTGTTCAACGAAGAGTACGTGTAAAAAGAGCTACTAATGATTACAAAAAATCAAAGATATCCAAGCAAGGTCATATGTATGAAGACTATTTGGCATATATCAAAGATAATGAGGACATTTCCGTTGTAGAAATGGATTGTGTTGAGGGCAGTAAGGACAGTTCCGCAACACTACTTACTCTTCACTTTGTTCAGGTCCATATGCAGCTTGCGTTAATCATGGATTCCCAGACTAAAGAAAACGTAATTGCTGTACTTAATATGCTGGAAGAAGCCTTGGGCAAAGATTTATTTCGTGAATGCTTTCCTCTGATACTCACTGATAACGGAAGTGAATTTGAGGACATAGCCGGAATGGAATGCTCTATATATGGCGGTCAAAGAACTAAAGTATTTTTCTGCGAACCTAACCGCTCCGATGAGAAAGGTGCCTGTGAGAATAATCATAAGTATATCCGCTACATTATCCCAAAAGGAACCAACATGGACGATTATAGACAGGCTCATATACACTTGGCAATGAATCACATAAATAGTTATTGCAGAAAATCGCTCTTCGGCAAATCACCTTATGATTTAGCAATGGGAATTATGCCGGAAGATTTCTTTATTTTACTTGGCCTTGAAAAGATACCTGCTGATGAGGTTATTCTTCGTCCAAGTCTATTAAAGACAGTATAATTTTGCAGAGTAAAAGCAACACCCTTGAGTGTTGCTTTTAGTTTGAAAAGTCCGCGAAACGGGCTTGTTTGCTATGCAATTCTTTTTAATATTCTTGCATAAATACCGCATTTTAACGCATTTGTATAAGACTTTTCAGAAATATAATATCTAAAAATGCGCTGTTTTATGCTAATCTTTCAAGGTGTTGCTTTTACCTTGGAAATTTTGCTATTTTTTACTTGAAGTCATTTGTAAAACTAACGTCCACCCCTTTTATCCTAAGGGTAGATATTACTTATTCCTAATAGATACCATGGAACTTACTTCCTCTTAATGTTATCTTGTTGTTATTCATCCTTCTCTTGCTCCGGCCGGAACAGGAGCTTTTATGAATAAGAATAAACATTTAGCATATGATGAACGTCGTCAGATTAGAGATGGCCTTGATGCATCATCAAGTTTTAAGGCTATAGGAAAAAGTATCGGAAGAGACTGTACTACCATTTCCAAAGAAATAAAGTCTCACCGAGTGTTCAAAAAGAAAGGGGCACCATACAAACCTTTTAATGACTGTCAATTAAGAAAAGGTTGTTCTCATGAAGGGGATATATGTAGAGAGTGTAGCCGCGGTAAATCAAGAAATCTATGTTTTTCTTGTGGAAAATGTACAGAATTTTGCAAGGATTATATCAAGGAAACTTGCCCCTACCTAAGCAAACCACCCTATGTATGCAATGGTTGCAGTAGTCTTAATACCTGCACACTAGAAAAATGTTTTTATAAGCCTCGTGAGGCTCAACAGGAATACGAAGATGTAAGAAGCGAATCTCGTTCAGGATTCAATCTAACAGAAGACGAATTGAAACAGCTTAACAATGTAATAAGTCCTCTTTTGAAGCAAGGTCAGTCATTACATCACATACTGGTTAATAATCCCGACTCTATCTCAATCTGTGAGAAAACAGCTTATATCTACGCTGATAACGGATTGTTTGAAGCCAAAAACATTGACATGCCTCGCAAGGTTAGATTTAGACCGCGCAAAAAGAAATCAAAAGAACTAAAGGTTGACAAAGCATGCAGAATTGGACGAACCTTTAAAGACTTTAATAAATACAGAGAAGATAATCCTTCTGTCCCTGTTGCAGAACTGGATTCTGTTGAAGGTGTTAAAGGTGGAGCTGTTCTGCTTACCATACACTTTGTTCTTCCAAAACTACAGATTGCTTTCTGGCGAGAGACTAATGACTCAAAATCGGTTACTGAAATATTTAATAATCTCTATGAACGTTTAGGTGAAGATAACTATAAAAAGGTTCTTTCATTATGCCTAGCTGATAATGGAACCGAATTCTCGAATCCTACCGCAATCGAATGTGATGATGACGGTGTTATTAGATCATATGTATTCTACTGTGATCCTTCATCACCAAATCAAAAGGGAGCCTGTGAAAACAATCATGAATTCATAAGAAGGATTATTCCAAAGCACACAGATTTGGGTCAATACAATCAAGAGCAAATCAATCTTATGATGGACCATATCAATTCTTATGGTCGTCCCGAACTTGGTGATAAATCACCTTACGAAATGTTTGAATTCTATTATGGCAGGGAAATCCTAGAGATTCTCGGTATACACAAAATTCCTGCCAACGAGATAGTTCTTAGACCAGAATTGTTACAAGAATAGGAAACCGGGCTACGCCCGCCTTTGAAACAAATGCGCATAGCGCACTATTACCTTAACTAAAACACATAAAAAGGCCGGAGTCCTACGCAATTGGATGAGTTCCATATTTTTCCCCACCGGGGTGGAATTCACTAACTCTTACCAGGACCACGTGAACTCGACTCCTCATTTTCGTGCGCATTTTTCCGGCTTTCTAGTAATTATAAGGGATTTTCTCAGAAATTCTAGTGATTTTTGATTATTCAGGTGATTTTTTCAGACACAAAAAGTTCCACCCCATAGAATTTACTCATACAAGGTGGAACTTAATCTTACAAAGTGGAATTAACTTTTACAATTGACC
>JAZUDH010000053.1:0-64616 GCA_045639565.1 Lachnospiraceae bacterium
ATCCTCAAGAAGCTTAATATCCTTAAGATGACAGCTTACTATACGAGAGCCTAATAAGTCAAAGGTATGCTTTAAAAATTTGTCGGCAAAAAAATATCTATCGGGGCAGTTAATCATATTGATGATATCAAGGTGTACAGCGAATCTTTCACGGTTGACAGCTTTGATGAGTTCTAAATATTCTTCAGGACTTGTGGGAATCATCCAGGGCATGGACTCAATAGAAAAATATGTGTTTTTAGGCTGAGCGCTGTCAATAACGGTCTGAATCATTTTGACAGTTTTATCGAAGGCTTCCTTACTAAAGTTAGCAGTGTAGCCTCCGTCCCAGCGTGGTCCCATGGAACCAGCTACGTTTACACAGCATACTGCACCTATTCTATCGGCAAGCTTTAGCTGATCAATTGAATACTGCAGGTTTTCACAAGAATCTAAAGCGTTTCGCCAGATGCCTACCTCGGCTATTAAGAGGTCGTGCTCTCTAGCTTCCTTTACATATTCATCAATTAATGCATCATCTGCGCGACAGTCTACTGGAAATACGACACTTTTACAACCAAGTGCCACTAGTTTTGTAGCCCACTCGTGAGGGGTCAATCCACTTAATGAAGTTGAAATACCTAATCTCATGTAATCCTCCTTGTGCCCATAGTCATTATACAATATGAAGTAGCGCTAGTAATAAAATTATTTAACTGTGTTTAGAAAAATAGTATACTAGTAAGTAGGACAAAGCGGGGGCGCTATGTAAAGAAAGGTAGGGTCAAAAATGATTTATCACGTTTCTAAACAAGGCAAGTTACATGCAAAAGGTACTGAAAAGGAACCATTTTTAACAATTCAGCAGGCAGCAGACATAATGGTTGCTGGCGACACTGTAATTGTGCATGAAGGTGTTTACAGAGAGTGGGTTAAACCACAAAACGGCGGATGTGCTGAGCATAAAAGAATTACTTATATGGCAGCAGCCGGTGAGCACGTTGAGATTACTGGAGCTGAAGAAATTACTGATTGGGAACTAGTTGAAGGCTCTGTTTATAAGACTGTTATAAACAATGAATTTTTCGGCGACTACAATCCATATACAAAGAGAGTGCATGGCGACTGGTGGTGTGGACCATTTGACTATGATGTTCATACCGGTGATGTGTATCTAGATGGATTATCTGCTTATGAAGCTGCTTCAGTAGAAGACGTAATGAAGCCTACAAAACGTCTTGAGTATGTGTATGACCCTAACTGTAAGGGTGCTAAACTACCTCATCCTGAAAATACAGTTTATCAGTGGCGAGCAGTTGTAGATGATGATACTACTACAATCTATGTTAATTTCAACGACAAAAAGCCTGATACAACTAAGGTAAAGATAAATGTCAGACAGTCTGTTCTTTATCCTATAAAGACAGGCCTTGATTATATCACTGTAAAGGGCTTTGAATTATCCTGTGCAGCTACCTGGTATGCTCCTCCAACTGGAGATCAGGTAGGACTTATCGGTCCTCACTGGGCTAAAAAATGGATTATCGAGGACTGCGACATTCACGATTCTAAGTGTTCAGCAGTATCGCTTGGTAAAGAAGCTTCTACAGGAGATAACTTATGTACTAGAACTGGACGTAAGCCTGGCTATACATATCAGATGGAAGCAGTATTTCTTGCTCGCAATATAGGCTGGAGCAAGGAAAGAATAGGCTCGCATATTGTTCGTAACAATGTGATTCATGACTGTGGTCAGAATGGTGTAGTAGGACATATGGGATGTGTATTCTCAGAGGTTTATGGAAATGAAATTTACAATATAGCTCAAAAAGATGAGTGGTATGGATATGAAGTAGCTGCAATTAAATTCCACGTAGCTATTGACGTACAGATTCATGACAATTATATTCATAATTGCTCACGAGGCAGCTGGATGGACTGGCAGGCTCAGGGCGTGCATATTTATAGAAACATTTATGAAGATAACCTTGAAGACATCATGGTTGAAGTATCACATGGTCCTTACTTAATTGAGAATAATATTCTTACCTCTAAGAAATCATTCGAAAACGCCTCCCAGGGTGGTGCATATGTGCATAACTTAATCATGGGCGGCATGGTATGGTGGAATTCTCCTGATAGAGGAACTCCATATCACCTTCCTCACTCAACAGAGGTTTTAGGTGTAGTACCTGTTTACAAAAATGACGACCGATTCTTCCAGAATATTTTTGTAAAACCAGTTGATGCCGATGAGACTATACCTAATGGTACAGCATGCTATAATGGATGTCCTACTTCACTTGACGAATATATTGAGCTTGTGAGAAATGCAGGACATGGTGACCTTGAAATGTTCCACAAGGTTTTACAGCCTGTATATATCAACAATAATGTATACTTAAATGGTGCCGATACTTTTGAAAAAGAAGCAAACTATACAAGCCTTAATGGAGCGGAGTGCGAGCTTATCCATAAAGGTAAGGAAGTGTTCTTAAGATTAGTTTTACCTAAGGGCGCTTTATCTGGTTTAAATACTGAAAAAATCGGTACACACAATCTTGAGATGACCAGACTTTCCGAGGAAGCTTACGAAAATCCCGATGGCTCACCATTAATGGTTGACTTGGATTTACTTAAGAATCCTATAGGCGATAAGCCTGTTCCAGGCCCCTTACAGGGAATTAAGGAAGGCGAGAATCTCATTAAAATCTGGGGTTAACTGTAAATTTCCAGTATCACCCTTTAGTTAGTTAGGATTTTTATGAAAGAAATATCATTAGAAGAATTAAAAAGTTTAAATGAAGCAGACTATACTCTCATCGACATAAGAGATGAAGGAAGTGCTTTGTACGGAATGATGCCAGGCGCCATCAACATTCCTATGGAGGATATGCTTGAGGATCCTCAGGCCAAAGTAAATGAAATCAGCGCTTCAAATAAATTAGTGGTTTACTGTCAGCGTGGTGAAAAGTCACAGTTAGTAGCTGAAAAGCTAGAAGCATTAGGAAAAGAAGCCTATAGTCTTAAAGGCGGGTACAGCGCATATCTTGTATCACTTATAAATAGTGTAAAGCCTGATGATACTACTAAGCAGGAAAAAGCTGAGCTTAGTATCCAGAAAAAATTTCATAAGCAGCTCTTTTCAAAGTTTGCTAAAGCATGCAAGACTTATGAATTAATACAAGAAGGCGACAAGATTGCTGTATGTATCTCTGGCGGCAAGGACTCGATGCTTATGGCTAAACTGTTTCAGGAGATACAAAAGCATCGTCAGGTAAACTTCGAAGTGGTTTTCTTAGTAATGGATCCAGGCTACAACAAAGAAAACAGAATGCTTATTGAGAGCAATGCAAGGGCTTTAGGCATTCCGGTTACTATTTTTGAAAGTAATATTTTTGATGCAGTAGATACTATAGAAAAGAGTCCATGTTATCTGTGTGCAAGAATGCGTAGAGGATATTTATACAGCAAGGCTCAGGAGTTAGGCTGCAACAAGATTGCATTAGGCCACCATTATGATGATGTAATAGAAACTATTCTTATGGGAATGCTTCATGGTGGACAGATGCAGTCCATGATGCCTAAGCTTCATAGCACTAACTTTGAAGGCATGGAGCTTATAAGACCTATGTATCTGATTCGTGAGGAAGACATATGTGCATGGCGAGACTATAATGATCTTCACTTCTTGCAGTGTGCATGCCATTTTACTGAAACCTGCAGTACCTGTCACGAGGATGGTACTACATCATCTAAGCGATTAGAGACTAAGAAGCTTATCGCTAAGCTAAAGGAAACTAATCCATTTGTTGAAGGAAACATTTTTAAGAGTACTGAAAATGTAAATGTGGACACACTTATCTGCTACAAAAAAGATGGAGTGAGACATCATTTCTTAGACGAATACTAAAAACTTAAATGATCTGAAGATAGCTTATACATATTTATAGAAGTTCCTAGAACCTAGTGAAACTAAACCCCTCTTGCGAGACAAGCATAAGTCTTTCAAAAGGGGTCTTTTTATGAGCACTGCTTTAAGAAAATAATAATAATTTGTTTAATTACAAATCCGTGACTATGTGTTAGTATGTAGAACGTATCAGCTTAGAGGGATCTTGTGAAAATGTAAATTTTTCACAAAACTCTTTGCTTCCGGTGAAGCTCGTTTTATTTTGCGAGAATTCAAATTCATACGGTGGGAGATTTTGGAGATTTATGGCTAATCTAATTACACAGTACAAAGGACTTAGAAGAGAAAACTACATTCTTTTCGTAGGTCGTATCGTTACAAATATGGGCTCGATGATATGGCCTGTATTAACATTAATTCTTACACAAAAATTGGGGCTTACTGCAGCTCAGGCTTCGATTTATACAATTGTTATCGGAGCAATTCAGCTTCCTCTAGGATTACTTGGTGGAAAACTTGCAGACAAATACAACAAGAAGCGTATTATTGTATTTTTTGATTTAATTTCAATTGTATTCTATATAAGCTGTGCGTTTGTACCATTAAGCTTTTGGTCAATCGCATTACTTACAGTTGGTTCGCTATTCCAGAACATGGAAGGCCCAGCCTATGAAACATTAATTGCAGACATTACAACAACAGAAAATAGAGAGAAAGCATATTCTTTATCGTATCTAGGTGCTAACATCGGCTTAGTTGCATCACCTACTATTGCAGGCTTTCTTTTTAAAGACTATTTGTGGCTTTCATTTTTAATCAGCGGTCTTGCAATTGGAACATCGACATTGCTTATTGCTTTATTTGTTAAGAATATTACTCCAGTAGTTGAGACAAGTGCTGCTTCAACTTATCAGGTTGCGCTTGATGAGAATACTCCTATCTGGCAGATCATTAAGCAGAACAAGATTATCCTTGTATACATTATCGAGATGGCATTATTCTGGTGTGCATATGGACAGTGGAGCTTCCTACTTCCTATAGATATTGCCGGAGCACATGGAGCTGATTTAGGAGCCAGATTGTTTGGTATGGTTAACAGTGAAAACTGTATTATCGTGGTTATATTTACTCCTATCATTACTCAGCTTTTCTCAAAGCTCTTCCAGACTAAGAAAATGGTTGTGGGTATTTTGCTGGTACTATTAGGATATGTAGGCTTCTTACTTGGTTTAGGATTTATTCCTACATATTTTATCGCAATTGCTATGTTTACCTTTGGTGAAATCTTCATGACAATTGCATGTGGTCCATATACATCTGAACGTATCCCTGCAAGTCACCGTGGTCGTATTAATGGTGTGCTAGGAATCTTACAGTCTGTGCTTAGCGGTATTGCAATGTTTGCAATCGGAAACCTTCACACATATGTAAGTCCTCTTGCTGCATGGATAATGGTGTTTGCAATGCTTGGTATTGCAACTTTACTTGCATTAGTGATTGTAGTACTCGATAAGAAGTTTTATCCTAAGCTATATATCAAGGAAGATAATTAACTTGCAATTGGTACGAATAAATCAGGTGATCAGATGAGCGAAGTGAGGATAAGTGACAAAATTTGCTACATTGAGGGTTATGATGAGCCGCTGTGCGCTGATGTAGGAATAGTGCGAGACGGTGATGTGACCTTTGTTTACGACGTGGGAAATGGTGATAGGATGCTTGAAGCTATTCCTGAAAATATTAATGTCGTGATTTCTCATTTTCACGCTGATCATCTAGGCAATATAGATAAGGTGAAATACACTAATTTGTATGTTTCGAATGAGACATATAAGCATACAAGGCAGGGTACAATTGTAAATGGTTGTATTAAAGTGGGAAATGTTCATATTTTTGAACTGCCATCCTGCCATGCTAAGGGGTGTTTGGGCCTTGAAGTGGATGAAAAATATGCCTTTGTGGGAGATGGAACCTATTCTAAGAGAAATAGCGAAGGGTATGTGTATAATTCGCAGTTACTAAAGGCCCAGATTGATGTATTAAAATCACTTAAGGCCGAGACTTTATTACTAAGCCATCATAAAGGCTTATGCAAAAGTAAGGCTGAAGTTTTAGGCGAACTAGAAAAGATATATTCAATGAGAACAAAGGATAGTCATGAGATATTAGTGCCATATGATTAATAAAAAAGGATGTGTTCATAGAAAAAACTATGAAACACATCCTTTATATTTTTATATCCATTCCATGGAGCGGCACAAAAGTGCCGTATGAAAAATAGTATTTTTCACTTACTCTACTGAAACTAATTCAATCTGGAAGTTAAGCTCCTTGCCAGCCATTTCATTGTTAGCATCGAAGGTCATGGTAGTTTCATCTTTAGCTACAACCATTACCTTGAAGGGCTGTCCGAACTGGTTGTAAAGGTAAGCTCCATCACCTACGTTTAACTCTTCACATCCTGGCATTTCAGCCATTTCTACTGTGAAGATAGCATCAGGATCCTTAGGTCCATAAGCTTCTTCGGGCATTAAGTGTACGTTTACAATCTCGCCTACTGCCATGTTAGCTACGGCTTTGTCATATCCTAAAATCATCATGCCGGCACCACATACAAACTCTAAGGGCTCGCCACGATCATAAGATGAATCAAACTGTGTACCATCATTGAAGGTTCCTCTATAGTGAGTACGACAGGTCTTTCCTACGTTTTTACCTTCAAATGCAGGTTTTGAATGGCATGAGCCGCCACATGAACCACATCCGCCACCGCATGAGCCGCCTTCTTCGTGTTCATGATGATCACAGTTACAGCCTGAGTCTACAAGCTCGCCTCTTAAATAAGCTTCAACTACTTCATCAGCATCACCACTCTGACCTGCGTAGATTTCAATTCCTTCTTCCATTAAAGCTGCCTGTGCGCCACTTCCCATGCCACCGCAGATTAATACGTCGATATCGTTGTCAGAAAGTAATAAAGCTAGAGCACCATGCCCCTGACCATCTGAGTTGACTAAGGTGCTAGAAACAACCTTTCCATCTAAAACTTCATATACTTTAAAAGTCTCAGTGTGACCAAAATGCTGGAACACTTCACCATTATCATATGTAACTGCAATTTTCATAGTAAAAATCCTTTCATAAATAAATCAAAATGCCTATGGATTATAACACCTAAGCCCTTGCTTACGCAATGGGGTGCTATGAAAGTGACGCCTAATATGGAAGAGCAAGACTAAATTATTACCTAAAGATTAAATTGAGTCATTTTTGTGGCAAACCGTTAGATTTTGTGTATACTGTAGGTGGTGGCTAACCAGGGTGACCAGAATAGGAGCAGATTAATATGGGTATTAATTCGATTGATGCAGAAGACGATCAGTTTGCGTATCGTTACGACACACAGTTACTAATTGATAGAAGAGACAAGGACTTAGATGAGGATGAAATCTCTGATTACATCACAGAGCACTTTGAAGGAAACAGTCTTATTGCTGCTGGTGATGAGGATTTAATCAAGATTCACTTTCATACTAATGAGCCATGGAAAATCTTAGAATACTGTAACACAGTAGGCGAGATTTATGACGTGGTTGTTGAAGATATGATCAGACAGTCTAACGGCTTACAGGGCTAGTTAAATTTACACTACAGAGGAAAGTACTCTGTAGTGTATTATTTTGTTGTGAGCCTGCATCTATTTAATAAGGCAAGAAAATGGGACAAGAAGGTTAGAGTATGAAAAAAAGATTATTAGGATTAGTTATTGTAGCTTCCCTTATGCTATCAGCATGCGGGGGAAAAGAAGCATTAGTAAGTGATGAAGTAATAAATGAAACTTCTGCATCCGTAGAAGCTTCTTTGGCAGGGGCCAAAGAAACCGTTAATGAGGAAGCTGTAGTTGAATCTGGGCTTCAAGAAGAGAATATAGAGGATGAAGCTGATAAATCCTTTGAAAAGGTACTAGGAGATTTTGATAATAGTAAAGATGCTTATATTGCATTTTTAAACTACATGATTGACAACAGTGTAGAAGTAGGCTGGCCACACGAGTTTTGTGAAAGCTATGCCAAAACAGTAGCAGATAATCAATTTGCGATTCTTGACATAGATGGCGACAATGAAGAAGAGCTTGTTATCGATTGGACTAACCCAACTGCGATGGTGGGATACACTTCATATATTTTCAAGTATGATGTAAATACTAAGGAATGGACTGATGAACTTGAAGGCGGCGGAGCACTCACAGTTTTTGACAATGGAGTAATATACGCAGACGCTTCTCACAATCAAGGATATGGATCTATGTGGCCATACTCGATTCTAAAGTACAATCCTTCTAATGATATGTTTGAATCTTTTGGTGGTGTGGATAGTGAAGATTTAGAACTAGTCATCGATTCTACAGGGGACGATTCAACTTATCCTTATGAGTACGACCCTACAGGCTGTGGGACGGTTTATTATCTAGGCGCTGAAAAAATGGGATTAGAGTACGGACTTTACACTAAAGAACAGTTTGATGAATTTACTAATGACCTTGTGGGTGGAGCCAGTATAATAGAAATTGATTATAAATACATAAATAAGGAAAGTATTGAAGAGATTTCCAAATAATATATCGCATTCTTAATTATTATTGAATATAATATGACTTCAATTGACTATGCATGCTAAGTTTATTAATATTTTCTTGTAATAATTAAGGGGATGTTTGGCGAAAGAATATGCTATGCAAAAGATTTCGCTTGGTCGGATGAGATAATGAAAAGAGATTTTATAGTAACATTTGTATCAACACTAGTGCTTTTGCTTTTCTTTGTAATACAGGGCGCTGTAGTAGTTGTGGGAAATATAACCGGAACGGAGCAGATTGTAGTGCAGGGAAGTATTATATGGATTCCTGCATTAATAGCTATGTATGCTGCCTGGATAAAGGACAAAAAGCTTAGGATACTAGGATTCAAGAAACTTGTGAAAGGCTCAGCTAAAACTGTTCTTTATTATATCCCGTTTGTAGGAGTTGCAATCCTACCGTTAGTGGCAGGAGTTGATTTTAGTAATCCAATTGGAATACTTGCCAGACTGTACATGACATTAGCTATAGGTTGTGCCGAGGAAATATACTTTAGAGGCATTATATTTAATACCTGGAGTAAGTATAATATTAGATTAGCTGTGATTGTATCAGCCTTTCTTTTTGGCCTATGCCATATACTTAATCTGATGGGTGGTGCAAGTGTGGTTGCGACTTTACTTCAGATATGCTTTGCTTTTGTGTGGGGAATGGCGATTTCTTTTGTATTCTATTACACAAGAAGCATTTATCCTGGAATAATCTTACACATGCTGCATGATTTTTGCTCATTCATTTCTAAGGATGTTAGTGGAAAAATGGATATAGTTTTGGGTGCAGTTCAGTTTTGTATAATGGCGCTTGCAGTAATATATTTTTGGACTAAGAGTAAAAAGAACGCATAGCGTCTAATAAATGGATTATATAGGATTTTGTTATAGGGATTTAGGATGGAAATTGATAAAATAATGGTATATTTTGTAATGTTTTTCTTATACTGCGTAATAGGCTGGGTATGGGAAAGCATTTATATGTCAGTGATCGAAAAGAGGATACAAAACAGAGGCTTTTTGCATGGACCATACATTCCAATTTATGGATTTGCAGGAATTATAATGCATTTTACACTTGGAAGACTGAGTGGCCCGTTCTTTAGCCTCAATACAATTGCTATTTATTTTATTGCAATGGTATGCGCAACGGCGATTGAACTTATAACATCTACTCTTGCTGAAAAGATTTTGCACCGAAGTTTGTGGGACTATTCGATTTATAAGATTAATTATAAGGGAAAGATATGTCTTATTGCCTCGCTTTTTTGGGGAGTTGCGGGCACGCTTTTTGTGCAGGTTTTTAATCCTAGGATTTATAGAGGTATCAATGGTTTTAAGCATGATTTTAAGGTAGTCATTATCTCAATCATGGCGACATTAATGCTTTTAGACCTTGCTATCACTGTTATTAAAGGTTCTGCTATTCCTGAAAAATTTGATGCAAGATATCAGACTGTAAATGGCAGATGGGAAGGCATTATGGATAAGGTTATTAAATGATTTTAGAAAGCTTTATCCAAGCATTTTTAGGCAAAATTTGAGTATTGAAATTAGTTAACCCTCTTATATACTTAAGTAAGGAAAAGTATATGGAGGGTTATTTTTATGAAATCTAAGAATCCGATTATAAACACAATTTATACAGCTGATCCTGCGCCTATGGTGTCTGGGGATACCTTGTATCTTTATACTACTCATGACGAAGATGAGCTTATAAATGATTTTTACACTATGTATGACTGGAGATGCTTCTCTACAAAAGACATGGTAAACTGGACTGACCATGGCAAGATTTTCTCGCTTGATGATATTGAGTGGGCTGATGATCGTGCATGGGCTCCTCAGTGTATAGAGCGAAATGGCAAGTTTTATTTATACTGTCCAGTGCACAAAAAGGACGGCGGTATGGCCATTGCAGTAGGCGTGTCAGAGTGCCCTTATGGTCCATTTAAGGATTTAGGACACCCACTTGTTGATGAAGGAGACTGGAACGATATCGATCCTACAGTTTTTATCGATGATGATGGACAGGCTTATTTATACTTTGGAAATCCTGAGCTTAGATATGTTTTATTAAACGAAGATATGATTTCTTATGATGAAACAGTTGGAGTTAAGAAGATACCTATGACTGTTGAATCCTTTGCAAAGGGTAGCCACGATACTGGTACTAGCTATGGAGAAGGACCTTGGTTTTATAAGAGAGAAGGACTTTATTACATGGTTTACGCTGCTTTTGAAGAGGGAAAGCATATTGAACATTTAGCTTACTCTACTTCTAAGAACCCTACTGGTCCCTGGGTATATGGCGGGGTTCTTATGACTGATGAAGGCGGTGTATTCACTAACCATCCTGGTGTATGTGATTTTAAGGGTCACTCATATCTTTTCTATCACACAGGAGAGCTTCCCGGAGGAAGCTTATTCCACCGTTCAGTTTGTGTAGCTGAATTTAAATATGATGCTGATGGCTCTATTGGTACTATCCCTAAGTGTGATGGAGTAGAAGGCGTGTAAAGCTGTAGATGGCCAGAGGGTGATAAGGCACTTTGCAGAGAAACGTAGCGGGCGTGCGGCTGCTTAATACACTTCATTTAAAAACGCTAATATTTATGTTGCACTATTCTGTAATGTATGATAGTATAATATCATCAATAGAGAAAAGGGGGATCTGAGAATGATCACATTAATATTTTTAATCTTAGAACTTGTTTCTGCATGGAAAGTATTTGAAAAGTACGGAGAGGCCGGCTGGAAAGCATTAATTCCTTTCTACAATCAGTATATTGAATTTGGAAAGATTTGGCTTTCTTCAGTTGGTATTATCTACATGGCGGTTAGCTGTATCGTAAGCGGTATGAGCGACAGACACAATGGATTTTTTGCTACATTGATTTACATTGTATTAGGATTACTTCTCTTCCTTATGAGAATCATCTTTGCTTACAAGAAATCATTAGCATTTGGCAAGGGAATGGTCTTTACAATCATCTATATCATCGCTCCATTCGTCGGAAACTTAATCTTAGGTTTCGGAAGCGCTCAGTATCTGGGAAACAAGACAGAAATTTAATAAGCTATTGATTTAGAAAGGCTCCACACCGTTTGGCGTGGAGCTTTTTGCTGCATGATCCACATACTATAAGTCTTAATGGTAAAGCATGAAGAAATATTAATTCAGTGATTTATCATAGTAAAGTGTTGACAAATACTATATGACTAGGTTATTATACAAACAACAAACCGAAGAGAAGGAGTGAGTAAGACTTTCCGCTTTTCTTACAGAGAGCTGCAGGTGGTGTGATTGCAGCAGGAAATGAGAGACTGAATGGACCTTCGAGGGCGAACAGAAAAGGAGTAATCCTTAGTATGTAAGACGGAGCTGGACTCTTCGTTAAAAAAGGTCAGCATATGATGGTATGCGTTGAGCGGGTGTATTTTATACATCAAGCAGGGTGGCACCGCAGGAATTAGATTATTACCTGTCCCAGCAGAATATGCAGGGACAGGTTTTTTTTATACCTCGAACGCATAGGATCGCCAACGCGAATATAAGGAGGTATAAGATGAAAATCGTCCCAAGTTTAGACGAAATCAGGGAATATGAGGCTTCAGGAAAATACGATATATTCCCTATCAGTACAGAGATTCTTTCAGATATCTGTACACCAATCGAAGCAGTTAAGATACTAAAAAATGTTGCGACACACTGCTTTATGCTTGAATCAGTCAGTGAATCAGAAAAGTGGGGTAGATACACATTTCTAGGCTACAATCCTAAAATGGCTATAACCTGTTCTGGTAATCACGTAAAAGCTGGAGATGTGGAATTTGAAAGTGACAATCCAGTTGAGTTTTTAAGGAATCTACTTAGCAAGTATCGTAGTCCTAGAATTGACTATCTTCCTTCTTTTGCCGGAGGCTTAGTAGGATATTTCTCTTACGATTTTTTAGGCTACAGCGAGCCTACCGTTAGGGTAAATGTTGAAGATACTGAGGAATTCAAGGACGTCGACCTTATGCTTTTTGACAAGGTAATCGCCTTTGATAATTACAAAAATAAAATTATCCTTATCTCAAATATTGCGCTTAAGGATTTAGAAACTGATTATAACAGAGCTACTTTAGAGCTTAAGCAGATGGCTGATTTATTAAGACACGGCGAAAGAAAATGTGAGGAAGCCGGCCATCTTACAAGCGAAATCACTCCCATGTTTGACAAGGAAAGATACTGTAGCATGGTAGAAAAAGCTAAAAATTATATCCACGAAGGTGACATTTTCCAGATTGTTCTTTCGAACAGACTTGGTGGAACCTTTGAGGGAAGCCTGTTTAATACCTATAGGGTGCTTAGAACTCTTAATCCATCGCCTTACATGTTCTATTTTTCGGGAACAGATGTTGAGATAGCAGGAGCTTCGCCTGAAACACTTGTTAAGCTTGAAAATGGAGTGCTCCATACATTTCCTCTTGCTGGCACCAGACCTAGAGGCAAGAGCGAGGAAGAGGACAAAGCTTTAGAGGCTGACCTTTTACAGGATGAAAAGGAGCTTGCCGAGCACAATATGCTAGTTGACTTAGGAAGAAATGACTTAGGAAAGATTAGTAAGTTTGGAACTGTTTCAGTTGAAAAATATCATTCAATAGAACGCTTCTCACACGTAATGCACATAGGCTCAACTGTAAGAGGTGAGATAAGACCTGAAAAGGATGCTCTTGATGCTATTTCAGCAGTACTTCCTGCAGGAACACTTTCGGGAGCTCCTAAGATTAGAGCCTGTCAGCTTATAGGTGAACTTGAAAATAACAAGCGCGGTGTTTACGGCGGCGCTATCGGCTATATTGATTTTGCAGGAAATATGGATACCTGCATAGCTATCAGAATTGCCTACAAGAAAAACGGCAAGGTATTTGTAAGAAGTGGAGCTGGAATCGTAGCAGATTCAGTTCCTGAAAAAGAATACGAGGAGTGCATCAACAAGGCCAAGGCTGTTGTGAATGCATTAAAAATTGCAGGGGAGGAAGAGTTATGATTCTGTTGATTGATAATTATGACAGTTTCTCGTACAACCTTGTACAGCTTGTAGGAGAAATATCAAGCGATATAAAAGTAATAAGAAACGATGAACTTACAGTTAAAGAAATAGAGGCACTTAAGCCTTCTAAAATTATTCTTTCGCCTGGACCTGGTAGACCAGAGGACGCGGGAGTAACAATGGAAGTTGCAAGAGAGTTAGGACCTATGATTCCTACCCTGGGCGTATGCTTAGGACATCAGGCTATAAGCGCAGCATACGGCGCGACCGTTACCTATGCTAAAAAGCTCATGCATGGAAAGCAGTCAATGGTTGAGTTAGATAAGAGTTGCCCTTTATTTAAAGGCTTGCCTGACGTAATACCTGTTGCAAGATATCATTCATTAGCAACAGATGCAAGCACACTTACAGATTGTCTCAAGGTAGTAGCCAAGGTTGATGGAGAATCAGACGGTGATGTAATGGCAATCATGCACGCTGAATATCCCATATACGGACTTCAGTTTCATCCAGAATCAATTCTTACTCCTGATGGACGTAAGATACTTAAAAACTTTATTGAAATGTAAACGGAGGGGACAAAAATGATTAAAGAAGCGATTATTAAAATTGTAAACAGAGGCGACCTTACATATGATGAAGCCTACACAGTTATGAACGAAATCATGAGCGGCGAGACTACTCCCACTCAGAATGCAGCTTACCTTTCAGCTCTTTCTACAAAGTCAGCCAAGGCCGAGACGATTGCCGAAATTACAGGTAGCGCAGTTGCTATGAGAGAGCATGCAGATAAGTTTGAATCAGATCTTCCTATATTTGAAATCGTAGGTACAGGTGGTGACGGAGCTCACAGCTTTAACATTTCAACCTGCTCAGCAATCGTACTTGCTGCTGGAGGTGTTAAGGTTTCTAAGCACGGAAACAGAGCAGCTTCTTCAAAGTGTGGTACAGCTGACTGTCTCGAAGCCTTAGGCGTAAACATTCAGCAGGACGCAGCTTTATGTGAAAAGATGTTACAGGAAGCAGGAATGTGTTTCTTCTTTGCTCAAAAATATCATTCATCAATGAAATATGTAGGTGCAATCCGCAAGGAATTAGGATTTAGAACTGTATTTAACATTTTAGGACCTCTTACAAACCCTGGTAAGCCTAAGAAAATCTTACTTGGTGTTTATGATGAATATTTAACAGACGTACTTGCACAGGTTCTTATGAACATGGGCGTTGAAAAGGGTATGGTTGTATATGGACAGGATAAGCTAGATGAGATTTCAATGAGCGCACCTACAACTGTATGCGAATTCAAGGACGGCTGGTTCAAAAAGTACACAATCGCTCCTGAAGATTTCGGTTTCGAAAGATGTACCAAGGAAGACTTAGTAGGCGGAGATCCAAGCGAAAATGCTCAGATAGTAAGAGACTTATTTGCTGGTAAGATAACAGGACCTAAGCGTAACACTGTACTTATGAACGCTGGTGCAGGCTTCTATATTAATGAAGTAACTCCTTCAATTGAAGAAGGTATCAAGCTTGCCGCTAAGATTATTGATTCGGGTGCAGCTTTAGAAACTCTTGAAAAGATGATTAAAGTAAGTAACTCATAATTAGGAGAAAGATATGACAATTCTTGACGAACTTGCCGCATACGCACGTGAGCGTGTGGCCAGGGCCAAAGAACAAAAATCCCTAGATGAAATAAAAAAGGAGGCGTTAAGTCTTCCTAAGAAGGATTTTTCTTTTGAAAAAGCACTAAAAAAGGATGATGTTGCATTTATCTGTGAATGCAAGAAGGCATCACCATCCAAGGGATTGATTGCTCCTGATTTTCCATATCTAAAGATTGCCAAAGAATACGAGGCTGCTGGAGCAGACTGTATTTCAGTACTGACTGAGCCTAAGTGGTTCCTAGGAAGCGATGAGTACTTAAAAGAGATTGCAAGTGAAGTTAGTATTCCATGTATTCGTAAAGACTTTACTGTTGATGAATATATGATTTATGAAGCTAGAGTATTAGGCGCTTCAGCGGTATTGCTGATATGCTCGATTTTAACTAAAGAAGAGATAAAAAAGTATCTTGCAATATGCGATGAGTTAGGACTCTCGGCACTTGTTGAGGCTCATGACGAAGCAGAAATTAAGCTTGCAGTAGAGTGTGGCGCAAGATTAATTGGTGTTAACAACAGAAACCTCAAGGATTTTTCTGTAGATACCGGTAATAGCGCAAGGCTCAGGGCGCTTGTTCCTGATGATGTAGTATTTGTATCTGAAAGTGGCGTGTCAGGAAGTGAAGATATTGACGCAATAAGAGCGATGGGAGCTAATGCGGCACTTGTCGGAGAAGCACTCATGAGAGCAACTGATAAAAAGAAAAAGCTTCTTGAATTAAAGGGAATAAAGGAAAACTCATGACTAAGATTAAGCTATGCGGAATGATGAGACCACAAGATATAGAAGTGACCAATCTGGTCAAACCAGAATATGCTGGTTTCATATTCTGGGACAAGAGCTTTAGAAACCTATCATTTTCAGAGGCCAAGGCTCTTAAGCTTATACTTGATCCATCAATCAAGGCTGTCGGAGTATTTGTAGATGCTGCGATTGAATCCATTGTAGAGCTTGTAGAACATAAAATAATTGATGTGATACAGCTTCATGGAAGTGAGGATGAAGAGTATCTTAAGAAATTAAAAGCCAGAATTCCTGAAAAGATTGAGATTATAAAAGCCTTTAAGGTTACGAACAAAGAAGAGGTTGAGAGAGCAGTTTCTTTTGCCTCAGACTATATACTCTTTGATCCTGGGAAGGGTAGTGGAAATACCTTTAACTGGGAACTTATAAAGGATGTGAAAAGGCCATACTTTCTGGCAGGCGGGCTAAATATTGAAAATATAGAGGAAGCTATTTTAAAGCTTAATCCCTATGCTGTCGATGTAAGCTCTGGAATAGAAACTGACAAAAAGAAAGACCCTGACAAGATGAAAAAGTTTGTTTCAATCGTAAGAAGTGAAACAGAATAGGAGTAAAAAATGACTAATCCAAACGGACGCTTCGGAATTCATGGTGGACAGTACATACCTGAGACACTTATGAATGCGGTAAATGAATTAGAGGAAGCATACAATCATTACAAAAATGATCCTGAGTTTAACAAAGAACTCGAGGAATTATTCAATGAGTATGCGGGCAGACCTTCAAGATTATACTATGCTGAGAAAATGACCAAGGATTTGGGTGGCGCTAAGATTTATTTAAAGCGTGAAGATTTAAATCATACTGGTGCTCATAAAATAAATAACGTTTTAGGTCAGGCATTACTTGCTAAAAAGATGGGCAAGACCAGACTTATCGCAGAAACTGGTGCTGGCCAGCATGGCGTAGCAACCGCAACAGCTGCAGCACTATTAGGAATGGAATGTGTTGTCTTTATGGGCGAGGAAGATACAATCCGTCAGGCATTAAACGTTTATCGTATGAGACTTTTAGGCGCAGAGGTTATCCCTGTTACTACAGGAACAAAGACCTTAAAGGATGCAGTTTCAGAAGCTATGAGAGAATGGACTTCAAGAATTGATGACACTCATTATTGCTTAGGCTCTGTAATGGGACCTCATCCCTTCCCAACAATTGTTCGTGATTTTCAGGCTGTTATTTCTAAAGAAATCAAGGAGCAGATTCTTGCTAAAGAAGGAAGACTACCAGATGCGGTTATCGCCTGCGTAGGTGGTGGTTCTAATGCTATCGGTACTTTCTATAACTTTATAGAAGATGAAAGCGTTGCTTTAATAGGATGTGAAGCTGCGGGTCGAGGAATCGATACATTCGAGACTGCTGCAACTGTAAATACTGGTAGAGTGGGTATTTTCCACGGCATGAAATCTTATTTTTGCCAGGATAAATACGGACAGATTGCTCCTGTATACTCAATCTCTGCCGGCTTAGATTACCCTGGTGTAGGCCCTGAGCATGCATACCTTTATGACAAGGGTCGCGCTTCATATGTACCTGTTACAGATGATGAAGCTGTTGATGCTTTTGAATATCTTGCTAAAACAGAAGGTATCATTCCTGCCATCGAATCTGCTCACGCAGTAGCTTATGCTATGAAGTATGCTAAGACTCTATCACCTGACAAGATTATCGTAGTAACAATTTCAGGTCGTGGCGACAAGGATTGTGCCGCAATCGCAAGATACAGAGGGGAGGATATCCATGAGTAAGATTAAAGAAGCATTTAAAAACGGCAAGGCCTTTATTCCATTTGTTACCTGTGGAGATCCAGACCTTGAAACAACTATTGAAATAGTAAAGGAAGCCGTTAAAAATGGTGCCGACCTTGTGGAATTAGGAATTCCTTTCTCAGATCCCACTGCCGAAGGCCCCGTAATCCAGGGCGCTAATTTAAGAGCCCTTTCTGGTGGCGTTACTACAGACAAGGTTTTTGATATGGTGCGTACTCTTCGTAAAGAAGTAACTATTCCCATGGTATTTATGACCTACGCAAACGTGGTATTCTCATATGATGCTGAAAAGTTTATCTCAACCTGCAAGGAAATCGGAATTGATGGGTTAATCCTTCCTGATCTTCCATTTGAAGAAAAGGAAGAATTCTTAGATTTATGCCACAAATATGACGTTGATCTTATCTCACTTATCGCTCCTACCTCAGATAAGAGAATTGCCATGATAGCTAAAGAAGCCGAAGGCTTCATCTATCTAGTCTCAAGCCTAGGCGTAACCGGCACCAGAAGCGAAATCACAACCGACCTTGGTGCAATCGTAGACATCATCCGTAAAAACACCGATGTCCCCTGCGCTATCGGCTTTGGCATTTCTAATCCCGAGCAGGCGTCCAAAATGGCCGCCATCTCAGACGGCGCCATCGTAGGCTCTGCAATCATCAAAATCATGGAAAAATATGGCAAGGACTCCCCCAAGTACGTAGGCGAGTACGTAGCCTCAATGAAAAACGCAATACGCTAATCCTATTCACTTTGCCGAAGGCTTCACCGCCTTCGGCTTTTTTTGGGTCCATTAGGGACGGAGGCGTTTGGCCCGCAGGACTGTCCCCAACGAGCCGCGGTCCATTAGGGACGGAGGCGTTTGGCCCGCAGGACTGTCCCTAACGAGCCGCGGCGGAAGCCGTTCGGCGTATTCGTTGGTTTTGGTGGGATTTGGAACAATTTTTGTACTGGTTGAAGTGTTTCTTTGGCCTAATGCCGAAACGGCATTTATAGAATGTCGTTTTGTAATGAAACGCGAGTGGTGGTAGGAAATAATACAAAATTTGTATTCAAAATCCATAAAGCATGAAAAAAAACCGAACGTCATGTGCTAACCGGCACGTTCCGACGAAAATCATGGCATCAGAAGCCGAGGCTACAGGTATAAACTAATCACTGCTGCACTAATTGTATACACAATAAGTATAGTGTGCGCACAATAATCACATAAATTATTAAGAATCTATAAACTGTATTGACAATAATCCTGTTCTGAGGTATAGTCATCTTATCAAAAGGAGGACAGAGATAAAAACTTAATAGAGATAATACCAAGGAGGTACGGTCCAACGGGTACATAAATCTTTATAGACAATTGAATATGGTTATAGATATCAACCGAATAATCGAGTACATAAACTAAAGGCGTATAAAACAATTAATGAAACGCCAGTACAATCAGTACAAAGAATAGATGGAAAGATGGATAGGAGAACTGGAGGTATAGTCCATTGGAACAGGAAGTTAAGTAGCGACGGCATTGAAGAAGAAAATCAGTGCCGTCGCTTTTATTATGCCTAAAATTATTGTTTTACTAAGCTTAAAAATAGTTTACAATGAATTTATCTACGGCATAGATGGAGGATCTAGTATGAATGGTGTGACTGCAGCGAAGGCAGTTATGAACTTGCTTGCTGGCATAGGTATTTTTCTGGTAGCTTGCTCGATGATGAGTAAAAACCTTGAAGCGGCAAGCTCAAGCAAATTAAAAGGATTATTTTCAAAGGCAGCTAAAAGTAAGCTTTTAGGAGTGGGAATTGGTGCACTTGGTACTGCGGCAATTCAAAGCTCTGGTGCTACAACTGTCATGGTTATCGGTTTCGTTAATGCGGGAATTATGTCACTTGCGCAGGCAGCGACAGTTATTTATGGTGCTAATATCGGTACGACAATCACAGGCCAGATTGTGGCTCTTGGTATGTTTGGTGGTGCTGATTCTATTTCTACGACTGTTGTTTTCTCGGCAATGGCTGGTGTGGGTGCATTTATAACTTTGTTTGCTAAAAAGAATGGACCTAAGCTCTGGGGCGGTATCCTCACTGGCTTTGGTATGTTGTTTGTTGGTTTATCAATGATGTCTCATTCCATGAACTCATTTGCTGAGCTTGACAGCGTAAAAATGTTTCTAGCTTCTATTAATAATGCGATTTTATTAGTAGTGATTGGTGCGATACTTACAGCTATTATTCAAAGTTCTTCAGTAATGACATCTGTTGCAATCACAATGGTAGTTGCAGGCCTTATCTCTTTGAACCAGGGTATCTACCTTACAATGGGTTCTAACATTGGTTCCTGCGCTGTAGCACTTATCGCTGGATTATCAAGCTCGCGTAATGCCAAAAGAACATCTATCGTACATCTTTTGTTTAACGTAAGTGGTGTAGTTGTTTTTATGATTATAAGTGGCGTTATGCATCTTGTGACAGGCGGTGGAGTGAGTTTTGGATCAATCTTCGAAGCTTTATTCCCAGGCGCTCCTCAGACACAGCTTGCTATGTTCCATACAGTGTTTAACTTGCTTACTGTTATTATTATGCTTCCGCTTACTGGAGCATTGGTAGGAGTGGTAACTAAGCTGGTTCCCGAAAAGGCAGAAGAAAGAAAAGGCGCTGATAATGAGCCTCACCTTTATTTCTTCGACGAGCATATGCTTAAAACTCCTCCAATTGCAGTTGAGCAGATAAAAAATGAAATCGTAAATATGGCTGAGATTTCTATTAAAAACTTCAATCTTTCTCTAGACATCGTAACAAGTCTTGACTTTACAAGAGCTGATGAATTCAAAGCTAATGAGCGCCAGCTAGACTTTACAAATCAGGCACTTGTAGGCTATATTGTACAGCTTTCTAATATGGCTCTCAATGAAAAGGATCACAAGTATATTTCAACTGCAATCAGGTCTATTAGCGATATCGAGCGTGTAGGCGATTACGCTGAAAATATTGTTGAGAATGCTGAAGTGCTTCGTGAAAGTAATCAGGGAGGCTTTTCTGTATCTGCTAAGGCTGAAATTGAATATATGCGAGAGCACATCAACCAGGTATATGAAAATATCATGAAGGCGTATAAAGAACATGATATGGATGCGCTTATGGTAGCATCTAAATATGAGGATGAAGTTGATAGAATCACAGAGCGCATGGGCGAGAACCATATTAAGCGATTAAACGAAGGTACCTGTACTCCTGTGACTGGAGCTCAGTACCTTGAACTTGCTAATAACTCTGAACGTATCTCAGATCATTTCATAAATGTGGGAAAGACTATTATTTCGTAAAATATACGCATTATGTTAACTAGTAGTTTATATCCAAATAGTAAAATACCCTCGGTATGTTGTACATACTGAGGGTAAATCTATTTTTAAGGAAAGAAAACTATGGTTAAAAAAATTTCTATCGTTATCTCGATGATTTTAGCGGCTTGCCTTGTTACATCATGTGGTTCCAAACCTATGACTGAGACAGTCAATGAAACAGTCAATGAGACAACTGACAGCCAGCAGGTATCACCAGCTGCCGAAATCATTCAAACTCAGGAGTTATCTACTGCTACAGAAATTAATCCTTTGTTGGATGAACTTGAAAAGAACTATGTTGATGCAGCTTTTAGCACTAATAATGATCCTATGGCATACTGGGTCAAGACTGCACTTATTACGGAACCCTTCCAGGATTTTTCGAAAGATAACTGTTATTACATGGGTCCAACAGGAATTGAGTTTTTACGTAAAGACGGCAAGAATGTGATTGCCAGCTATGAATTTTACAACGATACAAGCGTAATAATAACTCCAAGCGATAAAGATGGAATTGTAAATGTAATTCCGATATATGACTGGTCTAGTATGATTACAGATTTTTTTGGCAGGAATATTGAAGGTAATCTTGATGACGATATAAATAATTACATTTATGAGCAGTGCGAAAAAACAGGAATTAATGGTCTTCAGGCAGTGAGTGGACCTGAAACTACCGGTGAAGGTAGACTGATGGTTATTATCATAACAGATAATAATAAGCGACTTCCAGATTTGATTCTAACCGTGAATGACTTTAATGATTACGCATATGTCAATGTCAAGATGTACGGCGACAGTGGATACACAGATGCTTATTTGACTGGATGGGATGTTAGCGCTGATTTTTTTGATCTTGGTAAAGCGTATGTTGGTTTAGCAAAAAAAGCTCTCACAGAAGTTAGCTTTACATACAATGATTATTCCGTTGATGCGAATAATGAGTATACTGCTAAAAACTTAAAATATGAAGGTTCTCTTTCTATAGGCGCAGACGTCTATTCATATTCTGATTTGGAAAGGAACACGAATGATTACGGCTACAACGGAAACGACTATGATGATTATGAAAATTATAATGACGGTTATTATAACGCTGATGGTCTAGGCGAATATGATGGATCTGCACAGAATATGTATGAAAGCTATCGTCAGTTAGGATTTGAAGAGTATATCGGCGAAGGAATGTATCCTGGATATCGTGTTTTATTTAATGGTTCTTATGGATCTGGTCACTTTGAAGTTTTAGATGAAACAGGCATAGTGATTGTAAGCGGTGAAGTAATTGATGACCAAAGAGAATATATGTATAGAAATTACTTTAGGTATTCTGGATGGACCAATACAGGCGACTCGATTGAAGGCTTTTTCTCTGTTTGGCCCGAAGATGGTTATGCTGCATTTATGTCAATTGATGATATGAATAATGCTGTTCCCGAATTTTAGGCTGCAAGAGTATCAGACAATAGCGAAGGCGTTAAATACACTATTACAGCTGGTGTCTTTGAAGGCGGGGCTGTCACCATACTAGGTGAAGGCTATGGAACTCTTTATTCAGATGGTGAAGAAGCTATGATGGAGTTTAACGAGGATAAAAAGAAAATTGAAGGTAAAGAATATACACATTTCTTTACTACCACCGGACCATTTGGCTATACTTATGGATATATTGCCTTTGACGAAGGAAAGAAAACTGCGAGAGTTATCTAGGGTCAATATTAAAAATTTACTTCTAATTATAATAAGCGGATGCATATTCTTATGAGTATGCATCCCTTTTTGTGTTATAATCTACTAAAAGCATATGCTTTAAGGAGAGAAAGAACATGGTAGGACTAATTGTTGCATATACTAAGAATCGCGTAATCGGTAACAAGGGGCAGATTCCCTGGCGTATTAAGGGAGAGCAGCGCCGGTTTAAAGAACTCACTACAGGAAACGTTGTTATCATGGGCAGGCGTTCATACGATGAAATCGGCCGTCCGCTTCCTAATAGAGACACAATAGTGGTTTCAAAAACTGCTAAATATGAGGCAGAAAATTGCACAACTGTCGGAAGCCTTTCAGAAGCACTTTCTTTGGCCAAAGAAAAGTTTCCTGACAAGAATGTCTATCTTTCGGGTGGCGCAGGTATCTATAAAGAAGGCTTACCATATGCTGAAAAGCTATTCATAACAGAAGTGGACGCTGTAATCGAGGGAGATACATTCTTCCCTGAGTTCGACGAGACACTTTACACTAAGACAATAGATGAAAGAGTAGATGGAGAAATTCCGTTTACATATGTGACATATACTAAAAATGAGTAGATTTAAAGCCCACGCGGATGTAAACGACACAGAAAAAATAAACGGTCTTCTGGATGCAGGACTTTTTATCACTAACACTATGCTGGTGCTTGAAAAGCCCATAAATACTGGGATTGGCGAAACGGTACTAAACGAGTCAATGGATAAATATCCTATAGAAAAGTATGATTCTAAGGACCTAAAGGAGTATCTTAAGGCTAACGGAAAAGGCTTTGGAGTTCCTGATCCAATTGAAGTTATTGAAGAAGAACTTTCCTATAACAATGCAGTTATTTATGTGTGGCGGGAAAAAGGGAAAATAGTATCTTCTATCACAACCTGGGATATCGATGAAGAGACAATTGCAACGGAAAATATTTTCACTATTCCCAAATACCGAAATCGCCATATCGCATCGACTATGCTTCAATATGTACTTGATAAAGCTAGTGAGCGAGGCATGAAAAAGGCAAGGCTGACGGTATACGGTGATGACACGGCAGCGCTATCCATGTATTATAATTTTGGATATGCTGTTACTAAAACATTGCATGAGTTTACTAACTAACGGAGAAGAGCATGAACAACGAACTTACAAAAAAAGATATAGAAGACATGGAAGCTGAAATCGAACACCGCAAGGTGGTCGTAAGAAAAGAACTCTTAGAGCACGTAAAAGAAGCTCGTTCACACGGCGATTTGAGTGAAAATTTTGAATACTATGCCGCTAAAAGAGAAAAGAACCAGAATGAATCGCGCATAAGATACCTAGAGAGAATGATTCGTACTGCGAATGTTGTAGAGGATGAATCTAAAGAAGATGAGGTAGGAATCAACAAAACCATTACTGTCTACGTCGAGGAAGATGACTGCGAGGAAGAATACAAAATCGTCACTACCGTAAGAGAGGATTCGCTTAACGGACTAGTTAGTAACGAGTCTCCGATGGGACGAGCACTTCTAGGACACAAGGCAGGCGACCGCGTGTCAATCCAGGTTTCTAAGGATTATAGCTACGATGTTATAATTCGCAAAATCGATAATTCTACTGTTGGTGATGCTGGTACACTAAGAGATTTTTAGGCCAAAGAAAAGGATCGGGAAAATTGTCTCCTGATCCTTTTAGTTTTATGTGGGTCTCAACTTCGATTCACTTGATTGGCTAGCAAATCAATAAATCACCTGCAATGCGGGGGCATTTCAATTATGTCCAGCCTCCATCGATCGTAATGACTTGTCCGGTCAAATAGCTGGGAGCCTTTAAAATAGCGCTTAATGCGTCACCGATTTCTTCGGGACTGGCAAATCTGTCTGCTGGGATTTCAGCTCTTACTAAATCTAAATCTTCTTTAGATAAATGTCTGTTCATATCTGTATCTACAAAACCACAGGCTATTGCGTTAACTGAAATATTGCTAGGTGCAAGTTCTTTGGCAAGAGCCTTGGTAAAGCTGTTGATGGCGCCCTTTGTTGCTGAGTAGGCAACTTCCATTGAAGCACCGACGTTTCCCCATACGGATGAAATATTAATGATCTTGCCAGAGTGCCTTTTTAACATAATAGGAATCGAAAGCTTCGAAGTATAGAAGACAGAATCAAGATTGACTGATACAGTTCTGTGCCAATCTTCATTACTCATATCACTAAGAAGCCCCACATAGGAGATTCCGGCATTGTTTACTAAGACGTCAAGCTCAGGGATATTATCAAAGATTTCTTTTAAGCTATTAAAGTTTGCTACATCAGCCTGGAAGGTTTTCACATTTACATCACATTCTTTAGTTAAAATATCGGCTAGTGAATTGAGTGAATCTATATTCTTTTCACATATCAGGTAGAGCGAATAGCCTTCTTTTGCCAAAGAAATGGCTATAGCGCGACCGATACCTCGTGAGGCACCGGTTATAAGTGCAGTCTTCATGGATGACTCCTTTTCACTTTCAGAAAGTTGTGCGGATTTTGACAAAATTGTCTTTTAAAACTATACTATAGATTATGTGACTTAGGGATTCAAAAAGCAAGTTAGTGTGAAACTCGATTTTGAAAGAATCATTTTGGATTATCTTAGAAAATCTATCGTAGACTGGCTGGAATTCAAATTAACATGTCGCAAGACGTAGGAGCGGAGAGATTAATGTTAGACACAATCATCATTGGTGCTGGACCTGCAGGGCTGTCAGCAGCTGTATATGCAAAGAGAGCTGGACTAGATGCTTTACTTATAGAAGAAAGTTCTATTGACGGAGGGCAGATTCTTTCGACCTATGAGGTGGATAACTATTTAGGCTTTCCAGGAATTTCTGGGTTAGATTTAGGTGAGAAATTTTCTGAACACGCTAAAAAAGCTGGGATTGATAAAAAAGAGGCTTATGTTACTGCTTTATTAGAGGCTGAGGGTGGCTATTTAGTTAAAACAGATGATGGCGATTTCTTAACTAAAACAGTAATCGTTGCAACTGGTGCTAAGCATGCTAAGCTTAACGTTCCTGGCGAAGAGGAGCTTCAGGGAATGGGAGTTTCATACTGTGCAACCTGCGATGGCGCGTTCTTTAAGAATAGGGATGTATGCGTAATCGGCGGTTCAGATGTTGCTGTTGAGGATGCTATTTATCTAGCTAGAACCAGTAAAAATGTCTATCTTATCCACAGAAGAGATTCTCTTCGCGCAGCTAACTCACTTGTAGAGTCACTTAAATCACTTCCAAATGTTTCGTTTATCTGGAACAGTGAGGTTGTGAGTATGAATGGTAGCGACGGGCTTGAGTCGGTATCAGTAAAAAATAAAGAAACGGGAGAAGTATCGAAGCTTTCTGTACAGGGCGCTTTTGTGGCGGTTGGTATAAGACCTGAAGCTGATTTGCTAGAAGGCCTTGTAGCTAAGGATTCAAACGGATATGTAATTGCAGCAGAAGATTGTAGAACTGATAAAAAGGGAATCTATGTTGCAGGCGATATTCGCAAAAAGCCTATGAGACAGATTATTACAGCAGTTGCTGATGGTGCCAATGCTGTAACAAGTGTCCAGGAAGACATACGTTAATTTTATGAAAAAAACAGGATTATGGGTAGCTTTTTGTGTAGCCGTGGGAATGTTTGCTGCGTTCCCTGCAGTTTCTTTTGCCGGCTGCGATGAGGGCGAGGAAAGTACAGTTGTAGAGGTTGTCGACAACAGAGAATATGCAGATTTAGTTATTGCTCAGGTGGATAGCTATGTAAACATTCGAAAGGATGCAACTACAAGCAGTGAAATCATGGGTAAACTTTACAATAATTCGGTAGGCCATTTTATTGAAGAAAAGGATGGCTGGGTAAAGATTAAAAGTGGTACTGTTACAGGATATGTAAGCGCTGAGTATGTTGTAAGAGGCATGGAGGCACTTAAAATCGCACGTGACGTAGAAATCACATATGCAACAATTAATGTTCCTACTCTTAGAGTAAGACAGAAAGCAACTACCGAATCGGCAATTTTAGGAACCTTTTCTAAGGGCGATGAGTTGCAGGTTAAGTCTACTGAATCGGGATTTGCTAAAGTAACATACAACAATAAAGACGGATACATTTCGATGGACTATGTGGATATCCATACTGAGTTTGTTGAAGCTGAATCCATAGAAGAAGAGCGTGCACGTCTGGCTAAAGAAGCTGAGGCTCGTAGAAAAGCACAAAGGGCTGCTGAAGCTGCAATTGCTGCACAAAGGGCCAAAGAAGCTGCGGCCGCAGAGGCTGCACAAAAAACAGCTGAAGCTATCGCAAATGGCGATGCATCACTTGGTCAGCAGGTCGTTGACTATGCTGTTCAATTTGTGGGAAACCCTTATGTTTACGGCGGTACAAGCCTTACAAACGGAGCTGACTGTTCAGGATTTACAATGAGTGTATATAAGCACTTCGGAGTAAATCTTCCACGTACAGGACAGCGTAGTGCTGGTTATGCTGTAGGCTCATATGAAGAGGCAATGCCTGGAGATTTATTGTTCTATTCTGGTCATGTCGCAATTTATATGGGTGGTGGACAGATTGTTCATGCGGCAACACCTAGTCAGGGAATATGTATAGGAAATGCGCGTTATGCTAAGATTTTAGCTATTAGAAGAATATTCTAATACTATAATATGGAGGATGGTATGGGAGAAATCAAACCTATCAAGGCATATAGAGCCAGTAGTAAACGAATAAAGCTTCATTCAATGTCTGAAGGTGAAATGCGTGAGCTTATTGAAAGAACTATTGACCTTGATAAGCAGACAGAATATATTGAACGATTTAATAAAGCGCTTGCAGATAGGAAAAAATGTATCTACTACCTTCCCTGGAAAATAGAGGATAAGAAAACAGGAGAGGAAATTGGCTGGTTTAAGTATGATGGCCCTGTTGTAGATAATACCATTGGTGCTTACGTTGAAATCAATGAGTTTAAGCGTAAGCAAGGATATGCTTTTGAAGCATTAAAAACTATGGCATCATATGCTGAGATGGCTGATGCTGAGTGCTATGTTGTTGAGGGTGATGTTAATGATGACAACGAGGATGCTGTGAATCTGGTAAAAAATGTTGGTTTCATCGAGTTACAGGCTCAGGACGGTGTAACACGCTATGGGTTCTTTAGAAGATTCATTCCATCGGCTACAACCTGGATGAGTATTGGTATGCTGCTAGGCTTAAGCATGGGAAGAACAATTGGAACTGGAGGTGGCATGATTATAGGTATGGGCTTTGGATATCTTTTGGGAATGTCAATCGATAAGTCTAACAGAGCTAAGTACGTGCAGACGGTTAATGCGGTTAGAACTAAATATGGGATGAAGCTCATAACTGAAGAGGAAGTAAGGTATAGCACTGATCCTTTTAAGAAGGCTAAGAAGACAGAGAACGTTCAGCCAGGTGATGCAGAGAGCGCTTCGCTAAGTGGCAAAGAGGCTGATCAGGCAGGTGCTGTAGAGAGTTATGCAGAAGATGCAGCAGATGTAGATGATGTAGTAGTATCGACTGTAACTAGCGTAGAAACTACTGAAGAAGCAAAAGCGGTAGCTGATGCAGAAAGAACAGAAGAAAAAAGGCGTAGCTGATGCAGAAGCCACTGAAGAAACAAAAGATAAGATGCAGGTGGTGCATAAAGCGCTGAAGAAATAAAAGATGAGATGTAGCTGGTGCGAAGGTAAACGAAAAGCTATATAAATGAAAAGATATATAAGCGAAAAGATATATAAGCGAAAAACTATATAAGTGAAATGGTGGAAGCCTATCTGAATTGATATGAAACCTTCTGTTTTTGTGGTATATCAACTCGGGTGGGCTTTTTTTTTGTTTATTTCGCAATGCGAAACTTAATTCTAACTTAAAATGTTGACTATTTTGGTACTGAAACAATTCTAGTTTCCTGCCTGATTTTTGACGTTTTAAGTCAAAAAAGAGTCAAATTGTACAAATTAGACAAACACTTTACATAATATGGGAGTAGCAAGAAGTGACAGTTGTGTATTGTTTTAGAGTTATCCACAAGGAAAATCAACGATTTTTTGGGGAAAAGTGACTTTTCAACAGAGTTATCCACAATGTCCACATGAAAATGTGGGGAAAAGTGACACAAAATCCACCTTAAAAACAAACATTTGTTTTCGGCAATGATTACCAAAATTGTACAAAATATTAAAAAAATCCACCTGTTCGCTTGACAAGAAGGCGTTTAGGAATAACGTCACACTTTGAATTGTAAAAAGGTGTGAAAAAATAAAGATTATATAAAATATGAACAAATAAAGCTTCTGTTAATGGACTATTGTCAGATAATATGCTATAATCTAGATACGTTGAAGGACAAATAAATCCCGAAAGGAGTGATGTAAATGAAATTTATCATCATTGGAAAGAACATCGACGTAACACCTGGACTTAAGGCCGCAGTTGAAGACAAGATTGGAAAGCTTGAAAAGTATTTCACAACTGATACCGAAGTTCATGTAACACTTAGTGTTGAGAAGGACAGACAAAAAATTGAGGTAACAATTCCAGTTAAGGGAAACATCATAAGAGCTGAAGAAGTATCAAGCGATATGTATGTTTCAATAGATTTAGTAGAGGAGATAATCGAAAGACAGCTAAAAAAATACAGAACCAAGTTAGTAGATAAGCAGCAAGAAGCTGCAGTGTTCTTTAAACAGGAATTCCTTAATGAAAAAATTGAGGATGATGAAGAAATAAAAATCGTAAGAACTAAGAAGTTTGATATCAAGCCCATGTATCCTGAAGATGCATGTGTGCAGATGGAACTTTTGGGACATTCGTTCTTTGTATTTGTAAATGCTGAAACTGATGAAGTTAATGTAGTTTACAAACGTAAGGGTGGCACATACGGCATAATTGAAGCCGACATTTAATTTCATATAGTTTATGTAGAAATACAGTTTTAAGACTAAGGAGCTCTGAGTTTTCAGAGCTCCTTTTGAGTTTATGCTGTCTTGAGTGAGTAGGGAAACGAAGTGACTTTAGAATTATAGTTGTTCCGTGGTGGTAAATCGAAGTCCTTTTAGGTTTTATACTGCCTCACGAAAATGAATCATAGATGAAGCAGTAATTGGTGAGAAGGATCTGGTTGCAATGCGTAATGAAAGGAAAGCGCTAAGCATAGAATTAACTATTATTTACTGCTTGAATTCTCAAAATGAAACTCAAGCGGTAATGGCGAGCAAAACTCTATCGCAGTGCGTAACAAAGAGGAAGCTCCAAACGTAAATCTGGCTTCTATTTACTGTTCAAAACGTAATATGAAACACAGAGGCAGTAAAAATTAAGAATGAAATGGCTAAGCATGATTATATTTACTGCTTGAAGCGTTAGCTTGTATGCACAGGCCGTATCAATTTAGAATATTGTATAGAAATGATGAAAAAACTACTGCCTAAAGAGAAAAGAACAAATGAAGGGCAGTAATGTGTGAAAAGACAACGACGCATAGCGTAACGATAGCGGGGCGAAAAGTGAAAAGTGAGTACATATTTACTGCTCAAATTCACAGAATGGATCTGGGGCGGTAATGGGTGATAGGAATCTAGTTGCAATGCGTAATGAAAGGAAAGCGCTAAGCATAGAATTAGCTATTATTTACTGCTTGAATTCTCAAAATGAAACTCAAGCGGTAATGGCGAGTAAAAATCTATCGCAGTGCGTAACATAGAGGAAGCTCCAAACGTAAATCTGGCTCCTATTTACTGCTCAAGACGTAATATGAAACACAGAGGCAGTAAAAATAAAGAATTAAATGGCGAAGTCTGATTATATTTACTGCTTGGAGCGTTAGCATATATGAATAGGCCGTATCAATTCTGAAAAACGTATTGAAATGATGAAAAAAGTACTGCCTAAAGAGAAGAAAGCAAGTAGAGGGCAGTAAGATGAGAAATGGTAACAACGCACAGCGTAACGAAAACGGGGCGAAAGAATGAAAATGAGTACATATTTACGGCTTCAATTCACAAAAAGGACTCAGGAGCAGTAATGGGCGCGAGAAGCCTGGTCGCAACGCGTAAAGAAAAGAGAACGCTAAACATAAATCTAAGTATTGCTTACTGCTTGAATTCACAAAATGGAACTCAAGCAGTTATTTGCGAGCAGAATCAGTCGCGGTGAGTAACCAAAAGAGAACGCTAAACATAAATCTAAGTATTGTTTACTGCTTGAATTCACAAAATGGAACCCAAGCAGTAATTTGCGAGCAGAATCAGTCGCGGTGAGTAACCAAAAGAAAACATTAACCATGGACCTAGCTATTTTTACTGCTCCAATTAACAAAATGGATTCAGGGGCGGTAACGAATGAGCAAAATCAGTCGCAACGCGTAGGGTTCAATGAATGGCTACTGTTGCATGCTGCAAGCACATTGTTTTTAATTATTTTATAATTAGTTAAATAATTGTCATTGTAATTTTTGACCCCATGTGTTAAAATTCTATCAGTAATGATAAAAATTTAACAAGATAGTCATGGCGACTATTGACTTAACAATTACTACATATAAAAAGGAGATTTAAAACATGGCAAGAAAAGTAGTTTTAGCTGGTGCATGTCGTACTGCTATCGGAACTATGGGTGGTTCACTTTCAACTACTCCCGCTCCCGAACTTGGAGCAATCGTTATTAGAGAAGCTGTAAAGCGTGCAGGTATTAAGCCTGAAGACGTTGATCAGGTATATATGGGATGTGTAATCCAGGCTGGACAGGGACAGAATGTTGCTCGTCAGGCTTCAATCAAGGCTGGTCTTCCTATCGAAGTTCCCGCTGTTACAATGAACGTTGTTTGTGGTTCAGGTCTTAACGCAGTTAACCAGGCTGCTCAGATGATCATGGCTGGTGATGCTGATATCGTAGTTGCTGGTGGTATGGAAAACATGTCAATGGCACCTTACGCTGTACCTCAGGCTCGTTACGGATACAGAATGAACAACGGTACACTCGTTGACACAATGGTTAATGATGCATTATGGGATGCATTCAACAACTATCATATGATTACAACAGCAGATAATATCTGTAATGAATGGGGACTTACAAGAGAAGAACTTGATGAGTTCGCATTAAAGAGCCAGCAGAAGGCTTGCGCAGCTATTGAGTCTGGTGCTTTCAAAAAGGAAATCGTTCCTGTAGAAGTTAAGAAGAAAAAAGAAGTAGTTGTATTTGATACAGATGAAGGCCCTCGTCCTGGTTCTACAATTGAAGGTCTTGCTAAGCTTCGTCCTATTAACCCTAACGGCTTTGTTACAGCTGGTAACGCTTCTGGTATTAACGACGGTGCTGCAGCTATCGTAGTTATGAGCGAAGAAAAGGCTAAAGAACTTGGTGTTACACCTATGGCTACATATGTATGTGGCGCACTTGCTGGTGTTCGTCCTGAAGTTATGGGTATCGGACCTGTTGCTGCTACTCAGAAGGTAATGGCTAAGGCTGGTATGAAGATTGAAGACTTCGATATCATCGAAGCTAACGAAGCTTTCGCAGCTCAGTCAGTAGCTGTTGGTAAGGATTTAGGAATCGATGTTGATAAGCAGCTCAACCCTAACGGTGGTGCTATCGCATTAGGACATCCTGTAGGAGCTTCTGGATGCCGTATCCTCGTAACACTTTTACATGAAATGGAAGCTAAGGACGCTAAGACAGGTCTTGCTACACTTTGTATCGGTGGCGGTATGGGATGCGCTACTATCGTTAAGAGAGACTAATTTCTTAATATGAATCAACCCAATATCCGAGAGTAAATTGCCCTCGGATATTGGTGTGTAATATATGAGTAAATGAGACAAAATAAAAGGAGCAAAATATGGATTTTGTTTTATATGAACAAAAGGGTGCTGTAGGTATTGTTACTATTAACAGACCCCAGGCATTAAATGCACTTAATTCACAGGTTCTTGAAGAACTTGATGAAACATTCTCAAACGTTAACCTTGATGAGGTTCGTTGTCTTATCCTTACAGGAGCTGGCGAAAAGTCTTTCGTTGCAGGTGCTGATATCGGTGAAATGAGCACTCTTACAAAGGCTGAAGGTGAAGCTTTTGGTAAAAAAGGAAATGATGTATTCCGTAAAATCGAAACATTCCCTATTCCCGTTATTGCAGCTGTAAACGGATTTGCACTTGGCGGTGGATGCGAAATTTCTATGTCATGTGACATCAGAATCTGTTCTGATAATGCAGTATTTGGTCAGCCCGAAGTAGGCCTTGGAATTACTCCTGGTTTTGGCGGCACACAGAGACTTGCTCGTTTAGTAGGACCTGGAATGGCTAAGCAGATGATCTACACAGCTAGAAACATCAAGGCTAATGATGCATTAAGAATCGGTCTTGTAAACGATGTTATTTCAGCTACAGTTGATGAAGCTGGTAATGTAACAGCTACAGCTCAGGCTAACTTACTTGCAGCAGCTGAAAAGATGGCAGCAGGTATTGCAGCTCAGGCTCCTATCGCAGTTCGTAACTGCAAGAAGGCTATTAACGATGGTCTCCAGGTAGATATGGATGCAGCTTTAGTTATCGAAGAAAAGCTTTTCGGCGACTGCTTCGAAACTGAAGATCAGAAGGCTGGTATGGGCAACTTCTTAGAGAAGGACAAAGAAAAGAAATTAAAGGTTGTACCTTTTAAGAATAAATAAATCTATTTGAATTTATATAAGGAGGAACTACTAATGAAGGTAGGCGTAATTGGAGCTGGAACAATGGGACAGGGCATTGCTAAGGCATTTGCTCAGGTTGAAGGCTATGAAGTAGCACTCTGCGATATTAAGCAGGAATGGGCTGAAGGCGGCAAGGATAAAATTGTTAAAGGATACGCTAAGCTCGTAGAAAAAGGAAAAATGACACAGGAAGATGCTGACAAAATCGTTGCCAGAATCACTCCTGGTCTTAAGGAAGATTTATGTGCAGACTGCGATTTAATCGTAGAAGCAGCATTTGAAAACATGGAAGTTAAGAAGACAACCTTCAAGGAACTTGATGCATTTGTTAAGCCTGAATGTGTATTCGCTTCTAACACTTCTTCTTTATCAATCACAGAAATCGGAAATGGTTTAAACAGACCTATGATCGGTATGCACTTCTTCAATCCTGCTGATCGTATGAAGCTTGTTGAAGTTATCGCTGGTGTTAATACACCTTGTGAAACAGTTGAAACAATCAAGAAGATTTCTGAAGAAATCGGAAAGACTCCTGTACAGGTTAATGAAGCAGCTGGTTTCGTTGTAAACAGAATCTTAATCCCTATGATTAACGAAGCTGCATTCATCAAGATGGAAGGCGTTTCAGATGTAGCTGGTATTGATGCAGCTATGAAGCTTGGTGCTAACCACCCTATGGGACCTTTAGAGCTTGGTGATTTCATCGGTCTTGATATCTGCCTTGCTATTATGGACGTTCTTTACAATGAAACAGGTGACTCTAAGTACCGTGCATGTCCTCTTATCCGTAAGATGGTTCGTGGTGGTAACCTTGGTGTTAAGTCTGGCAAGGGATTCTATGTATACAACGCAGATCGTACAAAGACTCCTGTAGACGCTCAGTAATAAAAATATTTTCTTTGTAATTTAATTAATGGAGGACATATAATCATGGATTTTTCTTTAAGCAAAGAACATGAAATGGCGAAGCAGCTTTTTGCTGAATTCGCTGAAAAAGAAGTTAAGCCCCTCGCTCAGGAAATCGACGAAGCTCACAGATTTCCTAGAGAAACTGTAGACAAGCTTGCTAAGTACGGATTCTTAGGAATTCCTGTAGCAAAAGAATACGGTGGACAGGGCTGTGACATTTTAACATACGCTATGTGTGTTGAAGAGATGTCAAAGGTTTGTGGTACTACAGGTGTTATCGTATCAGCTCATACATCACTTTGTGTAGACCCTATCATGACATACGGTACAGAAGAACAGAAGCAGAAATATGCTGTTCCCCTTGCTAAGGGTGAAAAGCTTGGTGCTTTCGGTTTAACAGAGCCTGGCGCTGGTACAGACGCTCAGGGTCAGCAGACAAAGGCTGTTTTAGATGGTGACGAATGGGTTCTTAACGGATCTAAGTGCTTCATCACAAACGGTAAGGAAGCTGATGTTTATGTTATCTTCGCTGTAACAGGCAAGATTGAAAAGCGCGGTAAGTTCATGAAAGAAATTTCAGCATTTATCGTTGAAAAGGGAACACCCGGATTTACATTCGGAACAAAAGAAAACAAGATGGGTATCTGCGCATCTTCTACATACGAACTTATCTTCACAGATTGTCGTATTCCTAAGGCTAACTTACTCGGACAGCAGGGTAAGGGCTTTGCAATCGCTATGCACACTCTTGACGGTGGACGTATTGGTATCGCTGCTCAGGCACTTGGTATTGCAGAAGGCGCATTAGAAACAACAATCGAGTACGTTAAGGAAAGAAAGCAGTTTGGTAAGGCAATCGCTCAGTTCCAGAATACTCAGTTCCAGCTTGCTGATATGGCTACAAAGGTTGAAGCAGCTAAGTTATTAGTTTACAAGGCAGCTTGCAAGAAGGATGAATATCAGAAGAATCCTAAGATTTCTTACTCTGTAGAAGCAGCTATGGCTAAGTTATACGCAGCAGAAGTTGCAATGGAAGTTACAACTAAGTGCGTACAGCTTCACGGTGGTTACGGCTACATCAAAGAGTACGGCGTAGAACGTATGATGCGTGATGCTAAGATAACAGAAATCTATGAAGGAACAAGTGAAGTTCAGAGAATGGTTATCAGCGCTAACTTACTTAAGTAATTAGTGACCACTTTGCAAAAAACTCAAGGAGAATAAGTCAAATGAAAATTATCGTTTGTATAAAGCAGGTTCCCGATACAAAGGGTGGCGTTAAGTTCAACCCTGATGGAACATTGGACAGAGGCGCAATGCTCGCTATCATGAACCCTGATGACAAGGCAGGTCTTGAAGCAGCACTTCGTTTAAAGGATCAGTACGGTGCAGAAGTTACCGTTCTTACAATGGGTCTTCCCAAGGCAGCAGACGTTTTACGTGAAGCTTTAGCTATGGGCGCTGACAAGGCAGTTCTTGTTACAGACCGTGTACTTGGTGGAGCTGATACATGGGCTACATCAACAACAGTTGCTGGTGCAATCCGCAACTTAGAATATGACCTCATTATCACAGGTCGTCAGGCTATCGATGGAGATACAGCTCAGGTTGGTCCTCAGATTGCTGAACACTTAGGAATCCCCGTAATCTCTTACGCACAGGATCTTAAGATTGAAGGAGATAAGGTTGTTGTTAAGCGTCAGTATGATGACAGATATCATATCGTTGAAGCTAAGATGCCTGCTCTTGTTACAGCACTTTCAGAATTAAATGATCCTAGATACATGACTCCCGGTGGAATTTTCGATGCTTGCAAGGCTGAAATCACCACATGGGGACGTGCAGACTTAAAGGATGTTGACGATTCTAATATCGGTCTTGCAGGTTCACCTACAAAGATCGCTAAGGCATCAGATAAGGTTAGAAAGGGAGCTGGCGAAAAGGTAACTCCTGATTCACCTAGCGATGCAGTTGATTACATTGTTGGCAAGTTAAAAGATAAGCACGTAATCTAATTTGATGAAACTTTACAAATTCGAAAAGGAGTCAAAACATGAACTTAGAAGAATATAAGGGAGTATTCGTCTTTGCACAGCAGGTTGACAATGAAGTTAGCGGCATTGCATACGAATTACTCGGAAAAGCAAAAGAACTTGCTGCACCTCTTAACGCACAGGTTACAGCAGTATTAATCGGTTCCGGAGTTAAGAATCTTTGTGATTCATTAGCTGAATACGGCGCTGACAGAGTTATCTTAGTTGATGACCCTGAATTAAAGGAATACAGAACAGAGCCTTACGCTCACGCTCTTTCATCTGTAATTAATGAATTCAAGCCTGATATCGTATTAGTAGGCGCTACAGCAATCGGACGTGACTTAGGCCCTACAGTTTCAGCTAGAGTAGCTACAGGTCTTACAGCTGACTGTACAGTACTTGAAATTGGTGATTTCCCTCTCGTAGCTGTTCCTGGTAAGGAAGCTGAACAGAAGCACAACCAGTTATTAATGACTCGTCCTGCTTTCGGTGGAAACACAATCGCTACAATCGCTTGCCCTAATACTCGTCCTCAGATGGCAACAGTTCGTCCTGGTGTTATGCAGAAGATTGATCCTATCAAGGGTGCTAAGGCTGAAGTAGTTGAATACAATCCTGGATTTACTCCTAACAACAAGTATGTTCAGATCAGAGAAGTAGTTAAGGCTGTTAACGACGTAGCTGATATCATGGATGCTAAGATCTTAGTTTCTGGTGGACGTGGTGTTGGTTCTGCTGAAAACTTCAAGCTTCTTGAAGAGTTAGCTGAAGTATTAGGTGGTACAGTAAGCTGCTCACGTGCAGTTGTAGACTCAGGCTGGAAGCCTAAGGATTTACAGGTTGGTCAGACAGGTAAGACTGTTCGTCCTAACGTATACTTCGCAATCGGTATTTCAGGTGCTATTCAGCACGTAGCTGGTATGGAAGAATCAGACATCATCGTAGCAATCAACAAAGATGAAGATGCTCCTATCTTCGATGTAGCTGACTACGGTGTAGTAGGCGATTTAAATAAGATCGTTCCTGAACTTACAGCTAAGTTAAAGGCTGAAATCGCTAACAAATAATTGATGATTTATAGGCTGACGAGATAATTCTATAAGCCTTGTATACTTATCAATTATAATAAAACCTCAGTATTAGAAACTGATGTAATTCCCCTTGAGTAGATAAGGTATATAACCAAATCTACTTAAGGGGATTTTTTGTTTAAGTATATTGTGGATCTAATTGTTGCCGCATGTGAGGACTACATTTTTGGAAATCTCTCTCACAAGGAAATATGTCTAAAATATAGTATCAACAGAAACAGCTCTAGCATCGACCATAACTGTCCTGGCATCATCTGAAAATATTCTACTATCATCTAAAGTATCTCAATGTCGCCTTGAGATGGTTTATTACTGCTATACATGACTAATAGTTTTCTCTTAAATTAATACTCTGTTTATGCTCTGTTTACTAATCTTTAATCCGAAATGAGCAATATAGTGTTAGTCGTAGTTGGCGATGAGGAGGAAAAATGGAGAAAAAGACTAGTAGTGTTGTTGACTTAGCTAAAGCTAATAAATTGGCCAGAATATTACATTTTGCAGTTATATCGATTCTTACTATATGTTATGTATTTCAGTACAAAAAGAATGGCTTTTCAATCGCACAGGTTATCATATTAATACTTGTTATGTGGGTTCCGATTGTTCTTTCGGCTATTGCATATAAAAGAAAAAAAGATAGCGAGCTTATAAAGCATTATGTAGGCATAGGATACGGTTTGTTTTACCTAGTAATATGCTTATTTAGTGATCAGCAGCTGGTATTTGCCTATGCTTTCCCTATGATTGTAGCTATTGGTATTTTCTGTGATCTAAAGTTCTCGCTCACAGTTGGAATAACAGCACTTATTGTAGCGTCAGTTCATGCAGTGATCTGCACGGCAAGGGTTGGATTTACTCCAGCTTCAGTTGCTGCACTTGAGATAGAAATAGCTGCAACTTTACTTATAGGGCTATATACTATCATTTCTAATAAGTTCATAATCGATTTGACTAACAAACAGGTCAAGGATATTAATACTGCCAACGAAAAGACAGAAGAAATGTTAGCTGAGATTACAGAAGTAGCTAATGTTTTAGCCGATCAGGTTTCTGAAGTGTCAGATAAGTTAACTGTTCTTTCGGAGTCATCAGATGAAACCTTGACTGCTATGCAGGAGGTTCAGTCAGGAACAGGCGAGTCTGCCAATGCGGTATCTAGTCAGCTAAAGATGACTGAAAATATTTCTGAACAGATTGGAACAGTAACAACAGCTTCTGAAAATATCGGAAACAATGTTAGAGCAGCACTTGACTCAATCCATGAAGGTCAGCAAAACATTAATAGACTCATGGAACAGGCTAAAGTATCAGAAGAAGCAGCTAATAATGCTGTTGATGTGGTAGAAGAACTTAAGCAATCTACAGACAAGATGGAATCAATTGTAGAGCTTATCAGTTCTGTTGCAGGACAGACTAGCTTGCTAGCACTTAATGCATCAATCGAAGCAGCAAGAGCAGGTGAAGCGGGACGAGGTTTTTCTGTAGTAGCAACAGAAATATCTAATCTTGCTGGACAGACACAGACTGCAACCGAGGATATCGGTAAGATTATTTCTACAATCACATCAGAAATGGCTAGTGTATCTAAAGCTATTCTGACTTTGGTTGATAACAGTAAGACTCAAAATGAGGCGGCAAAAGTAACTGCTGAAAGCTTTGAAAAGATTGTAACTAACTCTAATGAAATAAAGAATGATTCTGCTCAGCTTACAAATATTGTAGGATCGCTTGAAAATTCTAATAGAGAAATCGTTGAAAGCATCCAGACAATCTCAGCAATTACCGAGCAGGTATCGGCTCATTCTACTACAACCTGCGACATTACAGAAAAGAACATGGGTATCGTATCTGATGTCAAGGAGATAGTTGAAGAAATGACTATGAACTCATCTAGATTGAAACACCTTGAGGGGTAGTTTTTATAAAGAAGGGGGACTGTAGTATTCGCTCTATGGTCTCTTTTTTTGTGCATAAACTGTTCTTTTGATTTACATAAGTAACCTCGTGTGGTAGCATTATATTATGCATAGGGGATGCACATGGAGGGTATAAAAAATGAATAATTCTGAGATGGTTTTATCTAATCAAAAGGGCCGCCTTCTCTATACGGTTTGCGCGTTGATACTGTTTTTAGCGTACACTGTTGAGACACTTTTAGGTCGAATCTTGCCTTGGCAGTTTGCCATCGTATCATTAACTAACCTGCTACCGGTTATCGCAGTCTGGGTGGCGTTTCATTTCAACAAAGAAAGCTTATATATAAAGCATATTATAGGTATAGGATTTGGTGTATTCTATGCTGTTATTTGTTTTGTGTCCAAAGAACAGATGGTGTTTATTTATGCGATTCCCATGCTGATTGCGGTATCAGTGTACTGTAACGTCAAGTTTTCGGTACTTGTATCGTCTTTACTTATGATTGTAGTATTTATACACGCAGGATACGCTAACGTGGTGTCTGGATGGAATGTTGAATCAATTTCAAGATTTGCCATAGAGATAATAGGAACGTTGATAATATGTGTATTTAGCATTATATGCAATCAGTTTATCGTAGAATTAAATAATCGTAAGATGAACCAGATTGACGAAGCTAGCAAAAAGGCTCAGGCGCTAGTAGATAATATCATGGAAGTTTCTAATGCACTTGCCCAGGAAGTAGATGTTGCATCTGAGAAGCTTGAACGTCTTGAGGTATCAACTAAGGAAACCCTCGATGCCATGCACGAAGTACAAGCAGGAACCGGAGATTCTGCTGAGGCTGTTCAGAATCAGTTGTATAAGACTGAAGAGATAACCAAGCAGATTGGAAATGTAACGACTGCTTCAGTCAATATTACAAATAGCGTGCATGAAGCTGTAGAAGCTATCCATATAGGCCGAGACAATATCCATATTCTCAATGATCAGGTTCTGGGTTCAGAAGAGGCTGCAGCTAAAGCTGTTAGTGAGGTAGAAGAGCTAAAAGAATCTACCAGCGAAATGGGTCAGATAGTTGATCTTATTACAAACATAGCCAGACAAACCAGCCTTCTTGCTCTTAATGCATCAATTGAAGCTGCAAGAGCCGGCGAGTACGGACGCGGTTTTTCGGTTGTTGCAAAAGAAATTTCAAACCTTGCAGCTCAGACTCAGACTGCGACTAAGAACATAAATGAATTGATCGAAAACTTAACTAAAGAAATGGGAGAGGTATCTGGAGCAATTCTTACACTGGTTGATAACAATAAAAAGCAGAATGATTCAGTAAGAGAGACTTCCACTTCTTTTGAACAAATAGTAGTTTCAACAAGAGTAATCAGATCTAATGCTGGTGACCTAGCTAATATAGTGGCCGAGCTTGAGGCTGCTAATAATGAGATTGCTGAAAGCATACAGACAATTTCGGCGATTACCGAAGAAGTTAACGCGCATTCAGCTAATACTTGTGAGATTACCGAAGACAACCAGGTTTTGGTTCGTGAAGTTCAAGACGTTGTAAGCGAAATGATCTTAAACACTGAAAAGCTAAAAGCTATTTAAAAACCAACTGCCATAAGGCCGAATTCATAGTGCTATACTTTTAATGCGTTATCCTAGAGACTTAAGTATATATCACATGATTCGGCCTTTTTTATGCCCATTTTTTATAGAGAATTTTTATAGACATTGAAAAAGAATGTGTTATAATTTTAACATGCGTGCAAAAGAACGCGATGTATGATAATTTGGGGACGACCCCTTTTAATACAGGAGGATGAGACGATGAGTAAGAACTTTGATGCAATTATTGGTCAGGTTACTAATTTACCTACCAAGACTTTATCGGTTGCATGCGCACAGGATAAGCCCGTTCTTGAAGCTGTAAAGGCTGCAAAAGAACAGGGAATTGCTAATTCAATTTTAGTAGGTGATGAAGATAAGATTCGTGAAATCGCAAAAGAAATCAATATGGATTTAAGCGATTTTAAGATTATTGATGAAAAAGATATCGTAGCTGCATCACTTAAGGCAGTATCACTTGTACATAATGGTGAAGCTGATATGTACATGAAGGGTATCCTTGATACTAAGACATTCTTAAAGAGCCTTCTTGACAAGGAAGTCGGTCTTCGCACAGGTAAGCCTTTATCACATGTATGCGCTTTTGAAATCAAGGGTTATGATCATTTATTCTTCTTAACAGACGTTGCTTTCATGACATATCCTACACTTGAAGACAAGGTAGCAATCATTGAAAACACAGTAAAGGTTTGTAACGCATGTGGCATTGAAATGCCCAAGGTTGCACCTTTAGCAGCGGTTGAAGTTGTTAACCCTAAGATGCCTGTAACAGTTGAAGCAGCTGAGCTTACCAAGATGAATGAAGAAGGAAAGATTACAGGTTGTATCGTTGACGGACCCCTTTCTCTTGACCTTGCAATTGATCCTGAAGCAGCTAAGCACAAAAATGCAACAGATCGTAAGATTCAGGGTGATGCAGATATTCTTTTATTCCCTGATATTCACGCAGGCAACCTTGTTTATAAGGCACTTGTTCATACAGCAGATTGCAAGAACGGATGTATCCTAACTGGTACAAGCGCTCCTGCTATTTTAACAAGCCGTTCTGATACAATGGAAGTTAAGTTAAATTCAATAGCACTTGCAGCAGTTGTAGCAGAAGCTATGAGCAAGAACTAATTTTTTTGTGACTTCACTGTTAATTTGAAGCTAAAGAGGCAATTCTTTTATGAATTGCCTCTTTTTTGAATATTTTGCGAATATTATCAAGTTCGTGAAGATTGTTGAAAAAACAGAAAAGAAAATGTAGAATAACTTTGTTGCTAGGGGTAGCAACGTAAAATTTTTCGAAAAAGGAAAATGGGTTATGGGTAAAAACTTAATAAGACGTATTCTAGCGGTGGTTCTAACGCTGGTTCTAGCCTTAAGCTCTCCTATTCAGGGTGATTCTATTAAGGCAGCAGCAATTACTCACAACGGAGTAACCTATCAGATCATGAGCTACGACGAAGTAATGAGCAAGACATGGGATACTTATGAGTATCAGTGCGACAGCGAGAGATTTTTGGCTTTAGTAAAGCTGGTTAATCACTATGGCTACAAGGAATATCAAGTAGGCTTTGACTGGGTCAATGAAATCGACGGTTATCTCTATGCAATGGCTGGTTTTACACATCCTTTAAGACAGGAGATTTATTTTGCTCCTGAGACTAGCTTCTTTACAGAGATCCATGAAACTGGTCATGCGATTTATGCGCTGTTTGGTTATCCTAAGGATTTAGTGGATTATACAATGGACAATCAAACATATAATTCAAATAGTCCATACCGTTATGGTGACGAAGATGAAGCAATGGCTGATGCTTTGGCATACTATTTCTTAGGTCAGGATACAGAAGAAGCACATGCTAAGATGGACAAATATGTTGAAAAGCTTGTTGCTAAGGCTGGTAGAATAAGATAGTAAACACAATTCAAAAACTAAATATGAAATATTGTTAAGAGCCCATAAAAATGGGCTCTTTTTTGTTGTCTTTTTGATGATTAAGTAGTATTATCAAATAAGATAAATTTTTAACAAAGGGAGGCAGTTATGGCATATATCAGTCTTATTATCAATCCTGGCTCAACATCAACCAAGATTGGTGTATTTGAAGATGAAACATTATTATTTGAAGAAACTCTTAGACATACTACAGAAGAACTTGCAGGTTTTGCTTCAATTGTAGATCAGAAGGCATTCCGTAAGAAAGTTATTTTAGACATTCTTGCAAGCAAGAACTTTGATTTAAAGACCATCAATTTCATCGTTGGTCGTGGTGGTATGCTTAAACCTATTCCAGGCGGAACATACAAAGTATCTGACGAATTATTACACGATCTTGAAATCGGTAAACAGGGACAGCATGCTTCTAACCTTGGCGGTATTTTGGCAAGAGATTTAGGAGATGAATTAGGTGTTCCTTCATATATTGTTGACCCTGTAGTTGTTGATGAATTGCAGGATTTGGCTAGAATTTCAGGTGTGCCTGAACTTCCTAGACGTTCAGTATTCCATGCTCTTAACCAAAAGGCAGTAGCTAAGCGCTATGCCAAGGAAGTTGGTAAGAAGTATGAAGACCTTAACTTGATTGTTGTTCACATGGGCGGTGGCGTTTCTGTAGGTGCTCACAAGAATGGCCGTGTAATTGACGTTTACAACGCTCTTGATGGAGAAGGCGCATTCTCACCTGAACGTGCTGGCGCAGTACCTCCCGGAGATTTAGTAAAGCTTTGCTTTAGCGGAAAGTATACAGAAAAAGAAATCTACAAAATGCTCGTAGGTAATGGCGGTTTCAATGCTTATCTTAATACAAACGATGCAAGAGTGGTTGAAAAGGCTCATATGGAAGGCGATGAATATGCTACAAAGATTCATGAAGCATTCCACTATCAGGTAGCCAAGGATATCGGTGCTATGTCTACTGTATTAGAAGGAAAGGTTGATCAGATTATCTTAACTGGTGGTATCGCTTACTCTAAGCTTACTGTAGAAGCAATCAAGGCACGTGCTGGATTTATTGCTCCTTTCACAGTATATCCTGGAGAAGATGAGCTCTTAGCTTTATGTCAGGGAGGACTCAGAGTCTTAACTGGTGAAGAAAAGGCTATGGAATATTAATATAGCTTTATCTGGGTCTTAGGCAATTGGCTTAGGACCCATTTTCTTTGGCCTAATTCAGCCATAAATTGTTCATAAAGTGCGACTTTTGTTAATAAAACTTTTACAAACCAAAAGAGCATTAGTGTTGAACATAAAGTTGCTTTCTGATAGAATTAAAGGTGGCTTTTTGGCTGAATTGAAAGGACATTGGATTATGAAAATAATTGATACTTTATTCGGAACTCATAGCGAAAGAGAGATTAAGAAAATAGATCACCTGGCTGACAGCATCATGTCACTAAGACCTCAGATGATGCAGTTAAGTGATGCGGAACTTCAGAATAAAACAGACGAATTTAAGGCTAGACTTGCTAATGGCGAGACTTTAGATGATATTTTGGTAGAAGCGTTTGCAGTTGCAAGAGAGGCAACAAGACGTACAATTGGAACAGAACATTACAGAGTTCAGATTCTGGGTGGTATTATTTTGCATCAGTGTCGTATCGCTGAAATGCGTACTGGTGAAGGTAAGACTCAGACTGATATTCTTCCAGTATATTTAAATGCCCTTGAAGGTAAAGGTGTTCACGTAGTTACAGTTAACGAATATCTTGCTAAGCGAGATGCTGACTGGATGGGACAGGTTCACAGATTCTTAGGATTATCAGTTGGCGTTTCACTTAATGGAATGACAGCTTCTGAAAAGCAGTTAGCTTACAACTGCGACATTACATACGTTACTAACAATGAACTTGGATTTGATTACCTTCGTGATAACATGGCAATCTACTCTAAGGATTTAGTATTACGTGATCTAAACTATGCGATTATCGACGAAGTTGACTCGATTTTAATCGATGAGGCTAGAACTCCACTTATTATTTCTGGACAGGGAACAAAATCTACAAGCATTTATGCAATGGCTGATGTTCTTGCTAGACAGTTAAAGCGTGGTGATGACATCAAGGAAATGTCTAAGCTAGATATGATTATGGGTGAAGTTCAGGAAGAAACTGGTGACTTCATTGTTAATGAAAAGGACAAGAATATCACTCTTACTGAAAGAGGCGTTAAGACCGCTGAAAGATTCTTCCATATCGACAACCTTGCTGACTCTGACAATGTTGAAATTCAGCATTGTATCGTTACTGCACTTAAGGCTCATAACCTTATGTTCCGTGACCAGGATTACATCATTAAGGATGGAGAAGTAATCATTATCGACGAATTTACTGGACGTATCATGCCAGGCCGTCGCTATTCAGATGGTTTACACCAGGCTATTGAGGCCAAAGAAGGTGTAAAGATTAATCGTGAAAGCAAGACACTTGCTACAATTACTTTCCAGAATTTCTTTAATAAGTACAAAAAGAAGGCGGGTATGACAGGTACTGCGCTTACTGAAGAGCAGGAATTTAGAGATATTTATGGAATGGACGTTGTTGAAGTTCCTACTAATGTTCCTGTAGCCAGAATTGATATGAACGATGCAGTATATATCACTCGTGAAGAAAAGATTGATGCTATCGTTAATGATATTGTTGCGACTCATGCAACTGGACAGCCTATCCTTGTAGGTACAATTACAATTGATGCTTCTGAAGAGCTAAGCCGTATTCTAAAGAAAAAGGGCATCAAGCATACCGTACTTAATGCCAAGTTCCATGAACTGGAAGCTGAAATTGTAGCTAATGCTGGTCAGGTTGGGTCAGTTACGATCGCTACAAACATGGCAGGCCGTGGTACCGATATTAAGCTTGACGAGCAGGCAAGAGCTGCTGGCGGACTTAAGGTAATAGGTACTGAAAGACATGAATCTCGTCGAATTGATAACCAGTTACGTGGACGTTCAGGCCGTCAGGGTGACCCTGGTGTATCTAAGTTCTATATCTCATTAGAAGATGATTTGATGAGATTGTTCGGTTCTGAAAAGACTAAGATGATGTTCCAGTCGCTTAATCTTCCTAAGGGTCAGGAAATTAACCATGGCATGGTTTCTAAGGCAATTGAAAAGGCTCAAAAGAAGATTGAGGAAAGAAACTTTGAAACTCGTAAGAGATTATGTGAATACGATCAGGTTATGAACGAACAGCGCGAAATCATTTATGCTGAACGTAAGCGTGTACTTGAGGGCGAGAGCATGAGAGATGCAATCTACAAGATGATAGTTGATCTTGTTGAAGCAGCTGTTGACCAGGTTGTAGGAGAAGACTTAAACAAGGAAGCTTGGGATTTTGTAGGTCTTAATCATTTATTACTTCCTATCATGCCCATCACTCCTGTTACAGAAGAAAGAGTTGTATCAGCTGGTATTACTAAAAAGAATCAGTTGTTACAGATGCTCAAGGAAGAAGCTGTTAAGCTTTATGAAGATAAGGAAGCAGAATTCCCTTCTGAAGAGATTATTCGAGAACTTGAGCGTGTTATTCTACTTAAGAGTATTGATGCTAAATGGATGAACCACATTGATGATATGGTTCATTTAAGAGATGGTATTGGCCTTGTAGCTTATGCTCAAAAGGATCCCATCATTGAATATAAGGCTGCGGCATACGATATGTTCGATAGCATGACTAACGCTATCAAGGAACAGACAGTGCAGATGCTTATGCATGTTCATGTTGGAAACAGCATCGAACGTGAACAGGCTGTCAAGGTTACTGGCACTAACAAGGATGATTCTTTGGCCAAGGCTCCTGTTAAAAAGGATGCAGATAAGATTTATCCTAACGATCCATGTCCTTGCGGTTCAGGCAAGAAATACAAACAGTGCTGTGGCATGAAGTAAGAGGTTTTACGTGGTTTTACTAGATAATATGAAAACTGAGGTGCTTACATACGAAGAACCTCTAAAGGAAATGTATGCTTCGCTGGGCCTTACAGAAAAGGGGAAGCGAATCGAAGAACTAGAAATGGAGATGGAAGCCCCTGGCTTTTGGGATAATCCTGAAAAATCTAATAATCTTATGAAGGAGCTTCGTGGCCTTCAGGGTATTAGAGATACCTATAATGGTTTAAATACTCAGTTTGAGGATATCCTCACACTTATTGAAATGGGTGAGGATGAAACTGATGAAGCCTATGCCGATGAAGTAAGAGCTGAGCTTGATGATTTTATTTCTAAGTTCGAGGAACTTAGAATATCTAACCTTTTAAATGAGGAATATGACAAGTGCAATGCCATTTTGAGACTTAATGCTGGAGCTGGTGGAACTGAGTCATGCGACTGGGCTGGAATGCTATACAGAATGTATAACCGCTGGGCTGACAGAAAAGGCTTTTCTGTAGAGGAGCTTGATTTTCTTGAAGGCGACGAAGCGGGTATTAAGAATGTTACATTCCAAGTAAATGGCCTTAATGCATATGGATATCTTAAGTCTGAAAAGGGTGTTCACAGATTAGTTCGTATTTCACCATTTAATGCACAGGGTAAAAGACAGACTTCCTTTGTATCACTTGATGTAATGCCTGATATAGAAGAAGATTTAGATATTGATATTCCTGAAGAGGATATGCGTATTGATGTATTCCGCTCGAGCGGTGCCGGTGGTCAGAAGGTTAATAAGACTTCTTCTGCTATCCGTATTACTCACTTACCTACAGGTATTGTAGTACAGTGTCAGAACGAGCGAAGCCAGTACCAGAATAAAGACAAAGCCATGCAGATGTTAAAGGCTAAGTTGTATTTACTTAAAAAAGAAGCGAATGCCGAAAAACTTTCCGACATCCGCGGTGAGGTTAAGGAAATAGGTTGGGGTTCTCAGATTCGTTCCTATGTATTACAGCCTTACACAATGGTAAAGGATACTAGAACCAATGCTGAAAACGCTAATGCTGGTGCCGTCTTAGATGGCGACATTGATTTATTTATCAATGAATATCTGAAGTGGTCGAATCAGAATAAGTAGAGACGGGTTCTTCCTTGATAATATCTAAGTAGAAGTTAGCGATGAGCGTTTCGTAGAAAGCTTCAACTAAAAACAATCCGACTCCACATGATAGGAATCCAATTAATCCAAGAGGAATCATAGAAAGGTAGATTAGTAATAATCTGCCTTTTTTGTTTCTCATAAGATAAATTGAATCTGACAATATTTTTTTAATATCGTAATCAGGATGATCAACTAAAATGTAGAAAGCCAGTATGAAAAACAGGTTCGTAATAAGCTTTACGAGAATCTGTAATAACGTTAGGGTCAAACCAAAAAGTGGAAGGACTTCCACACTTACAGGAATTATGCCTGTTCTTACTAAAACAGACGGAATAATATCTACAAATGATGTTAATACATAGATTGACTGAATAATAATAGCTTTGTCTGTCGAGCGCTTAAAGCCTATGAATATATCTGATACTTTAAGGTTATTATCTCCTCTTGTAAGCTTTAAGAAAAAAGCACTTCTTCCAAAGATTAGTACGCCGGTCAATATGTCTATGATAAGTGTAATAACAAGGTTAATGATATAAGTAGTTACATTTACAACTTCTGAAAGGTTACTTACAAGATTTAATGTAACCAGTGTAATAAGCCCTATCAGTATATTAGCAAGGACTGCTACACCATATTTACCGATGAGCTGATCTCTAGTAATGTCATATAACTCACGTAAGGATTTTTCTTTATATGTCTGCATTGCTATTCTCCTAACATGTCATCAAAATAGCTTTTCATCTCGTTGAAATAATCAGCGTACTCGGGCCCGTAAATTTCACTATAAACTTCAGCTACTTCGTTTAATCTTGCATCCCTGTATTCTCTGTCAGTTGAAAGCTTGATAAGCATACCACCAATTGTGATTACACTTATAGCAACTGCGACAGAGGCTGTAAGTATTGTAACCTTGTCATATCCTTTTCTTTGGCCTTTTGAAAGAAATGCCAGTAGAAGAGAAAAGGCACCAAGCATCATTCCGAAAAAATTAAGGGTTGGTACTATAATTACAATGATTAAGCTTACTATTCCCATAATTCGAGCGGTTCGTGCCATTCTGTCTCTGGCTTCCTCGTGCACTATTCGATCCATAATAATCTCCAATTTCTATTTGAAATACATTTTATATCATACCACATTATTAGTATATGATATATACTATTAAAAACAGAGTTTTTAGAGGGAGGATATATGCGTTTTGTTATACAAAGAGTAACGCATGCTAGCGTTTCTGTAGAGGGTGAGACTATTGGAAAGATTGGCAAGGGCTTTATGGTATTGATAGGTGTTTCTAATGATGATACCAGGGAAGTTGCTGATAAAATGATTAAAAAGATGCTAGGACTACGCATTTTTGAAGATTCAGAGGGAAAGACTAATGTTTCTTTGGCCGATGTTAATGGCGAACTTTTACTGATATCACAGTTTACGCTTTATGCTAACTGTAAGAAGGGTAACAGACCTTCTTTCTTTGAGGCTGGTGAACCCAATATGGCTAATGAAATGTATGAATACATAATAGAAAAATGCAAGGAAGCAGGATACCATACCGAAAAAGGATCTTTTGGCGCCTATATGCAGGTGGATTTGTTAAATGATGGACCATTTACCATAGTTCTTGATTCAGATAATTTATAGTTTCTGATAATGTCTTCAGCATAACTATCAATAATACTTTCAATGTTACTTTATAGGAGGGTACGTTTCGGCGTACCCTTCATTTTTCTTCATACATCTTAATATTCCTTTATCACCTTTAAATAAAACCTTAATAAAGAGAAATGCAAAATATACAAAAACATAATTTATGATATGAGCATAGAGTTGATATATAAAGGAGATTATTAAAATGAAAAATGTAAATAAAGAAGTCAATGAGAATGTAAATGAAACAGTGTTTCATATGGTGGTTGATTTATCAGCAATGGTTCTTTTTGCTGTTTTAGTTGCAATAGTTGTACTGTAGTTTGGAGGGCCTGTATATGAAGAAAATTATCAGAGTATGTGTTGTGTTATTACTCATGGCAGGCATTACTGCTTGCGGCTTTAAACCACTAGGGACAACCTCTGTCAAGGAACAACCTGAACCTAGATATTTTTTAACAGTAGCAAGTGATGAAGTATATACAATTTTTGTCTCAAGCGCTGAATCATCTGGAGGTTGCTGTAACGCAGAAGATGAGAAGTTTACTATGGGCGACGAGGTCTGGCTCGAAGCAATTGATGGATTCGATGACCTAAGAGGAGTAACTATTAAAGCCCTAGGCGAGGAAGACAAGCTCATATGGAGCATTGAAATACCTGATACAGATGAGTATGCAGGAAAGACTGAAATTAAAGACGGTAAGTGGAAGATAGCAAAACGCTGACAATAGTGAATACTGGGGACGGGGTTAAAAATGTCATTTTTCTACGCACTGCACGGTAGTACGTTAGGGACGGAGGCATTTGGCCCGTAGGACTGTCCCTAACGTTCCACTCCACGGGCACACTTTGTCCGTCTGTATACATCGACGCTTATCATAAGCGTCTGAATTCTAGAATATCCCCTGGCTGGCAGTCTAAGATATCGCATATTTTTATAAGCGTTGAAACCTTAATTGCTTTAGCCTTTCCGGTTTTTAAAATCGACATATTAGAAATGGTGATGCCCACGCCCTGAGCTAGTTCGGTAAGGGACATTTTTCTTTTGGCTAACATTACATCTAGATTAAAGATAAGCTCGCCATTCAATAATTCTTCATTTTCCATGGTAGCCTCCTTTTAGATTGTTAAATCGCTTTCTTCTTGAAGCTTAGCTGCTTGACCTATATATTCTGAAGCTACTTTGGCACAAAAAGAAAAAGCAGCTCCGATTATTGTCACTACGATTGACGCAATCAGGATAGTCGGATGGCTCATCCCAATTAATATAAATGCTACATTCATAATGAAAAAGAATGTAATATCGATACATGCTAAAAGAGATATTCTACCGAATAGTTTAGCAGTCGCAGGCTGAAATACAGCATCCTTTCCTACAATAGTTGAAAGATTCCAAAGCTCAACCAGGACTATGTAGCAAGGAATCGCGGTAATTGAAATAAATATGAGCCATGGATAGTAACAATGAGAAAACTCAGGATATCTATCAGCTAGCGTTTTTCCTATTACCGGAACTGCATACGCATAAAAGATACCGCCTATTACTGCTAGTGTCACTATAAATCCACGCATCCCATTCTTTATTGATTTAAAATCCATACCATATACCTCCTATAAAGTGACATCTTGGGGACGGGGTTAAAAATGTCATTTCGCTAACGCAACGCATACAAAAATGACATTTTTAACCCCTTCCCGAAGATGTCATTTTGTAATTATACTTTACATCTTGATTTATTGAAAGTCAACCAATAATTATTAAAAACCACTCAATAATATCTGCAAAGAAGATAGTATTTATCGAATTACAATAAAAATGTGTTGCATTTTACAAAAAAACATGTTATTGTCCCCTTGTAAGGAGGTGGACGCACTTTCCTACGAAGGGTTAATTCATAAATACTATATGGAGAATGATTATAATGGAAACTAAACTTGAAACAAATATTCAACCTATTATTGAAACTAATGGTGAAGTACAGATGCCGATGCCGCCTGTATTTAGAGAAGAGGATTTCAAAAAGTTTGTTAATAAGAATGTAGAGAGTGACGAAACCAGAATTAAAATGGGTAAGGTTTTCTTACTTCCCACAATCCTACTTGCTATGTTTGTGGCATTTTTGGAACATGATGTTTATTCATTTATGGGCGCTAACCATTGCGGAATTATTACTGTAATGATTACGGCAGCAACAATCTGCTACTTTATTGTAGTAATGAAATTGTTAGATAGGAAAATAAAGCTTACAAGCATATTATATCTGATAGCACTTGCACTGTTAGCTTTTGCAACTTTCCTGTCTGATGACGAATTTATGGCGACGATTAATAAATACGCAATCGTGGCGCTTACATTAAATCTTTTGATAAACGGATTTGTCGAGGATGGAGCATGGGGAATCATAGAGCATGTTAAGGCATGGTTTACATCTATTTTCGGTGGACTTCTTAAGCTTGATGCTCCAATAAAAGATTTCATGCTGATAAGAAAAAATATGACTACTACAAAAGGAAAATCAGATGCAATGAAGGTAGGAATTGGCCTGCTTATATCGATTCCCTTACTGATTGTAATTATTTCGCTCCTATGCTCAGCGGATGCAGTCTTTGCTGATGTGTTTAAGAATATTATTCCTGACTTTAAACTGAGCAAAATAATAAGCTTTATCTTTATTATGGCTTTTGTCTTTTTACTAGTTTACTGTGTTTCGAGATTTATTCTTAGTAAAGACTTTAAAATCGAAGCTATATCAATAAGACGAAATAGCCCCTTAATTGCAATCACTGTAGGAATATTGATTTCAATTGTATATGGCGCATTTTCCGTGATTCAGTTTGTCTATCTCTTCGGAAAACATACACTTCCAGCAGGTTATACCTATGCTTCGTATGCCAAAGAAGGTGTATTCCAGCTAATGTGGTTAAGCATTATAAACCTAATCATTGTAATCTCAGGGATTGCTTTTTTTGAAAAGAATAATCTCCTCAAATTTATACTTACATTCATTTCAGCCTGTACATATTTAATGATAGGTTCAAGTTCATACAGATTATGGCAGTACGTTAATATCTGCCATGGACTTACTAGAAAGAGAATATGGGGTATATGGGGACTTATCACTGTGGCAATCTGCTTTGTGGGAGTAATCATTTTTATCTTTAGGGACAACTTCAGGCTCTACAGATTTGGAGTGGTTACTATTCTTGCAACATACATTTCTTTGGCCCTACTTAAGCCTGATTACATTGTGGCAAAAGTAAATCTTGACATATTGCCTACAGTAATTGAATCAGAATGTGATTATGAACTCTTAGATAGCTTAGGACTTGATGCATGCCCTGTAATGATAAAGTATGATGCAGAGTGGGTGAATAATAGACATTTCTATGAATATGAAAAATATAACGAAGATAGTGTAATGGTTTTTAACTGGAAATATCTAAATATCTCAGATCTTTTCGCAAGAATGATGTATAAGTAGGAAAATAAATCTGCGCATGCAAAGGGACGGGGTTAAAAATGACATTTTTAACCCCGTCCCCAAGATGTCATATTTATTCAGTCATTTCTTTTACAATATCATCAAATCCCATGAAGTGGCTTGCTTTTATAAGAATTGAATCGCCAGCTTTTACATAAGCTTTTAGCTCGCTTAAGAGAGATAAAGTGTCTTCAAAATAGTGAATCTCTTGTGCGGGGTTCACTGATAAGGCACCGTCTACATATTCTCTTGCAAGCGTTCCTGCGGCAAAAAGCACATCAATTTTATTTTCGGATACACTTATACCAACTTCGCGATGCTGCATAAGCTCATCCGTTCCAAGCTCACCCATGTCGCCTAGAACAGCGATTGTACGGCCAAAAGCCGATGATAACATCTTAAGACTTGCTTTCATTGATAGAGGACTTGCGTTGTAGCAGTCATCTACGATTATCATATCGTGAGCATGAATCAGATTTGTACGTCCTTGAATGGTACGTGCATTATCGATTCCTTTAGATATTTCATCAAGAGAAAGTCCCATTTTAAGTCCTACAGCCGTAGCTGCAAGAGCATTCATTACATTATGTTCTCCAGGAATATGGATATGCGCTCTGAAGCTTCCTAATGGTGTATTTATGGTCACCTTCATGCCTTCGAAGCCTAAATTTTCAATATCCGAAGCATAAATATCATTAGCATCACCATCATATGAAGTATCAGTCATTCCGTAAAAGATCGGACGATTACCATTCACCATTTTCTGCGTGATAAGCTTATCATCATCGCCGTTTAGAACAACAAAGCTCTCGTCTTGCATATAATCAAAGCATTCAGTCTTGGCTCTTAGGATACCATCGCGATCGCCTAAAAATTCAAGGTGAGCAGTTCCGACATTAGTAATAATCATTGCGTTAGGAATCGCCATTTTAGCTAAGCGCTCCATATCCTTGAAGTGGTCAATTCCCATCTCAAGAACTGCAATCTCATGTTCTAGACGAATTCTAAAAAGAGTAAGAGGAAGCCCTAACTCATTATTGAAATTTCCGATAGTTTTTAAAACGTTATACTTAGCGCCTAAAACCGAAGCAACCATTTCTTTGGTGGAGGTCTTGCCTACACTTCCGGTTACACCGATTACAGGAATTGTGAGCTCTTGTCTAAAGGCTCTGGCAATTTGATTAAAGCCCACTAAGGTGGATTCTACCTGTATGTACGGGCCATCAACATTTTCAAGCTCTCTTTCTGAAAGCACGCATAAAGCACCGTTTTTTAGTACGTCAGCGGCAAAAGAATGTCCATCCACTCGTTCACCGGGTATGGCTACGAAAAGGTTTCCTTCCTCAACCTTTCTTGAGTCTATTACGGCTCCGGTAATATGTTCTTTTAAAAGAGCGGGATCACCATGATAGACCCCGCCAGTGACTCTTACTAATGCTTCAAGAGTCATCTTTTCCATTGCATTATTCATAATTTATAACCTATTCATATTTCTTGAGAGAAATCTCGATAAGATAATCACATAACTGGTTGAAATTCATACCAACCACATTAGCTTCCTGAGGAAGAAGACTCGTAGGAGTCATGCCAGGAAGTGTATTAGCTTCAAGGCAGAACATATTTCCATCTTCACGAATTAGAAAATCGATACGTGAGTATGTAGAAAGACCTATAACCTCAGCTACCTTAACGGCATATTCCTGCATTTTTTTAGTTTCTTCATCTGAAATAACTGCAGGACAGGTCTCGACTGCGCTACCTGCCTTGTATTTATTTTTGTAATCATAAAAACCTACTAAAGGAGCAATCTCTATAATAGGAAGAGCCTTTCCTTCGATTACTCCGACTGAGAATTCACGTCCCTTAATGTACTCTTCAATGATTACACTGTCTTCCCATCTGAAAGCCTCATCAAGTGAAGCCACAAACTCATCTTTAGAATGAGCTATTGTAACTCCGATGCTTGAGCCGCCGGCGCAGGGCTTAACAACAACAGGAAGAGAGATTCCAAGCTTGCTTACATCATCGCATCTTTCGGCCTTAAGCATGAGTACTCCCTTAGGATTAGGCACGCCCACAGTATCCATAAACTGTTTAGCCATCTGCTTATTCATAGCAATGGCACTGCTTAAATAATCACTTCCCGTATACTTAATTCCGAATAAATCAAAGGTAGCCTGTACCTTGCCGTTTTCACCGTTCTCGCCATGAAGCGCCATGAAAACAATATCAGCCTTCCTACAAATCTGTAATACGTTAGGGCCAAAGAAACAGCTGCTCTTATCCTTTCGACTTGCCTTTACCGCATCAAGATCAGGAGCAGTTTCACTAATCTCTGTATCCTTTAATCCGATAGCATCGGCATTAGCAAACACATCGCCTAAGTCCTCTTCATAGTCCTTGTAGCCCATAAATACATCTAAAATAATAACTCTGTGACCATTTTCACGAAGGGCTTTACCTACCATATATCCAGTCTTTAGTGACACATTACGTTCAGTGGATACCCCACCTGCTAAAACTACTATATCCATTTTCAACCTCTTTTCTTTAGGAAATCGTTCGAAAAATATACCATAAATTGCACTAATTATAATCTTTTCAACCGGGTTTCTCAATACTTTTAAGCATTCAGATTAAGGATAATTTAATTTACTATCTCGACTAAATTCGATATAATTATGAGGTAGTTTTTATATATGAAAGGAAACTAAATGGATATTATTTTAAAACTTGCTGAAGAACTAAAGGTTCGACGCGAACAGGTTGAAGCTACCGTAAAGCTTATTGATGAAGGAAATACTATCCCCTTTATCGCAAGATATCGTAAGGAGGTTACAGGCTCACTTAATGACGAAGTGCTCCGTGACCTTAATGAGAGACTTACTTATCTTAGAAATCTGGAAGACAAGAAAGAAACAGTATTACAGAGTATTGAAAGTCAGGGATTACTTACAGAAGAGCTTAAAAACAAGATTATAAGCGCTGAGACAATGGTTATGGTCGAAGACTTATACCGTCCATACCGTCCTAAGCGTAAAACAAGAGCATCTGTTGCCAAAGAAAAGGGCTTAGAGCCTTTAGCTAACTTCATATTGGAAATGAATGCAACTGAAGAATTAACAGCTGAAGCTTCTAAGTATGTTAATGCTGAAAAAGAAGTTGCAACAGCAGCCGACGCTTTGCAGGGTGCAATGGACATCATTGCTGAAAGCATCTCAGATGAAGCTGACTACCGTACATATATTAGACAGGTGACCTTTGATGAAGGTATCATCACCTCGACTGCCAAGGATGACAAGGCTGAGAGCGTATATGAAATGTACTATTCTTATGAAGAACCTATCAAAAAGGTTGCAGGCCACAGAGTACTTGCTCTTAACCGTGGTGAAGCTGAAAAAGTTTTGACTATAAAGGTCAACGCGCCTATCGACCGTATTCTTACTTATTTAGAAAAGAAAGTAATACTAAAGGACAATCAGTTTACAACACCTGTTTTAAAGGACACAATAAAGGATGCCTACGATAGACTCATTTCTCCTGCCATTGAAAGAGAAATTAGAGCTGAGCTTACAGACAAGGCCGAGGACGGAGCTATCTCTGTATTTGGAAAGAACTTAGAGCAGCTCTTGATGGCACCTCCAATTGCTGGTAAGGTCGTACTAGGCTGGGACCCTGCATTTAGAACCGGATGTAAAATCTGCGTAGTCGACCCTACAGGTAAAGTTCTTACTACAACTGTAGTATATCCTACTGAGCCTCAGAATAAGATTGCTGAAACAAAGGCTGTTATAAAGCAGCTCATTAAAAAATACAATGTATCATTAATATCACTTGGAAATGGAACTGCATCAAGAGAATCTGAGCAGGTAATCGTAGAGATAATTAAAGAAATTGATGTTCCTGTTCAGTATATCATTGTTAACGAAGCTGGAGCTTCTGTATACTCTGCAAGTAAGCTTGCAACAGAAGAATTCCCTAACCTTAACGTAGGTGAGCGTAGCTCGGCTTCGATGGCAAGACGTTTGCAGGATCCTCTATCTGAACTTGTAAAGATTGATCCTAAGTCTATTGGCGTAGGCCAGTATCAGCATGATATGGATCAAAAGAAGCTTTCTAATGCGTTGACTGGAGTAGTCGAAGACTGTGTAAACAAGGTCGGCGTTGATTTAAATACAGCATCAGCACCTTTGCTTGAGTATATTTCAGGAATTACCAAGGTTATTGCTAAAAATATAGTTGAGTACCGTGAAGCCAACGGAAGATTTACAAACCGTAATCAGTTATTAAAGGTTCCTAAGCTTGGACCTAAGGCTTTTGAACAGTGCGCTGGTTTCATGCGTATATTAAATGGTGACAATCCTTTAGATGCCACAAGTGTGCATCCTGAATCTTATGAAGCAGCAATGAAGCTTCTTGATAAGCTGGGACTTACTATGGATGATGTTAAGGAAAACTGGAAAAACACAGCTAAAGCTCAAAAAGAAGCTGCCGCCGCACCGGCACCTAAGCCTCAGAAGCCTAAAGAACACAAGGTAGTAATCAAGAATACAAACACTGCAATGGGCGCAGCTCTTGCTGCAGCATTAGGTGGAAGCTACACTACAACCGATGAGCCTAAAAAGAAGGAAGCTTCGGTTACAGTTAAGCCTGTATCAGGAATCGCTTCTAAGATTAAGGATAGAACCAAGCTTGCCGCGGAACTTGGCATAGGCGAGATAACCTTAGATGATATTTTAAAAGAACTTGAAAAGCCTGCACGAGATCCTCGTGAGGATATGCCTAAGCCTATTTTACGAAGTGACGTTTTAGACATGAAGGACCTAAAGCCTGGCATGATTTTAAAGGGAACTGTTCGAAACGTAATCGACTTTGGTGTATTCGTAGATATCGGCGTTCACCAGGATGGCCTTGTTCATATATCGCAGATTACAGATAAATTCATAAAGCATCCTTTAGAAGCTGTAAGCGTAGGCGATATCGTTGACGTAAAGGTAATGTCAGTTGATGTAGCCAAGAAGAGAATTAGTCTTACAATGCGTCTTGACGAAAAAGCAAAAGCGTAGTAGTATACGTATTGTTAATAAATAAACAAATATCTTCGGGGTTGGGTGTGATTCCCTACCGGTGGTGATGATTTATAGGTTTCCTATGAATACAAGTCCACGACCCGGTTTTCCGGCTGATCAGGTGAGACTCCTGAACCGACAGTAAAGTCTGGATGAAAGAAGAGCTAAAGTGGTGCGTATATTTGCGCAGTATTTGAAATGCACGACCCTGGAATTTTTATTCCGGGGTCTTTCTTTTTTCGGGCGGTCCCGCGCCGGAAAGGAAATCGTTATGAGTAACGTAACAAATGAAAGACCTGATCCTAGCAAGAGTCAGGCAGCTAACAAAAAACAGGCATTCTCAACAAGAGTAATCGTAGGAGTAGGCATGCTTGCAGCGGTTTCAATCGTGCTTCAGTACATTGAATTCCCCATTCCTATGCTCATCCCTTCATTTATTAAGTTTGACTTATCAGACTTACCTGCACTTATCGGTGCATTTGCCTATGGACCATTCGTTGGTGTATTAATTGAGTTAGTTAAGAATTTAATTCACTGTGCTGCTTCTCAGAGCTTCACAGTAGGTGAGCTTTCTAACTTTATCTTAGGCGCAGTTTTCACATGCACAGCTGGCTTTATTTACAAGCAGAAAAAGAGCAAGAAGAGCGCTATTATCGGTGGTATCGCAGGTGCTGTTATCATGGGACTTATTTCACTTCCCTCTAACATCTTTGTAGTATATCCTTTCTACTATAACTTCCTTCCTGAAGAGGTAGTATTAAGCATGTACCAGGCAATTATTCCTTCGGTAAAATCAATTATTCAGTGCTTACTTATCTTTAACCTTCCCTTTACTATTATTAAGGGATTACTTAGTGTATTAATCACAGTATTAATCTATAAGCCTTTATCAAGATTATTAAAGGGCAATAACTAATTTTACAAGAATTTTATATGACTCCATTAGTAGGGCTTTCTTTTGCGTGAGCGGCAAAGGGAAGCCCTTAATGTTTGTTAACTTGCGACTTTTCAAAATTAAGTATATTATTAATTAGTAAAACTATGCTTTGAGGCAGGATTATTAATGATATACGAAACCTTCAGTACAGATGAGACCTTTAATATAGGCCAAAGAATAGGAATGGAAGCTAAGCCTGGAACGGTATATACCCTTCTTGGTGATCTTGGTGTGGGGAAAACTGTCTTCACACAGGGCGTAGCTAAGGGACTAGGAATAGATGAACCTGTGAACAGTCCTACATTTACCATCATGCAGGTGTATGATGAGGGACGTCTTCCTTTTTATCACTTTGATGTATATCGTATCGGTGATGAGTCTGAAATGGACGAGCTAGGGTACGAAGACTATTTTTACGGTGATGGAATATGCTTTATTGAATGGGCTAATCTTATCGAGGGGATTATTCCTAGAAAGCATACTCAGATTACAATTGAAAAGAATCCTTCAAAAGGATTTGATTATAGAAAAATCGAAATTATAGATTTCGAGTAACAGAAAGCGTGCAGTAATGAAAATAATAGGAATTGACAGTTCGGGAATAACAGCATCGGTAGCTATCATAGACGAGGATACCCTAATTGCTGAATATTCTGTTACATATAAAAAGACTCATTCGCAGACCTTAGTGCCTATGCTTGATGAAATTACTAAGATGACAGAGCTTGATTTGGCATCAGTAGATGCAATTGCTATCTCAAAAGGACCTGGCTCATTTACAGGTCTTAGAATAGGATCTTCAACCGCTAAGGGATTAGGCCTTGCGCTTAATATTCCTATAGTTGAAATTCCTACAACAGATGCTTTGGCATACAATTTCTTTGGCACAGACAAATTAGTATGTCCACTTATGGATGCAAGGCGCGAGCAGGTATATACGGGCCTTTATGAGTTTACTAAAAACGGAAGCGATGAAGAGTTGAATACAATTCTTAAAGCATCCGCTCTTGGAATAGAAGAAATAATAGAAAAGGTCAACGATTTAGGAAGGCCGGTTATATTCCTGGGCGATGGGCTCAAGGTATTTAAAGACAAACTGGAAACCCTGGTTAAGGTTCCTTTTACTTATGCTCCGGCCAATCGTGCTATGCAAAGCGCAGCTTCAGTTGCTACCCTGGGACTTAAGCTGTTTAAAGCAGGAAAAAGCGTTGATGCAAGAGAGCATGTTCCTGACTATTTAAGACTTTCACAGGCAGAACGTGAAAGAAATGAGGCTATGAATGGAAATTAGTGTAAGAGATTTGCAAGATGATGATCTTGATATAATTTCCGATATTGAGTCCCGTTCTTTTTCTATGCCCTGGAAAAAAGAAGATTTTAAGCATCTGATAGAGGATAATCAGTCTGTTTATATGGTCATATTAGTTGACGGTACTCCTGTTGGAACTGCAGGATACACATATAATGGATTCGAAGGATATATAAATAATGTTGTAATCGAAGAAAGCTTTAGAGGAAAAGGTTTATCGAAAATCCTCATGGAGGCTTTGCTTAAGCGGGGTAGAGAAAGCAAAATAAACGATTACACCCTTGAAGTACGCGTATCTAATGCACCAGCGGTCAGACTATATGAAAGTCTGGGCTTTGAAAGTGCGGGGGTTCGCAAAAATTTCTACGAAAAACCCGTTGAAGACGCATATGTTATGTGGCTTCATTAATTATAATTTATAGAAAGAGACACTTATGTTAGAAGTTGCATTACTTGGAACCGGTGGCATGATGCCCCTTCCTAGACGTTGGCTTACATCAATGCTGGCTAGATATAATGGCAGCAGCATATTGATTGACTGCGGAGAAGGCACGCAGATTGCTCTCAAAGAAAAGGGTTGGAGCCCTAAGCCTATTGATGTTATATGCTTTACTCACTTTCACGCCGACCACATCAGTGGTCTTCCTGGCATGCTCCTTACGATGGGCAATGCCGAAAGAACAGAACCTGTTGTTATTATAGGCCCAAAAGGATTATTAAAAGTAATTCCTGCCCTTAGAATGATAGCGCCAGAGCTCCCTTTTGAACTTTCTTTAATTGAAATAAACGACAATTTCCAGACCTTTGAATTTGATGGCTACAAAATTGAAGCCTTCAGAGTAAATCACAATGTAATCTGTTATGGGTATAATATTGTGGTTGACCGTCTGGCTAAGTTTGACCCAGAAAGGGCAAAAGCTAATAATATCCCTCTTAAGCTTTGGAACCCTTTACAGAAGGGGCAGACTGTAACATTGGATGGAATTACATATACTCCGGATATGGTATTGGGTGGCGCTAGAAAAGGACTAAAAGTTACATATTGCACGGATTCTCGCCCCACAAACTTTATTGTTGAAAATGCAGCTGGCGCAGATCTTTTTATCTGCGAAGGTATGTACGGCGAGCCTGATAAACTAGAAAAGGCCAAAGAACATAAGCACATGACATTCTATGAAGCTGCCACAATGGCTAAAGATGCCTGTGTCAAGGAGCTGTGGCTTACTCACTATTCGCCATCACTTCCAAATCCAGACGATTATAAAAAAGAAACCAGAAAGATATTTGCTAACACCGTTATTAGTCGCGATGGTCAGACTGTTGACCTTATGTTTGAAGACTAAGTCTTTGTAAACGAAGAGTAGAGGTAAGCTTATGGATAAACACAAGATGAAATTCACCGGATTAAAAGGCACTATTCTGATAGCCGCTTTGGCTGTTATGATTTTGTTTTACTATGGTCATCTTACCAAGAAAAATACTAGCGAGGAAAAAACTCCAGGAACATCATCTGTTGTGACCGATTGTTTACTTAGAAACCTCGATACTAACTACCCATCTTCACCAAAAGAAGTAGTTAAGTATTTTAGCGAAGTGACAAAATGCTTTTACATAGACGGAATAACGGATGAAGATATTGTAAAGCTTGCTGACAAGATGCTTAAAATTTATGACGATGAACTTGCATCGGCCAAAGAATATGATTGGTATATCGGGGATCTTAAGAAAGAAATTGCAACAAACAAATCAAATGGCTACAAGGTTTCAAGCTATGAGATATCAGCAAGTACGGATGTAGAATACTTTACCGAAGGCGGGCATGAATGTGCAAGACTTTGGTGTACTTATAATGTTAAAAATGGTAAAGACCTTGTCAAAGTGAATGAAGTCTTTATCTTGAGAAAGGACGATAACAGCCATTGGCGTATCTATGGCTGGGAACAGGTAAATGAGCGATAAATTGATACTTGCTATCGAGTCATCATGTGATGAGACAGCGGCAGCAGTAGTAAAAAATGGACGTGAGGTCTTAAGTAATATTATTTCTTCTCAGATTGACTTGCATACTCTGTATGGAGGTGTGGTTCCTGAGATTGCATCAAGAAAGCATACAGAACAGATTAACCAGGTAATTGAAGAAGCGTTAAAAAAGGCTGATGTTACCTTAAAAGACATAGATGCTATAGCTGTAACCTACGGTCCTGGTCTTGTAGGTGCATTACTCGTAGGAGTATCGGCAGCCAAGGCCATTTCTTTTGCAAGCAAAATTCCTTTAGTGGGAGTTCATCATATTGAAGGACACATTAGCGCTAACTATATTGAAAACAAGGAGTTAGAGCCTCCCTTTGTGTGCCTGGTTGCATCGGGAGGACACTCGCACCTGGTAAAAGTGCTAGATTATGGAAAGTACGAAATATTAGGCCGTACTAGAGATGATGCAGCTGGCGAAGCGTTTGATAAGGTTGCTAGAGCTATAGGATTAGGATATCCGGGTGGACCCAAAATTGACAAGGTTTCATATGATGGTAATCCTGACGCAATTAAGTTCCCTCGCGCCAAGGTTGATGGCTCGGTATATGATTTTAGCTTCAGTGGGCTTAAGTCTGCTGTATTAAACTATTTAAATTCTTGTGAAATGAAGGGCGAAGAGATAATTCAGGCTGATGTTGCCGCATCATTTCAGAAGGCTGTTGTTGATGTTTTAGTAGAGCACTCTATGACTGCGGTTAGAGAATCAGGGATGAAGACCTTTGCAATCGCAGGAGGAGTTGCATCTAACTCTCACCTAAGAACAGCGTTAGAGGAAGCTTGTAAAAAAGAGGGAGTAGCATTCTATAGACCTTCTCCTATACTATGTACAGATAATGCTGCCATGATAGGCGCAGCTGGCTACTATGAGTTTATTAAGGGCAATGTAAGCGGGTATGATTTAAATGCAGTACCTAATCTTAGATTGGGAGAAAGATAATGAAGCATGTTGCTATAGTTTTGTCTGCGGGAAAGGGTTCTCGTATAGGCGGGGATATTCCTAAACAATATATGGATCTTAATGGTAAACCTGTTCTTTATTATTCATTAAAGACTATGCAGGAAAGCTTTATTGACGAAATTATTATTGTATGCGCAGATGAGTTTAAGGACTACATAAAAAGCAATATCGTCGATGCGTATTCGTTCACTAAAGTTGTGGCTATAGTGGGCGGTGGCAAAGAAAGAAGCGACTCGGTTTACAATGGACTTTTGGCAGTGCGTGAACCTGAAAATACCTATGTTTACGTACATGATGGAGCTCGCGCAAATATTTCAAAAAAAGTGCTTGACACTGCCAAAGAAGATGTGATACATTACGGTTCGGCTGTTGTGGCGGTGAACAGTAAGGACACGGTCAAAACGGTTGATGAGAGTGGTTATGTGGTATCTACTCCAGATAGAAATCTGGTCTGGATAATCCAAACTCCTCAAGTATTTTTGTGTAGCGAACTGATGGATGCTTATAATAAATTGAAAGCACATCCTGAAGTTAAGGTAACCGACGATTCGAGTGTTATGGAACTGTATGGTAACAGAAAAATCCACATCTCCAAAGGCGACTACTGCAATATAAAAATTACTACCATTGAGGACTTTCAAACAGCAATAAATTTTCTTAAAAAAAATGAAAATAATTGTTGACAAGAAAAACCACTTTTGCTAATATAAATCTTGCGCTGCTGAGCAACACAAAAGCAGCTGACAAACAAATATGGAGAGGTATCGAAGAGGTCATAACGAGGCGGTCTTGAAAACCGTTTGCCTTCACGGGCACATGGGTTCGAATCCCATCCTCTCCGCTCAGAACTACTTAGTTCTGATAAAATGAACATTGACAATCAAACAACAATGCAACCCTGAAAATCTTTGAGATATTCAGAAGTGAGAGAGAACTCACTATAAAGAAACTACCCAAGAAAAACAGTAAACGGGAAAGATTAGCTAGAGTTAATCTTGACAGTTT
>JAZUDH010000054.1:0-3926 GCA_045639565.1 Lachnospiraceae bacterium
TATTGCTTTGATGGCATTCCTCTTAATGGAATTATCGCTATAGGCACTGTAGCAAGTGGAATAAATAAAATTCAGAATAGACCATATTTTGAATCAGGGTTCCTTAAGACTATAGAACTGCTAAAACCTCATACGATAATAATATACGGTTCTGCTAATTATGAAATCTTCATAAAAGCTAGAGAAGCTGGAATTAATATCGTTGCCTTCCCGAGTAAAACTAGTTTAGCTTTTGCTAAGGAGGTGCCACATGAGTAAACCAACAAGTGGTCACTTTCGCGGCACTACTGGAGAACGCAAATTTTCCAATACTCCTATCTCTGAAGATGTTATAATCAAAGAGAGAACAAAAGGATTAGATTTGCGAGAACATCCTGTTAAGCATAAGAGCTCTTTAAGTCTAAAAAAGATTAGGGCAAAAAGAGATGCAAGAACAGCTACAAGAGACGAGTATAAAAAACTCGACCGCATGACAAGGCTAGATAAAAAGCGAAAGCGTGCAGTAAAAGTCTTCTGGAGAAAAGAACGCATCCGCATTAAGAAGGGATTGCCACTCACAAGAAATTGGACAGCTGAACAGCGAAGTGATATTCTCCGCAAAAAAACTCCCAAAATCAATGGGAAAAGCATGCAGGGACACCATACCTATAGTGTTAATAAATATCCTCATTTAGCTGGAAATCATAATATAATCTTTCCAGTTTCCTTTGAAGAACATTTATATTATTGGCATGGTGGAAATTTCAAAAACAGTTCACCCGGCAGACCTTTTAAAAGATTAACGAATACAAGGAGAAATAAACATGATTGACATGACTGATATGATCGGTATTAAGGTTCCAAAAGGAAGTCCTATTGCGAAGTGTGTCGCAATTATTAGAAAACTTGAACCTTCTCTCTCTATTTCTGATATAACTACAAGAATCAATAGCAATGAATATGTACTGTTTTACGATTACACTGATGAAATAGGATTGAAGAAAATTCTCAAGTGCTATGAGCAGTTATCTAAATTAGGCATTAACCCAACTCTTTTCGACGAGGACGGTGAAGAGACTACAATAGAGATTATGAGAAATCTCGATGGTATGTATGATGAGATTTCAGAATATGTTGATGCTGAAGTTGAAGCAGAGGATGCCACTGAATGCGGTGATGACGAAGAATAGTCTTCTGTTATTTTACAACTGAATAATTACTCAATACAAAGGCAATCCTCTACGGGATTGCCTTCTGTCTTTTAAGTAGTAAATTCTTTATTCGTTGTACCTGAGGTGACCTTCTTTGATAAGTGAAAAGGTACAAATTTTAAAGGGTAAAACAAGGGTAAAAAACTTAACTCAGTCTAGAAAAGCCTTGTTTTATAAGGGTTTTAGCAAGAACAACCTATGTTGCCATGGCATATAAATAGCACTTTTATCATTTTTCTAATCCTCTTATTCACCAACGAATATATCGCTAAGATTAATTAACCTAACATTATCTCTGCCATCGCAATTGAATCCGCTTCTTGAAAAAAATACGTACTTATAGCAGTTAAGGCCTGTCGCTTCTACTTGTGATATTTCTTCATCGATAACCTCATTAGATACTTGCTTCTTTCTAAATTTTACTTCGTAGAAGCCATAACCTTTTTCATCCTCAGTTACGATGTCAAATTCACCGTTGGTTCGATTCTTTGGATCATCATAATAATACTTACCAATTCTCTCAATTACCGGTTCAATTCTTCCAGCTCTGTTCTCGCGTATCAGATATTGTCTACAAACATTTTCAAACATATGTGGTACATAGTATTCTTCAAAATCTTTTTCAATATATTTCTTATAGAACGTCTCGGAATTCATTATTTTCATCTGAGATGAATACTTAAAAACATATCTATAGTAGAAAAGAGAAAGATTATCAGAAATTCTGTATGATGTTTTCTTCCTGTTTGAACTGTCGTTAATAGGCGCTGTTTTTTCTACAACCTCCATTTTGATTAGTTTATCCAATACATCAACAAGAGTTGGGCCACTCGAAACATGAGATTGAGAGAGTATGTCATTATACTTAGAGTAACCTCGAGATAATGCCTCAAACACTTCATTTGCATTCACCATTTTTGATAATTCTGACCTAAGATATGAAGACACCTCATTTTCCAGTCTGGCACCAGGTGATGCAATCAAATCTATTATATTTTCCTCAACGCTTTTTGCGTCATCAACCAGTCGATTATAGTAAGGAATTCCTCCAAATACTGAATATATTCTCACCTTATCTTCAGCAGAGTAATTAGGATAAAACAGTGATGATTCATAGTAATCCATTTGCTTTAGATCGATAGTAACATCTACACGTCCATAAAGCGGATTCTCTTTTTCAAGAAGAGATTTCATTACTTCGACATATGAACCCAAAATAATCAAAGTCAATTTTGATGTTTTACGGTACTTATCAACTAAAGATTGTAATATACTGTCCATTCCTTTTACGGACTCTCTTAAATAAGGATACTCATCTAATACAAGTACCATTTTTTCCTTTGTTGAAAGTTCGAAAATGTAATTCAACAACGATTCAATGTCGCTATAACCAAGCTTAGGTAATCCTAATGTTTCTGACACAATATCGGATAATCCAGATGCATTACTTTCAGCTGATACTTGTTTGCATACGTAATAAAAGCTCCTGTATTCAATGTTTGATATAGCATGACTTACAAGTTCACTTTTGCCTACACGCCTTCTTCCGTATATAAGTCCAAACATCAATTCTTCCGAATTGATAGCCTTACTTAATTTCTTCAATTCTTCTTCTCTTCCAATAAATTTCATTTTATTCGGTTCCTTCCGACTCGGTTTCTTCCGAATTAATTATATCTTCAAACATTATATTAGTAAACAGTTAGAATTGTTCGAGTAGTGACAATAGAGGGATATTGACTAGATACTTAGATATTGCGAATTGATTCACAAAATCTTTCGTTTCTTCAAAATGAAAAAGCCTCTATGAAGGAGGCTTACAAATGCTTGCTTATGCAATATTATAATTGTACCTGAGGTGACCTTCGTTTGTTAATGGTACAAAATACAAGGGTAAAGCAAGGGTAAAACGGGTATTCAAATACCGCTAAACGCCGTGTTTTCAAGGCTTTCAAGGGTAGCACAGATGTTACCATGGCAAACCATGAGCACCTTTATCTTTTCCGACATATATTGTTATAACCTCGCATAATATATCTATCAAACGGTATAAGAATCGGTATAAATTCAAATCTATTATACCGTATGAACAAAACACAGAAATCTACAAGTTTGGGAATAACAATCCTACAAGTTTAGGAATTTACATTCTACAAGTTTGGGATTTTTATTGACTTATGCTTAGATGACTATATTAGTGCACTTGAAGATTTATTCATCATCGAGGATATAGATGCATGGTGTCCAAAACTCAGAAGCAAAACAGCAGTTAGATCAACACCAACTCGCCATTTTGTTGACTCATCCCCTTTATCGCTCTTTACTAAGAAAATCATTGCGAGTTCGGAGTCAACTTGGCTTGGTATTTTAACGCCGATACAAGTGAACGTACTTTACGGTTTAGTATTCAGTTGTCAAAAATCAGTGAAGGGGATAGAGCTTTTATCAGGCTCGAAATATTGATTCCTTCACTAACTAGGAATGGGAAAGGTCGTTTTTATGTGGGGCAAATAAAAAAGTATGAATCTAGACAATCACAGATATAAAATTTAATTAGATGCAAGCTGAATATAATTGTGATACAACTACGATAAAGAGGTGCTTTATGAAGCTCGAAAAACGGATTCCGGAAGTAAGCAAACTACTCACACTGCTCCTGACATTGACCTTCTGTCTCTCATTATTCGGATGCAGCAAAGCTGAAGAAAGTAATGACGAGTTGACAGAGACGGTCAG
>JAZUDH010000055.1:0-180647 GCA_045639565.1 Lachnospiraceae bacterium
TAATTCACAACATTCCAGAATTATGCAAGTGCAAATGCAAGTATTATTTATTAATTATAGTTAATTTCTATTACCTTTAATTAACTATAATTATCTTTATGTTATATTAGTTAATATAAATTATTTACAGTTATTTTTATATCATATTAGTTATTATAAATTAATAATTATTATTTTGAAGAACAACTAATTAATAAGAATTATTTTTTATTAATACAAAATTCCATTGAAATTCTTCATAAAAATTATACAATAGAATAAGAATATACAAAACTAGGGGAGAGAAAATGAAGACAATAGTTGCAACAAACTACAAGGGTGGAGTTGGTAAATCAATTACTTCACGAGAATTAGCTTATATCTATGGAAAAGCCGGTGATAAAATTCTAGTAATAGACTTAGATCCACAGAAAGGTATTACCTCACGAACTCCTATTGAAAATGATTCTAAAACAAGAAAATCAACTATAAAGCTTGTTTTAGAGGGTTATTTAGATATCGAGGAAGCAATAGTCAAAACAGAGTTCTATGATATTATCCCTGGTGATGAGAGATTAAAAAACGCCTCAAGCGAATTTGATTTAAAAGATGATAAAACAGCATTAAAAGAAGTAATAAGTTCCTTGGATTATGACTACGTAATCATTGACTTAGGCCCATCAGATTCTATTTTACACGACATGGCATATATTGCTTCAGATTACGTAATAATATGTACAGATAATACGCCTGAATCTATCAAAGGAATAACAAAAATAGATAGTATAATAAAAAAATATAACGAAGAAGGTATTTCGAACACCAAAATACTTGGAACATTAATATGTAGAGTAAAATATCAATTTGGTAAGCCCTCTGCATTATATAGAGAGTTAAAAGAAGCATTATCTACATACATAAAGGACGCAATAAATGCAGCTCCATTTGAAACATTAATTCACGATCACGATGATTGCCCTAAAGCAAACAGTGTTCAAATGGCCGTAAACGAATATAATCCAGATTGCAGCGCAGCAAAAGACTATATGATATTAGCAACAGAAATTAAAGATAGAATAGCAAATAGCTAAAAGAGGAATGGAAGATGGAATTCATAGAAAAGACCCAAGAAGAATTGTCTAGAATGACTGCAAAAGAACGCCGAGAGTATAACGTACAGCTAAGAGCATATAAAAGTAGAGAAACCTTCGAAAGAGCAGCAGAAGAAGATTTGGTAGAAAGAGAAATACCTAAGCCAGTAATACAAGCAGCCCCAGAGGTACCCAAAACTTCCGAAATAAAAGAAGCGCCCGCTAAACCTAAAGCTACTGTAAAAGAAGTCAAAGTAAAGAACGCAAGAAATGCTGGTAGAAAGAAAACCAAAGAAGGTGAATACACAAAAATACACGTAGATGTACCGGTAGAAGTTCATAAAAAATTGATAGAACTTGCAGAAGAGCAGTGTGGCGGAAATTTAACAAAGTATATTAATAGAATATTAGATGCACATCTGAAAAACATCAAATAAAAACAAATAAAAAAGGAGCTATCGCTCCTTTTTTATTTATCGAAAAGCTTAGAACTATCGTATTTTTGACCTAAAACCATCTTTTCAATTTCATCCATGTTATACACTTGCTTTGCTTCGAAATTATTAAACGAATTACTTAATTTTCCGTTTTTAGGCTCTGCATTTCTGTCAGGCAAAGACCAGTCACCCTTTATAGCATCAGTTAAAAAAGCGGTTGGATTATTAACATGAGAAGTATTCTTATGATAATCAACTAAAACTGGTATTTTTGAAATAAGTAAATCACTATCATAGCGTTTAGCTAAATCCATAATATTTTTAAAAGAAAATGAAAGTTCGCTAGGCATATCAATGGATTTAATGTAAGACTCAAATAAATCAGCTGTATCTTCCCACTTTTCTTTTTTAGGAACCTTATGAACCTTTTCTTTAATTTCAGGAATAGAAGTTTCTTTTCTTGTACGATTTTCTTCTATCTTGTAATCCTCCAACTGAAGGCTTTCAAAATCTGAAGGAGATATATCGCTAAGCGAAATCTGATGTCCAGATTCTTCCATTTTTGCAATATAGCCCTTTATAGTATAAATAGAAAAATTAACACCTATCATTTTCCCACGATGCTTATAAATGCTGTAATCAAAGCAAATCTCCATAAGGTTACCATATTGACGATAACAAGATAAGAATACATCTTTCGTAGGTTCCAACACTCGTTTTTTAAAATCACGAGGATCATTATATTTACAAATAATATTACTATTTAGATGTTTAAGTTTATCCTTTATTCTTTTCTTTTCATCTTTGTCAACATTATCACGGTTCTTATACTCATCAGATTCTTTGTACTCAGCAATAGCTTTTTTAATTATCTCGTCAAGTTCCTCTATTGCCATAGCGCGCTTATATGCAACTTCATCATTAATTTTATAATCAGCATATTCTTTAGAAGCTAGTATATTAGCAACTTGTTGATTCTTTGAATTAATCAGATCAAGCTGACATCTTAAATCTACATAATCAAAATAAACATCATGTCGCTCAACGTTTTTCTGCTTCATAATCCAAACATATGTATTTAAAATTTCATACAAACGAGCGGCATAATGACTTCCGATGTTCTTTGCCTTATTTCTTAAAATAAGGTTTAAAACACTAAATTGTTTGCTATTATTAATAAGAGCAGTAGACAGCTCTGGAGAAAACCTAAAGTAAATTTTACCATCATGATTTGGATTATATAAGACGCTATCAACAGGACCATAAACCTTGAAAGAACGTTCCTTATCATTAGCCTGTGTGATAGTTGCAGCTCTAATAGACTTGCTTGCTGCTTTCATAGTTTTATATGCAGCATTTCTACCATTTTCAGTAGATATATCATATCCCATCATATGAGCAACAACCATTATTTCGCCAGAAACACAGACACCCTTTGAAATATCTTCATCTGAAAATGGGATGTCAGAATAATTTTGAACATAATGAACTAGAGCAGCACCTGCAGTAAGAAGAGCAGATTCAGATTCATTAAAACTTTGATAAGCAAGAATCAAATCATTTGATTCTTCATATTTCATGCTTCTAGGATCTGATAACGCAGCTTCAGTGACATGTGATGCTTTATATAGCGTGGGATCAAATTTATCTCTTTCGGGTAAGTTATTTAGATTCATTTAATACTTCTCCTCATGATATATATATAGTATAATCAAATGGGGACAAAAATTCCATATCATAAATATGAAAATTTGTCCCAATTAAATGTAACAACAACTTGTTTGTAGTTGTATTAGTATCTGTATAAAAAAACAATATGTATAGTATTGTATTGTATAGAAGCAAAAAAGGCTGATTTTTAGCTGTTTATAGGGATTTTTTGTGGAAAAGAATTACCTGGAATGGGACAGAATAGTAACTGGACGGGGACAAAATTTCCACTAAATGCAAAAAAGGATACAAATTAGCAGGGACAAAAAAATATACGATAGGGACTGAATAAATTAAGGCTGGGACAAATAATCAGGTATATGGTTATTTGTTTTTTTATTGCTCAATTCTAGAACGTAGTGCTAATAAGATGACTTAATATGAAAATTTGTCCCCGATAAATACATGTTGTTGGGACAAAACTTCCAAATATTACTTTAACTGGAAAATTCGTCCCGTACCGATAAGGAATCTTCTAAAATAAAATTGGGACAAAAATTCATGTACACTAAAGCAATATGAGAATTTGTCCCAAAAGGAAAAATGGCGCAAACTTGCTAATGGGACAAAATTTCAAAAAGATTAGATAGTTGATTTTTTGTCCCAACGAAAAGAAATTATAGAAAAGAGATTACGGGACAAATGTTCAAAACGGTCATGTGTCCTGAAAATTTGTCCCAGGATTGATAATAGACTTGATTGGAACAAATGAAAAAGCTGGGACAAAAAATCAAGTACTGCTCAAGATATATGAAAATTTGTCCCCACCTGTGTTTAAAGAATAATATGAGCTATGGGACAAAAACTCCAGACGTATAAACACTGGAGTTGAAAATCTGTCCCAACTGTTCAGGAATTAGGAAAAATAAGCATGGGACAATATTTCAAATGGTCTTCTCTAGAAATCTCATCAAAATGTCGCTTAGCATGAGACAGCATGACATAAAAAGTGGTAATAGGAGACACTATTGATAACAATGTTACAACATGAAAATTTGTCCCATCAAAAAATGAGTAAGGAAATTGACAAAATATCAGGTAAAGGAAGGATACCTGAAAATTTGTCCCAGGAAAAGAAACAGGTAAAAAAGATGACCTAGCCAAAAAAGAAGATATATTAGTGGAAAATTTATCCCCGCAAGTTAATTAATGCAAATCCATTGGGACAAAAAATCAAGTACATTCAAGATATATGAAAATTTGTCCCAATAGACAATCTGCTTGGCCAGCATGTAGATTGGGACAAATAATCAAGTGAGTTATATGAGACGACCTGAAAATCTGTCCCAACAATCAAAAATAGGAAAGAAAGCTAGAGTGGGACAATATTTCCAATATAGATTATCCAAATAGATCAGCAAAATATAATAAAGCAGGAGCATTCGCATATGGCATTGGGACAAAAAATCCAGTAATGTATATGCTTCCTGAAAATTTGTCCCAAACAAGATGATTGAGAACTGAGCGATATGGGACAGATTTTCATATTTCAAATAAGAGTTGATATTTTGTCCCGCAAGAGTGGTGTAGCTGCAGTTGAAGCATTGGAATCCTAATTAGCTCAGATAATGTATGCAAACGTCGATTTGTGGTGTGAAAAAAAGATGTGAATAGAGAAAAATCATAAAATAGGAGTGGGACAAAAATTCCAGTAAGAGATTACCTTCTTGAAAATTTGTCCCACATGAAGGAGAAGCTAGTGTATCTTGAAAGAAGAGCATGGGACAAAATATCCAGTGGAATAGGGATACCTGAAAATTTGTCCCATAATATTTAGAATCGTTAGACTAGAGACTTAAATAGAAAATGTTTTAGAGTAGAAAATTTGTCCCAACGAACATACTTCTATTAACGTTGAAACATAGAGACTTGGTGATATTGAGACGCAAGCAAAAAAGAAAAACCTAGGACAATACCGAAAATTGCATAGATTGTGAGAAAAGGTTGCTTGGGGACAAAATTTCCAGAGAGTAATCTCGAAGCTGAAAATTTGTCCCAAGGCATGTTAACTGAGCATTTCATAATATAGAGAGAATCTGTAATATAATACAGAAATCAAATTCGTATAATAATCTGTAATATAATACAGAAAAATGGCATAGCATTTTCTAAGAAGGGAATGTAAGTATATTAAATCTGTAATAAACATACAGAAGTCAAAAAAAGATTTTCAAAAAATAGTATAGAAAAATGATAATAGAAAAGTCGCTAACATAAGAAGAAGTATTCATTTTGTTGAAGACTTCTTTTTTTGTGTGTTTGTATGGACTGTCTTCACTCGTTTATCACTTTATTTTCATTAGGTAGTAGAAGGGAAAACTCCTAGACTCAAATGCAATATAGAAAATGAGATGGATAATGGGCAGAAGATAGTCGCAGAAAAAACGTCACTATTCACTCATATATATGTGTGAATAAAAAAAGAGGGGTAGTCAGATAATAAAGATAGTTCACTCATGATAGTGGGTGAATATATTGACGCTATATATAAATCCGATAAAAATAATTCACGCAGAATAATGAGTGAATATATAGAAACACCAATAATAAGAAATAATATAGCTTCACTCACAGTATTGAGTGAAGGCACTGCACTCCATAATAGATAGAATGACAAAGATAACCCAATATAGTAAGTGAAAAAGAAAAAAATAAAGTAAAAAAGTAAGCCTAAAAGGTAAGCCTAAAAAGATTAAAGACCCATTTATTGTGCAGGAGAGATGCGATAATAGATCTGGAATGATAAAATAGATGTAGAAGATTTAAGAAAAACATATTATTCCTGAATCTGTTAACCCGCACGAAAAGGAGGTACTTTTGAATCGAGAGAAAACAAGTGAAAGAATAGTAATATCATTAGAAGAACGCAAGAATGCGTTGGAAAGATCAAACTGTAAATGCGCACACTGTGGAAAGGGTCTATCAATGTATGATACTGAATTCACAGTAGAGCATGTAGTTCCAATATCAAAGGGTGGGACAAATATTCCAATAAATCTAATCGCGTTATGTAAGAGCTGCAATGTCAAAAAGACAGATGATATCATAACGCCGAGTCTTTATTATAAATACCTGCCCGATTCTGCAAAAAAAGAAGTACAAAGTTACTATGAATTATATATAAATAATGAGAAATGGCTCACTCCAAAGAATTATTTAAAGCAGGACGTATGCATAATACCTTACACAGTACGAACAAGAATGTATAATTCCAAATTAAGTAAAAGAACGAGAGCTGGGGTAAATATACATGAGCAGGTAATCAGAGCAACGCTAAGAAAAATGAAGTACGGTGAGTTAGACGAGGCATATAACGTTCTAGAGAAATATAGTGACATTTATAACTTGCCAAAAGAAGATATAAAAGAAACGCTAGCAAGTGTATTTAAAACCGGGGCAATATATTCAATATCAAACGCATCAGGAATTATAGCGTTGATACCTTTTATGATTAAGAAAATAAAATTTGGAGAAACATATGGGTATGCAATAACAATACCCGGGATACCACACTTGTATGAAAAGCCACATTACGAAAAATTAATATCAGATGCGATATTGAAAATCGCAACAGATATTGCCGTACTAAATAGTAAAGGGACTTCTATAATCCAAATGGTGCATCCAGAGAACGATCAGTTTTTAGAAAGAATCGCAAGAATGTTGAGAGGATGTTTCTCAAGTAAAGCTGAAGGCTGGAAATGCGATTTTATTCTAGCTATAGATGCAAGCCAGGAGAACCGAGAAGAAAAAGCAAAAAAATGGATTGAAACAGCAGATAAGGAAAAAATCTTTGCACAGTTTTCTCAATTTCTAGAAAAGGAAATGGAGCTTAAAGAATATACAGCCTCCCCTAACGAAAAAAAGAAAAAGAAAACAACAAAGGTAAAAGAAGAAATAACAGAATATGATCCAGAGTATTATGGATTAATTATAAACTAACATAAGGGAGTCCTTGCAAAATGTAAGGGCTCCTCTTTTTGTGCAGAACACTTGCAAATATCAATGTGAATATATATACTACATATATAGAACTAAAGTACCAAAAATAAAAAATCTAAATATCGAATGTTTTTAAAAATAAAAAGACATATTAAAAGCAGATTAAGTAACGCACCAATTCCCCTTGGATGTGATACTTCTCATTTTATTGGGAAGGCCCCCACCTTCCCAACTCTCCCCAAGAGAAAAACATATAAACATAAATCATGGCTCGCAGGAAGAAGCAACCGATTATAGCCGGTCAGCCCCTGGTTCGAATCCAGGATGATTTACTATCCTAAGCAAAGAGTATAAGAAACGGCATAGAAAAATGCAGTAAAGATTAGATTTGTAGGGGTATAAATTCTAAGCTTTAGATTCTTTTGCTGATGGAATAAAGCAGAAAACTGCATATCAGGAGGGATATTAAAAAATGACATTGGGGCAAATAGTTGAAGCTAACAAAAAAGACTTGGTTATTTTTGAGTGGCACAAGCGATTATTTATTAAGGAACAGGAGTATAGAAATATTAATCGCAGCGTTGTTTCCAGTATAACCAAGCTGAATCTAAATGGAGAAGGCGGATACATAGTTGATTACATATCTGGATATTGCTACTGGGACAGTAAAATAAAATCTCTTGTAAATCTAAATGAGGATGAAAAGTTCAGTCTTTCCTCAGAATTAGCAGAGTATAGCATTTTAGACAACGTAGAAAAGAGTGATAATGGCAAAGATAGCCTATTTGTCACTGTGTGGGAAGGCGTCAAGATGTTATACAAAAATGCGATGGAGGCCGTAAATTGAGAGATTTTGTAATTGCATTGAATGAGAATAATTTATTAGTGGTGCTTTCGAAAGAAGATTATGATAGGTTAACTGCTGCTGGAGAAAAATATGTATTCGTAGATGATTCAGATAGTGCTTTTAAAGCAAAGATTAAGGCAAAGGAGATACGTGCATTAGGAACACAAGAATACTTAAATGCGCGTAAAGAAACTGCATAACAATGGCAAAAATATTGGTGACAGATGACGCCTCTTTTATGAGAATGGTGTTGCGAGACTTGCTAATTAAGTCTGGACATACAGTAATAGAAGCAGAAAACGGCGTAAAGATGCTCGAAAAATACGAAAGAGAGAAGCCTGATTTGGTAACCCTTGATATTACAATGCCGGATACGGATGGACTTACTGCAATCAAAAGGTTAATAAATAAGCATCCAGAAGCCAAAGTAATAATGTGTACAGCAATGGGACAGCAAGATAAAGTTATAGAGGCTGTCAAATTAGGCGCTAGAGACTTCATTGTTAAGCCATTCTCCACAGAGAGAATTGAAGAAGCGGTAACAAAAGTATTAGCATCATAGAAAAAGTGGTCAGACATGATAATGTTTGGCCACTTAGTTATGTATGGTGGTAAAATTATATAAAAGCTACGTAGGGGGAAAATATGAAATTTGTAAAGAAAATAATAGATAAAGTGCAAGAAGTTTTTTCTAGAATGAGTATCGATTGTAAACTATCAACAGTTATAGCTATATTTCTCTTTGTAATATACGTCGTTATTCAGATCGTTTCTGGAATCAGCTCTAGCAGAAAAAATGCTCAGATAAATGATAGTGTTGACTCGATTTATGAAAAAACAGAAGAAAGCATAAACGCAGCAATTGAAAAAGACATATCATTAAGACCACTTGAAAAAATATTGGACACGAAGGAGTCTGCAAAGGGATTATTCGAAAAAGCTATATCAATTATCTATTTTGTAATAACAGGAATAGTATGGGGAATATTTGAAGGGATTAGGATAAAGATGCAAAAAGATGTAATGATTAAATCGAAAGAAGATGGATTGTATAATATTCCTAGAGCAATATACGCGCTTCTCGAATTTTGTACCCTTTTATCGTCATTCATTTGGTAAAAGGCAAAAAAAGACTATAGATAAGCTATATTAGTAGATACTAGCAAAAATAAAATAACTGGCTTGCTCCTAAATGGCGCAAGCTAATTTTATGTCCTTAATTCAAAAAATTAATATTTTCAAATTTTATATTTTTTAAATATACATATAAATAGTACAAAGACAATTGGAGAAAATAATCTAGTATCTATCCTGTAGGCGTGGCTACAAAAAGTATCTGTCCACGACTTCCAGATACTTAATAATAAGGATAACTTCCAAACGTCGATTGTTATTATTTTACTCATGAATGAACTTCATGAAATACTCCTACAAAAAGGCAGCCGGACTTGAGATTACTCTTGTCCGGTTGTTTTTTTTCGCTATAGATGTTTTCGAATTTAAAAAAAACATATTGGAATAAAAGGAGGAATAAAAAACTATGTTCAAAGAAAAGCTAGATATGCTATTTCAAAAAGCAAATGAAAAGCAAGCACTAAACGTAATAGAAAATCTGAAGGTGTTAGTAAGATATCAGAATTTCTGCATTGAAGAACAGATCTTATTTCAAGCAAGAGAAAATGGAATATATATCTCAGATGAAATAATAAAACAAAAGGATCTAGAAAGAATTACTCAGCATGATAAGGTGATTGATGCATGCTTGACTATCAATGATATTGCAAAAGGATTAGGCGTTATTAAAATATTTGATGTTGAACCAAAGCGAGTGGAAAATCAAATTGCAAGATATGATGCAACTGAACATGCCAAGACAGCTTTTATAGTTGCAAATTTCATTAATGATTATTATAACTTGAATCTTGAAATGGAACGCTATGATAGAGTCCTTGATTCTACCACTTTTGAAAAAACAAAAACAATAAAAGAGAAAGACTGGTTTGGGGCTAGTGCATTTGACTTGCCTACAGCTGAATACTATCCGGAAAGGCTTGATAATGCAGTTGAGACAACTCATAAGGATGTTTCTTTTCAGGAAAAGCAGTTAGACAATTTTAGAAAAATATTGCGTGACCAAACTGGTCAATTGAATATGGAGTTAAGAAACGGTGTTAAAATGACGCTATCCAAAGAAGACGGCTATTCGGTAATCCTCGAGACTAAGAAGCCTTTTAAGAACACAAGTGGAGTTTTATCGAACGAAACTAATGCAGGGTTTGAGGCATATGGTGAAAGTAAGATGTGTGCAAAGGATATAGTCTTTAATCAGCTGAAAGACATAGTAAAGCAGAATGGTGGGTTCTCTTATCAAACACGGCAAGAGTACGATTTGGATGAAGGGCTAGACATATAAATGATATCCTCGGAAATTACTTTTTGTTATAATACATATTAGATTTATGAAATGATAACAGGAGGAAATATGTTCAAATTAGAAACCAAAGAGTTTGACAAAGCACTTCCCTGGATATACTATACATATACTAATGAGCAGGGTTTTGAATTAATGATAACGTATGATTATTCGAAAGAGTTTTACCGACTATCAAGATTTCAAATCGTCCTGACAAATAAGGGAGTTCCCATTCCAGGTGATCCTTCATTGAGCTTTTCAGGAGGAAACCTAACATTTAATATAAGCAGACCAATCAGCTGTGATGTAAAAAATATTTCAAAGTTAAAAGATAAATTAGATCTGTTTGATAAAATGAGTGAGGAAATCTCAAAAATAATTAAGGATATAGAAACAGAGAATGCAAGATAAGTACAACGAAATACTATTAGTCATATCAACAGCGATATCATCAAATGATGAAATTGAGCAGGAGCTGCTTTGTGATTTAGCAGAGGCTGCATACAACTATACTGGATACAGATTACGAGACAATTTTTATACTAGGGAAAAGAAGAATGAAGAAGGTGAAGCTAGAACTGCTAGTCACAATCGATTTATGGATTCTTTAAACATATTCCTAAGATATGAACGCTCAATAGGAAGAGAGATTCCTGATTTATCTGATTTAGATAGAAAAGCATTAGGTGATATTGGAAATAAAATCGTTTGTGATTTATCGATAAGACAAAGGTAATATAAGATAAAAAAGCGTCATTACGACGCTTTTTTTATAAATTAAAAAACATATTAGTATTGCATAGATAGTTGGAGAAGAAACATCTCCAACTTTTTTTATTTTAAAAGGAGTCAAGATATGAGAATACCAGATGAACCTTATGATTCTCAGGAACTATACATGTGCTTTGTGGGCGAAGATTGTCCCGAAGAGTATCCTGAAGAATACAACGAAGAAGCATTGAATAATCTTTATGAAGCGAAGAATGTCTACGAAGATATGCTAGCCGATGATAAGGCAAATAAAGATTGGGAAAGTTATAAGCTAACAAGAGAGCGAATTGGCCAAATAAAGGCCCAAATTAAATATTGCAAGGCGATGATGCAGATAAATAAAACTAAGGAGGTAGTGACCGCCGCATAAATCTCTAACTGAGAATAGATGAGACGTGTAGCTTTGAGCATTTGCGAATAACAGGGAATTGACCCTGTGCTATTAGAGAAGCGGAAGAATATGTGATGTAGTCACAATCTTCCCTAGTGAGCAATTATATTAATGACGTTAATATTTTTGCTGCATCGTCGTATTTAGAATTATGTGCCACAGCACCACTTTCTCCAGATGGAGTAATAGAAGGGAATCTTTCAAAGGCGTGGCAGATAATAAATAATCCAAAGTATAAAAAGATACTGGTATCTATTTCAGGAGGTTCTGATTCAGACTTGATACTAGACATATGCGTAAGGTGCGATCCGCATCTAAAATGCGTATTTTACTATTATGATACAGGTTTAGAATATCAAGCCACAAAAGAACATATAAAATATCTTGAGGAAAAGTACCAGATAATAATCAATAAGAGAAGGGCTAATGTTCCTATACCTCTATGCTGTAGAAAATACGGCACTCCATTTATGAACAAAAGAGTGAGTGAATACACAATGAGACTTCAAAGGGCTGGCTTCAAGTGGGAGGATGAGACACATGAAGTACTAATAAAACGTTATTGTAAGACTCCGAAGCCTGAACAGAGAGAAAAAATGCAAGAATACTACGAACGTTTTGGAAAAGCTCCAAAAGGCTGGGCATATTTATATGGAGATTTTTATAGAGGCGCTGTTTCTGCAATAAATTGGTGGTGTAATTACTCTTTTAAAGGTAGCCAATGCAATATTGATAACAATAGGTGGCTAAAGGAGTTTATGATTGAGAATCCGCCTAAGTTCAAGATATCTGCGCTATGTTGTAAGTATGCTAAAAAAGATGTGGCTCATGAACTAATTAATGAGCAAGGATTTGATTTATCCATAAATGGCGTAAGAAAGAGTGAAGGAGGAACCAGAGCTCAAGCCTATCATAGTTGTTTCGATACGAAGGAAAAAGTAGATAATTATCGACCTATCTTTTGGTATACTAACGAGGATAAACGGATATATGAGAAAGCATATGAAATAGAGCATAGTGAATGCTATAATCCTCATTCTTATAACCTTCCTCGCACTGGCTGTACAGGTTGTCCATGTGCTAGAAACACAAAAAAAGAGCTAGAAGTTATTCAACAATTTGAGCCAAAGCTTTATCAGGCAGTTCAGTATACTTTTGGTGAAAGCTATGAATATGAGCGAAAATATCGTGAGTATGTAAAAGAAAGGAAAGCTGAAAGTAAAAAAGCTAGTAGGAAAGAGATAAGTATTTCAGAATTCATATTGGAAGAAATGACTGGCCAATTGCGGCTAGCAATATAGAAAATACTTTTATAAGAAAACAAAAGAAAAGGGCTACGATTCGTAGCTCTTTTCTTTTTTGGAAAATCAGTCCTTTTCATTTCTAAATATACATATATGTATTACAAAATGAGAAAAGAGGTAATACATGAATTTACGCCGTGTAATTGATAAGTCAGTTAAGAAAGTAAATAAAGTAATAAAAGGACACGAATTTGTCTTTGATTTCATGGATGGAGATGTAACTCCAAGGTCGACAGAGGTCTTCTTTCTTCTAAGGAGCAAAACTCATCCTAGTAGAACAATAAGAGCGAAGGTTGAAAGAAAGAATGGGAAATGGAGTGTAGATACATTGTCATTTACAAATCCCGGATTTGAATTCATTGATAAGATGCGTGAAGTCATGGATTCAATATTATCTTCTTATATTGACCCAGACGATTATTGCATTTGGCGTGTAGGCTATCTATCAACTGAAGAAAAAACCGATTATAAATTATCAGGGAAAGTATATCCAGAAAGCATGTTTAAAGTGTGGGTAGATTTCGAAAATCTGGATGAGGTAAAGTCAGAGGCTTTTATCGCAGAATGCAAAAATAGCGGAATACTATCCATAGCGTTCACGCCTGTTCCGAAAGAGATATTTAAAGAATATCGAGGAAAAGAGAACTCTCGAGAGACATATATGTTAGACCGATATATACATTCTCTTGCAAAGAATAATGGAATGGAATGCTCTGACATAATTATGTGTTTTGGAAAGCCGTGGAAGATAAGAGAAAACTCACTAGATTATGAAGATGGCTTTAGCGAAGAAGAAATATATTGCTGTTAAATAGACATATTACTGTTATATAGATAACAGGAGAAAAAAATATGCATTCATTGACTAATTTGGATATCAATCAAAAACAGCTGAATATACTGAATAAAGCAAACTTAGATTGCTATGAAAAAATTGCCAGATTAATTCCTAAAAAGCTATTTGACTGCACTAGTCATTTAGAGCTGTCACCTAAAAATGATGGCGCCACAGGAATGATAACTGGAATCCTTAAAAACATATATACAAAGATTTCAAGTTCTAAGATAGAAATGACTATTGCTTTTATTGAAGATGAAACAACACATCAGACACTAATGATTACATGGTTCCATACCTCGTATCCTTATGAAAGATACAAAGATTCAATAGGTAATCGTTTCTTGGTATATGGGAAGATTGTATATGACAAAGAATATGACAATTATAAAATGACTTCGCCGATAATCTTTACTGATTATTGCAGCAAGTACGAAGGCAGACTTATTCCGGCATATAAGAAGTATAGAGGAATGAGTGCAGAATATTTTGAAAACATAATCAAGACAGCTTCTACAATTGATTTAGATGAATCAATGGCGAAGGATTTTAGAGAATCTCATTGGTTTGAATCCTTAGCCGAACTTAGTATGAGCCTTCATGAACCAAAAGATTATGCATCTTTTTCGAAGGCCTGCAAGCAAATAGATGTGGAAGATCTAATCTATTTTGCACTTCATATGATAAAAAATAATACGAATGGAAAGAACACGCCAAACATCTCAAAAGATTTTATCTATCGTAGGGCAATCTGCAATCTTCCGTTTACTTTGACTAGGGGTCAACAAGAAACACTTGAGGGTTTAAAGGAGAATATCAGATCAGGAAAGGAGCTAAATGCTTTAGTACAAGGCGATGTATCGTGTGGTAAGTCAATAGTTGCATATTTATTGATGCTTCTTTTTGTCGAAAATGGATATCAAACAATGCTATTGGCTCCAACGATTGTTTTGGCATCGCAGCACTATAAAGATGCAAAACTACTATTTGAAAAATATGGGTATACTGTTGAATTCATAAACGGAACTCTTAAAAAGAAAGAGCGTAAAGAACTATTAGATAAGCTCCAATCAGGAAGTGTTAATGTATTAATAGGAACACATGCTGCAGTTTCGGATGACGTAGTCTTTAAAAATCTAGGATTAAGTATTGTGGATGAGGAACAACGATTTGGTGTAACCTGCAGAGAAAAAGTCAAGACAAAAGCAAAAGAAGGAACACAGACTGTATATGTAGCAATGTCTGCGACTCCAATTCCAAGAACTTTGGCGACTTGTCTCTATGGTGAAGGAACAGGAATATATTCTATAGCTTCTATGCCCAATGGAAGGCAGTCTGTCGATACACTGATCACAGATAGTTTCAAGGTCCCTAATATTTTAAAGAACGAGCTAAAGGCTGGCAGGCAAGCCTATGTAGTCTGCGCTCTTATCGAAGATTCTGAAGAAAATGAAAACGAATCAGAAATAGTATCAGTTGAGAAAACAAAATCAGTATATGAAAAGGAATTACCTGGCTATAAGGTTGCTGTATTAACCGGAAAAACAAAAGATGATGAAACTCTACGAATCATGCAAGATTATAAGGATGGAAAGATTGATGTCATTATTTCCACTACGGTAATTGAGGTAGGTGTCAACAATCCTAACTCCTCGGTAATAGTAATTCAGAATGCTGATAGATTTGGGTTATCAACCCTACATCAGCTCAGAGGTCGCGTTAGAAGAGGTACATACAAACCATATTGTATTTTGATATCACAGGATAAAGAAAATGAAAGACTCAAAATACTAGCTTCCACAGAAGATGGGTTTAAGTTATCTCAATTAGATCTTGACCTTAGGAAATCTGGAAATTTAATTGGAACTGAACAGTCTGGAAAGAATCATTTTGTAGAACTAGTACTTCAAAAACCCAGATTTTACGAATATGCAAGAAATGTTGCATATGAACTCATTGAAAGAGGAGAGGCGGAGCATTTCCTTCAGAAGATGAGCATTTTTTTCAATGATAAGTAACAATGCATTGGCTTTATAGAGAAGTTACTAAAAAATGATAAAGAAGCGTCGTATATCATCACATGATATAGGACGCTTTTTTTCAGGTAAGGATTCTATACTTCTTTATTAGATGCGGCCAGCTTTTCTAGTTTATCATTAATCATACGAAGCTCCTTTTTACTTCTATTCAGCGCATATATCAATGCAATGAAATATGCAATTCCAAAAGTAATATTAAAAACAGAAGATAATATTATTCCTAAGCAGGAGAAAATAATGGCTATAGGAATAGATATGTATACTATAATAATAAGCGTTTTGATTTGCTTCATTTTGCTATATAATTCGATTCTACTCAAACTATCGTTTTTTTGTTTTAACGAAGTAGGTTCTTCTTCGTGTTGTATAGCTATTGAGTTAATCATCTTTTCTATCATATTTCTATCCCATAATTCGACTCCAATTTTTTCTGCAGTTTCTATGGCTGCAGAAGTAAAATAATTGTTGGTCGCTACTACTGCAATATCAGCATCATAATATGCCTTACCAGAAAATGCTTCTTGGACGGCATGATTTCCTACTTTGCCAGTATAGCGTTTACACTGTATGGCATATTTTTTTCCATAGCGAGTAGCCAAGACATCAACGCCAAAGTCCCCGCTTTTGGGAGTGCACTTAACATCTGTATATCCACATTTTTCAAGAAGGGTAGATATGAAACCTTCAAATTCTTCACCTGATAGATTGTCATAATTATTTACATTAAGCTGAAGCAATTGTTCCTTGCGTTTTCGGGAAGCCTTTGAGACTAAAATGGCTATGAGTATGAAAGCAGCCAATACTACATACCAATACTCTTGAAGTATGACTAGCACGATCATAAATGCTATAAATTCAAGAAAAACAGACATATGATATTCCTCTTTTAGTATAAGATGCATTCATGATAACAAAATAGAAATAATAGAAAATAAAAAACAGGTGATGGGTAAATTTACTGTAGGAATTTTGTTAATGCTCAATTTCCATACAAAAATGGGGGATACCGCAAAAATTACTCCTAAACAGCAAAAAATGAGATTTGATTATCCCGAATTTGTATGAGAATAAACATATTATTTCCCCAAATTGTATTGAACTTACAAGAACAGGAGTCAACTTCCATACAAAAAATGGGAAGATACCGCAAAAATTACTCCGAAACAGCAGAAAATGAGATTTGATTATCCCGAATTTGTATGAGAATAAACATATTATTTCCCCAAATTGTATTGAACTTACAAGGGCAGGAGTCAACTTCCATACAAAAATGGGGGATACCGCAAAAATTACTCCTAAACAGCAGAAAAAATGAGATTTGATTATCCCGAATTTGTATGAGAATAAACATATTATTTCCCCAAATTGTATTGAACTTACAAGAACAGGAATGACTTCCATACAAAAAAGGGAAGATACCGCAAAAATTACTCCAAAACAGCAGAAAATGAGATTTGATTATCCCGAATTTGTATGCGATTAAGCATATTATTTCCCCTAATTGTATTGAATTTGCAAGAACAGGAATAACTTCCATACAAAAATGGGAAGCACCAACAACATATGAAGCTACCCCTTACTATCTTTATAGAAGGGATGTTTATGAGACAGAATCAGAGTATAATATATAATGTTGTGACTTAATCATGAAAAAAGGGAAATAGTAATCGGAGAGTTATGGAAGCAAAAAGAGTAAGAGATAGGTATGGAGATTTGCGATGCTCTAACTGTGAGCAGAGAGTAGTCGATACTCAGAACCTACAAAAGAAAAGCATGAAAGAGTGTTTTTATGTTTCCTAACAAAAAAGCAGAAGATAAAAGGTGCTAAATATGATTTCGAGGGGACAAATTAGTAAAACAATATGAATGATGTGTGGGGAAAATGAAATGAAACTAAAAAAGGCAGAAAAAGAGCAATCGCAAAACTTATATGAAAGCTTAGGTGTATCTATATTTCATGATGCTGAAATAACTGATGAATACAAAAAGGTTGAAGGCTCACTAACTGCAGAACTCGATCAATTTGTAAAAATGATACCGAGTGCATATAATATGAAAAACTTAGAAGGTACTTACCGGGCCCATTATGATAAGGGATTGGGCGTATTACAAAAATCAAAGAAAAATCCTGGTTACTTATACGGGAGAATAGTTGACCCTAAAACTAATGGTAATATGAAATCAGAAGTTCTATGGGAACAAGTAGGGAAAGGGGCGCAAGCAATAGAGACCGCTTTTTCCCTTGCTTCGCTTGCTGTTGGTCAATACTATATGTCTCAAATCGATAAAAGAATGAACGGTATCGATTCAAGATTAGATTCAGTTCAACAATTTCTAGAAGACGATAAGAAATCCGAATTATCAGGTCGTGAAAAATTTATGTTACAGACCCAGAAAGATATGCTTGCTATATATCGGGATGAAAAACTAAGGAATTCTAAACTTTCCCAAATACAAGACAATCTAGAAAAGACAGGAGGCTTCATTGATTTTTATCGGAAACAAGTAGTATCTGCTTTAAAATCTTTGAACCCTCAAAAAGATAAAGAGAAAGACGCGCAAAAGAAGATTGGAGAAATACTAGAAGATATATCGTTATACTACTATTCCGTATACTTGTACGAGTATGCTTGTTCTTTAGAGGTGTTCATTTCTGCAAATGGCGATGAAGAATATCTTGATTCAGTTGTTGAAAAAATGACAAATACCTTAAAAGAGTTTGCTGCAGATAAAGAAGACTGGTTAGTTCAACTAAGTGATTATATTACGGACTTGAAAATTTTGAGTCCGAACGTATTTTTCTTGACAATGAGTTGTTGCAAAAATTCAAAAACTCATGATAAGACTGCAAAGGCTGTTCTAGATTTATTTGGGTTTATAGGTAACAAACTGAGTAAATCAGATATAAAGAAGAAAACTATACAGAAAAACTCGCTAGATAATTTACTTGGTATCTCACTAGATACTGATATCATAATGGAAAAAATAAACAATGTAATAATGTTCAATTCGATAAATAACCAGCCTGTAGACATTGTAAGTAAAGATGGAGAGATGTTTATTAAATCGGAAGCTGAATCTGTTTTAGAATCTTACATAGCCAAAGTTTAATATTTTTATCAAAAAGTCAAAGAGATATTGTCTCTTTGATTTTTTTTGTCTACAAGTTTTTATAATTATTTTTTTCTTTCATTCATAAAACATATTACTATTATAAAGACAAAAAGGAGAAATAGTCATGTTTCGAAAGAAGAAAATGCCATTACTAGATAACTCTAAGTACAAAGCCGAGCACGATAAAGTTGTTGAATACGTAAAAGAACAAATAGGTATTGATTTAAACGATTATAGGGATGGTGATGGAGAGAGTCCATCCTATACTACATTCTGGGACTTAAAGGGTCCCAAAACATGTATTAACTGGTGCGGTAGTATTGGTGGAATGAGTAAAGACGTGCAGGCAAGACTTTCAGATTTAGTAGAAAAATCAGGAGGACTATTAACTTTAGAATGGGGTGGTGCCTGGTTTAAATACATTTATTTTTCAAGAACCTAAAGTATTTTTCGAGAGTACTTTATCAGAAGCAAGGCAGAATACCCCTTCCTCCATGAAATAGGGAGGGGATGAATGCCTATTACGTTTTACTCTTTTACTAGAATAATAGCATAGAGAACTTCTCTAAATCTACAGAAAGGAGAAACTATGTATCTTACAGTAAAACAGCAGGTAAAACATCTATCAAAGGAAGATTACAAATCAATCAAAAAACTTTGCCATATAGCTAAAAATCTTACTAATCAAGCAATCTACAATGTAAGACAATACTATTTCAATGAAGGTGAGTATCTTAATTATGAGAAAAACTACGTTCTTTTAAAGTCATCAGAGAATTACAAAATGCTTAATTCAAATATGGCTCAACAGATACTAAAAGAAGTCGATGGCAGTTTTAAATCATTCTTTGGATTGCTTAAACTTGCTAAAAAAGGTAAGTATGCTTTTAAAGATTGTAAATTACCCAATTATCTTCCTAAAAATGGCTATACCACACTTGTAATAGGTTTTGTAAGACTTAATGGTAATAAGTTAGTTTTACCATTTTCAAACACTTACAAGAAGACTCATGAAAGTGTTGAGATTACGATTCCACCTATTTTGATTGATAAGAAAGTAAAGGAAATCCGTATTATACCAAAAGCAAACGCTAGGTTCTTTGAAATTCAGTATATCTATGAAGCTGAATGTGTTCAAAGAAATCTTAATAAACAAAATGTACTAGCTCTTGACTTTGGTGTAAATAATCTTATAACAGCCGTATCAAATAAAGGTAAGTCATTCATAATAGATGGCAAAAGGCTAAAGTCTATAAATCAGTGGTACAATAAAACCAATGTCAGATTGCAAAGTATAAAGGATAAGCAACGCTATGGAAAGAAATCTACCAATAGACAAAAATCTATAACTCGTGACCGAAATAATAAGGTCAATGATTATATGAACAAAGTTGCTCGTAAAGTAATAGATTACTGTATTACTAACGATATAGGAACTATAGTAGTTGGTTATAATGAAACTTTTCAAAAAGATAGCAATATAGGTAAAATCAACAATCAAAACTTTGTAAACATACCTTATGGTAAACTTCGTGAAAAACTTGAGTATCTTTGTCAACTAAATGGTATCGTATATATAAAACAGGAAGAATCATATACTTCAAAAGCAAGCTTTTGGGATAGAGATACAATTCCTGTCTACAATAACGATAATCCTAAAACATATACATTTAGTGGCAAGCGTATACACAGAGGTATGTATCAAACAGCAAGTGGTAGATGTCTTAATGCCGATGTCAATGGTGCATTAAATATAATGCGTAAAAGTAATGTTGTGAGCTTAAACGCTCTATACACTAGGGGCGAAGTGGACACGCCTGTAAGAATAAGGATTGCCTAACAATAGGTGGAAACTTAAATATCAAACTTCTTAAAATGAGCCGAAGGCTCTACGAAGCTCCGACTTCAAATATGAAGTATTAAGTCGGGGTAGTTCACAAATCACAGAATTTTCCATTTTTATATTTTTTAAAAATACATATATATAGTACAAAGATAATTGGAGAAAATAAAAAAGAGCACCCGGCTCTTTTAATTCCAGAGCTGGGTCGATTGGAAGCTCTGTTTATATAAATGCATATAGAGTAATTCTATATTACATGTCAGCAGACATGATTACATAGACGACAAAGAATAGCCGAATAGTAAATTGTCCTCCCTCAATAAAAAGGAAAACTGCCCAGCTTGGGTGGTTTTTCTTTTTTTTATGTGTTTTTGTTTTCAGAAATACATATTAGGAGAAGAAATATAAGAAAGGAGAAGTTTATCTAAGTGAGCGTAGATAAGAAAAAGGATAAAAAAGGGAATGAAACCTCTTTTAAAACACAGTATACAAAGCAGAAGGCTAAAACAGTACAGCAGACGTTACCATTCATTTGTATGTATCAGAATGGAATGATTAAGAATGAAGAAAAAATTTATTCAAACACATATATGTTTGAAGATATCAACTATGCTGTTGAAACAGAAGAAGGCCAGGAGCATAGAATATCAAAGTTTTGCAAGGTACTTAATAAGTTTGGGCCTGATGTTACCGTTCAATACAATCTTATTAATTCGAAGGTTCCAGAAGAGACCATCGCTGCTGACTTTTACATTCAGGGTAAGAAAGATGATGAAGTAAGAGCTAATGATTCAGAAAAAGAAGCTGCATTAAAACAGGTAAAAAAAGAACTTAGAGAAGAATATAATTCTCGTATCATTACTGAGAAAGTCAAAGAAGGAAGAAACGATATTCGTAAGAATCGTTACATTACATTAGCTGTAAGAGCCGAGAATCCTTATGAAGCAAACAAAAAGTTTAATACTCTTGAAAACGAACTTAACACTACGTTTAAAGAGGTAAATAAGACTGGAGTTGTGAGGCTTAACGCCGAGGCAAGACTAAAATTGTTTAAATCACTTCTTTGGAGCGGGAAAGATAAGGAGTTCTCCAAGCAACTTGATAAGTATAGAGATGAAGCAGGAGAACTAAGTCTCGAAAAACTTTCAAAGAGAGGTGTTACAGTTAAGGATTTAATAGCACCATCATACATTGCCAATGGCAAGAAAGAAGTTATTCTAGGTGCTGGAGATAAACCTTTATGTGTAGGTTCATTTTTAGTAACCGATCTTCCTACAGCATTAGAGACCTCCTTCTTAACTAAGATAACAGACATTCCATGTGCTATGTCTGCATCCATCATTCATGCTACTAAGCCTAAGAAAAAAGCTTTAAGAGAAGTAAGAATACATGCAAACTCAATTAAAGCTGATGTAATAAAGGCAAATAAGGGTGCTATCAAGGGTGGATATGACCCAACGCTTATTTCTGAAAATCTTCAGGATGCAAGAGAAGAAAGTTCATTGTTGATAAAAGACATGACTATTAATTCTCAGAAATTATTTTACTCGACAATCACAGTTACCATCATAGCTGATAGTCTTGATGAATTAAAAGAATTTTCAACGACACTTGCTATGAAAGTATCAGATTTTGACTGTTCATTAATGGAATTATATTGTCAGCAGATTTTAGGTTTAAAGAACTGTTTACCACTGGGAGCAAATCATCTTGCTCACAATAGACTTCTTACTACAGAATCTGCCAGTGCATTCTTCCCATTTTATATGCAAGAGCTAATGGATCCGAAAGGGCATTTTTACGGAATCAATTCGATATCTAAAAATATGATCATGATTAATCGTAAGGATCTTGCGCTTCCTAACGGACTTATTTTCGGTAAGGCAGGCTCTGGTAAATCATTTATCGCAAAAGGGGAGATTATTCCCATTATCCTCGATTATGATGATGACGTTATTATTGTAGATCCTGATGCAGAATACGTTGAAATCGCAAAGGCACTGGGAGGAACAGTTATTGATGTTCATACAAATGCAAAGGTGCGAATTAATCCTTTAGACTTAAATATGGATTATCTAAATACAGATTCCGATAAGCCTGACCCGGTAGCTGAGAAGTGTGACTATGTTATAGGTCTTGTTGAATCATGTTTAGGTAAATATGAGGTTCTTACCCCATATGATGAAAATGTTATCATTCGCTGCACAACAAAGATATATGAAGAATATGTAAGATACATGGATGAAAGAAGAGACCAGGCAATAAGAGAAGGAAAACCTGTTATCTCATATGATCCAGAAGCTTGCCCTACGTTAGTTAACCTTTATGAAGCGCTAAATGATGATGGTTCGCAGGAAGGTCATCACTTAGCTATGGCTTTAGAAAATTATTGCGTAGGTACAAATAATATTTTTGCTCACAAAACAAACATATCAGGAACACCTAGATTCTTGGTCTATAACATTAAGTCAATGCCAGAGAAGCTTCGTGAGTTAACAATGAAGGTATGTACATCAGACGTGTGGAACAGAGTAAAGCTAAATAAGCAGAGGAAAAAGGCAACATGGGTATATATTGATGAATTTTATCTGTTGATGCAAACTCCTGGTGCGGCAAGAACTATCCAGCAGTTTTACAAAAGAATCCGTAAGTATTACGGAGTAATGACTGGAATCACACAGGATATTGAGGATCTACTTGTTACACAAGAAGGAAGAGGTATGCTAAATAATACTGGTTTCACCATTATGATGAAACAGTCTCAGATTGGTAGAGCTGAGTTAGCAGAGCAGTACAATATTTCACCTTCGTTACTTGATTATGTAAGAGAAGATAATGAACCAGGCGTAGGACTAATTCATAACGGAAATATTGTTATTCCATTTAATTATATCTTGCCATCTGATACCAAGTTATATAAGTTGATGTCAACAAAGCCTTCGGAAGGTTAATAAATTGAGCCCAAAGAATAGTATCTTTGGGCTCTTACTCATAATTTAAGTTGCCTGCTCAGATTTGTACATTACTTTTCTTAATGCAGGTCCACAAAACTCATGAGGAATAAGTTTGAAACCATGTTTTAGATAAAAACCTTCTTTTCCAATCTCTGAAATTAATTGGACGCTTGCTCTTCCGCCCAAGGGCAAACTTGCTTCAATTTTATCAAGAATCCTCTCGATAATCATTGAGCCAAACCCATTCCCCTGAAATTCAGGATCAACTACTACATCAACTATCATAAAATAGGTTCCATCACCAACGGCTCTGCCCATGCCAACTGCAATGTCATTACAATAAACAACGATTGAACAAAAAGAGTTTGCAATTGCGGTTTTGTTTTGTTCATCGCATAGCACATTCCATCCAACAGATTTTCTGAGTCTTGAATAAGTTTCGCAGTCAAGTTCATTTTCTTTAATCAAAGGTAGTAGTACCTCCATTCCTGTCTAAATCACAACTTCTAATTATATTTAGCCATAGAAATATAAGCCTAAATAATATTTTACCAAAAAGCAGAGTTAATGCATTAGTTTTTTGCATTATACAAATGCAGTTTTATATTTCAAGGCATGATTTTAAGGAGAACAATGATACCTTCAGTCATTTTGAGCCTTTTTTATTTTAGAAATACATATTATGAAAGAAAAAAGGAGAGGATTCGTTTATGAATGTAGAAGAAATATTGAATGGAATATGTGGAAGAAATCCCGAGACACACGAGGCAAAGGCTATTACTGGCGTTTATTTATACGAAGCCGTAATAGGAGAGGAACATGTTAAAGAGATAAACTCTGCTGTGACGTATAACCCAGAAGTACAAATATACCCATTAGGGCAGTTTACAACGGTTGAAATTAACTTCTCTGTTGATAGTGATGTTGATCTGTATAAGATATGCCAGATGCTAAAAAAGAGACTCGAGCTAAGCAAAGATAATCCGGATAAGGTGTATGCAATAACATGTACTTTTATGCCAAAAGATTATTCCAACAATAAGTCTTTTAGTATTGAATGTATGAATCCACTTATTCATAGCCTTACTGCATTGACTCCCCAGGGAAAGGTGTCATGTTTACGCATTGTTTTTGATAATGAAGATGTCAATTTGTATGAGCAAACAGAAGTGGATACATATAAAACAGACATTGAGGTAAATTATTCTCTTGATTCTAAATATCAGACAAACAAGATGGTTGAGGAAAAGAGAAAAGCACAGTATGAACATGAACGCTATATGAATGAAATCGCTAAGAAGAAAAATTATTAAAAGGACAGAAAATGAGAACGAGTAAAGTACAGTCGAATGCAAATGAAATGAAAACCATTCAGATAGCTGGCTCTTGTCACGGAGTAGGGACCACCCATTTTTGTATTTCTTTGGCCTACAAATTAAATTCATTAGGATACCGAGTAGCAGTATTAGAAGAAAATCCAGCAGATGAATTTAATGAGATAGCAGAGAATCTAGAATGCCATCAAAGAGGATTATTTTTCACGTATAAAAATGTAGATTATTATCCTTATCAAAAAAATAGAAATCTTATGGCTGTACGCTCCTCAGGATATGATTACTTAATTGTAGACAATGGATTATATAAAGATTGTGATAAAGATTTTTTCGCGATGTCAAACTTAAATGTAATAGTGTCATCATCCAGATACTGGAATTTTTATCACCTATCATTAAATATACTTGAGGTCGAAAGCCAGGATGTTTTTTCCTCTTATACATATGTGTTTCCGTTTGCTCATGATAACAAGAGTATGCGAAAAGAAATAGTGGAAGCCATGGGAGATATTAGTAGCATCATCTTTACTCCATATTCCGAAAATCCATTTGAGGATTATGGAACTATAAATGTTAGCGAACTCCTTGGAATAGACGATAGTGAAGAAAAAAACAGATCAAAGTTATTCTTTGGTCTAGGCAAGAATAAAAAAGGTGAAAAAGCAGAAAAGAATACGGCTAATGAAGCTGAAATAGAATATGAGGAAGGAAATGAAATTGAGGCAGACAAAATAAGCGTTGCAGAATTAGGTAAGCTGGCAACGCAAGCAGTTATGGAAATGAGCAATCCTTCGTATTCTTCAAAACAGCAAAGTTACCCTATAATATCACAAGCTGTATCTCAAGGCTTTTCTAGCTCTCAGAGTAAATCAGATTATCAGAAAGAGATTCAACCTCATAAAGAGGAAGTGAAGCCTGTAGATGATACTCTAATTAAAATGCTTGCAGAGTCTAGTCGTTTTATGTTTAGAGCAAAAAGCAGTTCTTTACTAGATGAAATCAATGAAGGCTCCTTTGTGAGAGATATGCTTTCTATACAAATGGCTTCGACAATTGATACCTTAAGGAAAAACTGTGGCTATGAGTATTCAGAGAGTGATTCAAAAGTATATATAAACATAAATGGCAAGATGTCTGAATATGAAAAAGACATATTTGGTAAAAAGCGAGGGCTGTAAGCTATGAAAAGAATTAACTGTATAGAAGATTTTGTTGCGAATCAGTTCGAATTTCTTAGATGGAATAAAGAGTTATCAAAACATATTAGAAGTGAGGACCTGGCGAGAGGATACAACGCAGCTATATTAAGTATTATTGCAGTCGGTTATCCAGTCGCTTACAACAATGGAACGATTCTCTTATCTGGTGAAAGGATAGGCATTGATGAATCGTATATGACATCGATAGCTGCCTATAAAGGATGCAACCTTACTCAGTTAGATAACATCATTAAGGGCTCGGCGGTTTTCACGTTTAAAACAAAAGCTGAAGAAGATTTAGAAAAGAAAATCTTAGAGGAAAGAAAAGCTGCAGAAGTTTCAATAGAGGATTGTTATAAGGAAGGCAGTGTCTCAGAAAATGCTATCTCGTCAGAAAATGCTGGCGAAATCGAAAGCCTTAATGCTGATGAACATAATGAATATGAGGCAAATAAGGATGATTCTTCAACGACCGAGATAGTAGAGGAAGAACAAATAAAAATAGAAGAGCCTGAGCTGATAATTATAGAAAAAGAGGAAGAAACTATTTCAAAGACTCCGTTTGGCATACCACAAGAAGATGATACATGCAAAGAAACATCAGATTCTAAGTATCTAAACACTATGTGGTTTAACAAGCACCATGTAGTCTGCAGGTATAAAGATAATAAGAACGGTATGGGACTAAATGAATTTGATATAATCGTATATCCCTTAGAACAGCCTAATGTACAGGCGCCTCAATTACCTGTGCAGATAATGGTCTGCATCTTATCACAGTATAATGACAGAGCAAAGGTATTCTTTCCTCAAAACGAATTAAAGTCAGCAACTGTTGAACTAGATGAATATGTATTTTTGATTACCGGCAAGTTCAGTAAGGGTAAATTCATTTCAAAAGTATCCCTGGATCCTAAAAGCGAATATGCAATTACTGAGGATGACGATGAAGTAATAAATCAGAATGGAAAGTTCTTCCCAAAGAATTTTGGAAAGGTCGTTTCTATAGGCGAAGATACTGTAGAGTTTTTCCCATTGTACTTGGATAATAAAGAGCAATCTGGGGAAACTACATGTGCATACAGACATATTGCTCCTAATTGTGAACCAGAATATGGAATCTCTAAAGGCCAAGCCTTAATAGCAACTACTGTAAATAAAAACAGAGAACTAGTTTCATACTGGAAGGGATATGGAGACGATAAGAAGTTTTATGTGAGTATGTGTTAGTAAAAATATCATATTTTGAAGGGAAAAGAGCAAAGGTGTTCTATTGTGCAGAAAACTTGACGCATAGTAGCACCTTTGCTATTCTTATATTGGGAGATGGGACATTAGTACTATTTGTGGAGGGAAAATGTATAGCTTAGAATCGATAAATAAAATTACAAACTCGTTGGTTCGTTATTTGCTGACTCAGAACCCGAAAACCAACAATCCCTACGAAATCTACAATTCATGGAGCCTTGAAACGGGGTATAGGTTTAATGAATTAAATATCGTGATGATATGCATTAGCTTGATTAAAAATAGGGAAAAGATTTTAGCAAAATCAGAGTTGGTATTATCACTTATTTTTTAGAAGGAGGACATATGGTCGAGGGGTTCAAAATTGATGCAATTGATTTATCGAGCAGTGAGCAAGAGTATTATGTTTGGCAATTGCTTGATGCTATGGAAAAGAAGGACAGGTATTTAGTTGATTACTACTGGGGCATTCTTTGGGGAAGCATTATAAAGTTTACTACTAAGATGCTAAATATGAGTTATGGTCACATAATTAGAAATCCAGCATTTCCAGATGCCTTAGAAGATATGAAGACAAATGCTGCTATCAATATTTATAAGGATATTTATCAATTTAATCCTAATATGGGAGCATTTACTACCTTTTGTAGGCCTAGAATTTTTCATGCTGGAATAACGTATATTGCAGAAGAGATAACTCATAGAACAGAAAACTACGAAGAAAAAGCGCATAAGATAAATAGATGTATTAATGAGCTTGCTGATAAGGGTGTCGAATATAATGAGCAAATTATACATGATATGACTGGGATTCCGATTGCAACGATTAAAGCTGTTCTTTTGCAAAATGATGCATATCTAAACACGATTTCTCTTAATTCGCAGGAATTCTTTGACGAGTATTTTTCAGAAAAGGATTTAAAAGGATTAACAACTAGTCATCTTGAGAATCCTGAACAAGCCATCATTGATAAGGAGGAGCGAGAGCATATTCAAGGCATTTTGAAAGAGCTTGATAACGTAACCGCAAAAGTAATCAAAATGTCATTTGGTATTAGCTGCTCTAAACTAAGTGATAGTGAGATTTCTAGTAGACTTGGTATTACAACTTCTGAAGTAAAGCAGCGATACAATTCGGGCATTCGAAGTATGAAGAAGATGTTAAGTTCTGATCCAACTTATTCGGATAGAGTTCAAAAATCAGCACAAAATCTGAGAAGAAAGATTCATTTGATACCTACAGATGTCTCTCAAAATGATATTGAAGATGCAAACAGTTTCATGCAGGAGAATCTTAGATTCGTTATCTAGGAAAGCTCCATTTATGGGCGTTTTCAATTTTAGAAATACATATTATGAGTAAAGGCTATTCGGATATGTATTAGGAGGGACATAAAATGGCTAGACTGAATATAGTAATCCAATTCGGTAAGGTATTATCAGATCCGATTATATCGATTGATAATATCACTCATGAACCGATAAAGGCTTCCTTGTTTTTGTCGGTTGTAAACCAGGCAAGAGATTCTGGAATTAATGAATCAGAGGTGGTCTATTCTGAACCATTTATCTACACGCAAGATCCAGAAATAATCAAGGAGATATCCAAATGGAAAAAGGGTGATCTGGTTGATGTGCAAGGAGTTCTAACAACTCTTGATGCCAAAAGAGGTGTGCAGTGTATATCTTGCGGGCAAAAGATATTAAGGGATGGTGAAGTTACCGTTATTTCCCCAAGTTGGGCTGAACTAAGATATTCTGGCTTAACTGATGTTGAGGCAGATGAGATGTTAAAGAGACATCGAGAAATATCTAACAGGGTATATCTTATGGGATATCTCACCAAGAATCCTACAGAAACAAAAAAACCTAAATTCTATTCAGACCTTATTTCAAGGCATGCATATAAAGGCCTTACAAGTTTTCAGATTGCAGTAAATCGTTCGCTGTTTATTAAATCTGATGATCCATTGACAAAAACTGATTATCCTCATGTAGTCAGCATTGGTTCAAAAGCTGAAGAAGATATGCTTGCATTGCATGAAGGGTCGCTGGTGGCTGTTGATGGCATGGTAGCTACGAGAGCATTTCGAAGAACGCACACGTGTCCTTTTTGCCAGGTTAAGTTTGACCGAGAGGAAAAGGTTACAGAGGTTCTTACATACAATACAGAGTATCTTGCAAACTTTAATGTATTTGAAGGCTCAGCAGGAGAAGAAAGACAAAGACGAAAAGATGCAGCTCTACAAATGGCACTTGGTAGTCTTGGAATTAAGCAGGAAGAATAATTGAAATGTTTTGGGCTAAACATCTTAGGGTGTTTGGCCCTTAATTATAAATAAAATGCTATAATTCGCGTGAAAATGTATTGAACATGGGTGTTAATTACCATATTATCATATATAAGGGATAGTACATTTTACAAATTTGGGGTATGTTATGGCAAAGGGTAATAATAAGAGCAAAAAGAAAAAGGCTCGAAATAGGGAAAAAAGAAATACTAATCAACATCAACAACAACCGGTTAACTCTAATAATTCTAAAGAGGTAGATGTTTCTGTTAAAAAGGAAGCAGAAGGAATAGTTCAAACAGACTCTCCAAAAGAGTCATCATCTAAACCAAACGCAGACGGAGAATTAAATAAAAAACTTAGCTTGGCGGCTGATTTAAGAACTGCAGTAACAATAACGAACAGGATTATATATGAGCAAAACTTTAGATCATTAAAAAAAGAAAAGCCCAACGATTATGAGAACTATATTGAAAGAAAGCGTGAAAAGTACGAATGGATAAACGGGATACTGAGTGTTATTGGTCCTATCGTTATCACATCTATTCCTTTTTATGTAAAAGGAAACGAAGCAGGAAACTTTTGGATTAAGTACATTGACAAGATAGTACTGCTTATAGCCCTTGTTATTTTCGTTGTGCTTTACTTAGCATATTCCCATAAGCATCATAAATGGGATGGAATTTCAGCTGTTTTTCAAGAGGATAGGCAAAAGCTAGTAGAAGACGAGCGAGACAGAGCTAACCGTACCGCATGGTTGTATGATGGTTTATTTGAAAAAGAACTAGACCTTAAAGGCGTTTGTAATAAAATTGAAGTAGCTTTGCTAAGTGAGATAGCAGCGCAACCTTTTGATAATTGTTCTATTGCTATTTATTGCAAAGAAGAAAAAAAAATACAGATGCTGGATTTTCATGGACCATCAATAGAGCCGCTAGTAGGAACACCAAAGATGCGTTCTGCCGGTGTAATAAAGGAAGATGATCCACGTTATAAAGATTATTTTTCTGTGAGAAGATTGAATGAAAAAGAAAAATCTAATTGTGGAATAGGTGGCATTCTGCTTAAAAATAAAGGTGAGATAAAAGAAAAACTAAACGTCGACGATGATGCTCCATATAATCAGTATTGTAGCTTTTTCATGGAATTAAATGAAAAAAACAAGTTGTTAATTGAGATAATAACTTATAATGATAAACTCTTAAATGAGGGCGAGATAGATTGTTCAGACTTCATAAAACGTATGTTTAAAGCATATGCTCCAGCTATTAACTTGTCATTCAATAGGCTTGTAACGGATTTCAACTTTGGAGAGAAATAAAATGAAAAAAGAAAAAAAGAATGATTTAATATTTTATTTACCATACATAAATGAAAGCAATAATATTATTAAGCCAATAAAAGCTGAAAATATTCAGTCCCTAATTGATTTAAATAAGAAAACGAAAGATATATCTGATGAGGACATCAGTAAGGCAATCGAATCTTTAAACAAATATGTAAGAGAGGTTCGCGAAGTCGATGACATAAAAACAGTTGCAAAATCTCATCCCGCATCATTTATAAAAGAATCAAAACCTAGAAGAGGATCTCACGTAAGCCTTTTGGATTTACTATTTTATAGAAGTGAAATGAGCAAAAAACTTACTCAATCTTTGCTTGACATGTGGACAAAAAAATCGATAGAAAGATTTGATAGAAGATTGATGAATGATGAAAAAGAAATGATTCAAGCATCAACATTAAAATAAAAATAAAAGAACCTATATCAAATTGATATGGGTTCTCTTTTTATTTCTCATATGGAGCGTAAGTTCTTGTTTAAAAAGTTAAGTCTTACTACATATCCGTTAAACTCATTTTTTAAAAGGTAGACTAGTTCAGCTGCAAGCGATAGATGCATTAAGATGTTTGAATCAATAACTAATTTAATTCTATCTAAGGCTTCTAAGCACTTTCCTTTAATGATATAGGCAAAAGCTTCAGGATCCGATTCCCATAGTTCATACAACGATACTTTAATCTTATTACCATACAAATATATCTTTCCACAGTCGTTTTCCTCACAATCAATAGTGTTGCTAGTTTCTTCATATCCTGCAGATGTAATATCATAAATATAACCTGATTTTCGGAGTCTAAGTAGTTTGAGGTCAGAATCCTTTATTGGGAACTTCAACAGTCTTTCCTTTTCCTCGTATATGCTTGAGTCATTTAATAGATAAGCATTGGGATTATATGTATGTGCTGCAGCTAAACGATATGAATCTTTTGAGTCGCAACCTTCAATACAGGTGATTAAATCAAACACATCACCTCCCGCACCGCACGCGTAACAGGTCCATTTCTTGTCATATACATAACAGCTACCAAAATGCTTGTCGTTGTGTGCGGGACAAAGCATCTGATATCGGTTATTTCCCTTTTTCTTAATCTTTAAGCCACACTCGGAGGCTACATCGATACAACTTAGATCTGATTTCAATTTATTAATATCATACATTGGTTAAATACCTCCATTTTTCTAGATATACCTACTATGTATTTTTACTTAGGAGAATTTTGGATTATGAAAATACATATTACTGATATAAAAACGATGAGGTGATGAGTATGGCGCATCAAGTGCTTAGTATAGAAAAAATGTCAAGAATCCAATTAGCTGGAGCTTATAAACATAATGTTAGGGAATTAGAAGTTAAGAACGCTGATGGTAGTATTTCGATATTAAACCAGGAGTTAGTTGATAGACATGGAAAAACATATATAGAGCTTGTAGACGAAAGGATTAAATCTTTAGAGTATTATGAAAATCATAAAGTAAGGAAGAATGCTGTATATGGACTCAGTATTGTAATGGCTATACCTGAAGAGAAGAAAGCAGAAATTGATGTAGAAAGATGGAAAGAGAAATCTTTGTCATGGGTCGAAAAAACATTTAATCAAGATAAAGAGAAGTATGGAAACAACATTGTTTCTGCAATTGTACATAATGATGAAGCTTCTCCTCACCTGCATGTTATAGTTACCCCTATCGATAAAAATGGGAAAATGAATGCTTACGAGTATATCCATGGACCAGCATCATTAAGAGACATCCATGATTCCTATGCAGAAGAAATGAAAGAGTTTGGCCTTGAAAGAGGTGCGAGATATTCTGTTGCACCTAATAAGTCGATTAAGGAATTCTATAATGAAATAAATAAAGCTGCAGAGGTAAAAGCTCCTACAATTGAAAAGGGTGATAGCTTAGAATCATATAAAGAAAAATGTGATAAAGCCATGCAGAAGTTAAGCATGAATTGCCTTGCGAGGGTGAAAGAAGTTGAAAAAGAGAAGATTGAAGCAATAAATAAAGAACATACAAAAACTATGGATATGTATGAAAAACGCAATAAAACCAAGGAAGAAAATCATGCGTTAAAAAAAGAAAATGAAGCTCTTAAATTATCAAATCAAGACCTCAAAATAGAAGTACGTAAACATGAAGAGTTTGAGGAGGAGCTTGTGAGAGGAATCGGAGAACCAATGAATGTTATAGCAGAGAAGGTAAAGTCTATGAATGCTATATCAGAGGCAATAGAAGCGCTGCCAGATGAAGACGAGAAATTGCGAATAAGAGAACAGCTAAATAGTCTCATCAAAGAAGGCAAGCGAAAGAAGAAAGAGCGAGATTTTTTAAAATAATTAAAATACATATTATGTCTATAAAGATAAAGGGAGACTAAGTTCAGTCTTCCTTTTTTTATGGAGGACGATATGGAAACGCTTTTTAATGCAGTTAAAAATCGGATTATTTACATTAATGTGCTTGATGACACAGTTTCCTTAAAGATAGGGACGCCTGAAGGGAGTTTTATTTCGAAGGTAATTGGAACTGCTGAATTAGCTAGCTACAAAGAGGATAAGATTAGGCATGGATACGAAGTAATGGACACTAGTATAAAAAAGAGTAGAATTCTAAGACATCCATTGCTAGATAAGTTGGCTAGTATAAGCCGTCAAATAACTGAAAGTGCCTATAAAACTTCTGTTGTCCCTGGAGAAAAATGTATTGAGGAAGCTAGAGCACTGTTAAATAGTATGACAACAATATATGAATTAATGGAATTTAATTCTAACCTGTATAGGCTATTCGCTCTAATTCCTAGGAAGATGAAGAATCCCATTTTATTCACAGCAAAAAATAAGGAGGATTTTAAAGAAATTCTAGATCGAGAAAATAACTTGCTAAACAATCTAGAAGCTAATGTATCTATAAGTAAGGAAGAAGATATATGCTTTGAAGATTGTAGCAAGGAAGAGATAGACGAAATTATATCTCATCTAGACAAAACAACACGTATGAAGTTTATTAAAGCTTATCGAGTGAGTGTTAAAAAGCAGAATAAGCTTTTTGAAGAATACGTGAAAGAAAAGCATATTGAGAAGACCCAGCTTTTGTACCATGGTTCGAGAACAGAAAATTGGTACTCCATCATAAAAAGTGGTCTGAAGGTAAATCCGGTTGATGTAGTTGTAAGTGGGAAGATGTTTGGTAATGGAATATACTTTGCACCAAAGGCTGATAAGTCTGCTGGATATACTTCGCTATGTGGTTCAAGGTGGGCTAATGGTAACGATTCTAAGGGTTATCTTGGAATATATGAGGTAGCAACAGGAAAAGAACATCTAACCCAGATGTGGACATCAAAAGATACTGAACTTACAGAGACAAAGTTTAAGAGTAGATATCCTGGAAAGGATTGTTTTCATGCCCAGGCAGGAAGACATCTTCTAAACGATGAGATTATTGTTTATAATAATAGTGCTTGTAGGATTAAGTATTTAGTTGAGTTATCAGTTAGAAAATAATGCACATAAAGAAAGGGAAAGAGTATGAACAAAGTTATTCTTATGGGAAGATTAACACGAGATCCTGAAGTCAGATATAGTCAGGGGGATAATGCTATGGCGATTGCTAGATATACTTTAGCAGTTGATCGAAGACAGACCCGCAGTCAGGATAATCAGCAGACCGCTGATTTTATCAGTATTATAGCTTTTAATAAGGCCGGTGAATTTGCTGAGAAGTATTTACACAAGGGAACCAAGGTGGTTGTGACTGGAAGAATTCAGACAGGCAGTTATACAAATAAAGATGGCCAGACGGTATATACCACTGACGTCGTAGCTGAAGATCAGGAATTTGCCGAAAGTAAGAACAATGGTTCAAACGATGGTTTCCAAAACGGAGCATCACGTCCTCAGGCGGCTAATGAAGGATTCATGAACATTCCTGAAGGAATTGATGAAGATCTTCCTTTTGCACAGCCATCAAGATAGTTTTTGTTCCTGTAGAAATACATATTGACAATATAAAGAAAACCGGAGGAGTAATCTTCCGGTTTTTATTTTTTGCCGGAGGAAAAATGAAAGCGGAAACTAATAAGTTCATAAACTATATTAAGGCTCACAAAACATTTATTGTATATGATGTTGAAACCTCAGGTCTAAGTAAGATTAATGACGTCATTACTGAATTCTCTGCTATCGTATACGCTTATGTTGAAGGAAGATATACTCTCGTAGATGAGTTTGAGCAGTATATTCGCCCACTGATTACCATCCCCGATAAAGTAGTTGCTCTCAATGGAATTTCAAACGAATTCCTTGAACAGTATCCATATGAAAGAGAAGCGTATATGAAAATAAAAGCTTTCCTATCAAAATATGAGGATGCAGTGATATTAGGGTATAATCAAACAAAATTTGATGATGCCATGTTTTATCAGCTGATGCTTCGTCAAGATGAGAAGAATGCATATGAACATCCTAAAGAGGAAATAGATGTCTTTTCAATGGTCAAAGAAAATATATTTGAGAAAGATAGGAAACTTCAAACAGTTCATTCTTTACTGTGTCCAAATGTAACCAATCTATCATTTCATAACTCATCTGATGATGTAAAAGCTACCTGGAATGTTGCTGTAGCTCTATACAATCAGAACAAAGGTAAGATTAGCACTATGCAGGGAAATCCTGTTTCGTGCAGATACTGGGCTCCAGGTGGAAGAAATCGTTTCTTTTTTACAATTATTAAACTATCGAACGGTGAGTTTTGCGAGATATATTACGATCACTATTATAAAACATGGAAAAGTAAGGAGATTGATATTAGTAGAATAGATACAGATTATGTGGAGGAAAGATTAAATCAGTCTTTATCAGATTTTACAAAATATGATAGGGAGAATACTTACTTTTTTAAGAGTGTGTTTCAATAAGAGAAAGGAAAAACCGATAAACAGCGAATGTATATTGACAAAAGCCCCTAAATGGGGCTTTTTGTCATTTTTGTATATATATAAACTTACAGTTTTGATGCATTAGAAAAACTTCTTACCGTCATTTTACGAATTTATATTTTTTAAAAATACATATTTGAATCATCAAGTAAGAGAAAGGGAGGGTTAATATGAGTAACTATATACTTGATGATGATTACATTGAAACAGGATTAGATTTGGATGGATTCAAAACAGTAGCTGAAAAGGTTGATAACAACACAAAGATTAAGTCAGTTGAAACTGATTGCTTGACTTTGCTATACAATTTTGATCAGAAGATTACTCATGATTCTATCATTTTAGGTATGCAGGCGTTATATGAGGATTGTCTTGTGACGTCAGATACAGGAAACATAGATGGACCTTCTGTATATCGAATCTGCGTTAACAGAAACAACATTAATTCAGATCAGGTGAGTCTATTTCAAAGTCTAAAGGAAAGATATCTTATCAACTTTGAATTGGCTTCTGAAAAGAGTACAAATTACTTTTTTGTGAGCCAACACGCGATTAAATCCTTGGCTTCAAAAATCTCTGTAAAAACTGGACTTTTAGCTAAGCCTGGATATTCTGCTGCACTGTTTGTCGCTGAAGGACTAAGTGATATCGCTAAGACAGATATTGTATATCGAACAGACGGAAAATATAACAAGATAGTCACTTTCGTAGGTTCAAAATATTCCAGAACGCAGCTCAAAGATGTCGCACTAATGGCGGAGATTGCAGGACGTTACTTCCATCTTAAGCATTGGAAAGTAACTAATAACGAGACAGAGGTAGTGTTTGAGTATAAGCAGTATCATGTATCACTTATCACAAGCGACAACTGCGAATGTTCCGACAAAATTAGTTTGTCCATTCATACCCCTGATGCTGATTTTGTTATTTCTGAGATGCCATTAAAAAATATTAGTGATTCTGAGAAGTTTTTTGGTGAGGTAGTTGAGTACCTAGACGGATTTGACAATAAAATTAGGCAGGTCATCACCAGAGAAATGGCAGCACAGCTATTAGAAAGAGCAATAGGAAAGAAGGCTTCTATTCTAGGAATTGAACATCTAGCGAATGCTGAAAATGTATATGGAGAATTAATAGTTCTATACGACTTGTTAAACTTATCAGACTATCAGAAGCAGCAGTACAAAAAAATCTTTCTAGAGGTAGGATACAAATTATGAAAGTGAAAGTTGTTAATTGCTGTCCTAAGTGTGGCTCGTATAGAACTGGTAGGTTCGTTCTTAAAGAGGGACGAGAGGAAGACTACATAAGAATAAGGTTTGCTAAAGGGGATAGAATAAGCTTCTATAGTACAAGTAAAAACTTCATAGGTAGCGAAAATTGTTTTTGCGCAGAGTGCGATGCTACTTGGGCACAGAAGCTAATATCTGTCAGAATGACGGATGAAGAGTTTAATGAATATCTTCATAAGCATGAGTTTTATAAAGAAAGAGAGGAACTTTTAGCCGCATCAAAAGAGAAGAAACACGTAAAAACTGTTGAGGAAAAGAAAAAGTCATGGAGCGTCGGATTATCAATCGTGTCATGGCTTACAGGGCTTAGCTTATCTAAGCTAAATCCATTCAAAAATGAATAAGTATATTAGAAAACCGAAGAATATGTTCTTCGGCTTTCTTTTTTTAAAAAATACATATTTCTATTAAATCTTAATTAGGAAAGGAGATTTAATTTATGGCAATCAGGAAAGGTCCTATAAAGGACAGCAAATTAGTAGAGCCTTCTGAAAAAAAGTATCCGAAGGATATATCAGAGCTTCCCGAGAATCTGTATGATGATATAGAATTTGATGGCGAAGTGAAAGCATCTGGTGAGAAGAATTCTATTTTGGAGGAGGCTATTTCGACTGAGTATACTAAACCGCAGGAGCAAAAAGAAGATATAAAAGAAGAAGTAAGAAGCGACTCTATGGATCCTGCTGCACCAATCGCTTATGACAAAAACTCTGCAGTTAAGGAAAAGGACAACACCAGATTTGATAGGGTTAGTCGAACGACAGACTTTGGAAATTCTTTCATAGGTAAGATGTTAAAAGGGATAAAAGCCGTTATTACATTTATCCCAGCAATGATTGCTGAAGCTGCAGTAAGAATTTTAACCAAGATAGCGCTTCCGAAAAATATAAGAGATGAGGTGTACAAGAAGCGAGAGCAAAAGATTATCAATGACGCTAATCTTTCAAAAATGGAAACACCTAATGTCGCAAATACAAAGATGAAGATTCTTAATGATTTGACTATTGAAGATGGTGAAAAGTTAAAGCAGCTATCTACCTTATGCTATACCACTGGCTGTGATTTTAGTGTAGTAATGAACGATGGTGCTGCTCTTAAGTTTTGTAGAAATGATAAGTACGTCGAAATCCTCTATTCAGATCCTCCACAGATGAGAAAGGGCGATAAAGTTGAATCATATTTATTTGGAAGTCCTATAGGTAATCTTAGATACCCTTATCTTGGGATATCGAACAAACCAAAAGACATTAATATCAATACAGTTCTAGATAAGCTTGATGAACATAAGGGATTTAATGTTAAAGTTGATACACTTAAAGATGGTACTCATGAATACGAATTGAACAGATTTTTGGGCAGAAAAGAAAATACTCAGATATCACTGGATGAAGGAATCGTAGATAGTAATATCAAGACTGTTTCTGAAAATGAAAAATATATCAACCCAGGACATGATGAAGTAAAGAAGTATTATCATAAGGATGTAGATGGTAGTCATGAGTACTTGGTCTATCCCGTTGATGTGTACACTATGAACAGATTCCCAGAGGCTAATCTAGAAATAGGCCAGCTTATTGTATCAGATGTCCATTTTTATCAAAAAGACGGAGAGATAATCAAAGATGAGATAAAAGTAGTTCCTGTTGAAAACATGCTTGAGGCCGAAGCTTTTCTTGATGAGAAAAAGGCAATCTTTGATTCAACATATAGCCGAGATATTATTGACGAAGTAGAGCAAAATGACAACGGTGAAAAACTAATGCCTACATTCTATGACGCAGAGATCAGAGAAGTATTAATACCAGATGAGAAAGACACAATATTAGCTGAGTTAAGAGCGGGAACATATTTGGTTGCTGATTTGACCGAAGCAGTATTTGCTGATTTTGTTAGAGTTTCAGTTTCTAAGGACATAAAAGATCTTGTCGATTATGCCGTAAAAGATAGTGATTTCAGTTTTGTCGTATCTGAGAAAGAAGAAGTAATAGAAACAATCGATGATTATAGGGAAGAGAATAAGAAATCATCTATTCACGAGCAGGTGGTGGAGAAGACGAGGAACGAGCTGAGCGAGACTATAGAAAAAAACGACAAATCAGTACACGGACCAAAGGCTAAGACTAAGAACAAAAATGAAATTGAATTGGCCATTTAGGATAAAAAGCGGGAATCCTCGGTAATTCAATTGCCGCAGATGAAAGCGCCAAGCCATATTTTATGGGAGCCAATATATGAAAGTCTATCATGAACTTCATGTCTCATAAAATATGGCTTTTATTAAAAAAACAGAACAATTGTTCGATAAAATATTGATATTTTTCTGTATATATGCTATACTATATGTATGAAAGAAAACCTAATACATTCAAGAACTTGCGTATATAATATCAATTACCATGTGGTGTGGCCGGTTAAGTACAGAAAGAAGATACTGAATGCTGAGATCGAATCATATCTCAAGGAATTGGTCCAGGAGATTGCCAGTGATAAGGGTTTTACAGTACATCTTTTTGAGGCTGGAGAAGGGGATCATGTACACTGTTTTGTTTCCGCGCCGCCCAAGCTTTCTGTAACAGATATTGTAAAGTATCTGAAAGGTATCACAGGAAGGAAGCTGTTTGAACAATTTCCGGAGATCAGACAGAAATTGTGGAAGGGACAGCTATGGAATCATTCATATTACGTAGAGACAATCGGTTCAGTATCGGAGGAGAATATCCGAAGGTACATCGAACACCAGAGTAAATCATACTAAGGGGGAGGAAATATCATGCTGTTATCGCATAAGACGAAAGTCAGACTAAGTGAAAATGAATCAAACATCATTGGACATTTATGCTTTGCGGCATCGAAACTCTGGAATCTGTGTAATTATGAAAGGATCCATTACAAAGAAATGGGGATGGAAAAATATCCTGACTGGTATTATCAAAAATCGCAGCACAAAGATAGTATGTGGTTCAAATCGCTTCCATCGCAAACAGCACAGGAGGTCTGTAAGCTGTTAGACAAGTCCTGGAAGTCTTTTTATGCGCTTCAGAAAACAAATGGGGTTCAGAATCCCAGACCGCCAAGATTCAAGCAGAACGGGATCGCTGTCACATATATGCAGAATGGGATGAAGCATGAATCTGGAAGTGAACAGATCAGATTATCCCTTCCGAAGAGATTGCGGGAATACATGAGAGACACATATTTGATCGATGACCGATATCTTTTCCTTAAAAATAGGCTTTTTAAGGACATCGATCAGATAAAGCAGCTTCATATCTATCCACCGAAAGATAAAACATGTGAAGTGATCATCGTTTATGAGACCAAAGATGCGGAAGAATTTCCGGATAATGGGCACTATCTTTCCATAGACCTGGGATTACACAATCTGATGACGTGTTATGACAGCAAGGGAAGTACATTTATCATGGGCCGGGAATATTTAAGTATCGCAAGAAAATATGATAAAGAGATAAAAAGAGTCCAGTCCCAATGGGCGACGGCCCAGGCAAGAAAAGGTGTCAGATATCCAATGCCTTCCAAACATCTGCTGTCACTACACCAGAAAAAAAGAGATAGCGTAAAAGACTATCTGCATAAAGCGACAAGAAGTCTTACAGATTATTGTGTAGATCAGGATATCCGGACTGTGATCATTGGAGACCTGAAAAATATCCGGAAGGGAAAGGACCTGGGAGCGAAGAATAATCAGAAACTCCACGGTCTTCCATATGAAAAGCTTATATCGATGCTCGAGTATAAGCTGAAACAAAAAGGTATCCGGCTGGTAAAACAGGAAGAAAGCTATACAAGCCAGTGCTCACCTTATTCAAAATGTGTCAGCGCAGAATATGCTGAAAAGGTTAATCGAAAAGAGAGAGGTCTCTATGTGTCAGATAAAAAGGTATTTAATGCAGACGCAGTGGGAGCATTTAATATCATGAGAAAATATTTTGCCGTATCCGGTATAAAAAAAGAAATGCCCGTATCCGGACTGGAAAATACAAAATTAAAAAAAGTAGCTGTATAACCCGGAACGGGTAGCAGTAGAGGTGTCATGGACGCACCACTGAATCTACGGGGCGAAGCCCCGCAAATCAGATGCTCGGTAATTCAATTACCGATGTAGTTCACTTAGAAATGGAAAAGGATATTGTAAATTTCCAAAGTAAGTGCAACACCCCCGGTGCACTTTGGAAAAGAGTTGCATTTACTTTGATTGACTCATATTCTTCCACGGATAGTCCAAACGAGTTCTCAAAGATTCGTTCGTAGACCACTTTGTGCTTATATCATTTTTCTCGCAATAATCACTAACTGGTTTGCCTAACAGTTTTCTTGTTTTCTTTAAATTACTGTTTGTTACATGTCCATTACATTTTCCTTTGTGAGGAAGCCATCCACAGAAGATAAATCCCTCTTTTTTATCTTCCTCTGTCATTTGTGCTATTCGGTATGGAAGAACTGATTCTACAGGCACTAAGTCAGGATTACTAACATTAGGTATGTTCCTATCAATTAAATTCAAAAAAGCGAAGGAGGAAAAGTGATTTTCGGCAGGTTTTAAATTTAATATCGAACATAAGCGGTAAAAGTCGTCAGCGTCCATTTCAGTTACATAACCTTGACGAATATAAAGAGTAAATGCAAAGTTTAAGTCCAACACGCCAACAATCATTTCAAATGGTTCTGCATCTATGTCAATAATGCAATCAAATGTAATCGCATTATATTTAATCTTAAACTGTTCGATGCTTTTTTTATTTTTTCTTATATCTCTGCAAAGAGGAGCCAAGTGATTAAATTTAAAACTATATGCCATACGTATCACCCCATTATATGAATAAAACAATTTTTTATTATGAAACATTAGCAATGCCTAGCACGGTAAGAATAAAATCAGAAGCGTTGTGCTTAGATCATACATGCATTCCTGAACTTTCTGCATTCGAAGAGAAATCTTTATCTTTTGATGCAGTACTTTCGTTAATACAAAATCCAATATTTGAAGTCACAGCTATATTTCAAGAAGGATTGTACCTGTTATCTGGCGATAAAGAAGTCATTCAGTTCAAGGGGTTAGTTCATTTTGATACATCAGTTGAATTAATACCGATTAATGAAATGCCAATAGATTATTCTATTATAGACTAAAAAACAATTGACTTGTTTACCTGATTTTTTACAATCAAATATAGCACATAAAGCAAAAGCATCAGAACAGTTTGGCGACCTTCTGATGCTTTACGTCATTTTTGGGATCTACAATGGAAAAGGATATGCTTTGTATAGCATATCCTTTTTTGGGTGAGAGACTAGAGCAATAAAGCGTTTTTGTTTATAACAGAAATAAGTATTCGATCACTTGTATGTTCGATTACCTTAACATTGATAGTTTTTATTGTGAATGAAAGGCCAATCAAATTGGAACTTTGACCAAATTTCATTTGCTCTTCGGTTTCTTCGCTAAGTCTATCTAGTATTTTCTGAAAGTCGTCCGTGCTTACGTGATTAATGCAAGCAGTATCAGAAGCGTCGCGCCCATCAGGATAGTATCTAGGGCATGAGTAAAACATAGAGCGATGGCCAGTTTTAAGCGACATTAATGGTGTTTGATTAATATCACTATGACATCCACATACTATTTCTATTTTGTTCCATAATCCAGCAATCATAAAACGAAATTTCCTCCTTAACCTTTAATAGTAATATGTCTATCCAATTCCAAGAACACTTGATTATCGATGTTTTTATCTTCTAAAAATACAGATTATATACATACAGATAAAAGGAGATAAGACTCCTAGCAATTCGTGGAGGCTAGAAAAATGAAAAGACGAGTTTGGAAACATAGTTGTAATTCAGAAACTGTGAGCAGTTTCATTGAAGAAAAAACCGGAAGAACCATAGAGTCTATAACAAAATGGACAGGTAAATCGTTCAAGAGATTCGAAGAAGTCAAGGAAGTACTCCTTGAAGCATCTAAGACTGGAAGAGAAGTGTATATTATAGGCGATTATGATTCAGATGGAATTAATTCAATATGTATATTAGCATTGCTCTGCTATAGAGTTGGATTAAAGTTCAAATTGATTATTCCCAAAAGAGAGACTGAAGGATATGGCCTAAGTCAAAAGATTATCGATCGAATTCCAGATGGTGTCGTTCTTATCACCATAGACAATGGCATTACAGCAGTAGAACAGATGAAACAAGCCAAGAAAAGAGGAATGTACACAATTGTTCTAGATCATCATACTGCAGCAGCATCTAGCGAGGAAGAAGAATGTAATGGAAATGCATTATTGCTTCCAGACGTAGATATATTAATTGATCCGTCTGCTATAGGAGAAGCGGATTATAGACATTACTGCGGAGCTGGTATTGCATATAGACTTGCGGAATTCATCCTAAATGATGACGACCCAGTACTTAAAACGATGTCAACATTTGCTGCGATTGGAACCATTGGAGATGTAGTCGAATTAAGCGGAGACAATAGGCAAATTGTAAAAGAAGGCCTGGAAAACATAAAGAAGGGATATGGGACTGCTGCTCTTCAAGAGCTAGTTAGACAATCAAAAATAACTGCAAGTTCAACTGCGACGGATTTTGCGTTTAACGTAGTACCTGCAATCAATGCACCGGAGAGACTTGAAGATGGAGGAGCCTCAAAAGTTTGTAATGTGTTACTTAAGTCAAACAACTATTCAGAGGGTATTTCCTGGTTATTGGATACAAATGGAAAAAGAAAACAGTTAGTCAATCGTATTATGGAAAAAATAGACGTCGAAGCAATGAAAAAAAGCAAAAAAACAGTAAATATAGTTGCTGAGGATTGGATTCCTTTGGGAATTGCAGGTATTATTGCAGGACGTTTATCTGAGCAAACCGGTAAACCTTCTTTTGTATTTGGAAAGGATCCAGAAGGAAATTACAAAGGGTCAGCAAGAAACAAGGCTAAAGGGATTAATATCATACATGAGATAAGAAAGCATGAGAAGCTATTACTGAAATGTGGTGGACATTCGGGTGCAGCGGGTTTAACGATTGCAAAAGAGTATATCAAAGAATTCGAAGAAAAAATGTGTGAATGCATCCCAGCATGTAACAATGACGAAAATGAATATACCCTTTGGGATGTAAGCGCGAATGATCTTAATATCAAGAAAGTATCTGAACAAATACTTGCTCTTGAGCCATGCGGAGAAGGAATGCCGACTCCTATCGTTAGGATAAAAAGTAGGCTTGTAGAAGCGCAGCCTTTTGGTGGTGATATTAAGGATGTGCCTGATGCAGAGAAACCTCATATTAGGTTTAATTTCGCTGGATTTAATGCCGTTGGCTTTAATATGAATGATTGGTATCAAGAGCAGTTGAATGCACTTAAAGTTATCAACGAGAAACCTAGATTTGTAGAGGTAGTCGGAACGATTACAGATAATGAGTACAAAGGCAAGCATTCTATTCAACTACGAATGAATGACTTTGAATTAAGTTGATACCAGCACAAAGATTTAAAGAAGATTAAATAAGAGGTAAAGGTATGAGTTTTGTTGGGAAAGAAATGGAAGATATGCTAATTCAAAAAGCATATGGAAAGTTAAAGAAGCGAGGTTATACATTACCGTTAAGTGGTTGCTATTATGCATTGCTTGGCATTCTCCAAAGAGAAGGAGAAAAAGCACTCGATAATTATGTTGACAAAGTAAAGATAAGATAAAAATAGCAATCAGTAAAACAAAAATTTGAAGGAGTAAATATGGAACACGATAAGCACATATGCAAAAAGTGTTTTTGTTATGGTTGTGATGCAAGTGATATATGCGAAAACTGTCAATGTTGCAATACAGAACACGATAACTTCAAACAAGAAGAATGTGAATTATATCAAGAACGTATGGAAATTATGAACGATATTAGAAAAAATTTTATGCGTTAAATAAGAATAAAGGAGCAGATATGGCAAAGAGAGAGAATTGCGAGCATAGACATACTAATGGAAATTGTCTGTTTAATGGTGGATTTTGTCTTGCAAATGATGAAGAACATTGTGTAAGGATGAATGAAATTAAATCTTATAATCAAGCACTTGAAGATGTGAGAAACTTAACTTTTCGTGATGTGATATATACAGACTCACTTAATGATAGAACTGAATTAAGAGAGTTGATTGATGAATTAACTAAGTAAAATAAGAATTAGGAAGAAAGAGAAAAAATGAAAAGAAAGTATACTAAAGGATTAACACACAGTACAGAAGAACTAAAAAAACTAATAGCAGAGCATCCAACATATCCTATTGTGATTCTATGCAGTGAAGATGTGAATAGTGGAGATTACAGTTGGTGTTTCGCATCTGATGTCAGCTGTTCAGTCGGTGAATTGCTGGATTGTGAAGCGCCTTGTAGTGATACGAAAGCATACAATGATAGAGATGATTTTGAAGAAGATATGATGAACTACTATGCAGATAGCGAAGAGTACAAAAAATTATCAGACGAAGAATATGAAAAGGCGATTCAGGAAGTCATATCACAATATGATGAATATTGGATAGATTGCATTTTCATATATGCTGATGCGTAAGTGGCACATTCAATGCTTAGGACGAGATAAAACGATGGATAATTATTATAATGTCGATTTTGGAAAGATTGAAGGAACTGATTTTCATGTAGACGGATATGTCTATTATGCTGGGGAACCTAACGATAAACCGTACAGAGCAGTACAGTTTTGTGGATGCTACATTCCATTAGATAAAAGAGATGATCCTGATTATATAGATTATATCGAATCGGAGTGTAAGCAGTACATTGAGAATATTTCGGAAGAACAAGCCAAAGAATATATTGAATGGTATTTGAGTAATTGTGAACCATTAAAGATTTTTTTGAAATATCAATAATGAAAGATTTATTAGAGAAATAAAAATAGAAAAGTGCTGCGAGTTGATTGCAGTACTTTTTTATTTTTTTAAAATACATATTCTAATTGTAATGATAATAGGAGTAAAGATATTCCTAATGTAACCTAGATAAAAAGGAGACCTAGCTATGGATAATACTATTTCAGAACGAATGATGAAAGAACCAGTTAATAAGATTGCGATATCTTTAATCGTCTCTAAGGATATTACTAAAGAGAATGGCGAGATAATTCCAGCAGTCAGGAAAATAAGTGACAGACTTACTTCTGTAAAAACTTTCCTTTCAGGTGGAAGAAACGCAGACGGAAGCTGGGGAGATTCTGCTTCATTAGATGTCAATATTACGTCGAGTACAATAATCAACGATGGAGTTCAGATCAAACCAGGTGAACACTTGACATTTGTTGGATTTTTAGCTGCAAGAAGCTATGTAAATGCTGATAACAATAAAAAGAGAGCGTATCTTGTATTGGTTGCTCAGGAGGTTATGAAAACTCCTACGAGGGAGAAACCTGAGACTGAAGATAGTCAAAGTAATGAAACGTCTAGTGCTCAGAAGTCTCGTGATGAAGATAAGTCATCTTTAAGCGAGATGGTAAATAAAGATATGTTAGATGATTTACCTTGGGGTTAATAATAATAAAGCGAGAAGGTGCCTTTTAAGGCACCTTCTATTAATGAGGAGTAGTTCTAATGGCAAATATAGAAAATTTGGCATCGCAGCCAATTAATATCTATAAAGGAAACGGAAGATACGTTTTTTATGTTGATGTAAAGCCTCGAGATTTTAAAGAAGGTAAAGACCCGGCCCTTTCTACTGGAAAAACCTCAGTAGTGTCTATGAACATATTTGATTCAGAAGAGCAGAAGGGAGTGGTTGCATACCTAGAGCCAGGTGATCCTAAATATCTTCTTGAAAAAGTCAAGGCCAACATGAATATGAAAGCGATAAAAAAGGCTTCAAATTCAAATGATACTAACTTGAGTAGTGATATGTATACTCTTGTAATAAAGTTTGGTGAATTCAGTGGCATGACGCCAGCTCAAATTGTAAGTTCAGAAAGCAACCGCGAAAAAGTGAATGCACTTTATAAGTCATTATTGCAGAGTGCAGAACAGTATCCTAATAACAAGAAGATAGCGACAGCACTTTGCGATGCGGTAAAGGCAAAAAATGCAGGCACTTTGTCAAGTACAGAAAATTATGCTGAAGAAATAATTCTTGATGAGCTAAAAACGCCAAATAATAAAAAGTTAGATGCAAGAGGCAATACAGAATGTCGGTCATTGAAAGTAATTTACAACTGTCAGGTAAAAGATCCATATAAAATAGAAATCTCTAATTTCATGGCTCCGCCTGCAGATGGACAGGTTGGTGCAATTGTATCTAAAGCCGTAGACAAAAAAAGTCTATCTATGAGCTTTTCTGAAAAAGATTTCTTTACCATTGCTGATGAAATGTGTGAGGCTAAAAGGTTATATGCCGAAGCAACAGCAGGGAAGCGAATTAGATATGCGCAAGAACATAGTTATAGATCAGAATAAAAAAGAGGAGTCACTTCAAATTGAAGTGACTCTTTTTTGTGCAGAAGAATTGCAAACGTGAATGATGTAGTTTATTCTTAATTTATAGAAGAGATGAGGGGTTTAATGAGAAAAAGAAAACGAATATTAAAGCTAATACTGGTTATGATGCTGCTTTCTTCTGTTGCAGAGAGAAGTTTCGCTAGCGATATATATGCTTCAGATAATGATTCTGTAACTGGTGGATCAACCAACATACGAACATACACATCTGAAGATGGCTCAGTTTATACTACGACAGGTGATTTGACGTTAGAAGATATCTTAGAGATAGAAAAGTTAAGGACCGAAGGAACTATAGTATATTCAGGAAATGGTGAAGATGGTGCAGAAATAGACTTTGACAAAGTCCAGAATGAAGCTGACATATATGTGGATGAAGCAAAAGTGTCAGAGGGATATATTACATTCAGTGCAGGAATCGAAAAATCAATAATGGAAGTTTCTGAATGTATAACAATAACATATAAAGCTCATAATGCTGAGGCAATGGAAGAGCAGTTATTCTGGTATAACGCATATGAGTCTAGACTCAAGCTACCAATAGGAGAGTACGAAGTCCTAAGCATTGAAGCACAAAACTATGACAAAGAGTTAGTCATTGAAGCTGATAGTCATTTCTATATAGAAGAAGGAAAAGACACAGTATTTGTGATGAATATTGGAGAAAAAATAAAAGAAGAAAGGATGTTTGTTGACCCAGTAGTTGTTTATGAAACAAGTAATTTAAGCCGTGTAGGCTATATCGTAACCACTGTGTGCGTAATACTATTTGTGTGTGTAATCGTTTGGATATTAGTGCTAAAAAAGAAAAATAACATACTTAGATAATATAAAAACAGTCACTTCATCAATCAAAAAATAATCAACTAAAGATCAAAAAACAAATTATAAAATATGAAGGAAAAACTATTAAATATATTAGAACAAATTCCAACAGGCGTTGCAGTAGCAATTCTATTAGTGTTAGCTGTATTCATAGTCTGGTTTATTAGGGATAGAGTAAAGCTGTGGAAAGCACTCGCCCATTACGCAAGAGAATATGTAAGATATAAGGGCGAGGAACATAAACTAAGAAATGCTTTGGCGAAAGTCGATTATGTATTATCTGGATGGAAGGTAAGAGATTATCTTCAAGAAAAGACAGTAATCGCTACAGCTCCCTGGTTTTTAGGATTAGTTATTGCTGTCCTTTCTGGAATCATATGGTTTGGTTTTTGGATATCCGGAAATAGCTACAATTTCGAAACTTCATTTATTGGGGATATTGTGATGAGCGCTTTAGATTTTTGCTTACATACTTTAACCAAAGTAGGCTTAATCTTTATGTGGTTTTGGTTATGGAATCATATAAGCATATTTGTGGCCTTATCAGCAACTTTCATTGCTTTATTTAACCTGGGCGAATGGGTGCTTGATTTTGGTAGCTGGATGCCATACGATTTTTGGGTTGGCGGCAAAGAACTAATGGCGTACTGTGCGTTATTTACGACTATTCCTGCGGTAGTTAGCTTAGGCATTAAATTCTTACGCTTTGCCCACAGTTTTCTTATCGGATTTGGATGTGCAATTCGGGCAAGATTTAGAGCTGGAATTTGGGGTAATAAAGATTACACAGAAGAATGGTATAGAAGAGTCATCAGTACATATTAACTTTATAGTATCTATAATTTGAAAAAAATAAAAAAACATATTATTAGTGTCAAGATAAAGGGAGACTTATTATAAGCCTCCCATTTTTTTATGGAGGGTTCAAATTATGGATTTATCATCAAAGGTATTATTGGCAGATGAAGAAGTATTTAAAACAGATGACGAGAATGTCTATAAGGGTATTATCGAATATAGAAAGAAGAATGATTCAATTCTGATAACAGATGTTTTTGACTTAAGAATCGTGTATCGAGAAGAAGGCGAAACTACTGCAGATTTTAAATCGCGTGTAAATGCAGCCATATCAGTTGAGGAGATGGAAAAACATATTAATGAGAGTCTTGGGCTGTTTATTGATTTCCATACAGAATACAATGGAAGACGAGTTCACGGGGTATTACCTCTTAGAACAATTTCGTTAAACAGTGTGTTTGAAAGAGCACGTTGCAACTGCTTTTCAATAAATAATTTTGATAATGGGCCTGACTATCAGGTGTTGCCATTAGCTGCTAAAGTTTCATTCGTAAATCAAGCATTCACTATGTATGGAGGAAAAGCAAAAGTTTTATTTAGAGATAGAAAAGTTACTGCTATCATGTCGGGACAGTATTACTTTATATCATATGATGCAATGGACTCAGCCTTGAATGCTCTTAGAGAAGATTTTCCTAATATGAGATTCGATGAAGCTAACGTATCACATGAATTTTTTAAGTCTACATATTCGCTCAACGATACAGAGTTAGAAGAAGACATTGCATTAGCTATGGAATCTGCAGGTACACCTGTTGAAGAAGTACGTATTACAGTAAGTGCATATACTGGTGATCATGGAAATGTAGCTGCAACGTTCTTTGGACAGATTATTATGGATGACAAGAAGATGCTTTTTGGAAGTCCGGAGTCGGTTAAGCATTCTGGGAAGAAGAACGAAGATATTATCAAAGAAGCAGCAAAGCGATTATATAGTTCGTTTAAAAATAACGAAGAAAAGATTAAATCGCTTCCAACAATCAAGATATCTCACCCTGCAGGTTGTTTTAGACTGATATGCAAAGAATTTAAACTTCCTAAAAAGATATCATGTAGCCTAGCTGACGCTCTGGAAAATAAGAGTGAAGTAACCGCTTATGAGATATATTGGATGCTAAATCAGGTAGTTGCAAGATATGAGGAGAACGATGCGGATCCAATGCGTATTATGTCTTTACAGGAAGCTGTAGCAAAAACTCTTAATATCAATTATAAAAAATATGATAAAGAGTTTTTATGGAACAGAGGCGAAGACGCAGACACAGCAGCATAAGTATAGAAAGGAAAGAGACAGTTCATTTTGGACTGTTTCTTTTTTATTGGTACAAAACATGATAGTTAGTTTTTTCTTGAGCAAAATAATACATATTAGTTTCATACAGATAACCGGAGGTCTATTAGACCTTCTAACAATAGAAGGAGATGATAATTTATGGCAGTGAAATGTTACAACGATAATGGCAGATTCTTGCTTATCATAGAACCAGTAGATGATGAAGCAGAAAAGTTGATTAAAGAAATTAAAAAGGTATGCGGGATAGAAAGGGACAGTGTCTCTTCGATTAAGGGTCTGATGCCAGCACCTATCAGTAGTGATAAAGAGAAGAGCTCTAGCCTTAATTCAAAAGATGCAAAGACAATAAAAACAGATGAACCCGCAGAGCATAAGGCTGAAAAAGATTCTCAAAAGCCAAGTTCAAATGATGGCGTTGGAGCTGGATATAAAGCTTATTACGAGACTATGAAGAAACTTAGAAATAATGAGTTGTCAGGTGAGGAGAAAAAGGTAGCCGTTACAAATGTGAAGGCATTTGCTGAGAGGCTAAAAGAAATTGTTCCATCTGGTGCGAACTTACAATTTGTGGTTGAAAATCTTTCTGAGATGTTTTCCAAAAGAATTGAGGATGCCGTGCTTGATAAAATGGGTATTTCTAAGGCGCAGTTGCTCCTTGGAGACGACAACTTATATAAAGAGGCTTATCGTAACGCAATCCTTATCGGATCCAAGTAATAAAGGTGAGCACATGGACTCAATGGACTATAGTTAACAAAGAGAAACACTCGGTCAGCCGAGTGTTTCTTTCTTTACTGTTTTACTTTTTTCTTATCATCTGTATATTCGATATTTAACTCATTAAGTAACTCTCTTAATGAATTAATGGGAATGTTTAGCGAGGTAAAAAGGTCACTTAACAATGGATTAGGAGTAGTATTTTGGGCAAAGTAGTCTTTTATTTTAGCTATCCTATCATTATGTAGTTTTTCTTTCGATTCCTTGGATTTATATACTGCATAAATATATTTGTATTTATAGTAAGAATATAAGAAATCATCCTTATCATCATCAGATAAAGAATCATGTAAATAGTCTAAAGGAGTTTCAAACTCGCTTTCTGCTAACAAGAGTTTAGATGCATCAAGAAATTTCTTAGAAGGGTCAGCTAGAAGAGAGTAAATTTCTTCAAAATTGTGAAACGATTGCTTTTGCAAAGCATGAATTAAACATAAACAAGCGCGCTCCTTGCCATCTTGTCCTTGAAAGAATTTTTTTGGATACGAACGTTTTCTGTCATTTACTATTTTTTCATTTAAGACATCCTCATATATATCAAGAGCTAGCTGCTCTCTATCGAATGTCACTCGCTCAGGGTATATCAAAGAAGCATAAAAGACCGGATCTACTGCACCATTATACTCAACTGGAACATCAAGATACTGCTGAATATTAGTGAGCTTCATCATGTCTAATACTTCCTGGGATATAGCTTTTTTGCATATCTCTGCATCCCAACCAAGCAAATCTTTAAAAGCATACTGAAGAATCGATATAGCATTTGAACGATTTTCCTGAGCTGTATTATCTGATGAAAAACAGGTTCTAGGATAATCCTTTCTGATTTTTAATGTTTTGTTTTCCCTAACCCTGGAAAATGGGTGACCCATAAGAATTTCTTCATATGCAGCAATGTATTCTGGCTTTGCCATACTTAATCCCTCCAATAAACGAAAGTGTTTATATCTATAATATAGCACTTCAAAGTCTATAGCAAAACTTCTGCACGAAAGAACTTAAGGAATGTTTTTGAGCTTGGCGTTTTTGATTTTGAAAATACATATTCTTACCAGGCGGAATAACAAATAAAGGAGTGTATAGTATTTGAACTACAGAATGTATTTAGAGCAGCTTGCTGAGACTGAGAGCGGACAGGTATACCTTGAGTCTTTAGCTAAAAAAGCAAGTGACGAAAAGGACTTAAACACATTAAACATGCTCAATTTTAATGTTTCGATTTCAACAAATATGGATAGCAAATTTAAAGAATATTATCTAAAGAGGCTATGCGATATTCTGAACACTGTTGAAGCAGAGACATCTGATTGATGCGTAATAGGAGGTATAGCTTGGAGAAGTTATTAGAGAAACTTATAGAGAAAGGTAAAAAGAGTGGTAATGAGGATTTCTTCGTTGACAACCCATCACATGGAATTGTCAATACTACTTTGCTAGAGCAAGTGTGTAAGTATATGGATGCTGCTGGAGTCCCTTACATAAGATATGGAATCAAAAACAAATCTAAAGACTTGATTCTTTTTGAAAAGAAGAATATGGATCTGGTTAAAAGAATTGAGAAGGGAACAAGAATAAGGATGGGTCTTCAGATAGAGACCGAGATGGATTTGCATATTGCTCTATTTGAACAGAACCGAATCAATTCTTTGAATGAACGGATTGTTTCAATAAATGAATTAACCGAGTATGAAGCAAAAAGAATCGAACAGTTGATGTCAAAGGCAGGGTTTGCTTGCGCATATAAGCAAATTAGAGATAACACATATAGGATTAGCGCTCATGAAAAGAGAAAACGAAAGCTTTTAGAATTATTGCTAGTTGCCATATTCGAAGAGATTTATGAGCCAAAAGAAGTAGTCGCTGCGAGGTTAAAAATATATAGAGAACCTGAAAAAATAGCAAATCTTTTAGATGTTTTTAAGGCCGGTAAGCTGGAAGAAACGTATTTGATCTATTCCTTATTGGATTCAGATAAAAGTATCGAGGTGAGTAGAAGTGGGTTAAAGCTAAGTGATTCTATAGGCGATAGACTTTTCGTTCCAGCCAAGGAAAAAGACATTGATGAAATTGCAAAGATACTATTAACGGAGATCGAATATCCTGCATGCGAATCAGCCGAGGATATTGAATATAAATATAAATCCAAGGAAAACTTTCTGGATTCATATCCTTCTGTAGATGTACTAGATATATCAAATCAGAATGTTCAAGCTGCTAAAGAACATTATATTTTCAAAACAGAAATGAGAAAGGGAGAGATTGAATTAAATACCGATAATTCTCTGAACCCAGTATCAAAAGAAGTCCAAGAGTATATAAAGAGTAGATGTGAACAAATAGGGTATGAAGTGAATAACCCACAGGTGCCTTTTGATTTTATTACAGGTAAGGCAGTGGGATATGACATGGAATTAGTTATGGACATAGTTAAGGAAAAATATATAGATAATGGCGAACAGCTATTAGGCATTCCAGAAGATAAGGCTAGTTCAACTACAAGAAGTGTTCCAGTCATAAGAAAAGGAGAGGAGGACGAAATTTAGTATGAAGCCAAAAACAAAGGACAGAGGTTCGTTGATTTTTCTGCTTATCATGTTTGCTTTTATAGCGATATTCATAAGCCTTCACGTAGCGCATGTCGCCACTGTTTCACAGGGGCCTGAAAAACCAAGTACTATGTCTAATTTGCCGAGTGCTACAAGCGACAAGGAAAAAGATGACATAAACTATGTAGAAGCGTTTGCTTTAGGAATAGAAGAAGCTGTTTCTAATCCGTTTGACATTACACCTATCAAATTTAAATATTTCATGCCTCCCTTCATGGTTATTGTTATGGTAATAGGAATTGCGGCGATATTGGTTGTAACTAATAACGAATTGAGAAAGCAGGATTCGCCAGGAAAAGAGGAAGATTCATCAGAATGGCATGATTCTCCGCAAAAATTCAACAATACATACATGCATAAGTATAATCCTAAGACAGATACAGTTGATAAAAACGCTATATTAGCAGATGGCCTGTATATGAATATGTTCATGCAGTCGGATAAAAATATAGATCCTAATCTAAAGAAAAACCTAAACCAGATAGTAATAGGTGGTCCTGGTACTGGTAAATCATATATGTTAATCAAGCCCAACATGGCTCAGATGAACACCTCTTGCGTAATCACGGACCCAAAGGGTGAACTATTTAGATGCATGGCAAAAACCTTAATAAAGAAGGGCATTAATGTAAAGCTTTTTTCTACGGCAGATATGCTTAACTCAAATTGTTATAACCCTTTTGACTATATTTACGATGAAAACGGCGAAGTAGTTGAGGAGAAAGTGTCCTTGATGGTAAATCTCTTTTTGAAGAATGCATCAACTATGGAAGGTGCAAAAAAGAGTTCAGGAGATCCATTCTGGGAAAAATCAGCGAATGCGTTCATTTCATCATGTGTATACTATCTTCTCGAGTCTGATTTGATTAGAAAAGAAGATAAAAACTTCACTCAAGTATTTAAACTTACTGCGTTAGCAAAGCTTGATGAATCCAGTTCTTCATCTATGTCTGGATTAGACTTAATCATGACTCAGCATAGAGCTGTAATGGAAGCAAAAGGAGTTGAAAGTAAAGCAGCCACTTTCTACTTTGATATTTTTAAGCTAGCTCCATCAAAAACAGCTGATTCAATACTTATTTCTTGCGCCGTTGATATGAAGTTGTTCGGTGACGAAAACGTTAAGAATCTAACCCGAACCGATTATGACAACGACAGAAATAATGTTCACCTAGAAAAACTGGGAGAAGAGCAGACATATCTATTCGTTAATATACCTGCTGCGAACGACACTTACAATTTCTTGGTTTCTATGCTTTATTCTCAACTTTTTTCTACTCTATACAATAGGGCAGAGAAGATATATCCGGAAAAGTACATAGTATATGACAAGAACCAGTATCCGATTGTATCTATGATTGATAGCGAAGAAGATGCAAAAAAAATCATCGAAACAATCAAGAAGGGAAAAATAGTTGAGGTAAAGACCGTAGCAGGAACTAGTTATTACCAGATAAAAAGAGGCAAAAAAGTTCTTGTTGAAAGAACAGATCGTGAAGCCCTTGAACGAGTAGTAGCGGCAGCAAATTCATTTCACGCTGAGCGAGGTGGAATAAGGATGCCAATACATGTTCGATGTCTGATGGATGAATTCCCGAATATTACAGCGATACCTCAGTTTGGTAAGTACTTGAGCACAATGCGTTCGTATGAAATATCATGCACGATTGTAATCCAGGCTTTATCACAGTTAAAAGACCTATACGATAAGAGATGGGAAGAAATAATAGCTGATTGTGACACTATGATTTTCTTAGGTGCAAATGATAATGAAACATCGGAGTATATTTCAAAGAAATTAGGGGATACGACAATCAGAGCAAAGACAGGAACTTCCATCAACGGCAAAGGTTCCGTAAGTTCAAATTATGGTTTCAAAAAGCGTAACTTATTAACTCCATATGAGGTAAGGCATATCAATGATGGGGGAAAAGCTAATTGTATAGTAATGGTAAAAGACGAGAAACCTTTCTTAGTTAAGAAGGCGTCGTTTAGTAACCATCCCAATTACAAAATCACTGCAGATGGAAACAAAAATTATGTGATCACCCAGGAAGAAATGCAGAAGTACTTTTGTACAAAACCTGTGGATACTAAGAAAATAGTAACTAAACAGTCAAAGCAAAAGTCGTTGCTAAAAGTAACAAAGAATTCAAAATTTAATAATGCAGAAGAGTTGCAAAACGACTTGGCGGATGAAAATGTACTTTCTGAAGAAGAACTAGAAAATAAAGTAATATCATACGTTCCTTCCGAAGCAAATGCAAAACATCAAGAAAGGACATTGGAGGGAGAAAATACCGTGTTAAACGATAGTGTGTTAACAAATTTCGGTGTTTCAACCACAAATATCGCTGGTGTTTCAGCTGATGCATCAGATAGCGGCTTCTATTTTTAAAAATGTGGCGTTTTTCTTTTTGGAAATACATATTAGTTTTACATAAAAATATATCTAATACGGAGGATAAAAAATGAAAGTATTAACAACAGTGAATGCTCTAGCAACTAGAGCATGTTTGGCAGCTTTTGATCAGGTTCAGATTGTTAAAAATGTAGGAACAGATCCATTGGCTAAGTTAGGTGGTTTTATTGGACTCATTTTTTACATTATGATGGTTGGCGGGGCAGGTTTAGCTGCATTCGGATTATATGAATTTGGTATTGGAATTTCTAAGGAAGGGCAGGCTGAGAAAAAGCTACAGGGCATGCTTTGTTTTGCTGGTGGACTCATTCTCTTCTCCGCAAAATTCATCATGGGACCTAAGGGATTTGGATTAATTGCTTAATTAAAGCTGAGAGGGCGATTTATTCGCCCTCATTTATTTTAGGAGATTGTTATGAATAACTTACTCTACGCAGTATGTACTACAGCCCCCAAAAAAGGCGTTACTGGAGGATTAAAAGAGCTTGGTGAAAAAATAGTAAATCAGTGGTCTGTAATGTCCGACTTTCAGAAGTATTTATCAGATCCTGTATACAATGGAAGCAGTGCGATAGTAGAAAAATATAATGAGATTAAATCAATGAAAGGCCTTAAAGATATGATTGCACATTCGTATTGCGATGGTGGAATTAATATCAATAAGATTACGGGCTTTCTGATCATAGACCAGGTCGATTGGAATATGGCAAAGGGAATGTATACGTATTTCCTTCCATTAGGCATATTTATGTTGGTGTTATATTTCTTACTAGATTTATCTAATCAATCAATAAATAAGGTAAGGGATATGGATATCAAAGCTATGCTCTTTTGTTTTTTCAAGTGCGGTGTCGGACTTGTATTATTGACATACTTTCCAGTGATAATGGGTGGATTGGTAAACGCTTCAAACGCAATGATAAATGCAGCGGTCGATGGAACTTTGCTAGGAGGAGCAACTATTACAGAAAATGCAGGAAGAAAGCAACTCTACGATACAATCCTCAATTATCTTACAAAAGCTAAATTTATGGACTTGCTAGGGTTGATGCTAAGCGCGGTGATTCTTCAATTAGCTCAGTTAGTTCCTGAATTAATAATTCTTCTTCAGGCAATATCAAGGAAGATTATGATAATTATTAGACTAGGAATAGCCCCGTTTGCTTCTGTAGATATATATAACGGTTTTAGCAACTCAAAATGCCTAGTATATTTGAAAAAACTATTTGTAGATCTTATGTACGGGATGTTAATGATTGCTATTATAAAGATTTGCTTCAATCTTGAAACGACTCATATGGTAAATATGCTGGCTTCGCTAGACACATCTGGTGGAAATGCAACATTACCATCAACATCTATGATATTAGAAACATGTTTATTTGGATTTGCCTCAGCAGGATTAGTTTCAAGTGGAAAGCAATTATTGAATGAGGCATTAGGTGTATAAGGAGAAATAAAATATGGAAGTACCAATTAATAGGGATATACGAGATTACAAAGTAAAGGATATAGGACCTTTTACACTCCCTCAGGCTGGATGTGTAGCCGGAGCGTTAATAAATATATATGTGATCTATAACCTTGAAAAGAAACTGTTTAATGTCGAGTCTTACAATAACTTTATGGTCTTTTCTATATTTTTAGTCTGCGTTCCTTGGGTTTTCTTTGGATTCATTAATTTGTATGGACTTACGGCGAGACAATTCATTAGAACCGCTTTTATAGAGCAATATTTGAATCCCAAGATACGAATCTATGAATCTGATTTTGAATTTGAAGATACAGACGAAGATGTTATAGAGGTTATTGTTCCTACATATTCAAAGGAAGAAAAGGAGGAAATCAAAGGATGGAAAGGGTATCCATAAAGAAATATTTCATCACGATTTTGCTGCTGGTATTCATGCTTTTGATTGGATGTGGAAGCAAAGATAATAACAGCCAGGAATATGCAACGGTTGATATAGCAAGGAATGATTGGTATGGCGCTATACAACGAATATCAAGTATTCAGCGCGATACTTCACAAGTTGTAAATGTGCTGACAGCTAGAAACACTAAAATAGTAATTGGAAATCCTAGTGACTATTGGTCTGATGGATATTTCTACTTACAGTTTAATCCGGTTGGTTCTGCTTATGTTCCTTACACAATATATTATAATGAAGAGCAAGATTGGGATACTATTACCGGCAATGTTTTGGCTGCAATAGGAGAAGCAGATTCGGCAAGTACAACAAAGCTACGCAATAATGAGTACACTGCTACATGGACACGATACGATCTTCATCCTATGAGTAATGAGTTAGCATACTCAACTAAGTCTTTGACTTGTATATATGATGCATCACATGACTGGGCTAAAATGGTGGAATCTACAGAGGTGTTTAACGAAGAGTATCCATATGAAGAAGGTTTTTATGAATTTGCCGAGCTCGCTCCAGGAAAATATGCGATACAGAATGAGAAGGAACGCTTATACTGCGAATATGATAGTGATGGCAAGTTAGTTACAATGTATTATTCGATTCTAGGCCTTGATGATAGAGAGATTGAAGAGTATATCGAGGAAGAAACTGAAGAAGTTCAGATGGTTAATCTAACGACATTAGAGGAATTCACCGAAGAAGTTGTTGTTGAAGAAAAAATGGTATTTGGCCAGTTCTTAAATCGCTACAATTCCAAGGATGATACTATTTTTGCTCGATTAGATGACATAAACAAAGAATGGGTTTTGGCAGAGAAAACTATTAATCAGTATATTATCTTTGAAAATGATGTCCTAACGTTTAGGGTCAAAAACTCTTTGACAGGAGAACTTGAAGGGTTTTCGGTAGCAAATGAAATACTTGAGCCAGTGTTTAATAGTAAGACTGGGTTATACTATGACCCAACCACAAATGAAATCACGACCATCGAAGAGTATGAAGCTCGTAAGGCTGCTATGGAACAAGAGATTGTTGATATCCAGGAAGAGGAAGCTAAAGAACTAGATAAGAAACGCGAAGAAGAGGAACAGAAGTTAAAGGCCTTAGAAGAGAAGAAAAGAAAGGCTGAAGAAGAGAGATGGCGTATGAATAACATATCTGTAACGGCAAAAAAAGTCGTTGATATGATGATATACATATCTAGTACTGGCGAAGTATATTCTATTGCTCCAGATATGGAGGAGGATTTTATCCTAGTCAGTGAAGCTGGTGATAGATATCAGCTTGCTAGTAAAGATAGTGTAATAGACGAAGAAGGTTCAACGTTTATTATCGTTCCGTGTCAAGAATAAAGAGATCAACTTTACGATTTTTGCAAAGAACATACTTGTCTCTAGTGCAGAAAACTTGACGACTTTTCTGCTAAGGATTATATTAATTCTAGATAATAGCGGGGAAAAACTCTGAAAATAAACAATGTCAAATTATTAGACATTCGAATGATAAAGGTTTAGACATTCGAATGATAAATAATAGTTATTAGCATTTAGGAGAGAAAAAGCATGGTCATTAAGATTATTGGATGGGTTATCATTGTTTTGTTCTATTTCTATTTGGGGGTAGATATAATGTCATTTATTCCATTTGTGAAGCTAAAAAAGCTATCAGATGAGCAGAAGGTTGATGTAATGACAAAAGGAATAGTACATGCTACTACGGATAAAGGAAGAGCAGGTATTTCCGAAATGAATACAATTCTTCCCACCAAAGGAATAAAAAATTACTGTAATCGACTAAGGAAAAGTGTATACTTCTCACCTGCTGAATCAAAAACATCTGAGGGATTCAATAAGGATACTAAATACACACAGAAACTTAAGGTTTTGCTGACTGATGAGCAGGTTAGGAAGCTTAAATATCGTTCCTTTGACGACACATATGTGTATACAGGACCTTTCTTCATTGAGGAAGAGAACAATATAACCTGGGAAGAATACACAGTCAAGAAGGTTCCACGAGATATGAAGAGTACGATCATCTACGCTGCATGCTTGGTTGTATCGTATACATTGTCAGCCATACTTATTTTTGTTTTGGTCGAGCTGCTCTTAATGCTAAACGTTCCATTCATAAATAACTTGCTATGTGCAATATTTGTAAAATAATAAAAATGCTGGATGAAATATTCCAGCTTTTTTTATTGCTGTTCATTGTGCAGAAACTTTTACAAGCCAAATCTCAAATTCTATAATTAGTCTAGAAGTGGAGGTTATAATGAAGAAAGAAAAGGATTTTTATCGAATATACAAACTGAAGAGAAAAAAGTATTCAAGAAATATCATAATAAACATGTTCCTTGTAATACTAACAATTTACCTTATGGTCATTAAGTTTCAGACCTATCACTTGTTTTTTCTTACTGCGTTTCTCTTATGCGCTGTGAATTCAATAAGAAATAAAGTAAATATTGAGGCAGCACATTCACTTCGGTTTAAGACAGAATATTTAGAGCAGGTTAATACAGCAAAGAAAGAAAATACTCAAGATGAAGTAGTAAGACAAACTCAGCTTCAGGATGATGATTTGATAGGATTAATAGACGAGGATTGATGTGAGAATCTTTGGAACTTATAACAAAACAATTTATCGAAATCGAAAGACAGGATATACCATATTTCTGTTTAATCTATCCAAATATGACACAAATGGGAGAAAAATATATAAATGTAAGGGAATAATCCCAAAGTATCCATCGGAGGTTTCACTTAGCCTCACAGGCGAGATAGAAGCGGATTCGAACGGAGAAACAGTATTTATTGTAAGCACCTCTGAATATGATATGAACGAAGCCAGACTGGAGACATCATTTATAAAGGCGCATCTACCAGTTGGTTTAGGCCAAAAGGCTGCAGAAAGTATAGAGAAGCTTCTATTGGAACAAGGTAAGAGTTTATATGATTTCATCAATACTGATGGAGCCGTAGAAACAATCTCGAAGATACGAGGAATAACGCCTGCGAAAGCAACAGCTTTTATAAACAAGGTGAATTCATCATTGCTTGAGAATGAATTATATCGCTCATTATCAAAGTATGGAATGAGTTACATTCAAGTCGAGATGTTGATAGAACGTTTTGGCAGCAAATCTAAAGAAATACTAGCAAATGATGTATATTCATCATTGGGACTAATAGGAGTCCCCTTTTCACAGATTGATACATATGCAAAAGAAATAGGATACAAGTTCTACGATGAAAGACGAATAAAAAAACTATGCGATTTAGCTGCAGAGATGTTAATTTCTTATGGACACTCATACGTAAATAAAGAAGAGTTTCTTCAGCTATTTAGGCTAACTGAGAGCATTGTTTCAGGCTTCGATGAAGAGATACCTGATGCATTGATTTACTTAAATGCATTGTTTTCATCGTCGTTAGTCTATGAAAACGAACGATTCTATAATGCTAACGCAATGAGGGCAGAATCAATAATTGCCAGCAGATTAAATAGTTTTATATCAAATAAGCAACCATTAATGGACAAAAGAGATATCGCTAAATATAAAGGAAAAAGTAGACTAGACGATATTCAGAAGAGAATATTTGATTTCTTATCAGAAACCGATGTATGTTTGCTTATTGGAGGTCCTGGAACAGGAAAAACATCTTCCATCAAGGACTTTTTGAATGCATATAAATCTGAATATCCTAGTAAATCGTATGCTCTATGTGCTCCAACCGGTAGAGCTGCTCAGAGATTAAAAGAGTCGACAAATGAAACAGCTGTAACTATAAACCGACTCTTGGAATTTACCTTTGAAAACGATGTTGCTTCACCAAAGAGGAACGGTCGTAATTTGCTTGAACAAGACTTAATTATCGTTGATGAGTTTTCAATGGTTGGGATTTTTTTATTTAGTCAGCTTCTACAAGCAATGAAGCCAGGGTGCAAATTGCTTCTTGTTGGTGACTGGAACCAGCTTCAGTCTGTTGAACCAGGCGATTTATTGCATGATTTAGTTTTATCAAATAGGTTTAGAACAGTGAAACTTGAAATATCTCATCGTCAAAACGAAGAAAGTTCAATATACATAAATAGTAATAGTTTATTACGTGGAAATGGAAACATTATTGAAGATGATTCGTTTGAATTGATTAGCTGTAAGAATAATGATGATGGCTTTGCTTTAGCTAGTAAGCTCTTTTTGAAAGAGTATTCTGCAGATAATATTTCCGAATGCTTAGCAATGATACCTACTAGGAGAGGGGAATATGGAACTACGTCCTTTAATAGATATATTCAAAACGAAATCCATGAAACTAGTGAACCGTATATTTCTTTTGGGAATAAAACTTTCTATGTGGATGAAAGAATAATGAGTACAAGAAACACATATTCTGATCATGAGTTTTACAATGGGGATTTGTGGAGAGTAGATACAATCACTTCTGATACTGAAATGGAATTGGTGGGTGTGGAAGATAGGATGGAAAAAATAACCGATGAGTATTTTGACATCCTTGAATTAGCATATTCTATGACCATCCACAAATGCCAAGGAACAGAAGCAGATCGATGCATAGTATTGTTGCCTGATTCCATGTCAAAGCATTTGATAATTAAGTCATTACTGTATACTGCGATAACTAGAGCAAAAAAGAAAATAACGATTATCTCAGTAAACGGGATGTTTGAAAGATATATGAAGGCACCTATGAATCTTGTTAGGCACTCTAGTGTGAGCGAACGTCTAGCGGCGTAAAGGAGATTAAATGGATAGGATATTACCAGAGAAAAACGAGATAATGGACATGGAACCAGAGCAACTAAATAATATATTATATGAGCGGTGTGTATTCGATGTTCCTCTAGACCTAGAAACGATAGAGGATATGACATTTGCAGGTAATCTGATGGGTAAGCTCACAAATATGTATTCGTACTTATCACAACAACTTAACTATCTTAAAATTGCTACTAAAATGGTCAAAGGAAAAGACAAAAATATGCACGAACAGATGATGATTCGTAGAGACGTCGTAGACGCTTTCGTGGATGTAGTTAAACAACAATATAACTATGTTTCGAGATTGATAACGGTGAAGCAGATGAAGAATTTTGAACTAAAAATGACGGACGGTAAGTAGAAACAAAAGCAAAATGATTTGCAACCCAACTAAAAAATATGAAATAATATTTTGTAGGAGCAAAAAACGTTAAAATAAATCATATAACGAGTTGAGGGTTGCAATCATGGATAAAGAATATGTAGCAAAAACAAATATGATGTGGCGTAGAAATATTGAGGTAAATCGTTGGATAGAAGTATTGAAACACCCAGAAGCTCATGTCAAAGGTGATATTCCTGACGAAGAGTATATGAAAGCGGTGTCTGGAATTCAGTATATTCTTCTTGGTGAAGAAGTTGATGAAGAAGTTTCTGTGATGAAGTGTTTGCCTGCACGAGCCCAGAAGATATTAAGAAGAAATGGAATAACTACTATTGCAGAAATGCAAAATCATACCTACAAAGATCTTTTAGAACTAAAATTCATGGGCACAAAAACTTTGGATGAGTTAGTTGCTTATCTTCATTTAAACGGATACGCTTTAAAAGACGCAGATTAAAACTCGTTGTAATATTTGTGAGAAAAAGAAATACATATTAGTAATGCAACGATAACTGGAGAAAACTGTTTTCTCCAGTTTTTTTTATTATGGAGGTTACAGATATGGAAAAATTTACTATTTTCTCAAGCGAAGAACTAGGCAAAGTAAGAACTTTAGTAGACACAAACGGAGATGTATGGTTTCTTGGCACTGATGTTGCTGAATGTCTTCAATATGCAAGACCCAGAGACGCTGTGTTAGATCATACGGATGAAGAAGACCGCAAAGCCTTAAAATACAAGGTTCGCGCCGTTTTGGCGCAATCCGAACAGGAAGATTTGTGGGGCAAGAATGACTTCAAAGATAAAATTTTCATCAATGAGTCAGCCTTATACCAGATGATTTTTGAATCGGAAAAGCCTAGTGCTAAAGAGTTTAAGAAATGGGTTACTAAAACAGTTCTTCCTTCAATTAGGATGCATGGCGGATACATATATAACCAAGAATCCCTTCCTGAAGATGAAAAGAATGCTTTATATTCAAAAATCGAGAAACTCACAAGAGACACTGGAGCGTATAAGGATGATTCTGATCTATGGATGCAGATGTATTTTAAACTTGAGAAAGACTATTTAGCTGCTATGGCTGTACTAAGTAGTTTACGCAATAGTGTAGATGAAGTTTCTGAAGAAGAAGAAAGAGTATCTTTTGATGAAGAGTTTGAAGTGACTGAGTGTCCTGGTAAGATATTTTTCTCAACGCCGGATGGATTAATCATGGAAAGAAACGAATACGTCGAATCTGATAGGAACAGATAGTGGATATAGAGAAGCTCGGGAATTATTCTCGAGTTTCTTTTCGTTTTTGAAAATAAATATACATATTACCTTCGAGGTGAGACCATGACTAGATTTACAAACATAAGTGTCAAGAGAATAGAACAATCAAATAAAGATTATAAAAGAGAGTGGACTGATGAAGCTGAGCTTATCCCGATAGATAGCAATATCAATTCCAATGATTGGGGAGAAGTGTTAAGCAGACATCATGATAGTTTTCAGGCAGGATTTGGAAACTATAGAATAAAAGGCTTAGAGAGCAGTTTGTCTCTTGTAAGTGAACAAGGATTTAATTCTATTGCAAATGCTGTATCAACATTCTTCACTTCGCGCTTTACCGAAAATAATATCCTGTCCATAAAGATAAGGAAAAAAGAAGACAAATATGATATTTCGGCACTAATCTATCCTCAGAAAGTAAGAGCGTTAGCTCCCGAATATTGGTTTAAAGCAATATCAGAGGAACCGACTACAGAGTTTACATACACTAGCGAGATGCTAAATCAGTTAGAGAAAACATTCTCTGATATAACAGGCGATTCTATTGAATGGGATAGTTCTATAGGATACAAAAAGGTGGATGGAGCGTTAAGCATAGCTGAAGTGGATTTGATTAAAGATATGAAGTTTGGCGAAACTAGTCCACAAGTTGAGAAGATTTATGATGTAGCAGGAGCAGAAGCTCAAGTGAATAGGAATATGTCATATTCAGATTTTGTTTCACTAACAAATATGACGATAGTCTACTTTACTACAGGTGTAGAAAAGGGAACATTTATTCAATTGCAAAGAGGAGTTATTAGCCAGGAGCACTACCTGGAAGAGATAACTCAATTTGTTAAGAAGAGAAAGCCTGATATAGATGATGGTGATCTTAGACTAGTCTTAGAAAAGGTTAAATCAGCTGTTTTTGGAAATTACATTCTAGAAAGCCTAATTAATGCAGAAGATATATCAGACATTAAAGTTTATAGTGCTAAGCACATACGAGTTCATTGTAAGGGCCAGAGAATGACTACGAACGTTTCTTTTATCGATAATGAAGATTATATGCGATTCCTAAATATGCTTGCTATAAGATATGGGATTGATTATAGAAATAATGCCATAAATAAAAGAACAGATATGGAAACTAATCCAAAGTACATTCTGCGAATCAATATAACAACGCCTGAGTTAAATGCTTCTGGAAATTATGTGTTACACATACGAAAGACTCCAAAGAAAAAATTAACGTCAAAAGACTTAGTTAGGCTTGGTACTGCAGAACCTCATGTGATGGAGTATCTAAAAAGGAAAGTAAATGAAGCGAATATAGTTATTGCAGGTAAAGGTGGTTCCGGAAAGACTACACTTGCTAACGCGTTGATTGATGAAATATCTTTTGATAAGTCTATTTTGGCTTCGCAGGAAACTACGGAATTGTTTTCAACTGTGCACCCTGACTTTATGAATCAGAGAGTAGTAGAAGATTCTGAGTATAGAAAAGGCTATTCAATGCAAGACGAGTGCAGAAACGCAATGCTTGTAGACCTAGATCATTTGATTTTGGGAGAAATCAAAGGCCCTGAGGCGTTAGACTTTTTAACGAGTTCTATATCCGGACATAAAAGTATGTGTACACTGCATGGCTCAGATTCAGTAACTGCTATGGATGAATTAGCAAACTACATAGTCAGAGCTAGCAAGTATTCTAAAGAAGAAGTTATGGAAATGCTTAAATGCATTAACGTAGTTATTTATATGGAACATTACAAAATCATGGAAATATCTGAGATTACAGGATATGACAGTGAAAAGAGGAGACTAGTGTTTCGGTTAATTTATAAACGATAGGAGTTTTGCTTTATGAAGAAAAAAATACTTATTATGAGCTTACTTATTAGCATTTTGTTTGTTACCGGCTGCCAGTTATCCAAAATTGAAGAGGAAATTATTCCTGTGAAACCCGATGATTATGAGACTGTATATATGAATAAAGAAATAGACAGTCGAGTGGAATATTATGAATCAGATGATATGCCTATCAAAGAGCATGTATCAAGTTCAGCCGAGTATGAAGAATATGAAGAAGTAAAGGGTGTAAGAATTGAGCTAGTGGACGCACCTATTATAGGATCTACATCATCATTTATTGATTGCGGAATTGAAGTCTATGGGGTGAATCCTACGTCATCTTTTGAGGGCAGTTATGAGCTAAATATGACAGAAAGCACAAGATATATCTCTAGCTCTAGAGGATTACTTGCAGATGATAATTGTGAATACAATGTTGATTCGGCGTATTACATACATGAAGATGAATGGCTCCAGTACAAAAATGTAAACACTGATGCAGGAAACGAATGGATTACTAGCAAGAAATATGATCCAGTTCTGGATGCTTATGATGTGATAAGGGAATTGAATTATTCATATATCAAAGATGCGGAGCAAGTAAATAATATGCCGTATATCGTTGGTAAATATGATTTGAAACGTTATTACTCATTTATTGGAGCTCTATTTTCAGGATTTGATGTATCTATTTATGATTTGTCAAACGTAGATGTAGCTATATCAGAAGACAATTGCGGAAACGTTGAAAAAATGGAATTTATATCTGACGAAGACGGATGTTATATAAAAATAGTAATTAACGTTAATGCTAGTAACAATTCTAAAAAGATTGAGTTACCGTTTTAGCCTAAGTCTTAAATGACTACGTTAAGAGTGGATGTATAGGTACCAGTGGATGCTTCACAAGTCCACTGCTCTACGGACACATAATAAAAGAACAAGGCCACTAGCCTGAGACTAGTAACCTTGTTCTTTTTGTGAAAGTGAGTTGTGATATAAGCTTAAAAAATTTGACTAGTAAAAGCAAAAGAACCATTGTTCCAGTTTCCTACGATGCGTTCTTTCTTTGTTTTTACATATTGAATCACTGGCCCATGCGCTATGAAATCTGAACCGACCAACCTGAATGTGTCACGTTCAGCAATATACAGCAGACATAGATTATCTTTTGGAAATTCCTTCAATCCAGCATTATATAGATTGAAGGAAATATCTGTAGGGTACAAATTCTTTTTTTCTACTGTTATTCTATCATATGTTTGATGAACCCAGTTGATAAAATCATTTCTCTCCATCTCTGTTGTTCGTCCATGTTCACTAACGTATTTATCAACAAGCTCACAGGCTCTATCGAGATTGTTCATCCTTTATTTGCACCTCCTAAAAATGAAATAGAATAGTCTTTAAACAACTGTTTTATTGTTCTGATAAATTCAATTTTATATATATGTTCGATTAAGTCTTCTTCATCCCAGTTGTCAAAAGAATTTTTGATATGAGGAACGAATCCAGCTAGCTTATCAGTTAATCGATCTATCTGATATTGTCGAGCCTCTATAGATTCGAATTCACTTTCTTGATCTTCACGTAAGAAAAGTAATCTAGCCCATGGAATGTCTGGGTTAATCTCTTCCCATGATTCTGGGCAAGAATAGCCGTCGTTTTCGATAACTGAATATGCTATGGAATGCAAAATAGCCCAATTTTCATTTGACAAAAGAAGAGAGGCTCTATCTATGAAATCATTTATTTCTACTCCGTGTTCAAAGAGATAACTCCATCTTTCATTTGGATTTATGACATTTTTAAGTAATGGAATTTCGCGCCCTCTAATAATAGCTCTTTGTATGTCATTATGATCAATTATCATATCATAGATTATTTTAATAACTTCATCCTCATTATTCATAACCAAGTCCTTCTTTCTTTCGCCTTCTTTTCCTTTATCAGGAATGAGCAAGCTTTTGTAATCAACGTTATAATATGAGGCAATCTTTTTTACGATGGAAACGTCTCCAGGTCCACAATATGAAAAGTACCATTGTTTAACTGCTTCTGTGGTTACATTGGTCAAAGAAGCTAGTGCGAGAAACTCAGCTTCTTTTGTATGTCTTCCGTTTTCGCGTTCACTTTTTACTCTTTGGTCAAATAAGTTTTTAAAATAAACCTGATTGAAAACATAGCCAGTGTTACAAATGGTCTCTAATATTTTGAAATTAGGTTTTGTAGGTTTGTTACTCATATTTTGCCTCCTATCATTTTGGCAAAGACATCTTTGTTATGAGACGAGTATAGAAATTATAATCTGTTATTTCTAGTTAGACGATTTTATAACTAATCTAACAATATTAGTCTAATAATAGCATACAGCAAATATATAAGAATAATACTCATTCCAGGAAGCTTAGTAGAAAAGGAAGATTTGTTTTTGTTAAAAAAACATATTTCTATTGTAACGAAAATTGGAGAAATGAACTCCAGATACTAACCCAAAAGAAGGAGAATAGAGTATGGAAAGAGTAAAGTTGCTAAAGGTTGGCAGAGGTGAAGAGGCAAAGTTATCAGCAAAGATGGCAGAGTTCTTCAATAGGCAGGGAAAGATTGGCAATCATGTAGGATGCGCTAAGATTCTTGTTTATGCAGATGGCTCTATTGGTGCAAGTATCCCATATTACGGTGATAAGGACGACGATGGACGTCAGATTGAGGGCATCGAGGAAAGAAAGAGCTTTTTGATTTGTTTAGTAACTGATTGCGACACCGCTTTGGTCGACAAGTTCTATGTTGATCACGCAGATGGTTATGACATCAGTAAGCCTTTTATCCAGGCCGTAGGTAATGAGACACTTTATTTCATTGCTGCAACTAAGAGACCAAGCGATGAAGATAACCTCGACGAGGACGAGATTGACACAGATGAAGAAAGCGATTTTTCAAACGCTGAATCAGTATCCGAAGCTGCAACTGATTCGAGAGAAACTGTAGAAGAGACTGCAGAGGATACACAGTCAGATGATGATGACTCTCCATTTGTAAATGTATAATTGATAAAAAGAGGGCTGGCATTTTTTGATATGCCAGCTCTTTTCCTTTTTTAAAATACATATTAATGCTGTAACTAAAATCATTAAGCAGGAAAGACAAGAGAATGGTAAAAGACTTAATTAAAAATGAAAGAAATGCAGAGTTGTTATCTTTGCTAAGAAAGCATGATTTGCTGTCTTATAAGCATAGTGTTCGAGTTGCTGAGATTGCTGAAAAACGAATTGATGATTACTCATTTGGCGAGATAAACAAGGAAAGCATTATCGAAGGAGCTTTGCTTCATGATGTAGGAAAACTATATATTCCTACGAGCATTTTACAGAAAAATGGTTCGTTGACACCTAAAGAGATGGATATTGTCAAACTTCATTCTGCGCTGGGATTAACACTGTTGGCAGATAGGGATGAAGTTATTAAGAACATCTGCTTGTATCATCATGAAAAACTAAATGGTAGTGGGTATCCATTAGGTTTTTCTGGTGAACGAATACCTGAGTACTGTAAGTTCATTACAGCAATTGATATTTCGGAAGCGCTTTCTTCAAAGCGCCCATACAAAGATGCGATGGCTTATCCAGAGATAAAAAAGGAAATAGCCAAGATGAGTAGTAGAGGGGAAGTTGACCTCAAATATTTCAACGGAATGAAATCACTTCTTAGCAAGCAAGACCCTATAGCACTTAATATTGGGGACTATATCAAAGTAAAAGGAGAGACTGCACTATGTTAATTATTTCGGATACAGAGAGCTTGATTGAACAAGCAAAAAGAGGAAACCTCGCAAATCTAACAGGGAAAGATAAGATTTATTGCTTCAACGAGAGAGGTACGTTGATTGATATTTCATTTATTAATATTGTCTCTCAGATTAAAGGCAACTTAATTATCATTCCTGGCGAAATTGATCCAATAAGCGTGGCATACATTATTGGAGTGGAACGGACTGAAGAAGTCAAGCTTATTACTAATAGGGAAACAAATAATCTTGTGAATCAAGTTACTTTAGTAACAGCAGCAACAGGAGCAAGTATATCATTTTCAAACAAGATAAAACTAGTAACTAAAGAGAAGGAAAAGAGACCTCGTGAGAAAAAGTCGGTAGATGTTCAATACGATAATCAAAAGATAGTAGAATCTGATAATTCACCTATAAGCGAAAAGCAGGATGAGGCTGCCATCATTGAAAAGATGTGTGTGGAATCGTCAAACTCTGAATTAAACAAAATGGCCAGAAATAGAGATTTTATTTTCAAGTTGAGAAAAGCGATTATGGAAAGCAGTGATTGGAAAATAGGATTTCCTCTAATGTTAGGGTTAGTGATGGGTAAAGAGCAGACAAATCTTATATTGCAAGATTGCGAACCTATATATAGGCGATTGAGGCCTAATTCAAAATAAGGAGAGGTTTTGGAAACAAAACCTCTTTCTTGTGCAGAAAACTTGATACAAGTATATGACTGATAGTAAACTATAGATAAGAAAAAATTCACGCACAATAATACGTTAAAGGAGATAAATCAGCTATGGATACAAAGAAGTATAAAACCAGATGCATTTTAGAAAAGAAGAATAATCCTTTTGTAAAAGATGACATCTGGACAATTGCTATTGATGTCGGCTATTCAGCAGTAAAAGGATATGCAAGAAATTTCATTTATTGTTTCCCTGCTATTGCAAAGAAGCTTCCAAAGAGCTTGGTTTCACTTGGAAAACCTGAAGATACAGACATTCTCTTTAGAGATTCTAATGGAGAGATGTATGCGGTAGGATTAAACGCTGAGGTGTTTATTTCTAAGGACTCAACAACAGATTCTAACGCAGTTTTGTATGGAAGAAATAGATACTATACTGAAAACTTTAGAATATGCATGCTTACAGGATTAGCTTTAGGAATGCAGACAAATGAATACGGTTCTCCTGAAGGTAAGCGCATCAAGATTCAGACTGGCCTTCCTTCATTATATGTAATTGATGACAGTCCTCTCCTCAAGGATGCATTTTCAGGAGACTTTGATTTTGAGCTTAAGATTGGAAAAAACGACTGGCAGCGTTTTTCATTTAGTCTTAGCAGAGGCGATATTGAAGTAATGCAGCAACCGATGGGTTCATTCGTATCGGCCTCTATTGATAAGAATGGCAGGCCTACACCTGATTGCAACGCATTATATAACGCTAATAAGCTTGTATTTGATCCTGGCTTTAAAACAGGAGACTGCTGCTTAATTCGAAAGCAGAATAAGATTCTTACAGAAGAATCTCAAACATTTGAAGATTTATCAATGTGGACAGTCTTAAGTAAAACTACTGCAGAAATAGCAGAAAGATATGGTGAAAATATTCCGGTTCCAGCTTTTCAGTCATATCTGGAAACAGGATATATCAAAAGTATTGATAGAAGAGCTTTAAAGTCGACTAAAGTTGACTTCTCAGATATTCTTGAGGCAAAGAGCAGAGAAGTATGCGAAGCGGCAATCGATAAATTATCTTCTGTATATAACGCTTTTGATGAAATTGATTATTTAATTCTCACTGGTGGTACGGGTGCAGCGTGGTCAAATATCATCAGAGAAAGGCTGAAGGACATGGATTCTTTAACAATCATTTCTGCAAATAGAAATGAAGAACTTCCTCACATTTTTTCAAATGTTAGAGGATACTATATGTACGCGATTCATCAGAATTAAGTCAAAAGCACAGTAAAGGATATGCAAAAACATGGATAAGAAAAAGGTTCGAGTCGCAATCTACAAAATGCATGATTATGATCTAGTGAAGTATTGTGTAAGCCTTAAGGATAAATCACTAAATAATCCAAAGACATCCATAGCAAGTGTGATAAAAGAAGCTTTAAATTGTTATATATCGGGGGTAGAGTACTCTGCTCCTGATATATCTAATTATTCATCTGAGGATGGAAAGAGTTTGCCATCAAAGATTAATGTTAGGATTACATTAGACTATGATGAAGATGCGAAAGTGATAGAACTGATAGAGAATATTAAAGAACGTCAGATCAATTCATTTATCAAAAGCTTGTTAAGAAGAAGCATGATGACAAATGGCTTAAGGTGTTACTATTCGAAAGATTACATACCAGCTTCAGAATTAGGCGTAAAAAAGAAATCAGTCAAAGAAAAACCAATAGAGGAAAAAGTTCGTAAAAAAATCGATAAAATAACTGAGAAGGCAGCTGTACAAAAGGAAACAATAGTTGAAAGTAAATCTGAAGAAGATAGTCTGAGCGACGGATTTGACTTCTGGAGTACACTTGGCCCAGTAAATGCTTAGGAGGGGTAACGAGGAAATGGATAACGAAAAGGTACTAAAGGTAATACAAGATGAGATAGCTCCACATTTGAATGAAATAAAGAAAATATGCTCAATCAATAAGATACCATTTTTCTTTTCAGTAGCTGCTCAGGATGATGGAGTGCAGACTACGTATTTATCAGAGATTATTTCTCCGAAAACAAGTGGAACTCAGTTGTCGAATGATAAGATTACACCAATGCTCAACATTGTGAATGGATTTAAAGCTGTAGATCCAAGATATGACATGACTTTCGATGATTAAGGACAGTCATAACACATAAGAACTTTTTAGGTAAGACCAGTCAGATACGGCTGGTCTTTTTTTGCACCAAATCGCAGAGAAGAAAGCATTTTACATTTTAAAAACACATATTAATAACAGGGAGATTGTAAATATGTGTAGATATCTTTTAATGAATCAAACCGATCCTGTATTGAAATTTAGCATAACTGAGAGAGGCTTCTTTGTAGCAGAAGAAATTATAAATAAAACACGACTTCCATATTATCTATGGGTAAAAAACGAATTGTCAGGCAAAGACATTAAGGCCTGGCTTGATAAACGATGTGTTCCGTTTTCTAGAGAAAACTATTCTTTGCTGGAAAAAGAATTCAATGCAAATAATTCAGCAGAACTAAGTTTAAAAAACAGTAGTCTTTCATTGACTGATCCATATTGGGTTAAGGCTGAAAACAGTAAAGTCACGTGGGATGACATTAATTTCTTTACAGGAACATACTCGCAAGATGTTGGAAGACTTCTATTAACCGGGGTAAACACTTGCAAGAGTATTATCAGTCAGTTTTCACCGGATATTACTACAAATGGATTACAACCTAAGTTATGGATGAAAAAGGGTGGAATTAGTTACTTATATAAGTTTGGTAGGGCTCCATTCTACCAAGAACCTATAAACGAAATAGCTTGTTCCAAGATTGCAATGAGCTTTCCAAATCTCGAGGCTGTCACATATTTTGAGGGTGATTTCGAAGGGAAATTCGCCTCCGTATGTGAGAATTTCATCGCTCCAGGAATTGAATTCGTTCCTGCATCGGTTGTTTATAAAAGAGAAGAAGATCCTCTTGGAAATGCATATTTCTACTTAATTAAGAAGGCTAAAGAATTTGGTATCACAGATATTAATGCCTTTCTAAACGAGATGATAACCTTTGATTATTTAATTGACAATTCAGATCGTAATTTAGGTAATTTTGGATTTCTAAGAGACACAGATACTGGAGAGATATTAGGAATGGCCCCAATATTTGATAATGGAAATTCAATGTGGTTTGATGAGCCTCCAGAGATGATAAAAGCAGGAGCGGATATATGTAAGCCATTTGCCAACTCACATGAAATACAGATGAAACTGGTCAAGGACATTGACATTTCATTTAAAGAAGTCTGGTTCCATATCATAAAAGGCTTGAATGAAATTTCAAAATACACAGACGAAAAAAGGGTCTATGAAATGGAACAAAGAACAAAGGTTAAAATGGCAGCCCTTGAGAAGAGTTTTCAAAAGAGCAGGCATCGAATAGCAATACGAGAAAAGGGTTTAGAGAGGTAAGAAGTTATGGCGAATTTATTGTATAACGAAGTTTCAGATGCCGCAGCAAAGGCGTCGATTGAGTTTATCCAAAACCTTGAAGAGTGGCTTCTAGAAATGTTAGAAGCTATGGAAGCGAATGAGCATAACAAAATAATGGCCGAGTCTCTTGGTAAAATAACATCAATACCGGTTAAAGATTTGGAAGAGTTTGAATGTTTTACTTTTGATGGAACAAATACTGACGTAGCACGTGCAATTCTGCAAAAGTATAACATTGACACTGACCATATCGGCATGAAAGACGGTAAGGTATATTGTGCATTTAAGAGAGGCCGAAATCTAGAGGGATACAAAAAGCTTCAGTTCGATATTGAAAATGATGTAATAGATGTTGAAAAGATATATGAAGAATACCTTCACAATCTTCTTAATGAACACAAAGACACTTTATCCGAAGAAGATTATGCTCTGGACGATGACTTAGACGAGATAGAAGAAGATTATGACGGTTTAAGGACAAAAGAGGGCGATAATGCCAATGACCTAGAAGTTTTAGGTGATGAGCCTGAAGAAATAAACGAGAATCTAGGCAAGACAGCAGAAAATGCGAATAGCAATAAGACTCTTGAAAAAAATAAAGGCTTTGACGAAGAAATCGAAGTGATTGAAGACGAATCATGCGAAGTTCTAAGTTTAGAAGAGAGTAGTCAAATAGTAGAAGAACCAAGAACAATCAGCACTCGTTTTAAGGATGAACTTGACGGAATAGATTCTTCTAATAATAGCCGGGAGAACCTCTTTGAAGATAGAATTAAAGGCACTGATGAGGTTGAGGACTTAATCGTAAAAGAGAATAATGGTGATAATCTTCTTGAGACGTATGCGGAGTCTATAAAACATATCGAATTTGATAATGAAATCACGACAAACTCATCATTTGAAATTGATTCGACCAGAGGATATGCGTCAGAAAGAGAAATAGATTTCTCTGCTTCTGCCAACACTGCAATGCCAAACTTCGCTGTTGAAGAAAAATTAGTCAGTGATACTCGTAAAATAACTGAAGAAAACACCTTAATTGGAGATGTGCCTGAGTTTTCAGTTGTTGAAAATCAGTACAATGACGTTAATGAGTCTAGCAAACCTCATTTCGAAACTGACAATGGCATTCATGATATTACATCTGAAAGAGAAGAATACTTGCATGATATTAGTCAAGATAATCATGCGATTAATTACTCAGAAAATCCAAAATCAAGGTACTATGCTACCGATATTGACGTCCAACTTGGTAATGAACAATCAAGTTCATCCGAACATTCTACTCATACGCAAAGACAGATAATTACTGCCTATGAAGATGCAGAAAATGTAGAAATTGGCAGTAAGCGTGACAAGATTATAATTTCTCAGCCAAGTGCCCTACAGTCAGATGACAATATTGCTTTGCATCATGAAATTAAGGATAAGGAAGCAGGGCAGAGCATAGTAGAAGATATCAATACAAGGAACTATGCTACTAACGTAGGAACTTATATTAGTAATGAGCAAGTAAGTACATCTGAAAATGTTGTGTATACCCATGAACAGATTCATATTGGCTATGAAGATGTGGAAAAAGTAGGAACAAATACCAATCATAAGAAGGAAAGAACTGCTCAACCAAGTGCTCTACAGTCAGATGACAATAGTATCTTTCATCATGAAAACAGAGAAAATGAATCAGCTACATTTAAAGGCAAAAGCGATGACAATTTTTCTAATCGCAGTAGCTCAATTCAGACCGAAGGGATAAGTAGTAGCATCAACTCACCCAAGCAAGTAGAGTCCAGGAAGAGTTCTGTAGGAGAGGAGCAAAGACGCGGAATTACCGTTGAAACTGAAAATAGCAGTAATATCTCGACATCTTCCTTTACAACACACTCAAATAAGTATGAAGAAGCTAAAGAAGCAGCATACGAATATGCTGATACAAAAAAATCCATAGAAAGAGCTGAAAAAGCCAGAAAAAATCAGGGTGATGGGTTTGATAAAGCTGAATTCAAGAAAATTGGTGATGGAAATAGCCTATCGAATATTATAAGGAAGCCATTGGAAGGAGACTCGCATAACTCTGAAACCATCGCCCTATCAAGAGAATACCAAAAGGCTACACCCGACACCTTGGATAGCCAGCATGCCTCTGTGGGGCCTAATGGAGTTTCAGAAGATAATAGTCATAAAGTATCGTCATTTACCATAGATCGAATTGACACTAGAGAATTAACCAGAAGAGTTCAGAATCTGTCTGATGTTACTTCTAAGCCTTACGAAAATCCAGTTAATAAGGCATATAGGGCAACTGAAAATTATCGTGGTAAACAGAGTCTTTCTGGGTTACATACTTACATTTCTGAATCGGCGCACCGCTCATTAGAAAAGCATAGAAGCTCCGCGTTTATTGCTGGATTGGCATACTCTGAAACTGTTAATGGAATAAGAGAAGGCATGCCACAAGTAATTAATAACTTCATCATCGCAAATGGCTATAAATATGAAGGATTCCAATCAAGAAGTAGTTCTAGAGCAACGATGGAATCATTCAATAAAGCCATGCTAAACAGAAAGCTTATTACGTATGATTCGAGAAATAATAGCTATGACTACAGCAAGTTTAATATAGAAATAGAGAGAGCTAGAAGTGGAAAGACTAAAGCTGAAAGAGACGCCGCATGGCTAGCCTTAGGAAAGAAGCTTGGAATAATCAATCTCTCTGCAGAGAATTGTAAAAATCAAATAGAGCAACTGGCACAAGTAGGTCGTAACATAAATTCTTACGAGGAAGCTAATAAGCAAAAAAACAAGGATAAAGCTAGTTTAAAGCAGTTAACAAAGAAAAAGCTATTTGGTGAAACAGAGCTATATAAAGGAATTAGCCGTCTTAAGTTACTTAGGAGTAGAGCAGAAGCGACATATATGGTTGCTAAGCGAGCTATACTTATTCAGGCAAAAGTAGCAGCGAAAATGGTATGTTTAGTGCCACCTGTAAGAATGGCAAAGAAGAAAATAGTAGTTGCCAATGAAGAACGGAAAGCAAAGAGGGAGGAATTAAGAACTGCAAGGAAAGCTGCTCGTAATGAAAAGGCTCAAGAAAGAAAAAAAACACGAACCGAAAAAAAGAATGCACGTCATGAAAAAAAACTTAGGCGCAGTGGAATCTATAAAGCAACAGACAGATTTAAGCAGAATATAAGCGCTGTATGGCAAAAAGCAATAAATTCGCGATTTACTAGAATGTCGATGGCTGCATTTCATAAGTCTCGGCAGATATTCCACACGATAATGCAATTTAGCCCTGCGTCATTAGCAGCTAAGTTCCTTGACTTTAAAGCTACCAAAAAGAGGCAATATCTTAAATTAGGAATATGTGCTGTCGGTGTAATAGTTCTTGCATCGTGCGTTATATCGATTATAAGTGCATCTACAACATCGATAACAGCTTTTTTTACATCAGACGATGATGATATCATGAATAGCAATATGGGAAAAGCATATACAGCAGTAATGAACACCCAGGATAAATGGGTTAAAAACATGAAAGACGCTGAAATATCAAGTAACTATTTTGCTAGAGGCAGCCTAAAATTTACTGATAAATACATATCGGCAAGTGAATATGCTGAACAGGTTTCGCACGTGGTGAGCTATGACAAATCAAGCCATTCATTTTATGTGAATCCCTTTGATTTTGAGCCTAATGATACATCTATCTATAAAGAAGTAAAGAAGTTTGATGGCGGCACAGAGGTATATATAATAGGAAAATCTGACCCTGAAAAGACTGGGAATATAAAAGAGATTCTTGCTATGGCATCTGTTTATTTTGAGAATGATACAGACTCCACAGATAGCAACACTGAAAGTACGAAGACAACACATTATGACCAGGCTACAGGCAGTGACAGTGGTTACTTTGATGAAGATGAAGAGGAAGAAGATAAAACACCGGCAAGAGGATTTAAAAAGTATGTGAAAGAGCTTTTTAAACAATCACATCAAACGGTGGTAGAGCTAGAATATGTTACATTACCAACAGTTTATAGCATAAAGAACAATTCAAGTGTTGAAGACAAAGTGTATGCTACATCGGGTGATCACTTGTTGTCATATGATATTGTTTCGCAATGTAGTGATTACGATAAAGGTGGTTGCACCGAATTCAAAGGTTTCTATTATCGAAAGACTTCTGGTGGAATAAAGATTGGCGTGTACGGCAAAGATGAGATGTTTCACCCACTAGATAATAGTGTATATCCTACTTCACCTTCATGCTATATGGGAGGAAGTTTTGAAGGAACTGCATCTATTTCTAATTTGGAGGCAGTGCTTAATTCGAACACTAGTTGCTATGTGGGTGGAGTTTATTATCCTCAAAATGAAGTCACTTATTCTTCATGGAATAGCAATTATCCAAATGTAACGACAAATATTTCAAGCAGTGCTATTAATGTTGCAAAAAGGCTAGGTGAAGAGGGCGGAACGTATCAGAATGCTAGATTCGAGATTATTGATACCCCAGGTGGATTTACGTATTATCTTACAATCGATAATAAGATAATTGAGAAGGCCGATTTCGACCACGGTATGCAGCCTGTTTATGACAAACAGGGAAAGCCTGTGATGGAAAAGGTGACAAAAATTGTTAATGGTAAGAAAGTAGTTGAAGAAGTACAAAAATACGAACGTGAAATAGTGACAGAATACAGAATTAAAACTGTTCCATGTCATTGCTATGTTATATGGCAGTGTGCGGGAAACCATTCAGGAAGATTCTGTGGAGGCCATTTAAAGGCCAAAATCACGGGACTAGTATATGCTAGCACTAAGGGCCAATCTGACGAAGATAACGCAGAAATCGAAGGCAAGGTAGAAGAGGGTGAATATACCTCAAAAGGGCCAATAAAGACTTCTATTGATAAGAATAAGTTATCAAGCGCAGAAGACATTTTTGATATTGATCAGCTTATTACTCACTCAACAGAGCAAGAGGGTTGGAATGGATGGACACAAGATAATATGTCACTAGCAATGCTTAAGTACAATCAGGATTGGGAAGGATTGTATGGATTTGATATATCCAATGGCTTAGGCGGACCAGGACATCCTTTTGGAAATCCATTTCATGCAAACTGGAAAACAGATCCGTCCATCGTGATAACGGAATACTTCGGCCCTAGAGTTAATCCCGTGAAGGGAACTTCTGAAGTTCATCAAGCAATAGATATAGCAGCGCCTGCTGGAACACCAATTTACTCTATATGCAAAGGTACGGTGACTTTTGCAGGGTATAAGAGTTCTCAAGGAAACTATGTTACTATTCAAGATGAAGAAGGTTATACAGTGCATTACATGCATATGAGTAAGATAATGGTTACTGAGGGACAGTCTATAGAAGAGGGTGAGCAAATCGGAGCGGTTGGAACAACTGGAGATTCAACCGGAAATCATCTGCATCTAGGCATTCATCATGTGTTAGATAATGGAACATATGAGTACATTAATCCAATATTTTTCGTTAGTCAGTCATATTTTTCAGACGAAGAAAAATCAAAATAAAGAAGAATAGAGTTGGCTGAAAATGCCAGCTCTATTTTATTTTTCATAAAAATACATATTTATTTCATACAGATAAAAGGAGCAAGTATAGGCTCCTATTTTTTATGGAGGAAATCAATATGGAAACATTAAAAAGTTTGATGAACAAAACTTCTTGGTGTAATAAGAAGAGAAAGTATGATGTAAATACCGCGTTATCTTCCGCAGCCAAGAGCTCTGTTAAGTTAGAGTATACTGTTAAGCAACTGATTTTTAATTACCTTAACAAATATATTGACGAAAGCGAGTTAAGAGATACGATTTTACACATTTATGATGAAAATGATGATGTGAAAGGCGTAGCAAAGCAGCAAAGATCTTTTGATTTGTTAAGAGATCTTAATAGATATTTTTCATCGGAAAAAAGAGTGCCTATTGAAGCACCCGAGAGTGTCATGGACATATGGGGGACAGAGGTAGTCGTAAATCCAGATGCTATATTCACAATGAATAGCCCCACAGAAAAGCGAATTGAAGTAGTGAAATATTTTAATAAAAAACCAGATGTATCTCAAAGTGCTCAGAACCTGTCATTGTACGCTATGTTATTTTATGGAAAACAGGTTGCTGAAATGCTTTATCCAGGAGAGAACATCAGAGTTAATGCTTCGTTCTATTTTTTAAGAAAACATAACGATAGAAAAAACCCTTTACATCCTGAAGATGAAAATTATGATCTTGATTTCTTCATGACAAAGGGAGGTAGAAATATAGTAACGCTGTCTGATTTGAATCTTGGAGATGAAATTGACGAAGCAAAGCGAGTAACTCAACTTGATGTAACATACCACAATCTATTCCAGCAGTTTAAAGCTGGAACGGATATAGTATGTACAGCTGCAGTATGCAAGTATTGTAGTTTATATGGAGCCTGCTCGAGAATTCAAACGAAGTCACCTATTCCAAGTGTTCCGAAAGGAAGTACAGAAGTAGAATATACAGACGAACAAAAGGCTGTAATTGATTTTGATGGTGGAGTTCTTCGAGTAAATGCCGGTGCAGGCACAGGAAAAACAATGACAGTCGCTGGAAGAGTGGTAGCTAATTTCAAAAAAGGTATGAAACCTGAAGAATTAGTACTTATCAGCTTTACAAATGCAGCAGCAAAAGAGATGAACGACCGAGTTATAGCTTTGTGTGAAAAGAAGGCAAAAGATATAACTGAAAAGATTATTGAATTATGTGATGCTGAAGGCGTAAAGATTGAAAAAGAAAAGATCAATATTATGACGTTTAACTCTCTTGGTGATAAATACTTAAAAGACAATGCTATGCTGCTTGGATACAGCGAGGAACCGACCTTGATAGAAGACTCAAAGTGCGGTGAAATCATTGAGGAATTGTTGTTAGGTACAGAGATAGAGGGTCTAAACTATACGTACTTAAGATTAGACGAATTCAGAGCAAAGGGAGGAATTGCAGTTACTAAAGAAGTATTTAGAGCGTTTAAGATGTATGAAATAACGCCTAAGAATCTCGCCAAGAATATGGACTTCCTTTTGGAAAAGCTAGAAGGTGTAAAAGAGTTTGTAAATGAAAGCATAATAAGGGATTTATATCCATTGTTCGGACAGTATGAAGCTGTTTTACGCGAAAAGAATCTAATTGATTATACAGATCAGGAGTTAGCTTTTAAGCGAATTAATGCGATAGAACCCGAGTACTTTAAACACACTGGTTATAAGGAAGTAATAGTAGATGAATTTCAGGATTCGAATGCACCTCAGTTGGATATCATAAGAATACTGATGAAATCGAATACCTTTAACAATCTAGTAGTGGTTGGAGATGATGCGCAGTCAATTTATGGATTTAGAGGCTCTAGCCCATATAATATTATCCACCTAGAACAATTGCTTGGAATTGAAATCCACGATTTATTCTTAACTAAGAATTTTAGATCCACTCCACAGATTATTGATTTAGCAAATAAAGTCAATGACTTAAACACTCAGAGGATAAAAAAGAATCTTGTATCCTGCAAGGGAAACGGTGTGGGAGTAATGGTAAAGGCCTATAAAACTACAGAAGAAGAGTATGGTGCGATTGTATCTAAGATTAAAGCAATGGTAATTTCAGGAAAAAGAAAACCTGAAGATATAGCGTTTATAGCTAGAAATAAGGGTGAACTAGAAAAGATGCAAGAACTCTTAGATGCTGAGCATATCGATTCTACAATATTAGTTCCCGAAATAGTGAAGGATAATTCAAGAGTAAAAGCAGTTATCGGTTTGTATTACTTCTTGACTACAGAAGGAGACGAGAGCGGTATCGTAACATATGTTAATGAATGTATGGACGGAGGATGGTTTGATATTACGGACGCTGAGCGAACAAAGTATCTGACTGAATATTCGACATTCGCAGCCGCATTTAGGGATTCTTCTCCAGAAGAAAAACTAGAGGCCTTCAAAGAACTGGTAAACAGAATACCTGGAACAAAGAATGATGAGGTATTTGCATCATTTATTGAGGTATTAGGCATGAACCATACTTGGTCTGCAATCTGTTCTTACTTATATGCTTTTGACGTATATGGTGATTCCAATTCTGTTAGTAAAAAAGAGAAGTATGCAGGAGTAACACTTACAACGGCTCATAGCTCTAAAGGGCTTGAGTGGCCAGTCGTATTTGCTAGTATCAGCAAGTTTGATAAGGAATCCTTACATGCCCCAGATAGTCTTCCAAAGGTAGAAGAAGAAAGACGTCTATTATTTGTAACGATTACTAGAGCTAAAGACGAGTTATATGTTTCAGGCAAATATTATTCTTATGGTACCTACGCAACATGTGTAGATAAAAAGAATCCTGGAACAAATCTTAATATATACCTTAAAGACTTATATAGAATCTTACACATGGGCGATATGGTAGAAGAATTGAAAGGACTCTCTGCCTAAATGATATAGAAACCTCAACTACATAGTTGGGGTTTTTTTTATGCGTTTTGTGTTTTGGAAATACATATTAAAAAAGAGCAAAAGAAAAGGAGAACACGTATATGGTTCAAAGCCTAGTTTCATTTAGTGAGACAAATAAAACAGAATTTACCGACGCAAAAGAGTTATATCGCCAGGTTGTTAAGGATTTCGCTGCAACGAAGCAGAAATTACTTGAGCAGGTTCAGCAAAAGGGTGTAACTGAAGAAGAATTTGGAATCCTGATAGAAGAACATATTTTGAATTTGTACAAATGTAGCGAGGAAATAAAAGAAGAAGTAAAGGAACGCTTCATCAAGAAGCAATTCAATTACGGAGAGATAACAGACTATATTGAAGACCTTAATATCTGTGACATAAAACTTATCAATCCACAAAATATAAGACTAAAAAGAGGAGGAGTGAGAGGGGCTGCAGATTTAAAGTTTGATACTGACGAGGAATATACATCTTTTGTTGAGAATATAACAACCAAGAACGGTGTTAACCCATCGCAACTTGAGGCTATTAGAGTCTTTTCAGATACAAAGACAAGCGACAAGTTTAATCTTAGATTTACTTTACTAACGCCTACGGTCGTAAGTAGTGGATATCCTGTTGTGGCCATACGAAAAGTGCTTAAAGATTTCTATGAGATTCCAGATTTGGTCCGAATGGGTGTATTATCACAAGATTTGGGGGACATCCTTGTAAGAAGGTTTAATTCGGGTTCATCTTTGATTTGTGGAGGTGATTCCGCAGGCAAAACAACCATGCTAAATGCACTTAAAGAAACGATACCTCACACGAAAGCAGTATGCGTATGTCAGCAGGCGATTGAATTGTCTACTAAGAGGCATCCTGACATGGTATTTGTACATTCTTTAGCATCAACAGCTGAATCCATCGTGAAATATGACTTAGAGGACACTAGTCTTGCAGCGCTGACTCTTGATGTTGACTATTTAATTATTGGTGAGATGAAAGGCCGTGAAACAAAGCACTTTTTAAAAGCTGCGGAATCTGGACAGATATGTTCTGGAACAATCCACACAAACTGTGCAAAAAAAGGCGTAGATAAATTGATTGACTATGCTATGGGCGATGGATATTACAAAAAATCCGAACTTCTTAGAATGATGGATTGTTTTAAGACAGTTATTTATATGGAAGATTTCAAGGTCAAGGAAGTTCAGGCAATTATTGGATACAATAGGGAAACAGATGAAATAGAGTATAAGCCTATTTATGAGAATGGGCATATATACTATGAAAATTGCTAGGGAGAATGTCTATGAAAGAAATTATCAGCGAACTACTTTATAGAATTGATTATCTTATAGATATCATGCTTTCATATCTAGCTCCTAATAATAATTATATTTATTTGAAGTGTGGCATAGCGGTCTCTTTTTCGATTGGATTCTTTTGCATACTGTATTACCTAAGGCGAAACAGAATAATCGAAAACTCCTTAAGAAATGGGTATGAGCAACTACTAAAGAAGAAGCTTGGACTGAAGAGCAAAAAAGTAAAACCAAAGGAAAGCGAAAAGGAAAATCGCTTGGAGATGCTGCGTAATTTAGATCAGCAGGGTGATACGAAAAAGAGAGCGCAATTTTTGGAGTCTTTTGAAGAGCAATTTGTTTATAGTAGGTTAGACTCCAAGATTCCTTTCCTAACAGCTGATATTTGGCTGGCATTCATTGTTTTTATCTTTTTATTAGCAATAGTAGTTTTTTCTACTTTGACGAAGGATTTTCTCATTACGATGGTACTTTCTTTGATAGTAGCATTAATTCCACTTCTAATTGAAGGCGGTATGGCTTACATGAATTATCGTGCTGTTGACAAAGAAATAATTCAGTTCTTGAATCTTCTGGGAAACTATAGTGCTACGAGTGGAGAGATAACAACAGTGTTTAAAGCCATAAAGAATAAATTATCTAATCCTCTTAGATCGGCAATAGAAGACGCAATTTATGATACGGACGCTTATGGAGCAGATATTGCATTAGTGAGGCTCGCAAACAAAATAGAGCATCCAAAGTTCAAGCTTATTATACATGATATGAGAGTTTCTCTTAAATATTCAAGCAACTTCAAAATAGTCGTTGAAAATAACAGAACATCTATTACTGATTATAAAAACTATACAAGGCAGAGAGACAACTTAGCCATGTATGATGTGATTACTTTATTGTTTATAACTGGAATGAGCGCCTTCGTATTGAAGTTGGTTGGAGAGATCCTAGAGATGAATATGATGGACTATTTATTGCATACCCGTCAGGGAAACATTTCTCTATTCATTGATGCTGGAGTATATCTCTTCTTTATAGTGATGATATTTAAAATTAAGAAGTGAGGGCTTATGAAAGAACAATTGGTAAACATTTTGAATTCACTAGTAAATACAATAGACCCTTTGCTAGAACGCTTATATGGGTATGGTTTGACACAGTACATGCCATTCATAATAGGAGCTTTGATATTTGGCTTTATCATTACGATTGCATTGGTTGTAAAGCCTCAAAAGGCAATTGTTGAATCCTATTATCTTGTAGGGGACAGATTAAAAAATGTTAGAAAGAAGAAGCTGTTCAATTATGAATCTATATACATAAAACTATCGGCTAATGGGCTTCTTTACCGATATCCATGGCTAGAAAACCCAGCAGCATACATTGGATTTCAGGTTATGACTGGAATTATTGGCGGATTATTATTTTCCTTCTACACCGATGTGTATGGAATAGTGTTAGGTTTTATAATTGGATTATTTTTCCTTGATGTATATGGGTTTATTACTAATGCTGCAGATAACGTTAAAATGCTTCAGGACATACAGGCAATCTATAACTCATTAGCTACCCAGGTACGTTCACAGGTTTATTTACCAAAGGCACTATGTGAATCTATTGAAATTATTGACAAGAAGGATAAGCGTTTAAGAGCTGCACTTTTACGATTGTCAGCTGATATGAATGCTAACATTCCTTTTGACGAAGCCATAAAGACTTTTGAATATTCATTTTCTAACCCCTACATAGATTCTTTATGTTTAATCATTGAACAGTGGACTGAGTCAGGACTAGCAGAAGAGTTGTTAAGGGATATTAGCAAGCAGGTTGATTCTTTTGCTGCAATTAATCTTGAGAAGAAAAAGCAATCGTTAGAAATATCGATGACTCTAGGCGTGTTAGCTTTGTTTGCAAATATCATGTATATCGTCTGGGACCTGTCCTTTACAACATTGTTGGAAGAACTAGCAAATTTCTAAGTGTTTTTATTTTTGAATATACATATTAATACCGTAAAAAAGAAAAGGAGGAATCAAGGAGATGATTCGTAAGTTTAAGGAATGCACAAAAAAGGCTGTTAAAACAACAAGAAAGGGTATGTCAGGAATTCTTGTTGCGGTTGTATTGATTTTAGTTTGTTTAATCTGCTGTAGATCATTTAAAACTAAGACCACAACAGCAGTTGACAGTTCTCTTTCTAGTATGTCGACTCAGATGAGTACAGTTACTAGTGAATTGACAACAAAGTAGGAACTCTTATATGAGCCTGGGGAGATATAATCCCCAGGCTTTGTATGGGAGCTTGAGGTAAAAATGAAGTTTTGTGACCTTTTACGAAAAAAAAGAAAAGGTAATGTGGCCGAATTCATAGCGGTTTTTTTGTTTCTGATGTTTATGATAGTAATTCTATCCTCCTGCTTAAATATCTATAAGGTAATGCTTATAAAAAGTAAGACTGATGCTGAAGCTCGCAAATATTTGCTTGTGCTTGAGCAAAAAGGTGAGTTGACAGAGCAAAATATCAAAAGTATAGAAGCAGATTTAAAAAAGTATGGATTAAAAAACATTACAGTGACTTTCAATTTAGGACTAGGGAAAAAGACATATGGAGCAGATGTATCCATAATAATTGATGCTGACGGAATTCCAGCTGACATAGGACTAATACAGTCTAATAAGGCATGGAAAAAAACGTTTCATTTTCACGCAGAACAGTCCTCTATATCAAAAGCAGCAAGGTAGTATTTATGAAAAGATTAGGAGAGCTTGCAAAGCATAAAGACTCAGGGAGCCTATATAGCTGGACATTAGCTTTATGCGCACTTACAATGGCGATTTACATTATGCTTTTGCTAGCAGCTTTTTTAAAGATAGATTATTCAAAGCAATCTTTAGAAGATTCCATTACAGGTGCTGTTATGGCAGGAGCAACTGTTGACAGACAAAGATACTCACTAACAAACAATATATATATCCAAGAACCAAATGCAGCGTTACAAACATTCGAAAGATTTTTTGGAAAAGCAGAAGGCTTAACTTTTTCAAATCATAAAGGCAAATCTTCTGGAAAAACAAAGAGCTATTACAATTTGGTAAGCGGAAAAACTGTCAACATCAAACGTTTTATCATATATAACGTTCCAGCTGAGCCCAATGCATCAGGACATTATATTGGAGAAATATATACCTGGGAAAATGGGGCATGGAAAATCTCAGTAAAAAATAAAGATTTCGGTAAAATAGGAAATGATTCTACGTTAACAGTTCAAACACCATTTGGCGAAAAAGTCGACAAGACAGGTGTTTATGTTGAATTAGAGATTCCAGTTAAAGCAGGAATATTAGGAATTAGTAATACCATAAATAAGGGACAGCTAGTCTTTATTGAGACTTGCCTACCATAAGGAGTGACATTCAATGAAGAAAGTAAGAGAACCTAAAGAGAAAAATATCAAGAACAAAAAAAATAAGGGAAATGCGTTACCTATTACCTTTGTTATTGCACTTATTTTAGGAGTAGTAGCGTATTTCGCAATGCTTAGAGGAGAGGAAAACGTATTAAAAAAATACGAAAAAACTGCCATCTATGTTGCTAGTTCAGTAATACCAGCTAACACAATCATCACAGAAGATAATGCTGAACTTTATTTTACTCCATCGACCATTAGTAATGAGACTCTCCCAGAGCACGCATTATATGACCTTAAGGATATCTACGATAAAGCATGTTATTTTGAGATTGGTGTAAAAACTCCGGTAACATTGAATATGTTTTATGATGTGAACTTAATTTATTCACAGTTTGATGATCCTCAGGAAATAGGTTTAAATGCAACAGAAGCTTCTCAGATTATTAATGGTATTATTCGAACAGGTGATTATGTGGATGTATATGTTATACAGAATCAGCAAGCGCAAGAATCTGATGAAAGTATTACTTATGTAAGTCGATCAAATGAAAAACCATTATTTTCAAGAGTTTATGTATCTCAAGCATTTGATGCTGCAGGTAAAATGATTGAAAACTCAAATGATAGTGCTGTTACCCAAAGAATTAATTTGGTTTTAGAAGGTAAAGATGCTGCTCAGTTATTTAGAGCATTGCAGACTGGAGTTTTATATATTTCGAGGAATGTTGAGTTGTATGACTAAGGAATAGGAAAGGGGTAAGCTATGTTACTTCTTAAAGTGATAATATTCGTGGGGTTATGGATAGCCACAGCGATGCTAACTGATCGCCTAGCTCAAAAGATTGAAGGTATTCCTATTTCGAATAAAAAGAATTATATACTGGGGAGTATATTAATCATATTGACTTCTATTACTATAAAGTTAACTAGTCTTTCGATTTTTGATATATCTTTACTTGCCGTTTTCCTAGGAATCGAATTTGTTGCCGCCTGCATGGATGCTAGATATAAGAATGTTTATAGTATTCTGCATGCGGGAGCTCTTATCCCACTTATTCCATTAGCAGCAATAAGAAAACCATTTTTGGGAGGGTTGTTACTGTTTTGTATAATACAGATAATAATGTGTTTGTTTTATGGAGCTTCTGATATGCTGGCATTTGATTTGCTAGGCATATTTTACACGATCCTTTTAGCACCAGAGCGAAGCTTGGAACCGTTACTGTTAAATGCGTATGAAGAATGTATTAGATTACTAGTTCCCATGCTTATAGCTTATATAGTTGCATTTGTGTACCAACTCTACAAAAAGAATGTCAATAAATTTGGAAATTGCAAAGAAGCGTGTGCTTTTATTCCATACATATACATTGCAAACTGCTGTGGTTTTTTGCTAGTTCAGTTCATATGCTAAAAAAGAGCGATTATACCTATATGGTATATCGCTCTTTGTGTTTTCAGCACGCCTTTGAAACGATTTATAGACAGGGGCAGTTTTTCAAAGGCTTAGCTCATATAAAATCAAAAATGTCTCAAATACCCTGTCTTATTATCAAAAATACAGTAAATCTAATTATTTGTCAAAGTTTCTGCACAATAGTTTGCGCAAATTTGTAAGGATAAAAAAACATATTATTACTAACTAGAAAATCGGAGGCATAGAGCCTTAACAAAGTGGAGGAATAATATGTGCGACAAGATATATGTTAGAAAGAAAACAAATGCTTTAGAAGCATATAATGAATCAAAAATCGTAAAAGCAATTGAAGCATCTGCTTCACGGGCCGGAGTAGTGCTAACAGAAGATGAAGAAAGCAATGTTTTACACCACGTTTGGAATGCAGTCTGCGATTATTCATCAAATGTAATACCTGTAGCTACTATGCATGAATTTGTTGAAAGAGCATTAACAGAAATAAATCCTACGGTCGCATACTACTATATTAGCTATCGAAATTGGGTTAAGCACATGGCAAAACTGTTAGTCGAAGTTAATGAAGAATGCGAATCTATTCAGTTCATAGGTGATAAGTCAAATTCTAACGCTGATTCAGCGCTGGTATCTACGAAAAGAGTAAAGCAGCTTGATGTATTAGAAAGAACCCTTTATAAGGAGTATTTCTTAACTGATGAAGAAAACACAGCTTTAGCAATAGGATATATCTATTGTCATGATATGAATGCTCGTCGAGATACAATGAACTGTTGCTTGTTCGACGTTAAAAGAGTTTTACTTGGTGGCTTCGAGATGGGAAGCATTTGGTATAACGAGCCTAAATCACTGGATGTAGCCTTCGACGTTATCGGAGATATTGTTTTGATGGCAGCTAGTCAACAGTATGGCGGATTTACAATACCAAACGTAGATGATTTGCTTGATATGTATGCTGAAAAAACATATCAAAGACAGTGTAAGAAATATATTGAAAAGTGTCATATGGATCCAAATGATGCAGCTTTATTAGCAGAAGAGGATGTTACTAATGAGTTTGAACAGGGTTTCCAAGGCTGGGAGTATAAGTTTAATACTGTCGCTTCTTCTAGAGGAGACTATCCATTCATTACTGCAAGCTTTGGGCTTTGTAACACAAGATGGGGTAAATTGGCATCTAAGAGTATATTAAAAGTAAGGATGAACGGACAAGGCAAAAAAGGATATAAGAAGCCTGTTTTATTCCCTAAGCTAGTATTCTTGTATGATGAAAATCTGCACGGTCCTGGTAAGGAAATGGAAGATGTTTTTGAGTCAGGTGTAATGTGCTCATCAAAGACAATGTATCCTGACTGGTTATCACTCACAGGTAAGGGTTATGTATGTGATATCTATAAAAAATACGGATTAGCAATATCTCCTATGGGATGCAGAGCCTTCTTGAGTCCTTGGTTTGAAAGAGGGGGAATGGAACCTGCTGATGAGAATGATAAGCCAGTATTTATCGGAAGATTCAATATTGGTGCAATCAGCTTAAACCTTCCTATGATATTAGCAAAGTCAAGAAGAGAGGGCACATCGTTCTACGATGAACTTGATTATTACTTAGGTCTTATAAGAAACATTCATATAAGAACTTATAATTACCTGGCTAATATGAAGGCCTCAATGAATCCATTAGGCTTTTGCTATGGTGGTTTCTTAGGCGGAAATCTTGGATTAAATGACAAGATTGAACCAGTTTTAAAATCATCAACAGCAAGCTTTGGAATAACAGCCTTAAATGAGTTACAGCAGTTATACAATGAAAAGTCATTAGTAGAAGATGGCGAATTTGCGCTTGAGGTAATGCGCTACATAAATGACAGGCTCTTAGAATTCAAGAAGGAAGATAAGATTCTTTACGCAGTATATGGAACACCGGCTGAAAGCTTATGTGGAAAACAGGTAGAACAGTTTAGAAAAGAATTTGGAATCATCAAAAATGTGTCTGACAGACCATACGTTTCAAACTCATTCCACTGCCACGTTACAGAGGATATATCACCAATCTTAAAGCAGGACCTTGAAGCCAGATTTTGGGACTTAGCGAACGGTGGCAAAATCCAGTATGTAAAATATCCTCTTGGATACAATATTACTTCAATGAGAACGTTAATTAGAAGAGCAATGGAGATGGGATTCTACGAAGGCGTAAATCTTTCATTAGCATATTGTGATGACTGCGGGCATGAAGAGTTAGAGATGGATACATGTCCATGCTGTGGCTCAAAGAATCTGACTAAAATTGATAGAATGAATGGATACTTGTCATATTCAAGGGTTCATGGTGATACACGACTCAATAATGCTAAAATGGCAGAAATAGCAGAACGAAAATCAATGTAAACCAAGAGAAATACGCTTACTTATTGTAGGCGTATTTTTTTGATTTAAGTTAATTAATATTACCTTTAATTAATTTTTAAAGCCAAAATCTTGGTAATGATTCTTTGCAGTTTTCAGAACTATCAAGTCTGGACAGAACTGAATCCCTTAATTAAGAGGTTTTTTTTTTGAGGAAATATATTTCTTTAAAATACATATTCTTTGTGGAGGCATAGGGAATATGAAACTTAATAAAGATTTTGAAAAAGAAGCAAACAGGGCATATCTGCTTAGTTTAATTTCATATCTGAATATAGGCTCTATCGTAAATAACAAAACATATGAGCCAGTGGCAAAGGTTTCTGAATATGAAGAAACAAGCCGAATTCTTTTACGCGACGAGAGCAAGATACATCCGTTTGAAGTAAATAAAACTATTAGAGAGCTCTTTTGCAACACTGAATACGAAGGACATGATACTCATACTATTTTCGACGAAGTTAAACAGATAATAGAAAAGCACCCTGAGTATTTAGATATTGAGCTAATCACAACAAGTAGGTGTACCCCTGGCTTCTTAAAAGAAACACTAGAATGCTCTGTTTTCAATGATAATGGGCATATAGTTTTTGCATATAGAGGAACAGGCGCTGGTAAGTGGATGGATAATGCTCAAGGCTTATATCAGGACTCACAGATGCAGGTAGAAGCCGTAAAATATTTTGAGCAGCTCAGTGAAATATATGCAAGAAATAAACCGGTAACAGTGACTGGTCATTCAAAGGGAGGAAATTTAGCGCAAGCAGCTTGGATGCTATCAAAGAATACAAGTGTTGATGCAGTATTTTCATTCGACGGACAAGGATTTTCTAACAGCAGAGTAGAAGCCCTCATGAGCGAATTGGGAAGTGAAAAATATGAAGATAAAATTTCAAAAATGTATCAGATATGTGCAAAGAATGATCCAGTTAATACGCTAGGTAGAGTAATAATAAAACCTGAAAATACAATTCGTGTTGAAGAACGAGAAAAAGTGAATCCTCATGATTTAAGAGCTTTATCACTAGAAGGCACAGGAAGTATTTCATTTTTTAGAGGAGAAAAATCTGAAATCGAATCAACTTCAATGGGTACTATAGCTATACTAGCAAAGAATATCTCTGAGCGGGTTATGAAGCAAGATAATAAGATTCTGGCAAGCTTATGCCTTGCATCTATGGGTATAGCACAGGCAGTGACCCAAAATGAGCTAGGTTTATTAAGTCATAAAGACAAGAATCAGAAGATAAAAGGTCTTCTTTCATTGGTAAATAAGAATACCTTTGGATATAGAGATGCTGAAGCATTAAAGGTCTATGGTGGGACTGGTACGATTAAAAGACCTTCATCATTAGATCTTAAGAGATTTAAAGAAATTGGAATTCCTCTAATTCTTGACGAAATAAAGTGTAGTGTTAGTAGAGGAGAAGTACTAGAGAGTGACATTAAAAATCTGATTCCAGATAATCCGTTAGCAAAAGCTATTGGTTCTGTTATAGAAGATAGTATTAAAAGAAATGATCCATCTTATGCGCAAACATTATTTAGTACATTGTTGAAGGTTACTAAAATGATTGATAAGGTGGTGCCTGAATATAGCGAATACACAACATTTGATACCCTGCGAAGGTTTGAAAAGTTTAGGGAATCTTCTATGAATTTACTAGAAAGCATAGATCGAATGCCTGTTAAGGAAGAAAAGAAGGTTGAATTGTATTTTAATGAGTTTATAAAACAAATCAGAGCACAGCTTCAGCAGGAAAAGAATGAAAAAGTAGTTGTGCAAAATGATAAAGATATTGTATTACACTAATTTGTGCAGAAAACTTGATATGGCGTATCGATAGTGATATTTTCAATTCAAGAATGATATCAGATTTTATTTATTTTAAAAATACATATAAGTATTGCATAGAAAAATGGAGGAGGGATTTCTCTTATCTGCAATACTTATGAATTGTGAGGTAAGAGATATGTCAAAGTGGATGAAAAAAGCGTGTAGGTGGGTTCGTGATGGAATTTATTCTTGGATCTACGTATGGAAGATCTTTTCTGCATTAGGTGAAATGGGATTACGTAAGCAGAAAGAGACACAGGATAGTATTGTAAGAGAAAGAAGCCGCATATATAGTTACGATATGTAAGTATGTTATATGTTAAGCTTCTCCAAGAGCAATACTAGTCCCCAAAAGCAAGCAACAGGAAGAAAAATAGAAAAGAAGGGTTACCACTAAGGTAATCTTTCTTTTTGTTTGGAAAATGTATATTGTATTATTGCGTATAGAGTGTTATTTTAAAGTTAGAAATAGATAAAATAATAGATTCTTGTTAACTTAGCACCATTAGAAGGAATAGTATTATGTTAAGATTAAAAGACATAGGTGAGAAGATTCACTTAAAGTTTTACTCTTTATTCCATCTTTGTAAGATTTTTTCTGCATTAGGCGAAGTTGGGAAGCGTAAGCAAGAAGAAATTAAAGAAAGCATACGCCGTGAAAGAAGTCGTACATATAGTTATGATAGACATTAATTTTGATATGGAATTCGAAGTATGAGTGCTCGGTGCAGCTATTGGTTGCATCGGGCCTTTTTGTATTCTGGGAAAAGAAAATACATATTACTGATAAAGAATTTGAAGGGGGATAATAATGCACTATTTATATAGATATAGGGATGGTGAAAAAACCATTCATAAAGGAACGACCCATAGCTTAAATCGCACTTATAAGAGATTTTTCCCAAATATATATGAGGCAAGCAACGAGATAGTAGAATACTGCCTTGATAATGAGAAATACTATGGCGAACTAGATATTGAATATGTTCCATTTGAATCTGCAGAAGAATCTGAGAAAGCTTTGTTATATGAGGAATCTGATTTGGAATGGCAGAGGTTTTCTCCTATCACAAAGCCTCAAGATGACAAGCGGTATAAAGAGAAGCTACAAAACCGATTAGAATATCTTAGGAATCAGGCTATCTCTGATATGGCGTTACACCAGTTTATGATTGACAATTTCAATTTGCTAGATGAATATTCCTATTTCTATGAAACAATAGTAAAACCAGACAGCTGGGACCAGATGAGTAACGACGAAAAAAGAAAAACCGTCATGCAACATGTTGAAACTGGGAAAAAATATGAACTTAACAGGAACTTTTTTATTAATGTCTTTAGCGATTTTACTGTAGAGGAAATTGATGATTCACATTTAAGAATAACTGAGGCTATAGAATCAAGAAATATGCCATATCTGGTAGCGAGCATATATAATACGCTTATCTATACCTCACACGATCTGAACACTGTTTTAAAGTACTTGAATCTACCTCAAATCATGGTGAAGCAAGAAGAGGTTCCGTTTTATTCAGCGATTAAACCCTTGGCTATAGAATACACAAAAGAAAAATACGTGAATCAGGTTGAGAATGGGAAGAAGAGTGCTTGATAAGTGTTGTGCAGAAAACTTGCAAGAGAAGTTATTATGGAAGCTGTATAGAAAGGACTATACAGCTTACTTTATTCCTATGCTTCTTTGTGCAGAAGTCTTGCGCATAGCAGGCTACATATGGTATTAATTGTATATAAGATACAACATTTAGAAATTGTTTTTTTCATAAGTAGTATAGAGGAGATTCTAGTGAGAAAGGAACCAAAGAGACTAAGATATAGTGTATTAAAAAGAGAAATTTTAAGCGCTCCAGGAGCATTTTATAGAGCTATCGCAAGAGGAATATCTCGAGATAAAGAAGCCTATTATGCGTCATACAACGGTATTGGACGTGCTATGAGACTTTATAATCAGTTGATTCTTTATCATCCTGCAGATTTACGTTGGGTAACAGAAGAGTTAATGAGAAGATGTCCTAATGATAAGTTTGAATTGTTTGACTCTGAGGAAACAGAAAAGGCATATATTGAAAAGCATCCAGACTACAAGCCAAGAGAACTCTTCCCTGGGATGAACTATATGGAAGCATATGAGTTTGTAATGAAAAGATGCACTCCTTATAAGTTAAAAGACATCTTTAAGTACTACCACTCTGATATATTTGCTATGGTGCATGATGATGATAAGGATGACCCTGACTTTAGGTATCCTAGGCACAGTATATCTTCTCAATTTTTCATGGATGATCAGGGTAGATTTCTTCGCTTGGTGTTCACAGGAAACATCCCAAGAGAAGCATGGAGAAATGAAAGAGAGTTTGATTATGAAAATACTTACAAATGTTCCATTCCTCTCGAAAAATCAGTAGAAATTGCTAACGGAAGAAGTTTAAATGAATTAGTAGACGATAAAGATGCGTTTTATTATTTAATGGTGTTAGACGAACTAAGATCTATCATGTATCAAGCTGGAATTACATCTAGAAAATCAAGTGAGTGGACTACGGATGCGGCACGAAAGTATAACCAAGCAGTATATGATATATATGCTGGCGATAAAGAACATTTACAGCTTTATATGTTAAAGAAGTATTGGAATCAGGCAATGATGTATTTAGTGTATGCACCTGGATTTATTAGAGCAGATATAAAGAGAATCAAGACTAAGACAACAACCGAAGGTGGTGTATACTGTATTTCAATGGGAATCGAAAGATTCTTGCGCATTTCAACAACGATAGATGATATGGAAATGTATTTAGGAAGGGGCGACTCTAGCGGCATATACGAATATGCGAACGATGACAGGACAAAGGGACGAAATAAAAAATAGTTTCTGAGAAGGAATCTACGAAAAGTTAGATTCCTTTTTTATTTGTTTTAAAAATACATATTTGAATTATAACAAGAGACAAAGGAGGTTCTCGTATATGAGTAAAGTCAATATAAGTATAGCAGAAGAGGAGCTTATGCTAGCTATGCAGAATAAGTCAGACCCTACAGTCCTCTTTGATACATCGGATAAGTACGTCGATGAAGTAGTAGCAGATACTAACGAACAGGTAACTGAGATAGAGTCTTTAGGTGAACAAGTAAAAAGTGCTAACAAAGATAATCCAGAGCTGGTGCAGAATGCTACTTGGGCTGTTGAAGAGGTGCAATCTCGCGGGGAAAATGTAAAAAGAGAAGCTTGCGATATGAAAGTGGAAGTTGACACCGCACGAAAGATGTATCTTCAGGCCAAGAAAGACTATCGCAGAGAGCAGCACGAAAACAATATAGCAAAAGCTAAAGAAAAATTGGATCAGGCTAAGCGTATATTCGATCTTGTCACAGATAAAACTCGACAGACATTTAATAAGGCTTTGGATATAACAAAAGAAGCTGAGTTAAATATCTCAGCTGCAAAAAATACTATAGAACAGAATTATCATCGGAGTAATCTAAAAAAAGGCCTGGAGAATATAATGTGCGAATTAGCTAGTATAAAACGAGGCTCGGTTGCACATGAATTGAGTGAAGCTGTATCAGAAAAAACACACCTAGAAGTTGCTAAATCAAATAGAGTCGCTGAGGTAAATAATAGGGCTAAAGATGAGGCAGCTAAAATATCAAAAAGCTTTTGGCATAGAGCAAGATTAGGTTTTTCTCCTGAAGGAAGAGATCGACTCAGACATCCTGAAAAAGATGTTGAAATGATTCAGGCTAAGCTCATAAAAAGAGGTGCATATAAGAAAGAATTAAAGGAAATAAATAAGGAGTTTGATAAGCCAATCAAAAAGGCAAGCAAAACAGTCGCTGAGCTTACTGAGAAAAAGAAGGCAATCGACTCTAGATTAGCTAATTACAGGGAAATCATGAGTGAATATTCTGAAAAGGTGTCGTTTAAAGAAGTTCGAGAGCAGATGCGTGAAGATCTTGAGAAAGCAAAGAATATTGTAAAAGAGGCTCCCGAGAAAGGCAATCGCGATTTAGGGGAAGAAAGATAATAAGAGACAATCTTGTGCAGAAAACTCGCGAGATAGACTGGATGACGAAAGTTATCCAGTTTTTTCGTTTTAGAAATACAAATTAGTATCATAGAGATAAGTTGGAAAAAAGAAAGTTCTTTTTGTGCAGAACTATTGATACTAATGATATTGATAATATAATTAACATATAGAAGGTGTTAATTCTAAAAGAAACGGAGAGGTTAATGAGAAAAACAGTAAGTGTATTTTTATTGATAAGTCTAATGACTTTATTATTAATGGGTTGCGGTAAAACTAAAGATATTTCATCAGCAAACGATGATAGTTTAACAAGTAATGAAGAAGTAGTGACATCGACTGAAGATGAAGAGATTGTTGCTGGAGTAGTTGCTAGTCAAACAGATGATTCTTTGAAAGTGGATGAACTTAACAAGGATGATTCGGATAAAGAGACATCTGTAGAGTCAAAGAGTGATTCATCTGTAGAAAAAAAGGATGAAACATCTGCTCCAAAAGAGGAAAAGAAAGAAGTTTCTAAAGATGCTAAGGCTGATGCTAAAGCTTCAAGCTCTACAGTAGTTTCAGAGACAAAGAAAGAAGATAATAAACCTGCGAGTGCAACTAATGCTGGAGAATTTAAAAAGGAAGAACAGAAGGGTAGCAATACTACACCATCAGTGTCTGAAACACCTAAAACATCGTCAGATAGCACTAAGAAGGAAGAGAACACGCCTTCAAAGAATGAGGAAAAGATTCCTGATCATAAGCATGAATATACACCTGGCCTAGGACGTTATGCTATGAGACAGAAAGATGGTGAGCCTTGCGCTATAGAAGCTCAGACATGGAATACATGCTCAATCTGCGGAGAGGAATATGTTCAGGTTCCCTGGGGTTTATATACTTATGAGCATACAATTGAAACGACGCTAAAAGATACAGTACTTTTAGGATATACTTCAGACCCTAGTGGACAAACCTTGCGAAGGGTTGAATATATATACAGCAATATATGTAGCGTATGTGGGCACGATAATGGGGATCATTTGTCGTGTGAATATATTCCATGCTCTCGTGAAGAAGCCCTTGAATATTTGTTGGCGTTATATCCTCCTAGTCCTGACGAAGAAGAGCCCGTAGAAGAGCCACCTGTATGGGAAGAGATCACTGAAGAAGAACCATAAAAATAGAAACTGGATGACGAAAGTTATCCAGTTTTTTTGTTTTAGAAATACATATTAGTAGCATAAAGATAAGTTGGAAAAAAGAAAGTTCTTTTGTGCAGAACTATTGATATAATTAATGCAAATCATATAATTAACATATAGAAGGTGTTAATTCAGTACAGATTGGAGAGTTTATGAAAAAAATAATAAAAGCAGTTACATTAATAAGCCTTATGACTTTATTTCTTACTGGCTGTGGCAAAAAGAAAGATGTCACAGTAGCAGAAATATCAACTGCTGCTAGTTATGCGGAGGTAGTTTCTTCCACTGCAGATGAAGAAAAAGTCAACGAAGCTGTTGTAAGTGACAATGAATCTTCCATTAAAGAGGAAGGGACTAAGAATGACGATACTAAGAAGAATGTCAAGGTTGAGTCGAAGAGTGATTCGTCTATAGATAAGAAAGAGGATACAGAAGAAGTCAAGGGAGCAAAGAAAGAAGAACCTTCCAAAGAAGAGACTAAGAATACAAATTCTAGTATTGTTTCTGATCCAAAGAAAGATGAGCCAAAGAAAGAAGACTCTAAGCCAACTTCTTCCAGCGTAGCTGTAACAGAGCCTAAGAAGGAAGATAAGCCAGCTCCTAGTACAAGCGTTGAAACTCCAAAGAAGGAAGAAAATAATCCAGTAAAGGTTGAAGAAAAAGTTCCTGAGCATAAGCATGAATATACACCTGGCTTAGGCCGTTATGCAATGAGACAGAAAGACGGTGAGCCTTGTGCTATAGAAGCTCAGACATGGAATACATGCTCAATCTGCGGAGAGGAATATGTTCAGGTTCCTTGGGGTTTATATACTTATGAGCATACAATTGAAACGACATATATAGGCGAAACGTTTACAGGATTTGTGGATTACTTTGGACAATTAACAAAAGAGATGGAAAAAACATATAGTAATATTTGCAGTGTATGTGGATACGACAGAGGAATAACAAAATCATGGGATTATGTTCCATGCTCCGAAGAAGAGTTTCTCGAGTATGTTAATAAATATTATCCTCCTAGCCCTGATGAGGAAGAGCCCGTAGAAGAGCCACCTGTATGGGAAGAGATTACTGAAGAAGAACCATAAAAATAGAAACTGGATGACGAAAGTTGTCCAGTTTTTTTGTGCGTTTTGGGTTCTGAAAATACATATTAATGAGAAGAAATATATATTTTGTCAAAGAGAGGATTTTATGAAAAATAGAAGAAGAAACATAGTTAGTCTTTTATCATTCATTATTGCGTGGGCATTAGTGTGGGTGCTATCAGTTCCTGCATTTGCTTCTAATGCCAAGTGGGATGGTAAATCAACTAATGGAACTACTGGCGCATATTATGGCGGAGTTTATGCATTTAGATGGGATTCAGAAGATAACGAGAGCGGAATTTCGTGGACAACAGATCCTTGGGATACAACTATAGATACCCATTGGAACGAGATTATTACAAATAGAGATCCCAAGAGTGATACGAATGCTATAAGTATTCCTATTGGAAAACACGCATATTTTGGGTATCCTAAATATGTTTATATTGAGAAATGGATATGGGGTACAGAGGGATTATGTATTCATCAGGGTTCAAACTGGCATGGTGTAACCCATAGTACAATTCATTGCAGTCAGAATTATCAGAACAGATACATAGGAGTATGTGCCGATTGTATGCAAAATGCTACGTGCTTCGTTACTGGTAGTAAAACTACGTTATCAAACGTATATAAGTTTATCAATGGTTCAACGTACTACTATTTATGCCCAATAAATGGACATAAAAATATACGTGATGGACACATGGAACAAGGAGCAGAAATAAAGCATAAATGCAAAGCTTTGAGCTATAACCGTTATGCAGTCGAATATGAAGTAAATGCTCCGACCGGTGCAACAGTTCTTGCTAATTCATATGTTAAAGATGGTAAATATATTCCGGATGAATGGTATTACTATGACAATGCAACTGAGTATGAAGGAAAAACTGTTAATCCTAAAACTACATTGAACAGCGCTTCTACAAAAGACTTGGCAGTATCCGGATATGCATTTACAGGATGGTACACAAAAGCAACTGGAGGAGTGAAAGTTAGTTCATGGCTCGAGCTTCAAAAAGAAAGTACCGCATCCTTAAGAAACAATGAAAATCACATAAAAGTCTATGCACATTGGGAAAAATGTAATGGCACATTGATATTAAAAGATGAATGCGCTTCAGATAAGAAGATTACTGTAGGCTATAACGCTAGTACGAGCGTGCCAAATGGTGTTGGAGGCAAATATACAGTAAAGCTGAATGCTAATGGTGGTACTGTAAGTGTTGCTTCACTTAATAGTAACAAGGTATTTGACTATTGGCAGAAAGTTTCTCCATTCTATGGTTCTTATAATAAGGATACAGGTATTTATACTAATAATGTTCCTACGAATGGAATGGTAACTACATTAAAGGCAGTATATGAGCCGTCTGAAGTAACTTTGCCAACGCCTATACGACCAGGATACGAATTTCTAGGCTGGACAGAGAATGGAACGAACGTTGTAGGCCGTGGCGGTGATAGTTATTTAACCTCAAAGGATATCACACTGATTGCAAAATGGAATGCAATTAACTTGTCGCTTCAGAGCGTGGAAAATTATAAAGCAAACAACGGAATAGGTGCCGTTGATTTGTCTTGGAAATATACGGGGCAGAATGCATTAACAGTATTTAAGACGTTCCAATCTGAAGCAAATAAAGATGGAAATTATCGCTTACTAAAGTCTACTAATACGATTGCCTCAGAGACAAAAATAGACGAAAAGTATACAAGCGATAAGACTTATACTATCCCTGAAAATGGCTTTTATGACATAGCTTTGTATGGCGGAAAAGGAGCCGATTATGATACTTATGTAGGCGGAAATGGTGGGTATGTTCAGGCAAAAGTCTTCTTAAAGAAGGGTCAGGTTCTTAAGATATATCCAGGTGGTGAAGGAAATGAAAACGAAGCTGGAATCAGTTCAAAATCATTTGGTGGAGGGTCTGGTTCTGATACAAACAATACTGTAGGAACTGCAGGTGGTGCAGCAACAGTAGTTTATATTGATAACAAATTATTTGCTGTAGCTGGTGGCGGTGGCGCAGCCGGATATAGTGGAGATGGTGGCCCTGGAGGAGAAAGAGAAGCAAATTATCTTACCGGATCATCAGCGGGTGGTAGTGGATACGCTGGTGGTGGTGGCGGTTACAAAGGCGGAATAGCTGCTTCTGATGAATGGACAGAAGATGATGGTCAAAACCATGAAAATGACTTAGTTTCAGCCCATATTTGTGAAGGCTCTTCTACTAGTGGTGGAGGCTGCTACTCCAAAGCTAATGCAAACTATTACAAGTCATGTGGCCATAATTCTGGAGATTTAATATGTAACACGACAGAGCATACACATTCAGGAATAGGTGGAAGCTGTTACTCAATCGGATGCGGAACTGCTGCGCATAGTCATACTTCCTCATGTAATAAAACATGTACTCATTGTGGTGGAACAGGTACCATTCAAGGATATTATAATGGCCATTCGGGAAAATGTCCTTTCTGTAATGGTGCGGGACGCTCTATAGGCTGTGGAAAGAGTCCACATTCGCATTCAAATTCTTGCTATCGTATGTCATGTCCTTTAGGAGAACATACTCATGGAACAGGCTGTAGACATTATTGCTCAGGTTATGGTGGTTCATGCTATACATACTCAGGCACAACTTATGGCAAATCATGTTCGCATAGTGATGGAACAACAATTATCACATGCAAAGGCGCAAGAGGAGGTTCAAACTATTTAGACTCTACCGCAACTGGTGAGGGCTATCTTGTTAGTGGTTCTTTTCAGAATACCTCAAATAGTGGAAAAAATGCTGGTCCAGGATATGCAACAATTAAGTCAATTTCAGTAGGATACCATGTCGACAATACTTTAAACGGAGTAGCAGCGCCTGACATAGATGGTCCTAGTGTTCCAGTTTTGATCTCCAAGTATTCAAATGAAGATAATTCGTCGGTTACAGTTGAATGGATGCAAGGAGATGACATAGGAACAACATATTATTTTTATGTTCAGTCCTACAATATGTCAGATGACTCGAAAGCAACTGCTACATCGAATAAGACATATAATAAGCTAACAACAGGCGTGGCTGGATATAGATATAAAATAGACGATAAAGCTACGACTACTATCACAAAAGACAATAGTGTAAAAGTGAGCTGTAGCGACAGCATATGCTCAAAAAAAGTAGACTTAAAAACCACAGATCAATATTTGCATATTGTGACATTTGATAAAGCTGATAACCTTGGAAAGCAGCTAGATGTTAATATCGGTAAGCTATCTCTTCCTGAGAAAGGCCCAGAAAACACAGTGAAGGCCCATGGTATACTAAGTAAACCTACGTTGGATGTTACAAACAGCACGGATGATGGAGTATATGTAAATGGCTCAAAGGTATATATAAAGGCAGATGGATTAACAGAACTATCATTAAAAATTACAGGAAAAATGCAGACTGCTTATGATTATTACCGCATCAATAAGTTAGTGTTTATGGAAAATAGTAACACTGATTCGTATACATCAGTATTTGATAACAGAAACTATGTGGCGAACAAGGTCTCAACAACTAGAAGCGGGAATACCATTTTAACATCTGCAGGTAACACAAATGCGAGCATTTCTTATACAAGTGGAAAAGCAGAGACAATTACTTCGACGCAAAGATTTACCTTAGGAAATGAGACTTCGCTAACATTAACACCAAAAGCAATAGTGGAATGTGATGACTGTAGCGCAACAGCGTCAGAGGTAGGAAGTGGATACACAATCATAGGCGATAAGACCAGTCCTGTAGAAACTGTAACTCATTCATTCAGCGTTAGCGACTCTAGAAACAAATACACTAAGACAAAATATATGGGAACGAGTGAAAACCTATATACTTATAAATGCTCAGCTGGTACTATCACTGTTACAATTAATGCCAAGGATACGGGTTCAGGTGTAAGTAGTGTAAATGTATATTACAGTGGTATGACTTCGGGAACACCAATAGCTAAAGGTAATGGATGCAAACTAACGGTTGATGATGATGGCTCATATGAATATACAGTCGTAGTATTAGATAACGTTGGTAATGAAACAATTTTCCATCTTCAAATTGATAAGGATACAAAGATACCTATCATTCAGGACAATACCGTTGATAAGACTGTTCCTGAGGATAATCATGCTGAATATATTCCTAAGACTCCAAAGGCAGATGAGTCTATAAAAACAAACCAGTCGAGTGAAGAGTACGCTTATGTTTACGGTTGGACAAACTTTGATGTAATGCTAAAATACACAGCTTATGATCAGTCAGGAATTACTGATATGAAGTTATACAAAGGCTGGAGTGAAACCGGAACGTTACTAGCTAAGGGTGTAGAAGAGGGACAATATAGTAAATCACTAAATTATATTGCAAAGGAAGAGGGTATTTCAAAATATCTATTAGTTGTAAGTGATAGTTATAATCATAAGGTTACTATAAAAATAACAGTAAAAATTGATTATACACCAATCAAAATAAGTGGGTTTGACTTGATAAAATCACTTGAAGGATTAGACATAACAGAATATTCAGAGCCATTGAATATAACAATTATTGGTCAGGATATCGCTCCTAGCGGTGTTAATGAAAAGTCTGGCATGAAAGATTTTACTATAACTATAACTAACCATGATAATGGCCTAGAACGAATAATAAGTACCGATTCAGAAAAAGCTTCAGCACCGGAATATGTGATACCTATTACTTCAGCTGGTTCTACGGCAAAGTATACTTTCAATATTTTAGAAGACGACCTAATATGGTTTGGAAACTGGACTGTAAATATTGATGGAACTGATAATGCCTGGAACGTAAGCACAGACGATGGAAGCATGAGTGAATTCACGTTAAAGGCCTCTATTACTAGAAAGTTTGGAGCAAACACTTATACTCCTTCAGGTGCATTGAAAATCAGAGCTGGAGAGACAGTTATTCTTAAAGTCGAAACCGGTGGATATGCAGACTTGGTAACAGTTGATTTGAATGAATTAATGGATAAGGGATGCTCGGTATACGTTAGCGATACAGGAGCTGCAGCATCTACTTATGATCCTAAAACACTCATTGATTATGACCCTTCTAGAATAAAGCATTTTGATAAACCTATTGATTACTTGGAAGTATCAAATCAGGCTAATGGCAGATTTACAATATATTACCAGTTAATCTTTCCAATTGATGCTGAGGATAGTAAAGCAGGCGAGTCGTATGAAATATCTATTGATGCATATAAAGGAATAACATATACGATTGAAGCAGATGGCACTGCAACAATAAAGAAAGATGGCAGAAAAATCAAAGTAAATAAAGCAGCAATAGCAGGAAGCGAAACTGAATCCTTGTCACGAAAGCTTTATACTGCAATCGAAGGTTCTGTGGTAAATGATTATCACACCGTATTTAGCACAATTAAGTAGTAGTCCGCGAAAATAAAAAATAGAATAGTTAAAAAAACATATTTATGTTGTAGAGAAAACCGGAGAAAAAGTCTTCGGTTTTTTCTTTATAAATCGAATGGAGGGATAAGATGAACCGACAAGAAATAGTGCAACGCATTATGGCATGGGCAAAAAAAGTTAAAGAGCATTATGCAATGGTAATCATGACTGAGGAAGATTGGAATAACATCTTAAACAGCATAGAAAAGAATCGCCCATTTTATGTTAGTGCAGGTTTCAACGAGCTGTATACATATTATATGGAAATTATGATAGACGAGATAGACCAGGATCAGAAAACAAAAAATGGCACAAAGGAAAAAAATTGTGCGTAGGAGAAAAAATGGAACTATTAATAAGTAAAAGAAAGGAATAACGAATACCTCGTAGACGAGGTTGCTGCCTAGCGAACTGCGTCGAGGTAGCAAAAAAACAACGACATGGCTATAAGGCCTACTTAAGGAAACGGGCAGGTCGCATAAGAGCAAGCTAATGTTGATCCACAATTACGATTAGATTCGTAGTGTGGTGTTATTCAGACAAAGAATTACGATTTATCATTAAGGCCCATTCATTACGCATGTGTGAGTGGCGGGAAAGATTCTCTTTTCATGCTAGGCTTTATTCTTGCCAATCTAGACAAATATCCATTAGATTGTGTTGTTCATTATCAGCTAGAGATTGACTGGGCTTGGGCAGAAAGCGTTGTCGATTTAATGGAAGAAAAATGTAAACAGGCAGGTATAAGGTTCATAAGAATTAAGCCCAGACGAACGTGGAAAGAGCTGTATGAGAAGTATGATATGCCTACTCGTAAGGCTAGATGGTGTAACTCAGACTATAAGCTTGATGCTGAAAAGCAGATGATTAGTTGGATTGAATCACAAGGCTGCAGGCCAATAGCATACATTGGCTTTTGTGCAGATGAGGAAAGACGTTTCAAATATCAACTTGGAAACTGGGAAAAAGGAAACGTGTGTTACCCTTTAGCAGAAGAGTCAATCAAGGAATCTGAGGTTCTAGCATGGGCAAAAACACAGCCTATATTTAAAGATTGGTATCGATATTTCTCAAGGCAGGGCTGCAAATTCTGCCCTAATCTTTCAATGAAGGAAATTGCATACATGTGCAAGTATGAACCTGATTCATTCGAATATTTCTTTAATTGCATCGGAGAGTATGAAGCTAAATACAACACTACCTATTGGAGTGGAGCAAAAAGTGGAGTAATAAAGAAACGAGTAGAAAAGAAGTGGGTAAGCATTCTTGACATGGAAGAAAACCAAATAAGCCTGTTTGATATGATGAATGTAGGTTAAAGTTGATAAAAAAGTCGCTTTCGAGCGGCTTTTTTTTATGCAGAGTTAAATACTAATTATATGCAAATTGTGTCGTGATAACATTATATTGATGTGGCGATTGCCATAAAAGGATGTTTATTATGTCAGGAGGCAAAAATGAAGGCAGAAAAGCTTCAGAATTCAAAGTCGATTATAATCACAAAAGTTATGGTTAAACTATTAATTCCAGTATTTATCTTAGGAATAGTAGGATTGTTTACTGCAATCTATATATTCTCAAGCCTTAATAAGACACAGATTTCAAGTAGACAGATATCTGGTCCTGGACTTGATTCAACTATCGCTTTAGATGAATTAGGATTAAACCTTCAGCTTACTATGAAAGCTGTATTAGTTTATTGTACTGATCCAAGCCAAGACGGGGCATATGATACAGTAAGAGCAAATTTAGATAAATATGCAGCTAAAGAAGCTAAGTGGCTTAGTTCACTTCATGAAAACGAAGGAATGTTTTCTGCTGAAAATATAAAAGCCATAAATGAGCTTGAAAATTCATTTAGCCGTATTCAGGCAGAAGCCAATGACTTTGTTTCAAGGGCACATAACGGCGAAAAAGGAATAGAAAAAGAAGTCATTGATATGTTTGATATCTGGAGTACATATGTGGAAGCAAACATTGATGGCATAGTATCAGCAAACGATGACAATATTTCTGAGGCAGTAATGACTCAGGAGAAAGATTTTGTGATTACTCGAAGAATCTGCATGGTTTTAGTGGTTGTACTTACAGGAACCATTATTGCTTCAATATTAGTAATATATAAAACCGTAGTAGCTCCATTACAAAAGCAGTCAAAGCAGTTAAAGACAATCATTGATGGTATTAACGAAGGCCACGGTGATTTAACAAGCAGAGTAGAAGTAAGATGCAAAGATGAAATAGGTATATCAGCTAGTGCGATAAATGAATTTATTTCAACACTACAAATAATAATGGGAAATGTCATTTCATACTCAGGAACCCTTAAAACAGTAGTAGGAAATGTAGTAGAGCATGTTGCACAGTCTGATGATAGTGCAAGAGACGTTTCAGCTATTATGGAAGAACTTGCAGCTACAATGGAAGAGGTTTCTGCAACAACAAGCACAGTTAGCCAAAATGCCAATAATGTAAACGAAAAAATGGTTAGCTTTGGAGTTAAGACTAAGGAATTATCTTCTTATGCTAAGGAGATGAAAATTAATGCTGATGATGTAAAAGAACAGGCTGTAGCAAATAAGAACAAAACATCTACAATCATCGAAGATATCAATGGTAAGTTAAATGTAGCACTTGAAAACACTAAGAGCGTAGCAGAAATTGCAAAGCTTACAGACGACATCTTAAGCATATCCAGTCAGACTAACTTATTAGCTTTAAATGCTTCAATTGAAGCTGCAAGAGCTGGAGAAGCAGGAAAGGGATTTGCTGTAGTAGCAGATGAAATAAGACAGTTAGCCGATAACAGTAGAGAAACCGCTAACAATATTCAGACAATCAATGAGCGAGTAATACAGTCAGTTAATGACCTTGCTAGTTCATCAGAGCAAATGATTAAATATGTTAACGAAACAGTTCTTTCTGATTACGGTTCATTTGTTGAGATGGGTAATAGCTATAGTAAGGACGCCTCACATATCGACACCTATATGCAAGAATACGCTGAAAATATTGAAATTATCGAAGATGAAATTCAGCAGATGACTGACGCTGTACAGGGTATTTCAGATGCAGTAGACGAAAGTGCCAAGGGTGTAGGACAGGCCGCAGAAAGTATTGAATCTTTAGTTAGCGAAATATCTGAAGTAACTACTGAAATGAGCGAAAATGAAGCAGTTGCTAATAAGTTAAGCAAAGAAGCAGAAAATTTTACAAACGTATAAAAGAAGGAGGCACTTGAAAGAGTGCCTCAACTTATGCTTTGAATAATTCTATTAGTGATCCTGTATATTCATGGTTTAGGGAAAGTCTTTCCATTAGAACTGTCATTACAGAGTTTATTATTCCTGAGAGCACAGTTTCTGAAAATACTGATATATTTTCGCCAAATTTTTCAGCAGCAATTTGCCCTAAGATATATACGTTTCCTGCTTCAGAGACTACCTTGTTGAGAGTGCTGAGAAGACTTCGTCCTGTAAGCACTTCGAAATTATCATAAAGCCCTTTGTTAAGGGCAATCATATTATTACCTAGCAGAATTCTAGGTGCTTTTTTCTTTGTCTCTAGGATGATATTAGACACATCCGAGGCATCTATTCCATCTAGAATCACATCATTGTTTATATTATACATTTCTTTCTTTCCTATCTGTCTAAATCTAAATCCTTATCAAGTTTATTTTTAAAAACAGTAGGATGCCCTTTGTTCTTAACGACTTCTTGCTGAGCAGAATTGACTAATGTTGACATTAGCATTTCATATCTGTTTTTCTCTTTTTCATAGGCGCTTTTTTCTATTATCTTTTGAATAATAACTTGAGCTCTGACTAGCTTTAGAACCTCATTTTTGTTTAAAAGCTGGGTAATCAGTTTTTGCTCTTCATCCACAATAAAAAAATTGATATTTCCTTTTCTATAATCGATGTACAAGGTTCTGTGGATGCTAAGCTGATAGCTAACGCAAACATCTTTTTTGAAATTGAAACTTTCAAGAAGCTTGTCTTTATAGCGAGTCATGATGTCGATTATGAGATCATATTCTTTTTTAGTCAAAGACGATATTGAAGCATTATCAAGTTTCAAATTACCGGGAAAGATATACCTGCCATTAATTTCTTTGGTTTTTGTTTCTTGCATAGGCACGCCCCACTGTCAGTTAAAGACATCATCAATTTCAAACTGAGGGATACTATCAGAATTATCCTCACTAGTTTTTTTAATCGCAGAAGTATTTTTTGACTCATATTTTTTTTCTTTTAATTCTTCAAATGAAATGATATTACTCATTTTTTGTCACCTCCTAACACTAATATGTTTTTCTAACAAAATCATATCATTACAAAACATCTAAACTAAGTTTTCTGCACAATAAAAGGCGAGAGTTTATGAGCTTTAAAATACATATTTATTTCATACAGATAGAAGGAGAGAGCAAATCTCTCTAATTGATAAAAGCAGCAAGGGTAGGAGATAAGGATGATTAAATATGGTATTCTTCATAACCACACAGAACACTCGATAAAAGACAGTGTGGTTACAGTAGAAGGATTAGTAAAACGAGGATATGAGTTAGGAGCACCTGCTATCGCTTTAACAGACCATGGTTCTATGACTGGGTGTTATGCCTTTTATAATGCTTGTAAGGAGAAAGGGATTAAACCCATTCTAGGATCAGAACTGTATGTGCGAGAGGAGGATGAATCGTTTAGAAAGCACTTAATTGTGATGGCTAAGGATTATGTTGGATATCAGGCGCTCATGAAGTGTACAAAACTATCAAACAAGCGTCTTACTAAGGTAGGAACTTTAGTTTTTCCTGAAGCCACATCGAAGATATTAGAAGAGTGTTTTGGAAAGGGTTCAGCTGGCTACAATCATGTAATTGCAACCAGTGCGTGTATAAGTGGTGTTCTAGCCGGTATATGTTCAGAAAAGAATTTGCAGGAAAACCTTACTAGTAAGGAAGAAATAGTCGCATTTATGAAATCAGAAGCATTAAGGTATAATGAGCTTTTTGGTGATGGCAATTTCTACATAGAGTTGCAAAACCACGGAATGCCTTCTGAAAAAGAATGGATGTACGAATTAAATAAGATTTCTTTGGAAACAGGAATCAAAATATGTGCTGCAAATGATGCGCACTTGCTTGATAATTCCGAGGAAAGTATTTTTGCTAGGCAGACAATTCATTCGCTTAGGTGGAATTCACTTGAAGAGGTATCTGCTTCTGAAAAAGAGTGTTATATAAAAGAAGATGAGGAATTGTTTATAGCGTTAGCAAATATAGTTGGCGAAGAAAGAGCGAGCGAAGCAATAGAAAATATAGGCATAATTGTGGATGATTGTAACGTAGATTTGCCTAAAAATCCAATGCATTATCCTGTATTTGATAATAATGTCGATTCACTAAAGATACTAAAGGAAGAGATAGAGAAAGGAATAAAAGAACGCTTTCCAAATGGTTTTCCAGACAAGAAGCTGTATGAGGAAAGAATTAGTTACGAATTAAAAGTCATCGAACAGCTTAATGTAGTAGATTACCTACTTATCGTTCAAGACTTACTTAGATTTGGAAGAAAGCTAGGTAAGATGCCAGAAGAAAGATTCATGTATTTATCAGAAAACATCTACGAGATGGATCTCTCATCAATCAATGCATACGTTGACGAAGACCAAAGTTATTTTGGTTATACGGTAGGCCCAGGAAGAGGTTCAGCAGGTGGTAGTGAAATATGTTTCATTTTAGGAATTACTGATATAGATCCGATTCCATATAATCTATTGTTTGAAAGATTTTTAAATCCAGAAAGAGTAACTATGCCAGATATAGACTCCGACTATGCAAAAGGGTATAGAGAAGTAGTAATAGCGTATACCTACAAGAAATACGGAGAAGATGCTGTATGTAGAATTATTACGTTTAACACAAATTCCGCAAAAGCGGCAATCCGTAATGTCGCTAGAGCTTTGGGTACAACTAAGGCAAAAGCATATGAGGCAGAAGAAGAGAAGAAAACTGGTAAAAAAACTAAGAAAACAAAGAAAGATTCTGATAGTCTAAGTCCTAAAGAAGAAATCATTAAAAGATACACAGCTATAGGTGAGAAGCTAGCGAAGATATGTTCAGGAAAGCCTCATGATGTTCTTTCAAACTATGATGAGGAATGGGCAAGGCAAGGAACCATAGAGAAAGAAATAATAAAAAGAGCAAAATCCATTGAAGGAAGTTATTCCACTTATGGCATGCATGCTTGTGGAGTCATCATATCTGATAATGATAATGTAAACGAGTATGTGCCTTTATCGTGGGATACAGTTAATAGCTGTTTTAAGACTCAATGTGTTCCAGCAGAAGCTGAAAAACAAGGACTTCTTAAGATGGATTTCCTAGGATTAAAAAATCTAAATATTATTACTGAGGTTATACGACTGATTGAAAAGAATCATGGAATTCGTATTAATCCATCGCTTATTCCAGTTGAACCTGAAGTTATAAAGGGCATTACAAAAGAAGGTAGGACAGATGCAATTTTTCAGTTAGAGTCAGCTGGTATGAAATCATTATGTATACGATTAAAGCCTGATTCTATGGAAGACGTCATACTGGGTATTGCAGCGTACAGACCTGGTCCAATGGATTCCATTCCAGAGATAATAGATGTTAAGAGTGGAAAAAAGACTATAAAGTATGATATTACAGAACTAAAAGAGATTCTTGATGTTACATACGGAAAGCCCATCTATCAGGAACAGATTCAACAGATCTTCAGGAGTTTAGCCGGCTATAGCTTTGGACAGGCAGATAACGTACGAAGAGCTATGTCAAAGAAAAAGGATGAGATTCTTTTGGCAGAAAGAGAAGCGTTTGTATATGGAGATAAGTCTAGAAAAATTGATGGCTGTGTAGCTCGAAACATAGACGCAGAAAAAGCAAATAAGCTTTTTGATGAGATGACATCCTTTGCTAAATACGCATTCAACAAGTCGCATGCAGCTGTATATGCCAGAATTGCTTACATCATGATGTGGTTAAAATACCATTACTTTATAGAATTTATGGCTGTAGCAATTAAGTGGGCAAGCGATAAGAAAAGGATGCCTCTAATTAATGAGTGTCGAGAGTATGGAATAAAAGTACTACCACCAGACATCAATGTGTCAGAGGAAGATGTGACTACAATTGCAGGTAATATAATGTTCGGTTTATCTTCAATAAAAGGCATTGTTTCCGTAGATAAAATACTTGAGACCAGAAGAGAAAAGCCTTTTGACAACTTCAATGATTTCATAAGAAGAGGTCATATCAAGAAGAATGTTACTGAGGCTCTGATTTGGGCAGGCGCGTTTGATTCGTTTGGCAGTAGTAGAAAGGCTTTAGAACTCGAATTATCACAATTGATTGATGTCTATAAAGACATCAAAGAGAATGAGAAAAAGATATGTGAGTGCCAGGACATTATTGCGATAATCAAGGAGAATGCGGATAAGCCTGAAACAGAAATACTAAAGAAACTTACTGCCATTGGATTCAAAAACAAAACAGTACCTACGATTGAAAAGAAAGAAAAGCAGATTGAGACCTATTCAGAGAACATTGATGCGCTCTATCTATTACTTAGCACTATGGAAGAGCCCTCAATGTTTAAAGATGATAAAGAAACCAATTTGCTGAAAGAGAAGGAGCTGTTAGGAACATACCTTACCGGGCATCCAACTGATTCTTATGAGCCTTCAAGCGAATGCACAAGTATTAATGATTTACAAGCAGGAAAAAATCAAACGCTCTTTGGCGCCATAACTAATCTTAGAATAACAAGGCGTAAGAAAGATGGGGCGTTAATGGCTTTCTTCGAATTAGAAGATAAGACTGGTGCAATAGATGTCTGCTGTTTCACAAAAGAATACAGTGTATATCAAGGGCTGATTAGTGATTTTGGAGTCGTAGAAATAACAGGTGATGTATATGAAGAAGAGATAGAAGAGTTAAACCAAGCGGAAGATGCTGAGGAAGATGAGAATGCTGAAGAAGGCGAAAGCCTGGTCAAAAAGGTATTAAAGGTAAATGTAAAAAAGATTGTTCTAGCTACTCGAAAGTCAAGAACTTTTTTGATTACTATCGACTCTTTACCAGATTGGAATAGTATATATCCTAAAGCAGTAGAATATTCAGATAAATCAAATGGAGCAAGCACTTTGTTAGTATGGGATACCTCTGAAAATCTTCTAAGAACGGCAGATTTCAAAGTAAGAGACAATATATTATTAGACACTGATATAAGTGTGGTAGAAATATAACACAAAGCTGTCACCCTGGGTAGGGTGACGGCTTTTTTTTGTGCAGAAAATTTTGCGAGCATAATGAGCTATTTTATAATTTATTTGTGAGAGCTAGAAACACATATTAGTAAAGTAATAATCGCAGTCTTGATTAGCGTACAAAAAAGGAGAGAAAACAATATGTTAAATGTTACTCAATCAAAATTCGATGAAATAATCGAGAAAATCGACAATCTTGAATTACCTGAAGGATATGAATTCCCAGAGGTAGAAAATATATTATCACTTTTAAGTTCGGAAGAGGGATTGGCAATCGCTCTTTTGGCCGCAGAAAAAGCTGAGGATAAGGAATATGTAAAACAAGTTAATGCGTTGATTATGAATAACGTGGTCATTTATGAAGCCGTGGAAGAAACACAGGAAGAGGATGATGATATAGAGTCTTTAACTAACGATGAACGCATTAGCCGTATCTTGAGTGACATACATAATATTGATTTCATAGCTCCTGGATTCATTCCAACAGATTCAGAAATTGAGTCCTTGGGAAAGAAAAATATAAGCAAGAATGATTCTGACCTTGCTTTTCTTCTTTGGATTTCAGAATTAGACAAAGGAGAGGAACCAAATAAGCTCATGAAACACGCTGCTAGAAAGGCACGTTCTGTAATAAAGGCAAAACTAGCTGTCTAGGAAGGTGGAAGTAGTTTGGGATATACCGTGATAACAACAGAAAAGCCTTCCGTGGCTAATGAATATGCCAAAGTTTTGCATATCAACGATAGAAAGCAAGGATACATAATTGGTTATTCAGATGTGTTAGATGAAAATGTTTGCATCACCTGGTGTTATGGACATCTATGCACATTGTCATATCCTGAAAAATATGACGAAAGGTTAAAAGAATGGAGATTAGAGACATTACCTTTTCTGCCTAAAGAGTACAAATACGAGATAATTGAAGCATCGAAAGCACAATTTGAGGTAATAAAGGAAATCTACAACGGTAAACTATTTACTGTTAGTAAATGGTTATCGGCTGGTGACTCTGGGCGCGAAGGCTTATATATTCAATTGCTGGTTAGGCAGAAAGCCGGAATGGCGTCGGATGTGGATGAACGTGTCGTTTGGATAGACTCGTACACAGAATCAGAAATAATAAAAGGAATAAAAGAAGCAAAACATATATCAGAATATGATAAGCAAGCAGCTGCTGCGTATATGCGCGCAATTGAAGATTATGCTGTTGGCATTAATTTTTCTAGGGCTTTGACAATTAAATTTGGTGAGGCCTATAGAGCTAAAGCCCATCTAGATAAGGGGTCGATTTCGGTAGGTCGTGTGATGACTTGTGTTCTAGCGATGGTGGTCGAGCGTGAGCGTGAGATAAGAGATTTTGTTGAGACCTCATATTATAAGGTGGTGGCAAAATCAGGTAGCATGGAATCAACATGGAAGGCAGTAGAAACCAGCTCATTTTTCGATTCTCCATGTCTTTATGATGAAAATGGATTTAAAGAAAGCAAAGATGCGAAGCTACTCTGCGAGAACTGTAGCAAAGAACCGACTTTAAAGGTCGAATCAGTAAAAATAGTAGATGAACGAAAGAAAGCTCCATTACTATTTAATCTAGCAGAAATACAAAACTACTGCTCTAATAAGTACAAGATTAGTCCAGATGAAACCTTGGGCATAATACAGAGCCTATATGAGAAGAAACTAGTTACATATCCAAGAACTGATGCAAGGGTTTTATCTAGTGCTGTTGCTTCTGAAATATCAAAAAATCTAAATGCGTTGATTAAGCTTAATTATAAGACGGAGGTCTTACGAGCAATTGCAACTAATCTATGGCATAAACATCTTGAAAATACTCATTATGTAGATGACTCGAAAATAACAGATCATTATGCAATTATTCCTACTGATGACATTAGAAACGCTCATGACCTTACAGATTTGGAACGAGCAGTATATCGAGATATTATAGATCGCTTTTTGGCTATTTTCTTTCCTGCTGCGGTATATGAGAAAGCTGAATTGGTATTAGTGCATTCAAATGGCGAACGATTCTTTACTTCAGAAAAAACCTTAAAGGCAGAAGGCTATTTAGAAGTATATAATTATGGACTTAGTGAGATTCCAGAGAATAGACAGATAAAAACAAATAGCCTATCAAAAATTCATGAGAATGATATTATTGTGGCTGACTTCGAGGTGAGAGAAGGAAAGACTACACCTCCTAAAAGATACACTTCTGGTAGCATGGTAATTGCAATGGAAAATGCGGGTAAACTTATAGAAGACGAGGAGTTACGTGCTCAAATTAAAGGAGCCGGTATTGGTACATCAGCTACAAGGGCAGCTATTATAGAAAAACTAATAAGAATTCATCATATTGCTCTAAATCAGAAAACTCAGATACTCACCCCACTTGTTGCAGGAGAATGCGTTTACGATATTGTTAAGGATGTAATACCTGAATTCCTTACTCCTGAAATGACAGCATCCTGGGAGCGTGGATTAGCTCAGATGGAAGAGGGAATGGTAACTTACTCTTCATACAAAGAAAAACTTGAAGACTATGTTACGAAAGAAGTTAAAAAAATTAAAGCTAAAGAACACTCAGGAATGAGTTCATACACTGCTTTACAAGGATGCAATACTGCAAATCTTAATTCCATAACATGTCCTAAGTGCAAAAAGGGGCACATAACCGAGAATAGTAAAGCCTTCGGCTGCTCAGAGTACAAAAATGGATGTGATTTTGTGATATGGAAGCAAATCGCCGGGAAGAGTCTGCGTGCGATAGATGCCGAACGTATGCTTACAAAAGGAAGAACAAGTCTGATTAAAGGATTCAAATCCAAAGCAGGAAAAACATTTAACGCAAAACTACTGTACAAGAATGGAGAAATTAGTTTTGAGTTCGAAAAAAAAGAGAACTAAAGCGTTCAATGTTGCAAAAACTTGCAATTGTTTTAGGTATTTTATGAGAATATCATCTTATTAAAAGGAGAGGCAGTTTGTGGACGTTGGACAAAAAATAAAAAGTATTCGTGAATCAAAAAGCATAACTCAGAAGCAAATAGCTGACGCTATGAAAAAAGATGTGTCTGTTGTTAGTAAAGTAGAAAATGGACATGGCCATAATCAAGTTCAAACGCTTAGTGAGTATGCAGATGCACTAAATTGCACACTAGTAGTAGACATTCGAGAGAAAAATGATATTCAGCGACTAATAGGTCATGAACTTGATGACGAGTTCGATTTCACTCTTGATTTAAGCAATAAAGCATCAGAAATCGAAAATGAAACTCAAGAGATATTAGCAAATATAGCAAATGATTTTAATCCTAAATCTTGTTTGAAAAAATCAGTATATAAAGAACTCGTTCTCGCAAAAGTGCAAAACATAATCATCGAGAAAATTCTAAAGCACAGTCTTGATGAGATCACAAGCGAGAGCACAATCGATGTGATAGCGACTGATGATTCAATACATCTACTATTAGATGCAGTTACCCATCTGAGTTTTACGCGTTTTCACTATGACGACCTTGGCTTTGAAATTGGGTGGGAGACTACTACAATAATTGATCGAGGACTTTCTAAGAAGAACAATGTTTATGCTATCTTTACAGATTTTTTTATTAATAGTTCTAATAAGAAAGAAATTCTAGAATCAATAAAAAACAGTAATAGTGAAATGATAAGAAAAGCAGAAATATATCTAGATGAAAATGACAAAGGATTTCCTTTCTTCTGTTTTCTTAGAGATAGAAATGACTCAAATAATAATATTACACTATATTACTCAGATGACGAAATTAATTCTTTGTGTGGGAAAGTTATATTTGGTTGGGATCAGGCTGAAGCAGTTCATAAATTTTTGACGTCAGTCGACGATGAAGTTCTGCGTAATTATGCATCACAATTCTTTTTAGAAGATTTAATAGCTAGCTACTATTATGATGATTTAGATTACAAGCTTTTTAGCGATGGTCAAAGAATCAAGAATGATTTAGACAAGATTTTTAACGCTATTCAGGCTGACGATGATCAGAAGTTCATCGAACTAGCTTCAAATGTTCTTAGTGTGGAAATGGCATTTGATATTTTAGGAAGAGAGAACTATCTGAAGTTCTTTGTGAGAGAAAATAAAGACGATGTAGTCTGCTTTCTTAGCGATGAAGATCAAGAGATTTATGACTTTGTTTTATAAATTGGCACTCCACACAGCTTTAACTGTGGGAGCGTCCAATGCATACTCTTCCCACATCAAACACCTAGCAATAGGTGTTTTTTTGTGCGTTTCAGAAAATAAAAAAACATATTAGTATTACGAAACAAACGGACCGTAAGAACAAACAGTTCTAAGGCGGAGAAATGAAAGGAGTACATGTTTATGACAAGTGCAGTTCAGGAAGTAGATATTACCAACGATACCGTGGTAATAACAGAGAAAACAATGCAGCATTTCGATGACAAAAATGAAGCAACTATCATCGGAACTTGTATCGGAAAGAAAGAGTGCAAAAATTTCAGTTTGCTCACAGTACTAACTACAGCTGGAAGGACAAAAGATTTAACTTCTGCCATTAGTGTACGAGTAAGCAATAACCTTACTATCCCTGAGAACATTCTTAAGGCGAGAGTTGAAATAGCAGGCAAACTTAGAAGCCGTCCAGTAAAAAGAGATGGTGAAGAGAAGACATCTTATGAGAATTATATTGAAGCGACAAGCGTATCCTTGGCTAAGTCTGCAATGGAAGAAGCTTTTGGGTTAAAGGGAAGATCCTTTGGAGCATCATATAATAGCGTTCTATTAACAGGAACTGTGTCTAGGATGTTACAGCTTAACAGAAATACTGCAAAGATTACAATCTGTGTAAGAGAAGCTAAGCAGAAAGAAAGACTAGTTGAAGGCGTTTTCTACGCTAGAAATAACATGAAGAGTTTGCTTCCTATGATTGCTGCAGGAAATAAGATTTGCGCTGTAGCTGAGCTCCAGAACTTTAAAAAGGATCCAATGAAGAGCTACACAGTTAATGGAAAAACTATGGTGAAGAAAGAAGTGGTATCTGAAGATGCCAAGCCTGAATATGTGAAGAATGTAGTATTCTTAGATATTAATGAAGTCTAACAACCAAATTATTATTATTTTTAAAATGCATATTAATATCATCAAGACACCCGGAGGAAAGAATAGTTCCTCTGGGTATTTTATTACATGGAGGAATATTAGTATGAATGAACTTAGCGTTTTTTCACAGACTATGTTCAATTTTTCGAATGGCTGCGAACCCATAGATGATGTGGATGCGGGATATACTGCGTTTTACAAAAGGGGAGTAGAAAAGGCAAAGGAGATTATTGGACATGTTGGTTGAAATAAAAGATGAGTATGGTTTAAAAAGAATAGACGCGCCTAAAGATGAGTCTGGTTTTTATGAAGCTGTAGCTAAAGAGGTATGTGTTCTTCCGTACCCAAACAGGATAGTAGTAGTAATTCCTGAATACAATAAGCAGATTATTTATGAAACCTTTGAACGAGGAGGCTCTTGTAATATTCAAGAAGTGGATAACAACATTATATTTAAAAAGCGTGGTCGATATGAGAAAAAGTATCTTACCTATGCTGATGTAATATCTGCAGAAAGAAAAGCGTTAATAAATCAAGGCAAAAAGGTGGTTACAGGCTTAGGCTCATATAAATGTTATCTCTTAGAAGAAGAGGGTGATGTAATAAAAGCTTCTTGGGGAGCTATGGGTGGCGTAGGCATTTCAGGTGCAAATCGAAGCTGCAATTATTCTAGATCAATGTATTGGATTAAGTATTATGAAAAAATCAATAAAGGATATGTAGATAATTCAGTTGCATATGCTGAAGATGAACCTCATGAGCCAAAGAAAGTTGAGGAATCAAAGGTAAAACGGCAATCAATCAATGATATGGCGGTTAAGCTATACCGGTTACTTTCTTTTTCTACAAAGACTATGCTAACACGCACAATTCGAAGCCTACACGTTACATCAGGAATGGTAGAAGCAAGTAAGAAATATCTAGCTCAGCTTTATGAATGTACAGAAGATTTAGAATTGTTCAATAAAATATTATTGCAGCTGTGTATGGTATGTCCTAGAAAAACATATGCGATGGATAATTTAATTGCTCACAGTCATTCTGAGATGGGAAAAGTGATAGCAAGAGAAGAAGACCTAGTGGCAGCATTAGAAGGTATACTTCTTAAAAATTCAAGCACTAGCATTGATAGTCCTGATTCAAATTCAGAATGTGATCCATTCATTTCTCTTGGGATTGAGGTTTCTTCTGTCAATCCAACAGAACAAAAGCAGGTAATTGGCATGTTACCTGGTGAGCTAAGCAGCAAGATTGTAAATATCTATAAAGTTAATAGTAAAAAGCACAATAGCAATTTTAAAGAATATTGTAAGAAAAACAATATTACTGATACACGATTCTTATGGCATGGTTCCAGAAACGAGAACTGGCTATCTATTATTCAAAATGGTCTATTATTAAAACCCAACGCGAAAATAACAGGAAAAATGTTTGGTAACGGCATTTATTTTGCACCTAAAGCCATGAAGAGCTGGGGATATACTAGCTATAAGAATTCATATTGGGCAAAGGGGTCTTCTGACTTTGCATGTATGGGAATATATGAAACCGCATATGGAAAGCCATATCATCCATCTAGGCTAGAATCATGGGATTTTACAGAAGGAAAACTAAAGAAGAAAGGTGCCAATTGTGTTCATGCAGAAGGAGGTACATGCGGCTTGATGAATGATGAAATAATCTTCTACAACGAGGACGCCATGTGCTTACGATACGTCGTTGAATTTAGGTAGGATAGCTGTAGTAAAGAAGAGTTGTATATAAGAAGCAACGTAAATACTAACGATTTTGTAGTTAGAAAAAAGACATATTAATAGCATAAAGAGAACTGGAGTATACATTGCTCCAGTTTTTTATTTTGCTGGAGGTTGAATATGCAGAAAAACGACATTATAAAAGAACTACTAAAGCATGATTCTACGGTATTGTCATTTCCAAATAGGGGAAGTGACTGGGGGTCGTCCGCATACAGAGGAAATTGCTCAGGATGGATACAGGCTTTCCTCATGTGGAAATATCAGGTAGAAAAGTTTGCCGAGCTATTTGCGGGCTCTGGTACAGGATATGATGTTGCAAAAGACATGGGAGTAAAGTATGTTGGAGCGGATTTGAATCCGAATCCAGTTAGGCCTGGCATATTAAGCATAAATGCTTTGCTTGATGAAGTTCCAAATGAATTTTATGGAGCAGACATGCTATTTATGCATCCGCCTTATGGGAAGGAAATAAATATCCCATACGCTGGAAACATGTATAGTGATCCAACAGGAGAACTATCGAAATCTGATCTTGGACAGATGCCTTGGAAAGAGTTCATGCGAAGTTTAAACGAAATCATTCTAAAATACTATGCTGCAATGGAGAATGGTTCAAGAATGGCCATATTAATGGGTGATTCAAAAAGGCAAGGAAAACTGTTCTCGATGATGGCTGACATCGCAAAGCCAGGACAACTTGAGCAAATCTTAATTAAAATGCAGCATAATTGTGTCTCTTATAGGAACAGCTATTCTAATTCAAGCTTTGTGCCTATTGTACATGAATACATCATGGTAATAAAGAAATTGGCGCCATACATGATTAATTTTGTATATCCCAAGGAATATGAGGTCGATATCCGAGATAGTACATCAGTAACCTGGAAAGACATAGTCTTTGCAGTTTGTAAGAAGTATAATCGACCAGTTTCATTATCTGAAATATATGCTGAGATAGGTGAATATAAAAAAGCTAAAGGATGCAATCACTGGAGAGAGAAAATCAGACAGACCCTCCAAATATATCCTATCTTCAGAAGAGTAGGCGAAGGAGTTTGGGTAACGGCTGTATAAAGAAGGAGCGAGTATGTCAAAAGTTGATATTGAAAAGAAAGCAAGAAAATATGGCATCTCAATCTACGAGATGTATGACAAGAAAGACAGAAGAAAAAGATACTATAAGATAGGGTATCCTACATTTGATAGTTGTCAGAAACCAGGTGAAATCCCGTTAGGATATGAGGAAAATCTTGAGCCAACAATAGTTGCTGCTCGAAGTTTTGTAAAAAAGCTATTAAGTGATATCGCATATGTAAATATGTGTGAATGCTGGATAGCAAATCACTAAGATAGGAGATTAGTCTAGATGCGTTTAGGAGCAAAAAAGCTGGACTTTTGGAGTGTTCTAGAAGGGCTAGAAGAGATGACCGAATACGATATCGATTGTAGAGCTGGTTATAGAGATTCTGAATATTTCTGGGAGTATGAAGAGACAATAATAGAGTTGGCGCAACATGCTGCAGACATGTACGAAGAATTTCAAAATATTAAGTCTAATATGTGGATGAAGCTTCCATCTAAGAATATCAGATTTTGTGACGAAGATGACTGTACTCAAACTGCTATTGCATGGTGGAATACGGCAGCATGCATGTTGACTGATATAGATATGCGAGTACTTCTAGAATCAGAAAATAATTATAGCGGTGAGGTAGAAAAGGAAAAGGAAAGAAGAATTCGTGCCTTAAATAGTTTGACGAAGGAGCAAAACATGTACGTATATACTACTGTGATAGGATTTATCTTTAGATATTTGGATTTAAAGAATTCTTTCGAAGTAGTTTCAAGCGTGATAGATTCTCTTGATGAACACCAGGCAATAATGAAGAATCAGGCAGATGAGCTATTAATTCCACAAGCTGCGTATATCGCGTAATGATTAAAAACCAATTCTGAAAAAGAATTGGTTTTTGTTTTTCTTAAAAACACATATTCATTTTATCAAAGAAAAAAGGAGAAAATAATATGATAAATTTTGATGAATTTGCAAATGAGTTAATGGATGCTATTAATGCTATTTTCGAGGATGAAGGTGCTGGAAAAACAGTTGAAATTCGCGAAATTACAAAGAATAACAATGTTACTCTCAAAGGACTTACCATCCATGAGGAGAACAGCAATGTCTCACCTAACATTTACTTGGAAGGTTTCTATAAGGACTATCTAGCAGGAGCTAGCCTCGATACAATTGCAGATAAGGTAATTGGTATTTTTGAATCGAACAAGGCTCCTAAGGAAATGCAGGGAATTGCAGATATGCTTTGCAATTTTGATTGTGTCAAGGATTCCATTGTTACAAGGTTAGTAAATACTGAACGTAATGGTGAAGCTTTAGTGAATATGCCTCACTCAGAGTTTTTGGATCTGACCGTTGTATATTGCGTGAATCTTGAATCTGTCAACGGCGGTGTATCCGGCTCTGTAAAAGTAACAAATGACCTTATGTCGCACTGGGGCATTACAATTGAAGAACTTGATGCAATCGCTAGAAAGAATGACATTATCAACTGCCAGTATTATTATCAGAGTCTTGATGAATTTATAATGAAAATGATGATGAATTCAGGATTAAGTGAAGAAGAGGCCGCTGAGTACATAGAGCAGTGTGGCTCGCCAGTTCCATTTAATATTCTTAGGAATAAAGATTCTATCTATGGTGCAACAGCGTTGCTTCATAGTGAGATTCTGGAAAGATTCTCCGATGAATGTGGTGGAGATTTATACATTATCCCTTCTTCTGTACACGAGCTTCTCGTGCTTCCTGTGGATACAAGTCATCCTGTAGAGGAATATCAGTACTTGATTGAAGAGGTAAATGAAAATGAAGTTTCAGAGGAGGAGTTCCTTTCAAACAGTCTATATCTATATTCAAGAGATGCTAAGGAAGTTTCTATAGCAGCATAACAATAAAAACATCCGGGGCTTTTCATAAGCTCCGGATTCGTTTATGAATATTATGAGTTTAGCGAGGGATTCATGAGGGCATTGGATTTGAACTATACGTCCATAGAGTAAAACGAGTGAATATAAAACCGGGGCCTTAGTTGGCTCCGGTTTTACTATGCTTTTTTATGAAAAAATCTTTTATCATTTGCTCATGACATATTATTGGAAGAACAGTAATATATGGAGCTACTCGACAAATGTTAAAGATGAACGAGTTAATGCCATTGAACATGGGAAAGCTTGTGATTATCGCAGATGATAGCGCCGTTCCAAAGAAAATGACTGCTAATAAGACGATGCAATCAGCGATATATCTAACAACATTTACTTTAATCTCAGATAAGATATAAAAGCATATGAATTCAAACAAATCGCATATTACTACGAAAACCCATATAATTGTAAAAACCTGAAACAAATTGAAGAATACATTCTCTGCGCCAGGCATATGCTTATCTAGCATTGCTAATACTATAGGCAATAGTGACATTACCATGTTAATCCCGTGCCACAACTTAGGCCTATTATTCTTAAACATTCTCCCTATGGATAATATAACAAATAAAAGAAATACAGCGACATAAACAAGATAGAAAACTTGTCCCACAATACTGTTTCTTTCTTTCAAAGAAAGAACAGAATCTATGGTGAGTAAGAGTGTTAGTATGTTATAATATGACAGTTTATTCTGTTCTTTTTCTGTAGTATTACCTTCTGTTTTTTTGTTAAAGAATATCCCCATTTTTGCCTCCATTCTACTGAGTATACAGTTATATATAAATAATATAACGTATCTACCATATAGCAAGTTTTTTTCTAAAAAACATACATATTACTAACATGAAGATAGCTGGAGACAATAATATGCCTCCAGTTTTTTTATGGAGGAATAATAGATGACAAAAGAACAGCGACACAATCAGTTAGTAAGAAGATGTAGTATTGTTGCAATAACAGCCTTAGCGACGGCTTTTTTCCTTGGAATGAAGATGTCGAAGCCTGCCATTGCAAATGACGTAGCTTATGAGAAGATATATACAAATTATACCGTTCAACGCGGCGATACGATGACCGCTATCGTTAAGAAATACGCCGTTTCTCCTGAAATCAAGTCAATAGAGTATTACACTCGTGAAATTATGTTTCTGAATCATATATCAGATGATAATGACATCAAAGAAGGGGAAAATATAGTGATTCCCGCTTATATTGTCATACATGCAGCTGAATAGAGAAAGGATAAGAAATGAATGGTTATATTACGAAAGAAGAATGTGATATGCGACTAGCTCGTTTTAAGAATAAGCACGCAATCATGCTCTTTATTGAAAATGATAATAGACTTCTTTGGATAAAGCCTACAGACACTGGGGATAATCTCACAGCTGAAGATTTAGCTGAAGGAAACAATGATTACCTTTATTGTGAAAACATGAGATACCTAGGCAATGGTGAATACACAGAATTAACTGATGAAGACGCACCAATGGTGTTTTTCAACAATGAAGTAAAGACGTGGAACGAGGATATTGCTTTGGCCGTTTTTGATACACTTACGGCGGATTATCCAGAGGCTCCAGATGGGTATTGTGTTAGTTTTATACCATTATTTGCAGAATAATATAAAGAAAGGCTCACCTCACAATGAGATGAGCTTTTTTATTTTTATTAGGGAATATCGTATAGGAGAAGTTCATTTTAAGATATCTATACTGCCTGTTATTTTCTGGAGTCAAAAAGAAAGAGGTCTTTTTTGGAGTAATAAACATATATAAATAAGAAAAATTTTACTACCCTTTTTATTTTTTATCTTCTACTTTATTAGAAGCATAAATTCATCGTAGGAAAAATTTTTTTTACATATAGATAATATAAATAATTATAAGGAGAAAAAAATATGATTAGTATTTACAATTTATTTTACGATGCATTAATTGATTTGGTATTGTTAGGAGTGATTTGCCCGGTCTTTCTTTTTTACTTGCGATTGTCGCCTGAAATTGGGCCACGTCTAATAAAGAATGAAGACATGAAAGAAAAAATAAGAAAAGAAGGAATAATACACGCAACAAGTGATAAAGGTATGAATGGAATACTTGAATCTCAGAAAATATTATGCTCAAAGGGCATTTATAATTATTGTAGTTTACTTGTTCCATGTGTGTATTTTTCACCCTGCAATTCTATAAAATCAAGGAAAAGCAATAGGGAAAAATCTTATACAAAAGAAATAGTGATAATACCTTCTGAAGAGCAAATAAATAAATTCATGTATCGTAGATTTGATGGCAGCATTCTTTATGAGGGGGAGTTCAAGCTTTCTGAAGCAAAAAGCTTTGAATGCAGGGACTATAAAAAAGTTGAAGGTCATTGTTTTTCGAGGATCTGTACTGAAGTAAGGCGTAACATAAATTATTTGTTATGTGGGTTACTAACAAAAGAAACGCTAATGCTTTTTCTGAATGTATTGTTATGGTGGCTTGGAAAATAGAAGGGGAATGGTTAAGTAGCTAGACTATGATGAATTATGTCTCCACTCTGATAGATTCAGGGTGGAGTCCGTATATTGAGAAAAAGGACTATTGCTCAAACATAAATCAGCATATACAATTAACATATAATAAAAGTACTAAGGGGATTATTTTCTATGAAAAAAAACATTATTCTATCATTCTTTATTGCATTAATGAGTCTTTCTCTTATTGCGTGTGGTGCAGAATCAAGCTCTACTAATTCATCAGTAAATTCTTCAGATGAGTTATCAACTTCTCAAGTTAATGAGAATGCTTCTTCATCGACAGAAGTAGCCAGCAATAGCAATGCTATAGAATCTTTTGAAAAAATGTACGAGGCTGGGAAATATAAGGTTGGAACCGATTTTGAAGCTGGCACTTACATTCTTTTGGCAGAAGACAGAGGCTATTTCTCTGTATGTAGTGATGCCAATGGGAATAACATACTTTTTAACGACAATTTCACTTATGATGCTCTTATTGAAGTAAATGACGGAGAGTTTATTGAACTATCAAGATGCGTGGCGATTGATATGGAAGAGTTTTACGCGTCCAATACTGTCAGCTTAGAACAAAATGGAGGTACTTTTAGAGTAGGTTATGATATTCAGCCTGGTGAATACAAATTAACAACTGGTTCTGATGGTGGGTACTATTGCATCTATGAAGATTTAAGACAAGATTATATTATTGCAAATGATAATTTTGAGAAGTCAACTTATGTAGAACTTCAAGATGGACAGTACATTATTCTATCAAGGTGTACATTCTCAAATGATGGAAGCTCAAGCGAGAAAGCTGATACTAATGATCAATCTAAATACGAAAAAATGTACGGAGAAGGGAAATATAAAGTTGGAACCGATTTTGATGCAGGTACCTACATTTTATTAGCAGAAGGAAAAGGATATTTTTCTGTAACAAGCGATGCAAATGGTGAAGATATTCTATTCAATGATAATTTTGAACGTAATTCACTTATCGAGGTTAGAACAGGAGAATTCATTAAACTTTCAGGATGTATCGCAGTAGATATGGAAGAATTTTACTCTTCAGAAACAATCAGCCTTGATAAAGTTGGAGGCATGCTTAGAATCGGCTATGATCTTCCAGCAGGTGAATACAAATTAGTATCTGAAAATGGCAGAGGTTATTATTGTATCTACGAAGATTTAAGACAAGATTATATCATTGCAAATGATAACTTCGAAAACAGTACATATGTTGAAGTTAAAGATGGACAATATTTAATATTATCTAGATGTTCAGTTGTTCAGTAATATTGGTTAAAGAGCTGAAGGCATGTGAAATTGTTTCATGTGCCTTTGTTTTATAATGAGGAAATGATAGATGCTAGAAGAAAATCTAGGAAGATGCCTTAACGACTACGTTCCCAATTACTCTTTATTCGACCTTGAAACAACTGGTATTTCTGCTTGGCATGACGATGTTATAGAAATAGCTGCTGTTAAGGTTAGAGATGGACAGATTGTTGATGAATTTCAAGAATTAGTTAATCCTGGAAGAGTTATACCCTATGCAGCAACGGCTGTGAATCATATATCAAACAAAATGGTTGAAGGAAAAGAATCATTTGACAAGGTGCTTAGCAGGTTCCTTGAATTTGTAGATAATGATGTTTTAGTAGGGCACAACATTCATTCATTTGATATGAAGTTTATAAAAAGAGACTGTGAAAAGTACTATGGGAAGATCCTATCAAACGACTATGTAGATACGCTAAGATTATCAAAAACTGTATTTCCACACTGGCCGCACAGACGATTATCAGATCTAGCGGAGTATTATGGCCTGTCTTATTCGGGGGCGCATAGAGCTTTAGCAGATTGTAGGATTAATCAGAAGGTGTATGAGTTACTAGCAAAGGAACTTAATGGAACTGCTGAGATACCTAAGCATAAGATCTGTTTGCAATGTGGAAAGCTTATGGTAAGAAAATTAGGTCCTTATGGTGAATTTTTAGGCTGTTCTGGATTTCCTAAATGTCGATTTACTATGCCACTAGGTGATTAGATTGATTTTCATAACTTTTTTGGTGCTACTAAAATATTTTTTATTTTAAAATAGTTTATGGTAAAACTAGTTTTACAAATTGTCTGAGCGAGAAAGCCCACTGCTTTAGCTGTAGGATGAAAGCGAGTTCTTGTAATCAGAACAGATGTTTGGTATAATAAATATATGCAGATATCAGAAATAGTAAAGCTATATCCAACTAAATATCAGTCAGAATTAATTATGGCAACTATGGTTGAATACATTTCAACCGTAAACAGCCTTGTTTCTGATGCTACTAGTGGTAATTCTATCGCTAAAACTACCACTGCTGATGTCAGTGCAAATCTTCCATCTGCACTGACTAATCAGTGTATTCGTGATGCTAAATCTATTGTTAAGAAACACTATATATCCTGCCATAAGGCTGTTCTTAAGAATCATAGTCTCGCTAAAAAGGAATCGCCCGTTAGAGTAACTGCACCAAGTCTTCCAGTACTTAGAAAGCCTTGCTGCTATATCAATAATCAGAACTTCAAAATCAATGATAGTAACATTGAATTTCCAGTTATGATTAATGGCAAATCCAAACGCATATCCGTTAAAACCAAGATGTCAGATAAGCAAAAGTCTGTATTTGCATCATACAAGCTTGGAACTATGCGTATTGTGATTAAAGGTAACTCCATAGTTGCTCAGATAGTATACGAGGTTGAAGAACCTACAGCATCTACTGATGGCAAAGTTATGGGCGTTGACCTTGGTATTAAATGCCCTGCTGTAAGTTACGTATCTGACGGCAACGTTAAGTTTTATGGCAATGGTCGCAAAAACAAATATATGCGCAGACATTATGCGTATTTGAGACGTAAGCTTCAAAAAGCAAAAAAGCCTGAAGCTGTAGAACGTATCAATAATAAAGAACAACGCACAATGCGTGATATAGACCATAAATTAAGTCACGACATTGTTGCAACAGCAGTAGAACACAATGTTAGCATTATAAAACTAGAGCAGCTATCAAACATACGCTCTACGACAAGAACAAGTCGTAAAAACAATCATAGTCTGCATTCATGGTCATTCTATAGACTAGCGCAGTTTATAGAATATAAAGCCAAGCTTGCAGGTATAGAAGTTGAGTACGTTAATCCTGCATATACAAGTCAAACATGTCCTGTATGTGGAAGAATACATCATGCAAAAGATAGAACTTATGCATGTAATTGTGGATTCCATACACACAGAGATTTGCTTGGAGCAATTAATATCTGTAACTCAACTGAGTATGTTGGCGACAGTAAAACTGTCAGACATACTGCCTAGAGAACTATATGTTCTGCTCTGGGATGGGTGATGGCACACCCACACCTTGCACTACGACCTAACAGAAATGTACTGGTCAGCCAATACGTTTGACAGGTAGCAAGAATCCCACGGCTTTAGCCGTGTGGAGTGTCAATAAAACCAACTTTACTATAAAAGAAGTTGTATGAGATTTCAGGAAGAGATAAAGAAGTAAAGCTGCTGGAAGATGCGTATTCAAGAGATGGACTTCAGATGGGTATAGAACTACATATTTTGTTCCTTCCTATAACTATAAAGACAAAGCAATACTATTTTTATAACTAATATTCCATAGTTCGAGATAAACCTGCAGATGTGTATCATTTGCAGTTTTTTTGTTATTACTGTGCTATAATATTATCTTGGGGTAGGGGAGTAATGATAAGTGCATCAAATGCTAGAAATAGCATTATCTTGTCGTTCTTATTCTACAAGCAATCCAATATCATTAACTGAATATGGGAGTAGAAGAAATTCTGAAAATAATCCGAAAATGTATGTCAGTATTTTTATAATTATTATGTGGAATCTTGGGGGACATCTAAACTAAGTACGCATTATTGGACTGATAATAGTGTAGCCTGTTATTAACGTAAGGAGGACTTGTTTTGATGATGAAGCGGTTATTGTATTGGATTACAAGAAAAAAAGACTTATGTTGCAGCTCATGTTGTTTGACTTGCAAGTTTTATAAGGAGTGTGCTGGTGATGCAAGCAGAAGGTGATAAGTACACCTGTACTTTGGATATAAAAAGACCGTGTCCTTTTAGGCTAGAAGATATGGTTTGTTCAAATACTGATGCTATGTGTGGTTTCATGCAAAAGGGTGAAGCAGAAGTTCAAAAAGAAGAGATGGGGCCGTATGTAAGAAAACCACGATGGTACGAGCAATACTATAACGGTACCAAGAATCAAGGCTTGGATATAATCAAAAGGAATTAGTGTTGCTGATATTGGTATGACACTAAAACAAATTGTGATTTGTCGGAGCAAGACTTAGCTTGATAAGTATGAAAATATGAGTGATATATACCTAAAAAGGAGGTATATATTATGGAACAAGAGCAGGTAAATAAGATAATGTATCAGATGACAGATGTGTTAGATAACACGCAGATGATGCATTTGAAGAAGGTGCTAGAGGTCTTATCAAGTGAAGAAATCACAGAAGATGATTCAATAGAATTATTAGAAAGGTTTATTACTACAAAAAGGTTAGAAGGAAGATCCGAAAAGACACTAAAATACTATAAAGTCACCATTGATAAAATGATGAAGTCCTTGGATAAGAATATCAGAGCTATTACAACAGATGATTTAAGGCATTATCTGGCAGACTACCAGCAGAATAGTAATGCCAGTAAGATGAGCATTGATAACATCCGACGAAACTTGTCCAGTTACTTTAACTGGCTTGAAGATGAGAATTATATTCTCAAAAGTCCTGTTAGAAGAATACATAAAATCAAAACAACAACTGCTGTAATAGAAGCATATTCAGATGATGAGATAGAAAGGCTAAGAGATTACTGTACTGAAATTAGGGATTTGGCACTGGTTGATATGTTGGCCTCAACGGGTATGAGAATTGGGGAGTTAGTTCAACTCAACATAGAAGATATTGATTTCAATGAAAGAGAATGCATAGTTCTTGGTAAGGGTGACAAAGAAAGAATAGTTTACTTTGATGCCCGTACAAAGCTTCATTTACAAGAGTATATAGAAACGCGCAATGATGATAATGAAGCCTTGTTTGTGGGCCTTAGAAGCCCTCACAAAAGGGTTACAATCAATGGAGTAGAACTTCGCATTAGGCGGCTTGGACAAGCGGTTGGTATTAAAAAATGTCATCCACTTAAATTTAGAAGAACAATGGCAACAGTAGCAATTGATAAAGGAATGCCTATAGAGCCGGTGCAAAAGCTCTTAGGACATGAAAAGATAGATACGACTTTACATTATGCAATGGTTAAGCAGAGTAATGTGAAGAATGCACATAGAAAATACATTGGGTAGGTGATAAAAATGACATTAGCCGAGTTGGTATTAAATGCAAATACTGGTGCAGATGCAATAAAAAAGGCTCCTATAGTTGAGGAAAACACAGGATTACGGTGTCTTAGAATTGGAGATGTATCTCAAAAAAGAGAATACGAAGAATGGGGATTTACAAGAACTACAGAAGCTGATTATGTGCGATATAAGTTAGAAATAGATGATTTAATAATTGCGAGAACAGGTAATACTATAGGGGTTAATTGTATTATTGAGGATAATATTAACTCAGTATATAATAACGGGTTAATACGAATAAAAGCTGATACGTCAAAGGTTATTCCGAGATATCTTTGGTATATGATTAGCAGTAAAGATTGTCAGGATTTTGTTCAATCAATAGCCTACGGCACATCAACTCAACCAAATATGAAAATCAATGATTTTTTACGTTATTCTTTTGTGTATCAAGATTTAGATGTTCAGAAAAGAATAGTTGAAATCATTGATCCTATTGATAAAAAAATAAAAGCAAATGCTGCGATTAATAGGAATTTGTCGGAGCAGGCAATGGCAATATATAAAGAATTGATTCTGGAAGCTACAGAAGAATGTAGCGAGGGCACACTTTCTGATGTTGCTGACATTATTATGGGTCAATCTCCCAAAGGGGATACATATAACGAAGATGGCGAAGGTGCAGTATTTTATCAGGGAAGAGCTGAATTTGGTGAAAGATTCCCGACACGTAGATTGTTCACTACTGATCCTAAACGAATGGCAAAAGAAAACTCAGTCCTTATGAGTGTAAGGGCTCCGGTTGGTGATGTTAATGTTGCATATGAAGAGTGTTGTATAGGTAGAGGATTATGCTCGGTAGCATCTAAGGATAATCATCAATCTTTCGTTTTATATACGCTGTATAGCCTAAAAGAACAGTTTGATGTTTATAATAGCGAGGGAACTGTGTTCGGTTCAATAAACAAAGATTCAATGAGTGGGATGACTATTCAGATTCCTAATAAAGCATTGATGGATAAGTTCGAAGAAACGGTTAGTCCAATGGATGCTATTATTAAAGCCAATTATGAAGAAAACTGTCGACTGACTGCAATGAGAGATAGCTTGCTCCCTAAACTTATGTCAGGCGAACTTGATGTAAGTGATTTGGATATTTAAGGAGTGGTTACGTATGAAGATTGAATATATATATTCTCAAATTGGAATTGATGTTGATATGGTAATAACAATCTCAGAATTCAAAAAAGCAGAAAAATCCAACAAAGAACTTGAATTACTAAAATGTGCTATAGATGCTTATACAGGGCTTTATGGAACTGAATTGGAAATGTCAAAAAATCAGTATAATGAAATACTGAAAAGATTACCTAAGACTGGTGACATTGTTTTTGGGATTAAAGAGAGTACGAGTCGTCATTATAACCCACCACGTTGGTGTGAGATAGTAGTCTTTAGTAATAATAGAATGCGACCCATAGTTTTTAGTGATGACGATTTGGGAAATCTTGTGATGTCAGATTTATAAAGTTACTCCGACAAATGGTAACTAGTCATAGCATATGAATGAATAAAGAATGATTAATGATATAGGAGATTATTAAATGGCAACAGGAACAACAAATATCGGTTTTGAAGAGAAATTATGGCTTGCAGCAGATAAGCTTAGATCTAATATGGATGCAGCTGAATATAAGCATGTAGTATTAGGACTTATATTCTTAAAATACGTATCTGATTCTTTCGAGGAAAAATATCAGCAGTTAAAAGCTGAAGGATATGGAGATGAAGAAGACAGAGACGAATATACAGCAGAGAACGTGTTCTGGGTTCCCAAGGAAGCAAGATGGGATGTATTGAAGGCTCATGCTACTAGTCCTGATATTGGAAAAGTTATAGATAACGCACTGGAAGCGATTGAAAAAGAGAATGATTCCTTAAAAGGAGTTCTTACTAAGAACTATTCAAGACCAGAGCTTGATAAGACTAGATTAGGTGAGTTAGTAACACTATTTACAAATATTGAGGTTGGTTCATCAAAAGCAAAAGAGATGGACACTTTAGGAAGAGTATATGAATACTTTCTTGGAAAGTTTGCTTCAGCTGAAGGAAAGCTAGGTGGAGAATTTTATACTCCTTCATGCATTGTTCGAACTTTAGTCGAAATGATTGAGCCGTTTAGCGGTCAGATTTTTGACCCTGCATGTGGTTCTGGCGGTATGTTCTGTCAGTCTGCTAGATTTGTAAAAGAACATCAGGGGAATGTTAGAGAAATATCTATTTTCGGTCAGGAATCAAACCCAACAACATGGAAACTGGCCAAAATGAATCTCGCAATAAGAGGCTTGGAAGCAAACCTAGGTAAGCATAATGCAGATTCTTTCCATGATGATCAACATAAAACATTAAAGGCTAACTATATTTTGGCAAATCCTCCTTTCAATATTTCAGATTGGGGCGGAGAAAAAATTCAAGATGATGTTCGCTGGAAATATGGCGTACCTCCTGTAGGTAATGCAAATTTTGCATGGCTTCAGCACATGCTTCATCATCTTAATCCTAATGGTGGTGTAGCCGGTACTGTCTTGGCCAACGGTTCTCTTAGCTCAAATACATCTAATGAAGGTATTATTAGAACCAACATGATTAATGGTGACGTAGTTGAATGCATAGTATCTTTACCTGGTCAGCTCTTCTATACAACAGGTATTCCTGTTTCTTTATGGATTATGCGAAAAGGAAAGAATGACAACACAAAGAAAAAGATATTGTTCATCGATGCAAGAAACTTGGGTCATATGGTAGATCGTAAGGTTAGAGAGCTTGATGAAAAGACAGATATTAAAAAAATTGCGGACACATATCACAATTGGCGTAATGGTTCTGGTTACGAAGATATTCAAGGTTTCTGTAAGGAAGCTACCATAGATGAAGTATCTGAGCAGGACTATATACTTACACCAGGTAGATATGTAGGTATTGCTGAACAGGAAGAAGATGGAGAACCCTTTGAAGAAAAGATGGTACGATTATCTAAAGAATTGTATGGTCTATTTGATGAATCGCATAGACTCGAAGAAGAAATCTGTAAAAAGTTATCGGCTATTGGCTATGGGAAAGAGTAAATTATTGATTTGTAGAAAAGGTATTATATGAGCTCATTTCATTTAATAAGCGGTCAGTACACACTAGCTGCATTTAAAAATGCTTGCAAAAGATTGGGAAATCTAAAAGCTGCAGAAATCAATAATCTTGTATTGATTTTAAAAGAGAAAGATCTGCAAGGCATCAAAGAGTCTACTCCTTATCAATTTAATCCAGACATTATGTATGAGGTTTTTGCGATGAATGACATATGTAAAAAGATATGTGAGAAAAACGGATACAAATATTGGGATCAAATTGCAGAACGAAGCGAAGAATTGAGAAAAAGATAAATGCTAATGAAGAATGTGTAAAAACAGCAATATATTGTGATTTGTCGGAGTAAGAAGGTGAACAGATGGGTGAGATTATAGAATACATACCATTGTCAGAAGGTGTAGATAAAATAATAGATTATAGAGGAAAAACACCTAAAAAGATGGGTGGGGATTGGTCAGAAGAAGGAATTAGAACTGTTTCTGCAAAGAATGTTCATAATGGAGTTTTAGATAATATAGAATCTATTAGATGTGTCTCGCAAGAAATATATGAAAAATGGATGAAAGATAAAATACAAAGAAATGATATCTTTATTGCTTCAGAAGGTGCCTCTATGGGTGAAAGCCTTATATGGGAGAGTGATGAGCAAATAGTTTTGGGGCAACGTTTATTTGCAGTCCGTGCCAATAAGGAAGTTTTTAATCCATTTTATTTAGCTATGTATATGAGAACTCCAGAGTATAGAAAAGAATTGGAAAATCATTGTACCGGGACATCTGTACTCGGACTAAGTCAACCTAGTTTGTTGAAAACAAAAATTAGATACATTCCATTAAAAATGCAAACCTATATAGGGGAAATGTATCAGAATATTTGTAATAAAATATCTGTTAATACTCAGATTAATAGGAATTTGTCGGAGCAAATGCAGACAATCTTTTCTTCAATTTTTTATTCTGAACTTGAAAAAGGAAATAAAGCAAGTTTAGGTGACTATCTGTACATAAAAGGTCGTATTGGCTGGAAGGGATTAAAAAAAGACGAATATCTTGATGATTCTGATTACAGGATAATCAATGGTGAAACATTAACTGCGAGTGGCATTGATTGGAATAAAGCAGGATATATTTCACAAGAAAGATATGAAGAATCACCTGAAATAATGCTGCAGGAAGAGGATATTCTCATATCTAAAGACGGAACCATTGGAAAGATAGGATATGTTAATAAACTTGAAAAACCAACATCGGTAGCATCTGGAATATTTGTTGTAAGAAATCTTAAACCAGAAGAAGTATCGACGGTATTCATTTATTGCTTGTTTAATTCATTGTATTTTAAATCATTTATAGCAAGTAGAACAGAGGGCAGCGTCATACCGCATTTGTATCAAAAAGATTTTGTGACATTGGAGATCCCTGTACTTTCTGAAGAACAGATAGAATACTTTAATGACACAGTAAATCCTATTTTTGAAATGTTCTTTGCGAATCAAATTGAGAATGAGAGATTGGTTGCATTGAGAGATGCCTTACTTCCAAAACTAATGTCAGGCGAGCTTGCTGTATCGGATTTGGATATTTAGTTACTCCGACAAATGGTAATTTCATGTGAAGGATTAGATAAAAGTGGATAATGCATTTTTAGAGCATTATATTCATTTAGAAAAGCTATGTAATGACATATATGGAAATAACTATGGAATAACTAGTTACATTGAGGACATGGAATCCACAAGTTCAAAACTGCAGAATCAGATTCCTAACTGGAATGAAATGTACTACAAACTGAAAGAACTTCGGTGGAAAAGAAATATGTATGTGCATGAAGGAGTTACTGAATATACAGAAGTTGATATTGATTTGTTAAAAGAGATTTATCAGCAAATAATCGAGAGAAAAGATGTTTTGGCATTAAGACAAGAGCTGATAGTAAACAGTTCTTTGAATGTCGAAACAGAAGATAAGGAAATAGCAAGCAAAAAGGATAGTGACAAGCTGATATGGTTTTTCTTGGGGCTAGTAGTTCTCCCAATTGTTACAATACTTATTTTCTGTTTTGCAATTTAATTTATCTTTTTTTATTAGTATACGGAGAATGAATATGAGTTGGGGACATAATCATACGGTAGAATTTATTTTGAATTACGATGAGCGAAAGCAGATGTGGAAAGCTTCTTTTGGGATATCAAACACGTATACAGAAGTTAAATATTTTAAAACTTGTGCTGAAGCGCAAGTGTATTACAAGAAGAATTACGAAGAAAAATGTATTGGATAGCATATTAATGAATAACTATTATAGCAGCGCTTTATTTTTGGGTGCCTTTCGTTATAGCTATAGAAGTTAATAATTTAAATGTGGTGACTTTAAAAATGGATGATAGAGAAAATGTTGAAAAGAAATACTTAATAAACTCTTATCTAGTGCTCAATCCACATATTAACCCTTTTGAGTTATCTGTAGGAAACGGTAAGAGAGGTTATTTTTATTTTCCATATCCTAGTGATAATCCATATGTTAAACATATGGAACAATTAACTAATTATCAAAATGTATATGATTCAATAATGGACCTAGTAAATTACATTAATTTATCTTTACATAATGCAATTGAACTAGTTTATTCAGAAGCAGTATTGAATTCTTTTGATTTCATGATTATATCTACAGAAGAAGAATGGCAAGCCTTTTACTATATTGAAAATGCCTTATTTAGAATAGAGTCGTTATGGGATATGCTTGCACAAATAGTAAACCTAAAATACGAGTTAGAGAAAAATAAACGAAGAGTATATCATAGCAAGGTATTTGATATTAGTTTGAAATCAAAATATTGGAAAAATGACATTCCAGAGGAAATTAAAAAAATAAACGAGTACATAACTGAAGTAGATGATACTGATTGTGAGGGTTGTTGGAAAGGAAATTACAAGTACGTTAGCAACTTAAGAAATTGCATGACACATAACTATTCTATTGCTAGATCATCTGCCTCAGGTTATGCATTTGAATTCAGACATCATCCTTCGTATATATTAAAACGAGTAGTCGAGGACTATTCAAAAGTTCAGCATTTTATTATTGATGAGTGTACACATATTTTGGATGATTTACAAAAGGAAAAAGAACACAACATCGTATTCTTGGAATCAGATGAAGATATGTCGTAGATTTGAATTTAAAATGTAGCTATTAGTACATAGAAAAATAAATCGAGAAGCTTTTGTTTGCGTGAGGATAAACAATTATATGGTAAATGAAAATACTCTAGAACAAGCAATAATAAGTGAATTAAGAGATAAAGGATATGAATACCTCTATGGTCCCGATATTGAAAGGGACTATCATGAGGTTATTTTGCGTGACTGTTTTTCTGATTCAATCATGAAGATTAATCCTGATATTACTGAAGAGATTATTGCTGAGACCTATAAGGCTATAAAAAACCTCGGATTACTTAAGTTAGAAGACTTAAATGCATCATTCCATAAGTTGCTTATTGAAGGCGTTCCAGTTCCCTATCAAAAAGATGGAGAAAGTAGAACATATACTGTTAGACTAATTGACTTTGAGAATGTTGATAAGAATGATTTCAAAGTTATTAACCAATATACAATTATAGAATATAAAAACAAGAGACCTGATCTATTAATTTTCATAAATGGAATCCCCGTAGTTCTATTTGAACTTAAGAATATGGCTAATGATGCTACAACTGTTGAGCAGGCTTATCAACAAGTTAAGAATTATCAGCTAGATATACCTTCGCTATTTGTATATAACGCATTTAGTGTTATTTCTGATGGACTTGATACAAAGGTTGGAACTATTACATCTGACTATACAAGGTTTATGTCTTGGAAATCTGAGAATGGTGAAAAGCCAGAAGAAAATGCTGGTGACTTCTTTACTATTATGCTAAACGGTATATTCCCCAAGGAGCGTTTACTAGATATTATTAGGAACTTTATTGTATTTCAAGATATACAAGGAAAGACAGTAAAGATATTAGCGGGTTATCATCAGTATTTTGCTGTTAAAAAGGCTGTTGCTAGAACTAAGAAAGCATTACAGGATAATAGTCGTAAAGTAGGTGTAGTATGGCATACGCAAGGCTCAGGTAAGAGTTTATCCATGGTCTTTTATTCCGGCATAGTAGTTTCTGATCCAGAGTTTGAGAATCCTACCATCGTCGTTTTAACAGACAGAAATGACTTAGACAATCAGCTATATGGTACATTCTGTGCTAGTTCAAAACTGCTACTTAGACAGGATCCTAAACAAGCTGAAAGTAGAGAACACCTAAAAGAACTCTTAAAAGTAAAAGCAGGTGGAATCATCTTTACTACTATTCATAAGTTTGAAGAGGGTGATGATGTAATTAATGAGCGTTCAAACATCATCTTTATGGCTGATGAAGCTCATAGAAGCCAGTATGGACTAGACGCTAAACTAAATAGAGAAACTGGTGAATGGAAATATGGAATGGCAAAGCACATGAGAGATGCGTTGCCTAATGCTACGTTCATTGGATTTACTGGTACACCAATTGATTTAAAGGACAAATCAACTACTGAGGTATTTGGTGATTATATTGATGTATATGATATGACCCAGGCAGTAGATGATGGAGCTACTTTACCAATCTATTACGAAAACAGAACAACAAAGCTGAAGCTTAATGATTCGATACTAAAGCAGATAGATGATGCATATAGAGGAATGGAAAGCGAGACGGATTCATGGAAGATTGAGAAGTCTCAGCTTGATCTATCGAAGCTAGAAGCCGTAGTAGGTTCTAATGAACGATTAGAAATGCTTACTGACGATATAATTAAGCATTATGAAGATAGACAGTACGTTTTAACTGGCAAGGCTATGATTGTATGTATGTCTCGTCAGATTGCAATAAAGCTATATCGCATGTTACTAGAAAAAAGACCTGGTTGGACAGATAAGGTTAAAGTCATTTTAACATCTTCAAATCAGGACCCTGAAGATTGGCATGACCTTATAGGAAATAAAGCTTATAGGGATGCTTTAGCAATCGAGTTCAAAAAAGATGATAGTCCGTTCAAAATAGCAATTGTTGTTGATATGTGGCTTACAGGGTTTGATGTTCCTTCTATGGCAACGATGTATATAGATAAGCCGATGAAAGGTCATAACCTTATGCAGGCAATTGCTAGAGTAAACCGAGTATACCAGGATAAAGAGGCTGGACTTATTGTTGATTATATAGGTATGGCTTCTGAACTGAAGCAAGCATTAAGCTTGTATACGAAACGTGATCAAGATAAAGTTCCTGATATTGAAATAGCGCTTTCTATCTGTTTAGCAAAGTTAGAAGTAATGAGAGATATGTTCTATGGCTTTAACTATGAGTCATTCTTTGGAACCAGTGATACTGATAGACTTAAGACTATCAAGAATGGTATCGATTTTGCGTTGGCTTTTGATGATGAAGAAAAGAAAGACTTTATTACTGAAGCAACTGCATTGGGTCAGGCTGAGACATTATGCAGAAGTAGGCTTGATGATGCTACTAAGCAAGAGATTGAGTTTTTTAAGAGCGTCAAAGCGGGTGTATGTAAGCTTACTGGACATGGTAAATTAACGGTAAATGAAATAAATGCTCGCATTATTCCGATGATAGAACAGGCTATTGAACAAGGTGAAATGTTCAATATATTTGAAAAAATGAATCAGAAGAATCCAGAAATTTCATTGTTATCTGAGGAATATTTAAGACAGATACAGAATATGAAGCATAAGAACATTGCAGCGGAGATACTTCAGAAATTATTGGAAGATAACATTAAAGTGTTTGCAAGAACGAACCTCGTAAAGGCTAAGTTATTTTCAGAACGATTTGCAGATGTAATGAAGCGGTATAACAATAACATGGTTACTAGCGCAGAAGTAATTGAGGAACTTCTTAAGTTAGCTCAAAACATCACTTTTGAGTACAATGCCGGAAATGAAAAGGGTCTGTCGCAAGAGGAATTAGCGTTTTACGATGCACTTGTTGCTGATCCAGAAGTGTTACGTAACATGGAGGATAAGATATTAGTTGAAATGGCTCATGAGCTTACAGACCTGATTAGAAGAAGCAGAACTGTAGACTGGGATAAAAAAGAATCTGCTAGAGCGTACATGAGAACACAAGTAAAGCATCTTCTTAGGAAGTATAAGTATCCTCCCGAAAAATCAAAAGATGCGATTGATATAGTGATTAAACAGGCAGAATTAATGAGCGCCAATATCATATTATAGTTCAGTTCTAAGGAGAGAAAACTTGTATTGCAAATTTTGTGGGAATGAAATACTAGATGATAGCAGATTCTGCGAGTATTGTGGTCATTGCACCTATGAAGAGAGAACAAGAAAGAATAAAAAAATAAAGAGATTCATTTTAATAACTTTATCCAGTGTTCTTGCACTTGCCATTTTAGCTGTAGGTAGCTTTTTCTTTATAACGTCGCAGCTGCGAAGACATAACTCATGGGATATGGTTACAAAATACAAAGCCGATTCAGATTATGGGATAGCAGACTGTATTTATGAGCGAAAGGGAATTCAAGATGGGAGCTTTGAAAAATGTTTTTATTTTTCTGACAAAACTTACGTTTATAAAAATGCTAATTTCTTTGAACAAGCAGGTCTCTATTCTGTAGGAGAGAAAGGCTTGTTGCGTTTGTTCGAATATGATGAAAACTATCACGAATATAGATTTGAAAATGCTTTTTTTTATAAATCCAGTGACCTTGTGAGTGGGATAATACCAAAGAAGAATAGATTTAATACTTCTGCTTATGACAGTTCGGGTCGTAAGATTGTTTTCTCAAAAGATGGCACAGTTTGTGTTGATGGAAATGCTGGAACATATCTTAGAAACGGATATGAGATAAATATAACGTTGGATGCAGGTTCATGTATTTTCCTTTGCGTTATTGATGGCTATTTATATGATGAGGTTTATCAAGAGATAGACTTTCCGGCTAGAGAAATATATTTAACAATGGAATATATGGATACTTTGTATCAGATGAATCAAACCGGATTAATATCGAATGCTAAAAAGATTTTAATATATAGATACGAAAAAGAGTTTATTGACCGCGTGAATGAATATAATATGAGGACTTATTATGGCAAACAATGAATCAATTCTTGATAATATGTCAAAAAAAGATAAAGAGAAGGCTGTTGCAGCATTAAGTAATGCATTAAATAAAATGATGTCAGATCCACTTGGAGGCGATTTTTTATTTGGTGGTGGAATGACAGAAGAAAGAGCAAACATTCTGCTAGGGAATGCGGATAACACCAATCCAGAGTATGGCTTGGTAAAGGAAAGACCTATATGTATAGCTGACCAGGAAGCAGTAGAAAAGTATCTAGATTCTCTATTAAGTGATTGTAATATACGATTTACCTGGACTTATGATGGATGGACTAACTTTAAAGAAATATATGGAATAGAGGATGTCACCGTAGCAAAATACTCGTTATCATTTGAGAACGGAAAAATCGTAAAAGTATTTTTCACGATATGTGGAAAGAATTTGCTTCCTTCTAGTGGTCTTTTGTCAGAATATCTAGATATGAAAATGGATTCAGCAATTGATACATCTGTAGATGCACTTTCCTGCAGTAAATGTGGTAAGGCTATGAATCCTAGAGCCGCATATTGTAGATATTGCGGAAGAAAACTTGAAAATGTACATCAAAGCACCGTAGCACGCATAAGAACTTGTATTCATAGCATTTTCAATGCGAAAGCCCATAAGATGGAAGAGCACGATAAGGTCAATTTGATTAGGGAATATAGGATGTTAATGTTGGAAGGCGCAATTTCAGAAGAAGAGTTTAGCAAGAAAAAATCTGAGATACTAAATGATTAGCAATTTCTTAAGCGTCCTTTTTCAAAGATTATGAAACATAGGTTAATTGCATCAAGTTTAATCGGCAATAGTACAAGCAGATGGACAGTTGTCATTAGGTGCGTTAATGCTTTCAGAAACATATACTAAAGAAGATATAGATAATGGATTTCCACCACGTCCTGAAGGAACACTGGATAACTATGATGAAGTCTACAATGATGTCCTTGATCAGACAGAAAATTTCAAAAGATATTATGCTTGTTAAAGGTTTACTATACTTTATTTATAATAATTTTACATACTAAGATTTGAAGGAAAGCATAGATAAGTAAAATTGTGAGGAATATATCACATATGCAAGAAATAATTACTCGAGATTTCGAGAACTGTAAGTTATTCTATAATCTCTTTTTTGAAGATGATGCTAAGACAGAAACATTTTTAAATAAGGCATATGATTTGACTGATATAGATTTATGCCCAAGAACAATGGTCAATTTGGTATATCGTTGGGGAAGCTTGGCGGCCGATATTGAGAAGATACGTCCAGGAAGAGACGGGTTAAAAATATTCTTTTTGCGAAGTGGAATAGAGGGACTATGCAAGGCTGCTTCAGCAGAAAGTGGTAAGTCGTCATTTCTTTCTGATAATATGTCACAAGATGGGAAAGATTATATTCGCTCTTCATTTAAAGTTATTCATATTGAATATAGGGATTCGAAGCATTCCGCAAAACCAAAAGACGTTCTAGGAGAGTTTGAAGATTGTTTTTTTGAGTCAAGAAACTTGGTTACTCATGAAGGAGATTATTGGAGTACACAGGTTTTTTCATGTTCAGAAGATGATACTATGTGGTTGTCAGACATTGTACTAAAACCTGGAAAGAAAGATGAATGTAAAGTTGAGTTTGAAACAAGAATAAGATTTGAAGAGTTCTTGAGGTTTTATATTGAAGCCTGTGTTAATTTTATTAATCAATACATTGAGAACAAATTTTCTTCAAATCTTGTAATATGACTAGGTATGCCGTAAGTAGTACATAATGTAAGGGAATTATTATTGGGGAATATATGAGTTCTATTAAAAAACCGAATTTCAAAGATAATAAGTCGGTTTATCATGGTGAAAAGAAAATACAAGATGATCTAAAAGCACTAAGCGGAGTAGCTATTGAAATAGTAATAAATCAGGCTGAATTAATGAGCGCCAATATGGCAGTATAAAAAGGATGGTATAAAAATGGCAGATATTAAATTTGAAATAAAAGAAACAATAGGCGTTATTTCAGAAGGCTCTAAAGGCTGGAAAAAGGAACTTAATTTAATTTCTTGGAATGGTGCAGCACCTAAGTATGATATTCGTGATTGGGATCCTGAACACGAAAAAATGGGTAAGGGAGTTACTCTTACAAGAGAAGAAGCAGTAGAGTTATATAAGATATTAAGCCAGATTTAAGGGGATTTTTGCTATATGGAATGGAAGAGTTTATTTCCTACAGTAGTATATATGGGAGCTAAAAACTTATACAATAATGGAGGCGTCATTAACCTTTCAGATGAGAAGAAATCGAACTCGGAGGGTGAAATATCAGCAGATGTAAAAGGCGTAGAGACATTTAAAGTAAAAATTAGATATACAAATGATGTTGTGTATTCTATTAGTTGTTCATGCCCATTATCGAATGGAAAAAACCCTTGCAAACATATTGCAGCTACGATGATTGCGTGGGAAGATAGCAAGCTTGAAGAAAAACTTGAAGAATTAGTGCCTTCTGAAGATGAAAAACAGCAAGTTGAACCATCAAAAGAGGTGTTAGTAGATACAAGTGTGCCCTCAACTTTTGTTGATGGTTCAAACTTTGAGTTTATGATGTCTTACTGGCCAGATATGGCTGAAATAGGAGCAACTGCGGAAAACTATCTGTATTCTGATCCCAATGCATGTATTTTTAAGCTTGGATTACTTGGTGAGAGAATTGTATCAGAGATAATTAAAATCGAAGGTATTATCATTGAATCTGAAGATACTCAGGCTAATAAAATAAAAGTATTAAAAAGAGAAGGATTGATTCCTTATAACATTGATGATATTTTGTTTGCTCTTAGAAAAGCAAGAAATGATGCTGTTCATGAAGGAGAGGGTTCTTTTGATAAGGCAAAAACCTTACTTAGAATGGCATATAACCTATCTGTATGGTTTATGGAAGTATATGGTGACTGGAGCTTTAAGGCATCAGACTATGTGGAACCAGTAGAAAAGGCATATTCTGACGATGTTATAGATAAACTAAAAGAACAAGATCTCAGAATAGATGCATTGCTTGAGCAGATAACTGAGATAAAGACTAAAGCTTCTGAAGCTAGTAAAGAAGATAGAAGTATTAAGGCTGAAGAAGTATCTGAGAATATCCCACTTACAGAAAGTGAAAATGAATATCTTTTAAAAGAACAGGTAAGATTAAATATTTCATCATTACCTGTAGTCAACTATGCTCTTCAGCAAAATGGAAAGCCCCTTATTACAAGTATTTCAATTGAAAACAAGTCGAATGAAGAGTTAACTGATGTCGAATTAAAGATTACATCGGAGCCAGAAGTTTGCGAGATTTATTCTAAACATATTGAAAGTGCTCCTGGAAATTCAGTAATAGAATTACAAGACGTAGAACCCGAATTAAATGGTGAGTTCTTAGCTTCATTAACTGAAAAAATAAAGGGAAGACTTATTTTTGAATTATCTGTAAATGGAGAAGTATTCTACAAAGAAAATGCTGATATAACAGTATTAGCCTTTGATGAATGGAACGGTTATTTATACTATCCTGAAGTGCTTGCTTCGTTTGTAACACCTAATCACCCTGATATAGTTAAGATTACATCCAAAGCGGCTGATTATTTAGGAAAGTGGACAGGTGATCCATCGTTAGATGCATATCAAAGTATGGATGTAAATCGTGTCCTAAGTGAAGTGGCTGCAGTATATGAGGCTACTAAAGCAGAAAATATTGTATACTCAGTTCCTCCTGCTAGTTTTGAAAAAGTTGGTCAAAGAGTAAGACTATGTGATGCTATTTTGGAACAGAAAATGGGAACATGCTTAGACTTAACACTTCTTTGTGCTTCATGTCTTGAGGCTATAGGACTGCATCCTATTTTACTGCTTAAGAAGGGACATATATTTGCTGGTGCTTGGCTTGAAGATAACTCTTTTCCTGAAACCATTCAGGATGATATTTCATTTGTAACAAAGCGTCTTGCAGAAGGTTTAAATGAATTAGTTGTTTTTGAGTGTACAGCACTAACTTCTGGAAGAAATATGTCCTTTGATGATGCAGTTGCAAGTGCCAAAAAGCAGCTAATAGATGTTAATTCGTTTGAGTTCATTTTAGATGTATCAAGAGCAAGACTTAGTGGAGTAGCGCCTATTCCTCAGAGAATCAAAACGGAAGCTGGATACAAAGTAATACGTCCTGAAAATACTAAAGGTCATTTTGCACCTTCATCAGTACTTGGACCAGTTGATACAGATGTTGAATTGACTCCTCAGACAAGAATTGATAGATGGGAGAGAAAACTCCTTGATTTAGGCCTAAGAAATGGTCTTATTAACATGCGTCTTGGAAAGAGCACAGTTCCCATTTTAGCTTCTTCCTTGGATGAATTAGAAAATTCACTGGCAAGCGGAAACGACTTCACTATATCTTCACGACCTGTTGATTGGCATTTGTCAGGCCCTTTAAACTTTGACACAATTCATGAGCTTGGAGGATATGAAGAATTAGTAAAGTCTGAGTTTAAAAATAAGCGTCTTCGCTCGATTTATACAGAAGCAGAGCTTACTAAAGCAACGAAAGACTTATATAGAGCTTCACGAGTTTCGCTGGAAGAAAATGGTGCTAATACCTTGTATTTAGCACTAGGATTATTACGCTGGTATGAAACACCAAGAAGCGTAAAAGCAAGATATGCACCGCTTATTATGCTTCCAATAGAAATGGTTAGAAAATCAGTCTCTGAAGGCTATGTAATTAGGCTTAGAGACGATGAACCTCAAATGAATATCACTATTCTTGAAAAACTAAAACAAGATTTCAAGATAAACATTGAAGGATTAGATCCCTTACCTGAAGATGAACAGGGCATTGATACTAGAAAAGTATTTACTATAATGCGTAAAGCTATAATGAATCAGGATAGATGGGATATCTTAGAGTCTGCTTATTTAGGCATATTCTCATTTACACAGTTTGTTATGTGGAATGACTTAAGAAACAGAACAGAAGACCTTGCTAAGAATAAAGTAGTTAAGAGCTTAATGAACGGCAAAATCGAATGGGCTGTTGAAGAAATGGAAATTGGAGAAAAAATCTCTGAGGAGAATGTACTATTGCCAATTCCTGCTGATGCATCACAGCTTTTTGCAATTGATTCTGCGGCTAAAGGCCAAAGCTTTGTCCTTCACGGACCTCCTGGAACTGGTAAGTCGCAGACTATTACTGCTCTTATTGCCAATGCATTAGCTAAGGGTAAAACTGTATTATTTGTTGCTGAAAAGATGGCAGCGTTACAGGTTGTACAGTCGCGTCTTGAAAAGATTGGTATAGGTGATTTCTGCCTTGAATTGCACTCTAATAAGTCCAAGAAAAAGGATGTATTAGAGCAGTTAAAGAAGGCAAGTGAAGTGACAAAAAAAGTCACATCTGAAAGTTATAAAGTTAAAGCAGAGCAAATATCAAAGATGCGTTCTGAACTTGATGAGTATGTGTCAAAGCTTCATGAAACGCAGTCTTGTGGCGTATCTTTATTTGAATTGATAAATGAGTATGAAGAAAACAAAACAGATGTTGAACTAACTCATTTTGATAAAGAAGTTCTTGATTCAATGACTAGAGATAAGATTGATGAACTGAGTATTTTAGTTCAGAGACTTATCGCTGCTGCAAAATCAGTAGGACATCCTAGTAAGCATCCACTTGAGATGATTGGCTGTGATGCTTATTCACAAAAGCTTCGTGTAGATATGCCTGATGTAACCAATAAGTACCTTATGGCTGTTTCAAAACTTAAAGAATGCCAGGAGACAGTTAATGCTTCTTTAGGACTCAACTACACCACATATCGAGAGTTAGAGAAACTCGGAATGGTTTGCTCTGAATTACTGAAATGGTATAAATTCCCTGAGGCATGGGGCGGAGTAAAGAATACAGCATTCTACTTTGATCAGGTTAAGGAAATGGCAGGGCATTTTAGTAAAAAGAATGCTCTTAAAGATAAATTACTTAAAGATTGGAAAGAAGATTTCTTAGACGTTTCTAGTGATGCATTATTTAGTGAATATCAGGTTTGTTCTGCTAAATGGGCTTTACCTAAGGCTTTAGGAATTAATAACATATCAAAGAGACTTGTTATATATTCAAATACTGCAAAAGTGGACAAGGCAAATCTTGGTAACACATTGCTTGACTTAGTAAGTTATCAGAAGGAATTAACCGAAGGTAAGAGCTTGTTAAATCAGTATGGCGCAGATCTTGGAAACTTCTATGAAGGTGATAATACTGACTGGAACAATATAGTTAAGCTTGCTGAAGAGGCAAAGCAAAGCGTAGAGCAGTTTGCAAAGATAGGTACAAATGAGTCTTTAAGAATTACATTCTGTGGAAAAGAAGAAATACGAGATTCGCTTATCAATTATTGCAATGCCTGGGTTGTATTTAATGGCGCCTATAACGAGTTTAATAATCTTCTTAGTATTGAAGATGACGACAAGATGGGCTGGCTAGATGCTCAGTTTGACCTTTGCAATGCTATTAACAAGAACTACGACGATATCAAAGAATGGATTACATGGGTGGGTATCTCTAAGGAAGCTATTTCTAAGGGACTATTGCCTGTTGTAAAAGCATATAAGCAAGGCTTAGAGCATGAAAAGGTGTATGTCGCATATAAGCATGCTATTTGTAAGGAGCTTGCCGTAAAACTTATCGATGAAAATGCTGCATTAAATAAGTTCTCAGGTTCTGTGTTTAATGAAAAAATCTCTCAGTTTAAGAAGATGGATGCGGAGCTTACAAGGCTTACTCAGTTAGAAATCTATTGTAGGCTTGCTGCAAACGTTCCTAACTTTACAAAAGAAGCTGCACAAAGCTCAGAACTTGGTATTTTGCAAAGAGCTATTAGAAGTAACGGACGTGGCGTAAGCATTAGAAAGTTATTTGAGCAGATACCAAACTTATTACCTAGATTGTGCCCCTGTATGCTTATGAGCCCTATTTCCGCTGCTCAGTATCTTGACCCTAAGTCAGAGTTATTTGACCTGGTTGTATTTGATGAGGCTTCACAGCTTCCTACATGTAAGGCAGTAGGAGCATTAGCAAGAGGTGAAAATGCGATTGTTGTTGGTGATCCCAACCAGATGCCACCCACTTCATTCTTCTCAACTACAGCAGTAGATGAGGATAACATTGAAATGGAAGACCTAGAAAGCATTCTTGATGACTGCCTTGCCATGAGTATGCCTCAGACACATCTTTTATGGCACTACAGAAGTAAACACGAAAGTCTTATTGCGTTTAGCAATAGCCACTTCTACGGTAATAAGTTATATACATTCCCTTCAGTAAATGACAGGGAAACAAAGGTTAGCCTAGTTCATGTGAATGGTACCTTTGAAAGAGGAAAAACACGTCATAATAAAGAAGAGGCAAGAGCAGTCGTTGATGAGATTTTAAGAAGATTTAATGATGAAATCTTACGCCGCTATAGTATCGGTGTAGTTACATTTAACTCTGCTCAGCAGAACTTAATCGATGATTTGCTTTCAGCAGAGTGTGAAAACAATCAGGAATTAGAAGCATGGGTATATAACGAGAAGGAGCCTATTTTCATTAAAAACCTTGAAAATGTTCAGGGTGATGAAAGGGATGTAATTTTATTCTCAGTTGGATATGGCCCTGATGAATACGGTAAAATATCGCTCAATTTTGGCCCTCTTAACAGGGAAGGTGGCTGGAGACGATTAAACGTAGCGGTATCACGTGCAAGATGCGAGATGACAGTATTCTCAACCTTAACTCCTGAGAATATTGATGTAAATCGTACAAGTGCAAAGGGTGTATTAGAGCTTAAACACTTCTTAGAGTATGCTGCTGGTCAGAAGCTTATATGCACAGAAGAAAATGTTGATACAATGGGAAGTCATAGCATTAACGGTATTGTTAAGACTATTTGTGAAGAGCTTAAAGCAAATGGGTATGACACTGACGTAAACATTGGTCACTCAGAAAACAGAATCGATATTGGTATAGTAGATCCCAATAATTCTGATAGCTATATCTTAGGTATCTTACTTGATGGTCATGGATACGAAATTGCTAAGACTACAAGGGATAGAGAAATCGCCCAGGTTGGCATTTTAGAATCTTTAGGCTGGAATATTCTAAGAATATGGACAATGGACTGGTGGGATAACTCTAAGAAAGAAATAAAGAGAATCTTCGACTGCCTTAAAAAGATAGAAGATGGAGAAGAAGAGGAAACTAAAGAAGAACCTGCTAAAACTACTGAACCAGATATTGAAGAAATGTTTGCACTAATAAATGACTCAGTTGAGTCAATGCAAAAAGTATCAAGGGTTATTCCTACGTACAAAACAGCGAGGTTAAAGCAGAGTAATGTAGATCCTGAAGATTTTGCAAAATATAATTACACTTCGTCGATTAGAGAGCGTGCGGAAAAAGTAATTGAAGAAGAAGCACCTATATTTGAAGCGGTTTTGGTTAGAAGAATAGCTCAATCTTTTGGATTTGCCAGAGCTGGAAGCAGAATACAAGCAAAAATTATGCCCGTTCTTAAAGCATACTCAAATCAAGTATCTTTGTTAGACGGAAAGAAAATGTATTGGAAAAAGAATCAGAATCCTAAAAATTTCTATTGTATGAGAGCAAATGGAGAGGGTGAAAATCAGCGTTATATAGCAGAAGTTCCTCTTCCAGAGTTAAAAAATGCAGTTGGCTATGTGTTGTATGAACAAGTAGGCCTTAATCAAGAAGATTTGATAAGAGAAGCTGCAAAAATATTAAACTATACTAGGAAGGGGAATGTTGTTACATCGACATTTGAGGAAGCTATTGATGCAACAGCACGCTTGGGGCTCATTGAATTAGGCGCAAATGATTGCTGGAAACTTACTGATACAGGTATGTGGTGGGCTAAAGAGATAGAAAAGGCGCTGAGTGATTGATAAGATAATAGATAGAAAATACTGAGGTTATGCTCATAAAAGATGGTCGAGATCTGGATTTATTTAAGGAAATGTATGGCTTAGACTCCGGGTCAAAAGAGTACTAAATGGCGGTGGAGAACATTGAACCATATTGTTTGATAGATTACGAAAGACAGAACAAGGGACTAAATATATACAATTTATTATAGGGAGTAGATGGTAATTTCATGGAAATAAAGTTAAAGGATTTGCTTCATTTTGAAGAACATGAATTAGAAAATATCAAGATAAGATTCAATCAGACTAGTTCTGATGCAAATCCGCTCGAACTATATCAAAAAGACCCTGAAATTATTAAGACTAACTGGTTTTTATGGAAACGTAAGGTTAGTTATTTTCATGCAGGACAGATAGGCATATGTTTTCTAAAGCTTACTAACGATACATGGCTTCTTGTCACTATTAAGAGGATGCTTAAGGACCTCGATGTTCCCGTTGAAGGTATCTGTTGTGAGACTGAGGAGCTAGAAGAATATAGGCAATATTATGGAAGAGTTATTGTTAAATTCCATAAGACGTTTCAGTCGCAGGGCGTTTACTATAAAAGCGTATGCGATGATCTGATAGTAAATCAGATACTTCCTGCAACATTTGATGGATATGATTTTCCTGGTTACGACAAGGTACGTTTATCATATGAGCAGCTTTCTATAGTTGTGAATCAAAATAAGAAGGACTGGAGAGCAGCATTAGAAAATCAGAAGGCAGTATACCTAATCACAGACACAAATAATGGGAAATTGTATGTGGGTTCAGCGACTAGTGACTACGGAATGCTTCTTCAAAGGTGGAGCAATTATGTTGAGAATGGTCACGGTGGTAATGTTGAGCTAAAAGCATTGGTTGTAGATGAAAAAGGCTTTGAGTATGTTCAAAAGTACTTTCAATATTCAATTTTGGAAAATTATAATGCGAAAGTTGATGATCACGTAATTCTTGAAAGGGAATCTTGGTGGAAAGAGACACTTCAAAGCAGAAAGCACGGATATAATTCGAACTAAAGAATTATTTATAAATGGTCTATTAAAAGACAGAAGAAATATGTATTTTTTTCGCTAAAGAGATTGCAAAAATATGGCTTTCATTTAAAATAAGGTTAAGAGACATTTATTGGACAGCAAAAGCAAAGCATTATTGGTGATGGAGGTCAGATGAACAGCAATAAAGAAGAAGTAGAAATTGTAGAAGAAAATGAAGAAATTGAAGCAAAGAAGAGAGAAAAGAAGAAAAAAGGCTCTGTGATTGCTTTAGCGGTACTTGGATTGGTTGGTGCAGTTGCGACTGGAATTGTTGTTTGCCATGGCAAAAAGAATAGGAAAGCTAGTAAAGTATTGGCTAGTAGCGTTTCTAGTTCATGTGATTCACCTGCTGATAAAATAGAGACAGGAAAAAAGACGTTAGAGAAGATAAATGACAGTACTAATGAACTGCTTAACTGGAAAAAACATTTTAAGCATGTAGATGATTCAGAGAAATATAGCACCAAATATTGGAAAGAAAAATTTTCAGATTATCCTTCGTCAAGAAAAGCAAATAAAACTATGTGCGATATAGGGATTTTGGGCAGAGATAGCTATGGAAGCTTATATGTAACAGAACAAGGCAAAGGAGTTGTCAAAATAAAAGATAGGAAAGACGATGGATATCCTTTTGTAGCATATCCTATCGAAATAGCTAAAATAATACTCGAATCGGTGAAAGGGGCAAATGAATAACTGAGGATTCAATACTCCGAGATTCAATAAATAAGCACCCAGTAGTATAGGTGGAATTAAGCTATACTCTAGGTGCTTTATTTTGTCTAAAATAAGATATTTCCAGACACATTTCTGCTTTCAGAGGCTACTTGAGTTTCAACGATTATTCCAAGTTCTGCTATCTGAGAACGTACCACTTCTATAAATTTCTCGCATGTCTTAGTAATGTTGTACTTGAAGTGAATCTCAATTATGGTCAAAGCGATTTCTTCGTTTGGATATATGGATTCATATTGCCTTGTGCTAATAAATTCGATATATGCATTAATCTTGTCTTGCAGGAGAAGTAAATGGTCTTTTTCAGATAATGTATTATTACCCTCAAATGCGAGGTGGTCAGTCATTAGAAGTACTAATGCCTTTCTGCTTTTGTCAATTGCTAATCCATCTACTTTGTTTGTATCATCTATTGCCATATTTTGTCTCCTTCACTCCATAAATAGTAGCAGAAGACCGCGAAAATATAAAGAAAATAAAAAAGATCCGATAGACGGATCTCTTTTGGGATTGGCATAAAAAGATAATTGGGCTTATCTTTTTGTAACATTGTTATTATATCATGCTATTAATTATAAGCAAATAGATTAATTAGTTTGTGTGGTTGAAAGATAAAATTTTAATACCGATTTTTGAATGCGTAAGACTAATCAATTGCATTTCTAACGTCAGCAAATGAAGCAATAATAAATGGATATGAGCCATGTGGAAATTGTAAGCCATAGCTTATAGGCATTCATCTTTTGGTTGAAAGGGTTAAAAACTGTATATATTACGAAAGCCTTTGTTAATTTGAGTTTACAGTATGAGGATAGAATTAGTACCATAATGTGATGTCAAAGAGCAGTATGGTTTACAGCGTTTATACATGTTGGTAGAGGTTTATATGTCAACTATAATAGATAGTCTTTTGTTATTCGGTATACTTGCGTGGCTAGCTAAGTATTGGCCCATTGTTTTGATTCTAATTGTCACCATCGTTCTTTTATTAGTAAGAGCCACAAAACAAAGGAAAGAAAATTTGTTTCAGCTAAATGTTTCTGATTACAACAATCTTTCTGGAGAACAATTTGAGATATTTGTTGCTGAATTATTAAAAAGAAATGGATATAGTAACTTGAATTTAACATCTCGGAGTGGTGATTTCGGAGTAGACATTTTAGCAACAAAACAAGGCATAAAATATGCATTTCAATGCAAAAGGTATTCAGACAAAGTAGGAAATCATGCAGTTCAGGAAGCATATTCTGGAATGGCCTATTATAATGCACACAAAGCTGTAGTGGTTACAAATAATTTCTTTACACAAGCAGCAATTGAGACTGCAAGAAAAATAGGAGTAGAGTTATGGGATAGAAATACTGTCGAAAAGTTAATTAGAAATATGAGTGCTATTCAGACTCAGAAGCGAAGTCTAAACCAGAAAGTTCCTGAGAATGACAGAACTATTAATGAGCATTCCCAAGATGAAACGCTTGCTAAAACTATATCACTAGATGCATATTATAGATTTCGCAAAGGACAGCTTGCCGCTACAAAAGTAAATCTTATTTTAGATTCAGATAAGATGATTATTAGAGAGGCTGGCGGTTGTGGACAATGCATCACAATTAATATCGATGATATTTATAGATTTAGGTCTATCGAAAACATGATGTATGCAGGAGAAGCAATAGGACGTACAACTCCTAATTGTGTAGCTGCTGAGTATCTTGATCGACTAACAATGTGCGACAAGCGAATTGATATTAGAATACATAAAGCGCAAGAAATGGCAAACACATTAAATAGTTTTTTAAAGGGAAAATAAACAAGATCCGATTGACGGAAGAAAAGTAAAAAAAATAAACTTTATTCTAAAACCCCTGTAACCCTTATGAGTACTGGGATAGAACGATAAAGTACACTTTTTTTAAAATGAACTTTATTCCAAAATGAACGAAATAATTTGGAAAAATAAAGTTCATTTTCTTTATCTGAATCTGATAGAAGAAGAGTGAAATAAACAAAAAATAAAGTTCATTTTTGAGAATGTGCCGGCTCAGAAAATGACAAGTTTCTTGTCTAACGTATCAGCTCGACAAGCTGGGATTTGTCTATTCGTTTGTTTCTCTATAAACTGTCATTCCGAGTATTTTGATTTCGAACCCGTCAATATATGGTTTTACACCATCTACTTCTGGTGAAAGTTGGTGTATTTTTGTAACTTCATACACTAATGCTTTATACCTTACACTTCCGCCGTCTTTTAAGTTCATACGAACAGGGGTTAATAGGATTACTAAAACAACTATAATTGCAATTACCACAAAGAATTTCTTTTTCATACAATCACACTCCTGCCAAATTCAAATTGTTTAATTCCGAAATTTGTATTTCTCTGTCTATATTATAAAAAACACAAATGTAAAAAGGGAGAAAAATAAAGTACATTTTTGCTCATTTTGGTCTAAATACTTTTTTTACTTTTCTAAAAAATAAAGTTCATTTTCCACCTATTTTTCAAAAAAATTTTTTTTACTTATCGGAAGTTTTTTTTACTTATCGGAAGTTATTTTTAAAAGTAAAAAATTTTAAACTTTATTCTAAAACCCCTGTAACCCTTATGAGTACTGGGATAGAACGATAAAGTACACTTTTTTAAAAATGAACTTTATTCCAAAATAAACGAAATAATTTGGAAAAATAAAGTTCATTTTCTTTATCTGAATCTGATAGAAGAAGAGTGAAATAAACAAAAAATAAAGTTCATTTTTGAGAATGTGCCGGCTCAGAAAATGACAATTTAGGTTTCTATCATTTTTGTCTTACAATCAAAAAGCAAAGTGACATTATTCGACCAATTGCAAAACTCATAACAATTCATTTCTAATATATTGTCTTTATATCCAACAAATCGTAACGAATCAGCATTAACAGGTAACACAATTGTTTCAATACTTGAAAGTGCTTTATCCCAAAGTATTTCAAGTCCATAACCACTGGATAATAAAATATCACCCAGAGGTGTACAAGTTATATCACAATATTCAAAATTCCTATCACTATCAATAATCTCTTTTGTTTTTGTATCTATTACATATATGTAATCTGAAGTAATCACAACTATTATTTCTTTGATGTTAGAAAAAGCCACTCCAATATATTTACCCCTGAATTCTCCACACCATATAGAATCCTCTTCTTCAAATTTAATCCAAGTCCAATCAGATGAGTTCCAATTGCTCTCTATATCATATATCTTTTCTTCATACTCTCCTGAATATGGTTGTGAAATCTGCTCTGCACTAAATAGCATTTGTCACTCATCTCCTTAGCCATAAAATCTGATTTTTCTCTGTCTATATTATAAAAAACACAAATGTAAAAATGGAGAAAAATAAAGTACATTTTTGCTCATTTTGGACTAAATACATTTTTTACTTTTCTAAAAAATAAAGTTCATTTTTTCGTCTTTTTTTTTAAAAATTTTTTTTACTTATTTTTACACATCGGAAGTTTATCTTTCTGCAGTTATTCAATCATATTTCTAACATCAGCTCTGGCCTCTTTCGCAGACTTAGCATATATCTGAGTGGTAGATACATGCGCATGTCCTAGCTGCTTTGAAACTAATTCAATATCACCGGTAGCATTAAGCATATCGGTAGCATATGTAGATCGTAATTTATGTGGAGTGATCTTTCTTCTGTTAGGAAGAGCTATCTCCACATATTTTTTTATCATTCTTTCAACAGAGCGCTCTGTAATGCGTTCGCCATATTTATTTAAGAATAAAGCCTGGTCATCCCTTGGCGTAAACTTAGAATGACGTACTTCAAGATACTCATTCAATGCCTCTTCGCAAGAATCTGAGAAGAAGACTTCTTGTTCCTTATTTCCCTTTCTGTAGATGCGAATAGAGTGTGTATAGAAGTCAATATCTCTTATATCCATGCCTACAAGCTCTGAAATACGAACTCCTGTGTGAAGGAAAACATAAGCGATTGCATAGTCTCTTTCGACTGAATTAGCATGATTTAGAAGGGCATTTCCAGTTAATCCAGTACCATTCTTTATACATGATAATAGTCGTTGTTTTTCTTCTTTATTTAGTGATATAGGATCTCTTTCGGGCAATTTAGGAGCCTTTATTCCTACAACGGGGTTATTATCAAGTTTGTTTTCTTCTACAAAGCTATTAAAGAATGAAACAAGACATGACCTAATCCTTTTAATAGTTGCTGGTGACACACCTATAACTTCTTCATTCCATTCACCTTCATGTATTTTGTGCGATTCTTTCCAGTTAAGATAGTCGTTTATATCGTCCTTTTTAAGAAGCTTCATATCGGACAATTCTAAGCCTAAAACGCCCTTATCAACGAATCTACCATCAAAATAACAGATATAATCAAAAAACTCACGAAGTATATAACAATATTCTAATCGTGTAGAACCAGCTAAATCACGTCTATTATCGAAATATTCATGAGTAAACCAAGGTAACTCTGTAGTTACCATGCTTTGAGCTATCATTCTTGATTCATATTGTTGCTGATCTTTGTATTCTGACATAAAAAACCTCATTGACGCTTGAATAATGCGTCTGCTACGATAAAATACCTTGCCCCCACGCCTTGATTACTATTTTAAGTAGACTATTTCAAAGCGTAAATATAGAGAAAAAACGAAAGTAGTGACTATTTTCTATAAGCAACGTCGCAAAACATACGTTATACGACGTTATATATATAAAAATAATAACATAATTTTTCCTTCTCTTCCATATATTATTTACATTTATTTTTTCTCTTTTTTTTACTTATAAAATAATAATCAATAGGAAGAGATTCTGTTGTTATGTAAACTATGTGCGTTTTGAATTTTTCCCGTCACTATATTATGTTTTTCCATGCTTTTGTATGCGTTTTTCGCCTATAAATACGTAGATTTATACCTTTTTTATTCCTGAAAATCGCATACAGAGCAACAATTTTTGCCGGTTAACACATAATAGATATAATGTACTTGTCAATTGTAAATTGTTACATATTTTCTCAAAAATACCTGCACCTGTGAGTTCATTAGTCGAATCATACGATGCAGGCATTTTTATATATTGTTTATTCAGTGTTGTTATTATGTTAGTGATAATCCTCTAAGGAAATCGTGCCCAATAAAAAAAGCGCCTGGCGACCAGCAAATTCTAGCTCGTCAATCAGGTGCCTTTTTATTGTTTGATCGTTATTATTTTAACTATTCATCGACCCTGTAATACTCATTACTTATCTATCGGAACTACCTCGCAAAAATGAAATCAACATCTTAGCGCACTCTATGGTTTTCTCATAAGTAATATCCGATGCATAAGAAAACTTCTTCTTATAATTTGTCCACCCCATATTCAGCTTACTGTCTCCCCCGATAATATCTATTATTTTTTCTTCATTACCCAATAAGTATAATGACTCTCTTTTTCGACATGTTGCTTCATATGCTGCCTTAAAATCTTCTACTTTGATTTCTCCAACATACATTTCTACCAACACACAAATATCATAAAAATCTCTCATCCTAGTATTGGCACGCTCACGAACAAGTATTGTCTGTAATTTTTCTCCCAAAATGGTTTCGAGGTTATAACTCCACAACTCGATTTCTCTTTCCTCAAGCATGAGCTTGTAATTATATTCAATCGCTCTTGGAGTTATCACATCGCCCGTAGAAACATCTATCTTGATTGGTGTAACCATTTTTTCAAACATCGCATCTAAATGAAATCGGATTCCTGGATATTCTATCTCATCCATTATTGTTTCTACATCCTTAATACAAAAGGTTACGCCATCATCAATCTGAATTTTCGCAATCTCACTTACTATATGCTGTGCATTTTCTAGGCTTAAATCCTGCCCATTTACAGTTGTGTCAATATCCATAGTTGACCTCATTGAAATGCCAACCATTGATGTTATGAGCATTCCTCCTTTTATGATGAAGTTATCCTTATAGGCAGAAAGTGATACTCTCTCTAAAAACCTCTCCATCATATAAATTCTCATAAGAACTCTTGGATCCGCACCATTTTTAGATGCTATATTCTTAATTCTTCCCTTGGCCTGTGCAGACGTTAATCCCATTATAAAAGTACCTCCATATAAGACCTCATCAGGTTTTCTACTCGGAGCATTTTTGCATATTCAAATAACTTAGTAAGATTTTTTTCTTTTTTTCTGGCATAAGTTTTAAGTGCAGTATTGAAATCTTGCAGCTCAAAGCTGTTTCTATTTCTAACAAGATCGCACATCGTTCTTTCCAAATCATACATTGGAATGCTATTACCATCTAAATCAACAACCTCTGTCTTTCCTAGAGCAAGATATTCTTTCTTTACAAAAAACACCTTAAAACCAGCAGCTTTAAGTCGGCTTGTATTATATCCAGAATAAATGGTAATCGTTGTTGCTGAAGGTTCTCTGTCAACCAACCCATAATAATGAAGTGCAACATCATGAGATATCACTGCTTTAGGGCATCTCATGTGCGCAATCAACAAAGGGTCAACCCAAGCATCCTGTGAAGCATAGATACCACGTGAAATTTGCTCAAAACTATTCTTTTTCAAATAATTATAATATTCCGATTTTGAATGATTCTTTCCGGTTACTTCTTTTGTTGTAATCATTCCTGATTCATCAACAAGGTTTTTAATTTCACTCACAGTAATCACCTCCAAACGTACTTATATTATATTTAATATACGCACGTTTGTAAAGTTCTATTTTGTCGTTCGTGCTTATATTATTTTTTATATACGCACGTTGTTTTTGATGTTGTTAATAGGTATTTGCGAACGCATTATACTATAGAACATTTCGCTATATCCTTCCAAGCAAAAAAGAGACAGCTTTTAATTCTGTCTCTTTCCCTGTCCATTCACACACTTAGGATTTTTCTAAATCAATCCTAAAAAATTTTTTAACCGTTTCTGGAATACCCATATGTACTGTGAACATTAAGTCTCCTCAAATTCAGATAAATCGATTGCTTCAGATACTTTACCAACTCTTAAATTATCAACACTTTGATCCATCATGTTCAGCGTATTGGATGACACGCTAAAAGGCACTGTAAGTTCTCTTGGCTCAAGTACTATTCTTCCATCGTCACATTCCTGAACATGATAATACTCGAATAATGCGTTTCTTAATGTTATTCTTTTTTTTGAATCAATTTTTGCATCATATGATTTTATTACTACTGACATACAATCACCTCCGTGGGACTGTGGGTATTCCCACCTTTATCTTATTACGTTTCATGAAAAAAACACAATACCAAAAATTTTCAAGGGTATTTTGATTTATGCAACCAAAATACCCTTTGCATGAATCACACTAGGCTCATGCTTTCTTCAAAATATTATAGATTATCTGCTACTTACATCTATATCATCATCTCGGCTTAAAAGTGAAATAGCTTTTTTGTATAGCGCCCACTTTGCTTCATGCTCTTGCCTTACATTTCTCTTTATTGGACTTACAATATCTATCACTTGAACAGAATTAATCGTTCTTATTCTTGCTATTCTAAGCGATAGTGCATCTGTAGACATATTGCTCAAATAAAAGACTGGCATTTCGCTTAACACGGTCTTATCTTTTAGAACCAATTTTATCATTGCAGACGTTTCCAAATGAGACTTTGCAAGATACTCAAGAAGTGTAACTCTATTATCGCTATATAATCCGTTTTCTATTATTAAGGAATTAAGTTTACTGAGTGAATCATCAATCCTACCCCAGATGTATAATTCCACATAATCAGCTTCTTCACTCTTGTCATAATGCACATAAGGATTACTAGGCCCTGCATTCATTTCGTCTACAAATCTGCAAAATGTCTTAACTACTGCTTCAAATTCTCTACTCTTCAATCTAGGATTCCTATTTATTCGGTAAAGACCTGGTAGAATCTTCCTGAACAGTACGATATTATGAGATTCATCATATAGAAATGGAATGAATTCGTCAGGTACTCCCTCTCTGTATAATCCACTCGGATTGCTGATTTTATCTTCTAACCACATAAAAGTTTCAAGCTTCATATTTCTATCGACCAGATGTATTTACATCATGGTCCATTCCTCCTATCCGCTCTATGTCAGTTTTCACATTGCAATTTGTTTCAAAGCTTATCTGGCCTCTTATTTGATCATTTTTTAACTTAGCTACGTTCCAAGTCCAGTGCTCGATGACTGCGCTTACAGATAGCCCTTTTTGTTTTGCGTACTCCTCCAATCTTGATGCTGTATCAGGACTTAAGCTGATATCTTTTCTTACTTTTGATCTCATTTTTCATATCCTCTCTTAACTTATTGCCCTCTGGCACGAAAAATGATATCAACTAAGTTGGTAATTTTTGTCTAGTAGGACTAGATAAATCTCATTATTTAAAAGTATAAACTCCGAAAGGAGCTCATTCGAAGCTTTTCTGCTAAAATCCTACGTAGTACTCCATTTTTAGTTTGTCGAATAATTCATTTTCTAACCAATCACTATCCCAAAAGGAATTTTTAGGATAGTACTCATTCCTATTTTCAAAAGATACTAAGATCATATTCTCCAAGAGAAATCTCTGTAGGATATTGCAAGCATCATCCTCAGAAAAGAATATGCACAAATTAGCGTTCATCTTTTCATCGTTCATAGGCAAGATTTCTTTAGCTCCTGTTCCAACCTCATCCTCCCCATAATATGGAAGATAATAAGCAAACCTACCAAAATCGAAATACGCCATTTTAATTATGCCCTCTTCTGATTTCGCATAATCCAAGTGAGTGTATCCATTTGCTAGCCTCAAAATAGTTTCGTATTTTAAAAAAGATAATTTTGCGACTCCATCCTCTAAGTCATGAATATAGTTACGAATCTCATTTACTAATGATTCATAATCATTTATTCCTATCCCTTTTAGTATAAATTCATATCTGTTCAACAATTTACTTTCACAGCAATTACCTTTTAGTATATTTAATTCCGCAAGGTACGAATCAATATTATAGCGGGATATATAAGGTCTTTTAGGATACAAATAATCGTATAGTGCATTAGCGCTTTTAAGGGCACGCCTTAACATTCTTTCATGCCTAGATGCAACAAACAAAGAAGCAAAAATATCCTCCAGCTCTTGCGAGTATAGCAGTCTCGACGTACCCACACCTAACGCTTTTGCATATGCATCTGCCTTTTTTAGAGTAACTCGCGAAATGCCATTTATATCATTACAAACCGCCTGCAAAGAATCTCCTTCATTTACATAAAGTCCCAAATTATGACTCAAGGTATTCATATTAGTAGGAGCATTTTTTCTTCTATATGTTGTTTCCCCTTTCTGCTTTTTCCTACCCTTTATCTTTTTGTTTTCTTCCAGTATTTCTTTTACATTTTTTCTAAAAATGTCTTCTAATTCAATCATCTATCATTATCTCCTTCTGGGTATCATAATGATATATAATTATTTTTGGCCATTGAATGTAAATAGGATTCACACAAAAATTTTTCATTTTTAATGCCGCATATAAAAATAAGCTATCCTTTCGGATAACTTATTTTTACACGCAGCATGTTCTCGTCGCATCCCTCCACAAAACGATAGTAGTAGGTTCCTGATGTATTATACTTTCCGTTTTTGGTATTAAATGGTACTAATACTCCTTCATGCTCTTTTGTTGTACTAGGAAAATCTACCGTTGCTATTCGTTTTGCGTTTACACCTACGATTCCTTGAGTATCATCGAAGAATATCGTTCCACCTACATTTAAGTAATCGCTCTTTACCTGCCAATTATCTGCATCCCTAGGCGCTCTTTGATTTGCTATGTTTTTGGCATCAGCCAAAGAGGTCCTTGATTGTATTGGGCTGTTTACGCTTGTATTGGTTGGTGTATGTACTATGTTATTAGCATACTGTCTTATTGTATAGCCTACACTCCTGTTTTCTTCATAGTCCTGATTTTTGTTAAAGCATGGATTCGTTATAGTTGCTTTTTCAAATGCGTATACATCATAATCTTCTACTTTTTCGTAAGACGATTTTCTTGTTACTTTAACATAGTAAGGCTCAGCTGCATCCCAATAGTACGCCCTTGTTTGATACGTCACGTTGTAGTAGTATACGTCAGTTCCATTATTGTCTGTTTCTTTTCCACCATCCGTTACACTTACAAATCTTGATTGATAAAAGTCTGTTGAGTCATTAAACCCTCGATTATAGCTACTCATGCTATAATCTTTTCTTCTTACTCTCTCGCTGTTAGTTGTCCACCTGCTCCAATGGCCTGTTTGCACTTGATATCTTACTGTTACATCAGTAGATAAATCTACATGGTTAGTAGTATAGGAGCAGAACCACTCATCAAAATAGATTCCGTTCTTTAATCGCTTTGAACTTGGCATTCGACCTTCGGGATTTAACGTCTTATCTAGGTTATAGTTAGGTAGCGCGTCATTATACGTATATACCTCTGGCTTTGCTGTTCCTGGATATGTATACGTCGTTTTATTTACCGTTGGCAATGGTGGATTATTAGGATTGTTTGGGTTATTAGGTTCGTTTGGATCATCTTCTGTGTCGTGGCCTATCCAAAAGATTCCGATTCCTAGGCCGTTTGATTTATCCATCATTTCGCTGTAGCTTAGGTACTTCCCGTACATGCTACTTCCTGCTTTATCTATCCCTAGGCTTGGTTGTGATCTATTTGTACACACAAACGTTGCCTGATACATGTTTGAGTACGTTGCGTTCCACCAATAGCCATGCTCCCTGATTCCATCCTCTCCTGTTTGGTTTGCTCGTGCTATTGTTGCGTATCTTGTATCCTTTATAATACATGCCTGTGTCATGGCAGCTGCATAGCCTGGCACGGTTCCTATCCATCTTGCTGAATGCTCTTTCGTTGGCTTTGCTGATACTGTTTTATTTAAGGGTGTTCTAAATGAATAGATTGGCTCGATGATTAGAAAGATTGAGTCTTCATCTTTATTTGTGGTCTTCCACTTATTAAATCTATTTTGAGTATTCGCAAATACACTATAATTCAAAATGTCTTCAAATACGTTGTTAGCCATCAAAGCAGAACGTATCTCACCAAAGTTTGAATTGTCATCTGTATGTGCAAACTTCATTGAAGTTCCAAATCGACTATTAAAGCTTCCAAGATCCATCTGCTCATATCTAACCATTTTTCTATCAGGAGTATATCTTGGGTAAACATAGTTATAGAAATTTGATGAAGTTAGGCCTAAAACCTCTGATGGCTTTCTATTATCCCATAAAAGCGATGGCTGCTCTATTAAGATCGATGCATTATCTAGCATTGTGCCGTTATAATCTACAAAATAAATAAGCATACCCTGGTCGTTATCTGATATGGGAAAGTAGTCAACCCTTGATTCTGTGGCTCCATGTCCACCATCAATGTTTGATTCTCTATCTTCAGCATAAACACCATCCTTTATAATAAGAAGTGTTATGCTTATCATTACGACCATAAGTATGCTTTTTAAAAATTTCATATTTACCTCATCGTTTAACCGATGATGTATACGCCCGTCATATCACAGTTTCCTGTTATCTCACCATCTGTGCTTCCAATTACTCCGCATCTTGCTGCGGCTTCCGCTTCAGTTATGATTTCTCCTGTTTTAGGATCAACTGTCCAGCCACATGCTTGATACATAAGGCCAGCTGTAAAGTCTAAGCCATATGTTGCTACTATTTCATCCCAGCTCATTCCTACTCTTGACTCTACATATGCGATTGCCTCTTGTGGTGTTGTAGGATTACTTGTTACCACAGGTGCTGGTGAAGGTGCAGGTGAAGGTGCTGGAGCTGGTGCTTTCTGAGGTTCTTTTACTTCCTCTTTTACAGGTTCACTCTTCTCTTCTTCTGGCTTTACATCATCTGTTGTGATTACTTCAGCGAGATCTGCTACTTTTACAGCAAAATCGTAAGGATTAATAAATAAGTATTCTGTTATAGCGTGTCCTGTTCCGTCTTTATCCATTAATAATGTCGAAAGATTATCCACATCTAATTTATTCGCAGCTTCACCACTAAAGTCTTCCACTCCACTAGTAGGTATGCAAAAGCGTAATCCATCATAATCATTTGGGACTGTTATTATATACTTTGATACAATTTCTGTCATATTAGCTTGCATATTATCAGCATTAACATTTACTCTTCCCCATTCAGAATTTTTCTCAGAGCTCTTTCGCGCTTTAATATTGAATTCTTTGTCAGCTACCTTTAGCATAAAGTCTGCTTCAAGCGAGTCTTCATCATGTAAGTTTCTGCTAGGAAATCTCTGTCCTGTATACTTATCAAATGCAATAAATCCTGGCACTTCATAATTATAATGAATCTCTTCATATGTATACTTTGAACTGTCATATTGAAAAATTCGGCTAAATGAATCTTTGTACTCAAAATAAATATCCGTACAATTATCTTCTTTTGAAGGCGCCATATATACATTTACAATATCAATTCTTGCGTCCTCATTATCAAAATGCCAAATAGAGTCTTCCTTAATTTCTCCAGTTTCGGAATCTGTTATAGCTAGTGCCATAGGTAAGAAAAAACTAGTTTCCTTTACATACTCAATTTCTTCTCCAATAGCCTGTCCTTCGACATATTCACAGTTTTCACAATGTGCTGCTTCAGAAAATGTTGCTGAAATAATTGAATGATTGTTAGGCATTATTTCGCCCTCTAATCCGCAGATTGAACACGTTGCTTTTGTTACACAGGTTCCACCTGTCCATGCATGTACATGTTCATTTTGATCTAATTCATTAACATTAGCTACTTCAGTATTTGCTTCTCCGCAAGCTGTAAGTACACCTAAACATAGAATTGCCACTAATAATGGTGTTTTTTTCATTATCGCTTTCCTTTCACATACCCCTATGTGATATACGACAATGACCATTTCTCATCAATCACTAGCATCAGATTCATATTTTAGTACTATGGTACCGTTTTGTCTAGTACCATTTTTTTATTTTTAGTTTTCTTATATCCAAAATGACATTCATTCATTTTTTTCTCTATATCCTACGTTAATTTTAAAAAACTTTTTTCTACTTCCATATTCTTTCTATAGATTTACACAAAAGAAAAGAACATACAAAAAAAGCAACTACCTGTGGCAAGGTAATCGCTTTATATTTTTGCATATTCTTGTTTTCTAATGTATGTAAACACATTAACAAACTTGACTTTATTTGTTAACCTATTTTGCTACTTCTTTATGATTTTCTTTGCTCCCAGCTTTAAAACCTTCAACAGCTGAAATAGCCATAAGAATAATTGCAACGGATAAAATAATAATATCATCAATACTCATATTAGCTCGGCTTCTCTCTTTTAGTGTATATTAATAATACATCATTGTGCGTAAGCAATCAATAAAATTTGCACTACAGATCGGGTAAATTTACTGTAGGAATTTATTAGACAGGGTACACCTGAAATCTGTTTAGAATTTGGAGTGAAGTAATCTCTGTAAATATAATATTAAAGATAATTGGCGAGCCATACAGTAGCTATGAAAGCACAACCATATGACTCGTCTATTATCTTAGGATATCATATTTACAGAGATTATTTCACACGCTCTTTATTCGTCGTCTCATTTATTGAGATGCTATAGTAAACTTATTCACCTGTATCGATGCGATATTCCAAAACCATACCAAGAAGATCTTCAGGCTCTACGCAAAACTCTTCTGCTATAGCTCTGATATTATCATTTATTTCATCTGCATTTTCTTTTCTAAATTCTTCTAACGAAGTACCATGCAAATCAAATTCACTTATCCCATCTGGATATGCTCCTAACTTTCTAAAAAGGCCTTGAGATGCAATATTGTCAACATCAATCCTGGCACGAAAAAATCTATGGTTCGTTAATAATCTAATATTGGATATGAACATACTCAATGCATTATAGCCATACCCCTGATTCCTATATTCTTCTAGTTCTTCTATCGCAATTTCCCAATCTTTTTTGCGTATATCTTTAATCATGCAATATCCAACATACGCATTTTGGACTGTATCGTATATTGATGCCACAACAGCGCAGTCAGCTAGTCGAGAATCCCATAAGTCCGCTACATACTTTTCATCATCATACATATATTTTTCAGAGCTACATTCGTATGACACCCTGATATAAAGCGGTTTTTCATTGGAGGCTATCATTTTCAATATGATCTTATCATTTTTAGCGAGGACTTCACCTGGTGCTGGGATTTTATCTCTATCTATCTTTAGATTCCCGTCTAACTCAGAATTTGTAACATTACATTCAGCAATCTTTGCTTCCAGTTTGTCTTTTGTCGAGCTTAGTAGTCGCTCATAGCCTTCTGTATCACCCTTAGCTCTTAATTCATTCGCCTGTAGCAGTATATCTCGCATCTGCATTAACTCAGATATAGTTTTTCGTTTTAAAAAAGCGCTTCTTTTCTTAGCAAATGTACTCTTCTCACTCATATTTTTGCTCCTATCATGTCGTACTCTAATTTATCATTTGCCCTCAACACTATGTACTATACAGATATTAATAGCACTAGAGCATTAAGTTTTGAATGAGGGTACTAACTTCTCTTTAAAGATAATCCTAGCAGGTTTGTAGTCCGATACAACGTACTTTCCCGAAAAATGTGTTACCTCTTTTTGACAAAGCATGGAAAGCAGCTGGATTAAGTAGCAACATGGCAGATTATTACAATATTAATGACGCAAAACTTGTTGAGATAAAATGAAATTAAGCTTGTTTTATGCATAATTAGCATAAGAAAGATCTCAAGCAATAATAGCTTGAGACCTTATTATTAGGAGTTAGGAAATCTTATAGATTCAATACTCCACTTCATCATATCTATAATAGTTCATCAACAATGACTTGCTTCTTATTTCCGTCGTAATCATACAAAAAAATAGGTAACGAAGGTCTACTTTCCTCAGTCGAGTGTCTATGCTCCGACGGAATAATAACTTTATATCCTTTTCCTGCCTTAACTTGCTTCACATAGTCTGAAATATCCTTTAATGGTTCATTAAATACCATTCCAAAACACCCAAAAGCAGCGCCACTTGAGTGGTGTATATCCGATCCTGACGTCATTGGCATTTTTAATTTCTTGCAATAGGCATAAGCTAATGCATTCTGAGGTGCTGAATTTCCAGCGTTACATACTTCCAAAGCGTCAGCATGAACATTGTGAAGATTTATTTCCTTAATGTAGTTTCTTTCACGAAATGGGTGAGCATGAACTACTAATCCTCCATCTGCTCGAACATGCTCTAATTGCTCTCTCTGAGTCCATCCCATCATTTCAGGATGTTTCAATAGCCATTTTTTATCTAATCCATATATTAAATATTCATCACAATCGTAATTAGATTCCCATCCGAAAAAAACATCTAAACCACGTTTGTCGCCTTCCGCCTTCGCATTCTCATATCCTTTGCAGAATAATTCAACTCTATCTTCCCACGAAAGTTTTGGATCTATAGCGCAATTTCCATTAAAAAAATGATCAGTTACTATAATGCCCTTGTATCCAAGTCTCAAATATACATCGATGTATTCTTCGCCTTTGCATGAAGCGCAAGCACTTGCTTCACGCGTATGTAAATGTGTTTCATACTTATACATCTTTCTGTCCATCCTCTTTATCAAAGCTATATCTATTGTTTCTGTTAATGAGTTCTATACACATCCTTCCATTATGAAACGGACATTTCCAAGGTCCTACAACAGAAGCTAAAGAATCCTGCTCTCCTTTTAATGAAACATCATGAAGCCATTCTCCTCCTGGGCGTTTATCAACAATATTGTCCCGTATAAATCCCCAAATATTAATAGCAGCTTCATAATATTCTTTCTTTTCAGGATGCTTTTCCCACGCATTAATAAAGCCAACAACAGCCTCCGCTTGAACCCAGAATACACGACGATTATTTACAGTATCATCGCTTACCTCATCATCTATAGAGTTGTTGTTATATGAATTTTCATAAATATTCTCAATTAACTCATCTGATATTTTTCCAATTGTATCAGTATATCCATTTTGAGGAACTGCGTTGCAACATTTGTCTAAAATCCATGAAGATTCAATATCATGCCCAAAGGAATAGTAATCCACTACAGGTTGCATCTTGCTATCAAAGAACATATTTATATGTTTTTTCTTCGGGTTATATATTTTTTCAACATAAATCTGCATTAGGTATTTAATGCAATTCTCCGTAATATGATCTGGTTGAACACGATAGAGCTCTGAGTAAGCTTCCATCAAATGAAGAACTGTATTTGCAGTCTTTTCACCACGATAATCTCCCTCTGACAAAGCAAATGCACCATCAGCAGATGAACGGTGACCCATTATTTCCAAGTAACCGTACTCATCTTTGCATTCAGTCTCGATTATATCTCGAAGCTTAACAGCAAGTTCCAATGCCTCACTATCTCCGACAGTTTCATAGTAGGCTGTTAGTGCAAGAATTGCATAAGCAAGATTGAATGTATACTTAGCTGTATCATCTGGAATCAAATCATATGAAACAGACCAGTACAGCCCTCCTTCTATATTATCTAGGTAATTATTCTTCAAAAGACGATATGCTTCATTAGCACAGTCTAGACATTCCTGATCTTTGGTACACTTATATGCCTGGAGAAAAAACCACATAATTCTGCTATTGTATACGCAGGCCTTCGAAGTTTTTTTATACAGCTTTAGTTGTGAATCCACCTTACCATAAAAGCCACCATATTCATCATCTCTCATTTTTTTCCAAAACGGAATAATAACATCATTTAGGTTTTTTACCACTTCATCTATCAACATTTTTACCGCCTATTCTTTTACTGCACCATTAGTCATTCCGCTATAGATATATTTTTGCAAAAATAAAAATACTATCAATATCGGAATAATTGTAATAATAACACCGGCACAAATGTAATTATATTGATTACCATACTCTCCCGTAAATGTATATAGAGATGTTGAGATTGTAACCAGTTTCGTTTTAGTCTGCAAATAAAGGTTGGCCATATAATATTCCTTATAAACTGATACACCTTTCAATATCAGTACTGTAACAATAGCTGGCCTGAGTAATGGAAACAAGATTTTAAAGAAAATAGTAAAATATGACGCTCCATCAATTATTGCAGACTCATCTAATGAATAAGAAATACTATCGAAGAACTGCATAAAAATATAGATTGCGATAATATCCGTTCCTGTGTAAAGAATGATAATACCAGGAATTGAATTGACTAGATTTAATGCAGTCATTATTTTATATGTACTAACCTGCATCGTTACACCAGGAATAAGATTAGCTAGCAAAAAAGCTTCCTTAATTAGTACATTACATTTGAATTTAAAACGACTCAAAACATACGCAATCATTGTTCCCGTAATAATTGAACCCAGAAGTGTAAAAACTAAAATGACAGCGGTATTCCAAAATGCCAAAGGCATTTTGGCTTTGTTCCAAGCAACAATATAATTTTCAAAGTTCAGCCAATTTTGTGGAAGAGTTAATGCTCCAGTCGTGTTATACTCTTTTGTTGACTTGAAGCTTGTAATAAATACTGTAACAAGGGGTGTAAGTGAAACAAAGGCGCCAAATATCAATGTACAATATTTCACAACGTCGATTCCTACTCGCCCAACTTTGCTTATAACATTTTTCATCAAGCATCCCTCTCCTTAAAAAATAATGCAAATATAACCTTCTGGAATATTGTGGCTATGATAATAATTCCTAACAGTACAATAGCCATGGCCGATGCAAGACCAACCTTTCCGCCTTCATGAGCTAGTTGATGCATAAGCAATACAAGGGTTGCTGTTCCATTCGTTCCGTTTGAAATGACATAAGGGCCTTCAAAGGCACTGAAGGATCCTTTCACAGAAAGTAATACATTCATTGCAACAATTTGTTTTATACTCGGAAGAATAATGTATTTGAACTGAGTCCACCTTGTCGCACCATCTATTGCCGATGCTTCATACAGCTCTGGATTAACAGACTGAATAGCACCTATAAATAACACCATGCTCTGCCCCATATATCTCCAGATAGACGTTGCTGCAATAGAATAGTTATTTATTCTAGCATCCTTTAACCAGTAAGGAAGCTTTTCAAGGTCTGCTCCGAATAATGCTAATACTGAATCTAATACCATTCCTCTTGTGTAGAAGAATCTAAAAATGAATCCCATCGCAATACCACATATCAGATATGGAAAGAACAAAGTCGCTTTAAAAAAGTTTCCAAATCTGATTTTGAAACTTAATATCGTTGCAAAATACAAAGCAAGGGCTAGCTGTATTAATCCGCCACCAAGATAATAAAAGCTGTTTAAGAAAGCCGCTTTTGTGTCTTTTCGCGAAAAAACATTAATATAGTTTTCCCAGCCGACAAATTCTCTCTTGCCGATATATTTCATTTTATAAAAACTAAATTCTACCATCTTTGCAAATGGCAAATAGGTGAAAACAACTAGAAGTGCTAAAGGAATTAGCGAAAACAATATAATCGTTATTGCTTGTCTACCCTTTCTACTCTTAAGCCATCTCATCATCTTGGAATTACCCACCTGTAACCTCCATAAATAGCATTTACAGCAGGGCTACCATCGTAGCCCTGCGAAATGTATATGTATATAACACGCTAATCTTGATTATTTAGTATTTTCCCTTAGAAGCGTAATCATCGCCGATTACATCCTTCTGCGCATCAGTCCAGCGCGCATTCCAATCGTCCATTATTTCTTCAAATGTTTCTTTACTCTGACCCATTGCAGCTTCAACAAGCCTTGCCTTCTCAGGATACTTTCCAAGATACAACTCGCTTGTTTCATTTAGTTCATCAAACAAACCTACATCTTCAGGCTTAGGAGGATTATCTACCACAAGAATTACATTGTTATCCTGAAGATTTTTAAGTGTATCGGGATATGCTGCACCCTTTACGATAGGAATTCCACCTGTTTCAAACGAGAAATTAGATTCTTCTGTAAGCCATTTGATATAGTCAAGGCATACCTGATATCTATCAGAATCAATATTCTTGTTTATTGCATAAGCATAATCAGCTGCAACTGTAGCATACTGCTGGCCATTTGTGTTATATGGGAATGCAGCAAAAACAATATCATCAGGAGTTTCGCTTGCATTCTTAGCATCCATACAAGCCCACGAACCAATTACAGTACATGCAACCTGACCTGTAGCTAAAAGATTTTTGCATGAATCCCAAGTAGATGTCGTAGGATCGTCTTCCACAAGCCCTTTAGCAACAACATCATAAAGCATTCTCATAACCGTGTTGTATGGCTTTCCTTCCGCAAAAGGATTTTCCATGTAGATTAACTTATTCTTATAATTACCATCTCCAGTCAAAGAGCCTCTAGCATTCCATTCCCAGTCAGCAAGTCTGGAACCTGCACCATAGTTACAGTAACAAGGAATTGCATCTGTGTTATCTTTTACCTTCTGAAGTGCAGCATAAAAATCATCGATAGATTTAGGAATTTCAGTTACTCCCGCTTTATCAAGTACAGCTTTGTTCCAAAGAACACCATAAGCTGTACCAGTAGAGCTGATTCCATAAGCAACGCCTTCGTAAGCAAATGCTCCAGCAAATTCGTACTTTTCATTAAATTCATCCACTGTACCTAAAGGTGCAAATAGATTAGGTAGCTCTCCTTCAGCAATAAATGCATGAGGGATCATGCACATATCACCCCAGTCATTTGAAGACCAACGCATTTCAATGTTTGATTTGTAATCGGCAATTGGTTCATACGTTATCTTTACATTAGGATAAATCTTGTTAAATTCAGCTTGGTATGAGGCAAATGTATCTTCCAATCCTTGCTTATGTGTTAAAAATGTTAATTCCATTTCTACATCATAGTTTTTCTCAGCTGCTTCTGTTTTTTCTACACTAGTAGTGTTTGCTGTTTTAGTAGTGTCAGTCTGTTTCGATGTAGCTGTTGATTCGCTACTTCCACAACCTGCCAGAGAGAGTATCAATGCAAAACTTAATAAAATTGCTAGACCCTTCTTCATTTGAAAACCTCCAAATCATTCAAAACCATAGATTAATTGTGTTTACTAAAGCGAGAACCTTTCGCGCGTAAAGTTCTCGTTAACTTGTGCTTGTAATTATAAAATATGACCAACACATGTCAAGAAAAACCATTTTTTCTATTCAAAAAGCACAATATTAAGTTACAATGCACCGATTTTGACATTTTTGTAAACTAAAAAAGTTACGGATAAGCTAACTTGTTAACTTATCCGTAACTTAATTTTTATCCAAATCGTTTAAAGTCTTTCCACGTGGACTTGCTTCTTCTGACTGCAGACTGTCGAATAATCAACTTCCCACCAATAGTTTTCTTACCAAATTCCGACTCCGGTTTCTTAAGCTTATTAACTATCCCTTCTGCAGCAGCATCAGACATCTGCTCCATGTCTATCGAAAACGAGGTTAACTGAGGTTGCGCCAAAAGCGTATATAACGAGTCGCCAAAAGCCACCACGGAAACATCCTCAGGGACAGATATTCCTTTATCCTTCAAAGTATTAATAATACGGTAGGCTGATTCATCACTAGCACAGACAAAGGCTGTTGGAAGATCTTCAGGAAGAGCCATCTCTATATTTTCATCAAAATCATTCTTGTCATCTATAATCCAATCTCGTCTAAAAGATATCCCATTTTCTAGAAGAGCTTTATAATACCCCAAGAAACGTTCCATCACGCTTCCATTAGCTAGTATATTTCCAATAAAACCAATTCGCCTATGTCCAAATGCAATTAAATGACTCGCGAGTGCACATCCGCCGTGCAAATTATCTCCTACGACAGCATCTGATGGCAGATTTTCAAAATAGAAGTCAAATAAAATGTACGGAATTCCTACATGCTCCGATATTTCATGAACATAGTCAGGTTTCATCTGTCCCATAATGATGACTCCATCTATTTTACTATCCATTATTAGTTTAGGCATCGTGAGCAAACGCTCCATATCCTTTGTAATAACTTCCATTATCCCGTAATAATTATTTTTCATAAGAGTTTTACACATTCTCTGATGACAAAAATTATATAGGCCGTTATCTTTCGTATATCTCTCTGGAATCAGTATTCCGATGTTATGAGTAATACCCTCTTTCATGTCTTTAGCAAGGGCATTCTTACGATATCCCATTTGTTCAGCTACCGCTTTTATTTCTTCACGTAGTTTCTCGCTAACACCATCCTTTTCTGAAAGCGCCTTGGAAACTGTGACTGCGCTAATATTCATTTTTGATGCAACGTCTCGCATTGTGATATTCTTTTTCATGTCTTCCCCTCTGTATCACCATTTCCGCTGTGCCCTTTATTAAATAATAGCATTGTTCTTTAATTTCTTCTATCATTTCACAGAACCACTTTAACAACTCCCTCAATTATTAAACATCATTCTAGGCTAGTGAAACCCCTCTGTGTAGCTAATCTCTCCATCCTGAATGATATACAAATTATGCTCAAACCTTACCATACATAGATTTTTATTTGTAGTTAACTGAAAGGTGCTATTATGATGCATGAACTCAAGTTTCAATAATTTCCTATGAAAAAGCACCCACAGACCAGTTTCATCACTCAAACTAGTCCAAAGGTGCTTTTTTCATTATTTTACTACTATAAGATTATGTGCTTTCTTTTTCCTAATCGGAAAATCATTTAACTTTAGATTTGTATAGGCATGAGCTTCACTATTGATACTCATACTAACGGTCACATAAGCAAGGACGTTACCTCTTGAATCAACGCAGTAGCGTACACTTCCGTTCCATAGGTTTGATGTGAAGTGAATAAGCTCGTTTTGCTCTATATAATCTACATACCAATGAATGATATCGTCATCTTCTTCCATTCCATCGTCAATCATCCCCTGGATTAGTACTCCATTATACATAGCATCAATCTCATACTCAAAACCCACTAAGTTATCCTCTTCTGGCTTTGATTTATCTCCTATTACAGGATTTAGCCTAGGAAGTACTATTCCTATATCAATGTTTCTTCCCTGCTTAGTTTCATACTCAAAAGTTTCAGCTTCAAATGGTACTCCGTCAATAAGAATACCTGCGGCATAACCAAAATTCTCTTTAGTTAATCCAATCGTATGATTACATACTGGAGTTTCATAATCAGTAAGTATATAGCAATCAGGATTATAATCGTCATCGTCATCTGGCAATGGATTAAATTCATCCCATACACCAAGCCACTTAATCATATCTTCATCAGTCATACTTTCAGGAAAACCATCTGGAGTAGTCATATTGAGTGCTTCGCACAAAAAGTTAATGTCATTAATAAGCTGCTCTCTTGTTTCAGTATAATTAGCCATATAAGAATCCTCCTTGAAATCACAAAAATGTAGTTTCGAATGAGTTCTCTAGCTCCCCTTCACAAGTAAATTCTATCAAATTTAGTGTCCAAAAATGCGGACTTTGATAGAGAGAATGTTACCATTTAAAGGCCTTTAATTGCTTTTTTAAATGCTTGTTTTTGCTGAGGGTAGCCATATTTTTAGTCAATTATTCCGTGAATAGTAACAAAGAGCGGAAATCCGCTCTAACACGAACTTCCGCCCTCTAAACATATCCTGTCTATTTTATGAATATCTCTTCACGATGATATTCTAAGTAAGCTTTGTTTTTTTCTCTTATTTCGATTTTCATATCAGGTCTGACATTTAAAAATAATCTATCAACATCTGAAAGATTATCGCTAATTACGATATTGCCATTATCATCAAATGTTATCCATCCGCCATCAAATAAAGCATCATGATTTGGACAAAGTATAAGTCCATTATCAGGATCCAGCTTCTCATCCTCAGTGCTGGCACTCCAAGGCTTAATATGGCTAGCTGTTAATAGCCTTTCATTTGATACACCACATAAGCAGCATTTCTTATATCTGAATAATAATCGTTCTCTAAAGACGCCCTGGTTAACTCGTGCTTTTATCAACACTTCTCGTTCCTTCCCTTTAACGCCATTTGCTATAAAATCTTCTTCTATCTCAGATATGATTTCACTTGTATGCTTACTATATTCTTTTCTCTTTCTTATTGAGCTAACAAAATCAGAGCCACCTTTTATTCTCTCTACTGACTCAGCATATTTAGAAGATAAATCAGCTGGTGCATTATACAATGTCCACACAAACGAGTGTGCATCTAATAGCGAAACATCAACATCAAAGCGATCAACCAGGACCTCCCTAATCATTTCGTGAATTGCAATAAACTCTTTGTAATTCTCCCACGTACAAGATTGCAAACAACTAACATCCAGTCCCAGTTTTCTAAACCTATCATAATGGTTCTTTTCTGAATTCTTTACTGGTAGATACTTTGTGTCATCTCTTAAAAACAGCAAATATGACCATTCAGGATACCAACGTCCCCAAAGCACACACATATCTTCTAACGCCTGGGCCGGCACTTCATCTCTAAATAGTCTAAATAAAATATCCTCGGCCAGCGCCATATTTTCTTCTGCTTCATTTTGAAACTTTGTTATTTGATGAAAATCAACTATATTGTTAAATCCCTTATTGCTTTTTGCATTAAATCCCGCTATAACACACTTCAGGATTTTGCCTGTGCCAATATCATTTTCAGTCCACGCTTCACAAGAAATAGCAGCATGTCCTGCTTTGAAAATCTCACGCTTATATCCCTCAGCACTTTGCATATACCCGTTGTAAAAATCTACACTACCGCCTTTTTGGTTATATACAATATAATCAGCAAACCAATCAATAGCTTTATCTAATAGTTCAATATTGATTGAAACTCCCACTTCATCGCCTCCTATGATTCATATCTTCCTAAGAAATCTGCAACAAAAGACTTCATCTCATCAACCACTACTGCCGGTCCAGTAACTTTTACCTCATCACCTAAACTCATTACCCAGGCAAAGAACTGTGGACTAACTGCTACTTCCACATGAGTCTCAGAATTCTTATCATCGATTGATCTAATAGGAATGTCTTTTCCAAATCTGTCGAAGAACACACCTACCATATAATTATTGAATTCAAACTTCACAATTTTTTTATGACTATCTATTATTCCACTTCTCTACTAATTCGCTTCTAACCTCATCTTGCTGAGCCTTTGTCCAAGGCTTAATATACTTACAAGAATAATCTGCTTTGCTAAATTCAACTGCGATAGTATCATATCCTTCTTCTATTAGGCATTCGTATGCTTGCTTCTTTAACTCTTTAAGCTTTCCTTCCTTTCCCCACGATAGAATACAAGGTGCCTTTATACTCATATGTTTTCTTCTATCGTCAATTGACGTTGGATCGTTTGAAAAGATACTTGCTCTCATTTGCTTGGAGGGATTTTCTTTCATTTTCTTTAAGAACAAATCTAGTTTTGGTTCTCTTTCATTAGAAAGATTTACTATCCTAATTTTCTTTATCTTACATTCTTCCATAAAGTTAATTACACATCTTTGTGCAGGATCTTTTTTCGCATATATCACTTCATCTCCATAAAACGAAAATGCTGGCCTACCGCTTCTTAAATCCTCTTCACAGCTTCCAGGATTAATCATTACAATATATGCCTCGATAGGCTCTTCCTCATATCCTCTTAACGAAATGTCAGCAAATACCCTTTCAACTATTCCGTTTCTGTTCCTGAACAAAGCTATTACGTTATAATCAGAATAATTCATCGTATTACTCCCTCGTATCTATTCATCTGCCATGTATCGTGATGTTTAATAAGATCCTGCGCCTCTTCTACCGTTTTAGGATGGAAATTAAGCTGAATATGAAAAGGTTGCTCTTCTTTGTGCTTATGATGTATTACTAAGCTTCTCTTCCCAGGAATGATGCATTGGCTTTCAATATCCCAAATATGAGAAGTATTTTTGCTTTTTATAATAATGTGAAAACTTGTCCCATTAATGACTTGAAAATACTCTCTATCAATACTTTCTAATTCTTCCTTCGAAAACATTATACCTCCGGGATATCTATTACTGATACTCTTTCTTATTTATCGTTCTTTTGTTTTTTCTTATAGAATTACTGTTTAGAATAATATCTTTAATATATTAATGTTTAGTAAAATCTTAAGCACACATTACCTAATCGGCTCCATTGACCTGATCTATTTCAAATATTTTAATATATTTTCATTGACCAGTTCAGTACTTTTTTGTTTTTTGTCATTCCCCTCGTTCTGCCATTCCTATGCAAAACTCCCAAAATTCAACTCTTTTTCTCGTTGACCGCTTTGGTCTATGTTATTTATGCGAATTCCTGCAAAAAAAGAAGCTCCCTTCGGAACTCCTTCTTGAATTCTATATTCAGTCCTTCTTATGTATATGTCAAAACTAGCCTTCTATCACCAAAGTCAAATTCAACTTTACTCACGAGCTGTTTATAGAGCACTCTATTATCTCTACGCTCAATCATATTGTGAGCCATTACTTTTCTTGCCGTTCCTATAATAACTCTATCAATTAAGTCCATACTATTAGAAGTCTCTTCTATTTCAGTTAAACTTGGTAGTTCTCCAAAGTCAATAACTCTCATTCCGTCCGTAACAACCTTAAGTCCATCATTTTTCAGTATGTCATGGTATAAAGACATCACCATCATTTTCTCGTAGTGTCCTTCATCACCTATTTTGAATGAGATCTTATCGAAATCCACCTAGTTCTCCCCTGCTCTTGTAAATAATATCTTGCTTCCCTCTATTGTTCCTGAGAATTCGTCCCCGGCTTTCAAATTGCAAGCTTCTACCATTTGCTTCTTTATTGTTATTGTTTTTGTCTTACTATCATTTGTCAAAAATCTGATATAACCGTTAGTAGTATTCTTGTTATCTCCTTTTTCTTTTACAAAGGATATCTCCAATTTGAACTCTGGAATATAATACTCTTCTACTTTTATTACAGGCAAATTCCTTTTATTTGCTTTTTCAATCATTCCCTTAGCCAGAACCATATAATAGATATGACGATTTCCACGATTAAGCTCTCCTAGCGTAGAAATGCTACTACCCTTTCCGCGACGATTCCCTTCAACAGGCTTCAATAAATAATCTTTATCGTTTTTGTAACAGACATATTCTGTAGTCTCAGTAACAAATGTTCCAATGGATAATACTCGTTGTTTGCCAGACTGACGAACAACCTGCTGCTTACCATCACCATTTCTGATGAGCATAATATCCCCATTGTTTTCTATTACAGCAAACTTTGCGCCTACTTCTTCTTCTGGAAAATTCATTACTCCACTGCTCTTAGCCTCTTTGATTTCTCCATTAGCCTTTGTATATTTGCTTTTGGACACAGTAATGCGCTTTATACCTATATTTTGTTGCATCTAAATTCCTCGAAAACATGTATTTACCCTTTGACCCACACCATTTTACCTATATGACTATAATATACCAATTGCGTATTATTCAATATAGTTCATACTAGTATTTATATTTTTTTCAATATTGTATACATATAAATCCATACTTAATATGGATTATGTACATATTTTGATATTTTCATAATACTATAAATGCTAGTTCATTTCATCCTACCTCTTAAAAATATAGAAAAAACGTAGTATAAAATTCCCCTCTACTCTCCTATTCTCTTTATTTCCTTACTGATATTTATTTTATAATATCGATTTTGATATTTCATGCTCAAAATAGAAAAGGAGCAAATGTTATTTCTAACATTTACTCCCTCTTATTATTTTAATGAACTTTGTCCTGTTGCATAATCTATATTAATTCCTGGCTGGACATTATAATAGAATACGCAGAATAATATTTCATCATCTTCGACAGACTGGCCTTCCAGAAGAATACCTCGGCAAACCAGATCTGTTCCATAAAATATGGGTGTTGCTCTGTACATGACATGATTTCCAGTTCGTCTAATATATTCTAGCACCTTTAATTCATGTTCAGTCATATTTAGATTCATATATCTCGTTCCAGTTACCAGATTATATTCATTTGCATTTTCGGCCCCTAGACACCACGCAATCAAATGACATCTATTATACAAATATCTATCTTCTATGCAGTCATATTTTATTGTATGCCATCCTGTAGGTTTTATCGAACCAATCTCACCTCTCTCCTCTCCTTCCCGAGGCAATGTATCTTTAGAAAGACATGCAATTGCTGAACTACATCTATCTAAACTATCTTTCTCCCCATATCTTTCATATGATTCAGTTGTGATTTCAGATTGTTTAAAGAGTGGCTTATTTTCATTTATTATTACTGATGGCTCTCCAGCATAAGATAAAATGGTTTCGGTGATTACATTATTGATAGGATATCCTTCTTCTATATTTGTAATCTCCTGCTCTCTTCTGTTCTCCTTAATAGTTGTGAATTGATTGTTTTGTTTATCTAATTCAAATATGCCAAATAAGACAAATATAATAATAGCAAAAAATATTTTTCTTCTCACTCGCTTAATTTTATACATACATACTCTCTCCTCTTTTCTTTTATGTAAGAATAATATGTATATTTAATTGTTCAATTTATCCTTTATTCCTTGAAAAATTTGTTTTTTGATTTTTGACCATTTAAGCTATCTTTCTGTTCCGAACGCCTATTTATACCTTCTATCTATTTTCTTGGCTATTTGGTGGCAAAATGAGCGTTATATGGCACATATCGTCTCGAACATATCTCATTTTGTTTGTCGTCTTCTGTTTTTTGAGTTCCATTTTGCAATTATTATTAATTAAAGTTAATTTATATCACCTTCAATTAACTTTAATAACCTCTATTTAACTAAAATTAATTATTTGTAATTTTTATTATTTACAACTTCTTAAAGTTATTTAAAATTAATAAATATTATT
>JAZUDH010000056.1:0-8277 GCA_045639565.1 Lachnospiraceae bacterium
TCTCCTGGTTTTCTGCGGTGGAAAAAAGCTTTGAATATAACTAATTATAAAAATTAGCACCGACAGCAAGAAAAAAATCTTAAAACTGTCATAAATGAAGAATTGAAGAACTGAATACAGCTTTGTTTCAGGATTCATTCCCAAAACTTGTAAGAGATTCCCGATTAACGAATTCAACCACTGAAGTCCAAGAACCTGCTTCTGAAAAAAATCCCACATCATATTACTCCTTTCTGTGATAGAAAATTTTCTATATGAAAAGTTTTTATATAGCCGATAGTCTCCTATCGGCTTAGTTAACGTTAATCTTTACAAGTGTGACAAATACAATCACTTGACGAATGGAATATCACACTTAAATCTTCTGAAAATAATTCAAGTTTTTCCATATTCAATGAGTAGTACGTGTTTTTCCATTCCTTTCTCGAAGTAACAATACCGGCATCTAACAACACCTTCATATCGTGAGACAAAGTCGGCTGTGTGATATCGAACTTCTCCTGAATAACACATGCACAGAGTTCACCGCATGATAGCATATCAACAATCTGAAGCCTCTTGGGATCAGATATGGCTTTAAGAATTTTTGCTAAATCAGTATACTTCTGCTCCATGCAAACCTCACATAGAATTATTTCTATATCAAAATACCATATACAATTTGGTTCGTCAACAGAAATTAGTAATGATTAAAAAGTTTTCTTTAGCCAAGGTCTTAGGGTTACCCTAACAAGCATTCAACTTCTGTTGAATTGTGTTTTGATAGCACAAAACGTTGCTTGCTACCTTAGTCTAGAACGAGTTGGATTTTTCACTCATCTTTTCAAGAGGAGTGCGCACTTACAGATGGGCGGAGCCCATCTTGTTGTAAGTGCTTCTTTTTGATTATAATTTCGCACAATATTGCAAACAATATTTCTCGCAATGCTTTTTATTATTAGCTTTGATAGCAATAATCAACCTTTTCAATATTGCAAACAATATTATTCCCCAAAAACAATATTGCTTTCACCATTGCTCAAAACCCTTATGCAATCGGCGCTGCCGAGTGCTGTTACCGCAATAATATTGGATAACAATATTGTTGCTTTATCCTGCTTCCAATTCCCAAGACATATTCTGTTTCAACCAAACTGTACGATTTATGACCTTGAACTCCTCTTTACTGGCGTATATAATTCTAAAAGAACATTTGTTCTGCAACGAAATTTACTACAGGAAGGAGGCGTTAATGAAGAGCGATATTGATCTATTTGCAGATTTTTTAACTGAAGTTATTACCAGACATTGGGATGAACTTGAGGTTTCTATATTTGGAAAACATACAAACGAACATATAAAGGAACTATATTCCATGTTCAGAGAAAACTCTCCAGAGTTGTCTAATAGATATTATGAGTATGTTATTACTGACTTAACTAAATTCGTAACCGAGAAAAAGCCAATCATACTTTCTCTATTGCAGAGGGTTCCATAATTTGAAATCGTGTTATATAATCCGTATATACAGACTATAGAAAAAGAGGAAATTCAAATGACTATTAGCGAAAGATTGTTTTCAATTATGGAAGAAAAGGAAGTAACTCAGTACAGACTTTCTAAGTTGACTGGTATATCTCTTCAGACTATTAACGACTGGAAAAAGAAAAATACTAATCCTGGAGCAGATAAAATTATGGTTATCTGTGAGAGTTTGGGTATTACTCCAGAGGAATTACTTGTAGGCAGTAAGCCAGATTATGTTGTTGATACTTCATCTGTATCTACTGACGAATCACTTTTATTGGAATCTTATCGTCAGCTTCCAGATGGTTTACAGAAGAGATTAATTGCATATCTCACAATGCTTTCTAATACAAAGGGTAATAAATAATTGGAGTAATCGATATATGAATAAAGAAAAGATTAAGGTTTATATCTACACAAGAGTATCCACCGTAATGCAAATCGATGGATACTCTCTTGATGCTCAAAAGGCAAAAATGCGTGCCTTTGCTGAATATAACGACTATGAAATAGTAAAAGAATATGAGGATGCTGGTAAATCCGGAAGGTCAATCGAAGGAAGAATACAATTCCGTCAGATGATTGATGATATTAAAAATGATAAGGATAGAATCTCATATGTCCTTGTATATAAGCTCTCTCGTTTTGGTCGTAATGCAGCTGATGTGTTAAATACACTTCAGATTATGCAGGATTATGGCGTTAACCTTATCTGTGTAGAAGATGGAATTGATTCATCTAAAGATGCAGGTAAGCTTATTATTTCTGTTTTATCTGCCGTTGCTGAGATCGAGAAAGATAACATTCGTATTCAGACTATGGAAGGCAGAATGCAGAAAGCTCGCGAAGGAAAATGGAATGGTGGGTTCGCACCATATGGTTATTCCCTTCAAGATGGCAAGTTATATATTAACGAGACAGAAGCTGAAGCAATAAGAACTATATTCGATAAATATGTTAATTCAGATATGGGAGCCAATGCTTTAGCAAGATATCTTGCTAATCATGGTGTTGGTAAAATCGAGCGACAGAATGGAAAGAATCCTTTATTTAATGCTGTACTTTTGAAAAGGATTCTAAGAAATCCTGTATATATGGGTAAGATTGCATACGGAAGAAGAAAACTTAAAAAGGTTCATGGCACAAGAGATGAGTATCAGAGAGTTCAAGATTCTGATTATATTCTTGTAGATGGACTTCACGAAGCAATAGTATCTGAAGAGCTATGGAATGAAGTTCAGCAAAAATTAGATAAACAAGCTAAGAAATACGAGCACTTACATACTAATAAGAATGAGAGAGTTCATCTCTTATCTGGCATTATTAAATGCCCAATTTGTGGTGTTGGAATGTGTGGAAATAAATCCAGAAAGAAAAAGAAAGACGGCTCTCGGGTGGCTTTGCATCATCCAAACCATCAGAGTCACCCTCTGGATTGATTGGAAGCCTGAATCTTATAGCCTTTAGCCACTGTCCTTCAGCAGTTTTCTCTTCGTGTATTTGTATTTCTTCGATTAGGGATTCCATTAGTTTTCGTCTCTCTAATTGATCCATCACTTCATACACTTTACCAAAATCAACAAGAACCTTGTAGATGTTATCCGTAGTTATTTTATTTCTTTCGATAGCAGATTTCTTCTTCAAAGCAATATCGATTAACTCTTCAAGTTTTTCTGCTGTATCGTAAGATTTATATAGACGCTTATTTAAGTCTGCCTTCAATCTCTCATAGTGTTTATCTTCAAAATCCAATTCATCAATATCAGATAAGATTCTGTCTTGAAGCATAATATTGTGCTTCAACTTCTTATTTAGCGCCTCGAGTTCAGCATCAAGATCTGAAGTATCGACTTTTATATTTATCTTATTCTTCATTAGCTCTGCAAACTTAGGGTTACTTACAAGTGTCTTAATTACTTCTTCGACAGCACTATCAATTACTTCTTCGTTAATCTGTTTACTGAACTCGCACTCATGGCCTCTTGTTTTTTTGTGATGTTTACAACCATAGAAATAGTAGTCCTTGTATTGAGACAGTATGCTTATTGGCCAAAACATAATTTAAGCAATAAAAAGCACTGAGCTTTTGAAGTGAAAACTTCGTAAACTCAGTGCCTGATTTTTGTCATTGGAAATTAGTCTCCAATAGATACATCTGTATACAAACCATACTCGTAAATGTTTTCGTTATGATAAATTCTGAAGAAACCGTAACCCCAGTTTTCTTCGTGTCTGTACTCTGTATACTCATCAGTAACGTTCTCTACATATGTGTAGCCAGAATCTGCGCTTTCTGCGACACGCTGATCGTAATAAGCCTGAGCATTCTCATGAGTGTCAAACTCATAAATGAGCTCCATGTCTATAATGGTGTCGTGCTGGTCTTCGAGCCATGCTGCTGAGATGACGTTACTGGCAGGAACATCCTGAGTAACAAGAACATAACCCTGATCAAGGAATTCCTGAACACGGTTTAAAGCAAATGGATTTCTGATTTCATCGATAACACTTGCTGTCTTTGAAACGTATTCAAATTCTACTGCTTCAGTTTCAACTGTAATGTCTGCAGCTGCTTCAGTTTCAACAGCCTCAGTTGATGTAGTTGTAGCCTCTGTTGTTTCAATAGTTACTGCAGGTGCTTTGGAATTAAGATTTACAATTGCAATAACACCACCTGTAAGAAGAACTGCAGCTGCTGCAATACTACCGATTTTGATTGCCTTGTTAGTTGAATTTATTTTCTTTTCTGCCATACGATTTAATACCTCTTTCGAAATTCTTTCCTGAGTCTTTGAAGAGACTTTGAAATCGGCCGGAGAAATAGAATTCACCATAGGCTCTGCCTGTTCTGGTGTGATGTCATTAAATGCACTTTGAATTTTCTTTTCAGTATTATTCATTAAATTTCTCCATCCTTTCTTTAAGGTTTTCTAATGCCCGGGAGATTCTCTTTGTGACAGTGTTGCTCTTCATGTCCAATGCATCTGCGATGTCAGAAACAGATTCATAAAGAAAATATCGTCTGAAAATAATAGTAGTATCAGGTTCACCTAAATCCTTTATAGCATCCATTAGCACTTTCTGTTCTTCTTCCTTTATGGCAATTGCTTCAGGATCGAAAGCAATATCTGTGCCAATTGCTTCTATGTCTGTATCGCTATCTGTGATACGGGAACATATAGCAGATGTCTTTCTGAACTTATCTATTGCTCTTCTATGGGCAATCGTAGCCAGATAGGATTTGATACTGCCTTTTTGATGTCGATGCTTCTGTAGTTTTTGTAAAAATCTATAAAAACATCGGCAACACATTCTTCGATATCTTCTTCGCTGCTTCTTAGTCGCCCTCTGACAATGGTGGTCACATAACCGGTATACGTGTCCATGAGCTCGGTCATTGCCTTCTGAGGGTTGAATATCATCAGCCTTAAAAGCTTACTGTCGTTTGATTTCTCGTCGAACATTAAAACTCCTTAAATTTTGTAATTCCCCTTAGGCCTTAAGGGACTTACATCTATAGAATCGTAAGCAGCATCTTAAATGTGACACGATGGCTAAACTAATTTTAAAAACATTTAATTCCTGACCTGTTTTAGCAATTCACAGAAAAATTTATCATTCACGGAATTTAAGGATAATAGATAAAAAGAATAAATTAAAATCATCCTGGCGTTCAACTTTCTAACATACTATAAAATGATTTAGTTGAACGATGCACCATTTTTGGCGGGTCATTCAACCAGACATTCTTCTTAATAACTCGGTTCCTTCCGGACAAAGAACACCGCTAATATTTGATTATTAATCATCAAAGTTCTTGTATTTTAATACTATTGGTAAGACTATTAATATCATAGCTGCAATAGCTAAGAAATCTCCTATTTTTATAAGAAATTTAGGCATAAATACCTCTCTTATACTAAGCGCATATTTTCCATTCCATTCATATACGGTGATATTGGAACCTGTTCCATAATCTGACGAATAACCATCTTCAGTCGTCAGATACATTTGTCTGCCATCTTCAAGCCTTGCATATACCATAATATATTCATTGTCAGAAGCGTACCTGGACGCCAAATTAAAACGATATTCCATATCCATTTTTTCAACAACAGCAGGATGATTAACAACTTCAGACTCGTGAATACTAGTTCTAATTCTAAAACCCGTAAATAATCCAATATGAATAACTAGGCAAACAACACCAGTAAAAAAAATTGCTGCCAATGGTTTAATTCTCATACACACCTCCGATAACAACCAAACAAAAGCCCCATGTTGAACGATGCATCATTTTTTGCGGGTCATTCAACTTTGCATTTAAAGTTCAAACTTTGTTTATTCTCCCATTTTTCATAATAATGTGGCTTAAGAATAAGAGCATTAAGCTTTATCATTTTGCTTGGATGCCTGTTATTTACTTTTTGAGTGTTCTCCCTGCACGGATTGGGGAAGGAGCATGGAGGATTTGCTTCTCATTTACTACAATCAGTCCAATACGTATTATTGGGGAACTCTATAATATCCTAATGCTTATGCTTTTGTTGATTAGTGTATGCCTCGTTATCATATGCCAGATATGATGAGCAGTGCAGGCTTGCTTTTTGCCATAAGTTGAACGATGCACCATTTTGAGCGGGTCATTCAACTAGTACATTTAGCAATATTTGATATCAAAACCACAACATATAGAATTCCAAAAATAATTGCTTCAATTTGTTTCAATTATATCATAATATGGCAATTTATTCCGACTGTTTTTTCCTGATAATCAACCGTAAGGCGCTTGATATCAGGCGTAGTGGCTCTGCAGCACTTGATATGTGTTCCATTGCCTCTGGACGCGCAGAACTCTATTTTGAGCTTATTCTGCAGCCTTGGGACTATGCTGCAGGTGCATTAATTGTTGAAGAAGCGGGAGGCGTTGTAACTGATATGAATGGAAATCCAATTTGTTACGATAAGCCATGTTCGATTCTTGCACGTAATTTTGATTAATAGTCTTTGGAAAATGAACATAGAAACAGCCTCCAGATATCTGGAGACTGTATTTGAGTCAGGTTTGTGTTTGGTAAACCGTTAGCCAATATGAAGCTTACAACTACAAAAGCAATTAGTGAAGCAAGAGCAATCTTCAAACCATTTAACTCATTATCAGAGGTTAAGGCTGAAGTACAAAATTAATCTCGATTATCTGACCATCTTCGATTATTACAGGGAAGATTCCAGCAGCAAATCTGTACCAGTTATCGATGTGTGCTGTGCGTGGACTAGTTTCAGTGATATGTGTCCAGGCAATAGATGAAGTCATTGCGTTATCACCAGGATTATCAGCATCAGATGGAATTGCTGCATATTCAGCAATTGGGATAATTACAAGGCGATCGTTTACTGTTATTGGACTTCCATCAGGTGAGAATAAATTATATGATTCGCCTTCATCAGGACGTGTAAGTTCTCCGACAGTAAAGTCCAAAAGAATTCTTGTGCCATTATAGTCGATGAAGAATGCATTAGGATCTTGCTCATCAAGAAGTTCGTTAGTAATTACAACTGGCTCTCCGACACGTGCAAAAAGTGTTGTTCCATCATCTGATACAGCAATAGCAAAGCCATAGTATTCGCCGTCTGCGATATCATCATCGAAAGTAATAGTTGTGCTATAACCCCAATATGAGAATACAGGACATCTGAGGAAATCCTCATAAGTTAACCCTACATGAGTCATACCTTCAGTAACTTCATAATCGATATCCATTGTATGAGTAATCTCGCCATCGTTACTCATCTCGTAAAGAGACACTGTTCCGTTACCATCGTCTACGCGTAACTCGTTATCGTAGTTGAAACTATAGAAGTAACCATCATCATCAAAATTCTCTACGAAAGCACGCCAGTTAGAGTGAAGCGCTTCAATAGAGAAGATAGAATCGTTTTCCGAGATTACAGCTTCTGAAGATTCTTCAGTAGTAGTTTCTTCTACTGCTTCTGTTGTAGTAGCTGAAGTTTCAGTTTCTTTTGTTTCTTCTGGAGTTTTTGTACAGCCAGCAAGTAATGCGACACATGCAAATACAGCTGCTGTCTTAAGTAGCTTGTTGTTTTTCATAATTTAACCACCCTTAAAAATATGGATTGAGTTTGTTGAACGATGCACCATTTGGGGAGGTCATTCAACCAGTACATTTAGCAACAATTAGCGTCAGAACCACAACATATAAAATTCCTCAAACCAATTGCTTTAAGTTGTTTAATTATATCATAATGTGGCAGTTATTTCCGACTGTCTTTTCCTGATAATCATCATCTCCAGTAACCATATATATTTTGCATATTGTTTTTCTGTAAGTCTTAATAAACGCACAACGCCTGTTTGAGGTGCAACTGCATCAATGCGACGGTAATGTTTTTCTGATGCCTTTCGATTAGAAACTACTCTCATATATACTTCTGGTGAAATACGAATATTCAAATTAATCTAATTTAGTTGTTACAACCCTACTACCCTAGGGTTTTTGCATAAACCTTTCTGACATGTTCCCTCAGGTCACTTTCGTGACTAGAGGGTTCTCTTTTTGCGCAGGATATGACTAAAGTCATGTTCAAAATATGTCAAAAGGCAGATTTGTAATTGAATTCCAAGTTATAGAATCGTAAATGTAAAACACGTTAAGGAGATTCAGTTATGAATACAGTAGTTAAGTTAGAAGGACTTATTAAGAAATATGATAATAAACCAGTAGTTGATGGCCTGACACTTGAAATTAAGGA
>JAZUDH010000057.1:0-15506 GCA_045639565.1 Lachnospiraceae bacterium
TAATCAAAGAATTCTTGGATCAAAAGCCATTGGTATCTTTGTTTACGAGACCAAGGAGATTCGGAAAGACCTTGAATATGGATATGCTAAGAGTGTTCTTTGAAATATCAGATAAGAATACTAGTAAGTATTTTGCCGATAAAAATATTTGGCAATGTGGAGAAGAGTATCGTTCACATCAAGGGAAATATCCGGTCATATTCTTAACTTTTAAGGATGTTAAATTTGATACTTGGAATGCAACAATAGATAAAATCAGAGGATTACTTCAAGAAGAGTATGGAAGACATCAAGAGTTGTTAAATAGCGATAGGATTTCACAATATGAGAAGGAGTATTTTACAAAGATTATTAGCGCTACAGCTAATGAAGTGGAGCTTACTTCTTCGCTAGAAAGACTATCTAAAATGCTTGCTTCACATTATGATAAGGCTCCAGTAATCATTATTGATGAATATGATACTCCGATTCAGGAGGGATACTCTAAGGATTTCTACGATGAAATTATTGGATTCATGAGAAATTTCTTTTCAGGAGCATTTAAGGATAATAAGAATTTGTCTTATGGTTTCCTAACAGGAATTCTGCGCATTGCTCAGGAAAGTATCTTTAGTGGTCTAAATAATTTAACAGTGAACTCTGTAATGGATGAAGAATACGATAGCTTTTTTGGATTTACAGAATCTGAAGTGAAAGCAATGCTTAGTTACTACGGAATATCAGATAAAGAAGAGGAACTTAAAGACTGGTACGATGGATATTTGTTTGGTAGCGAAGAAATATATAATCCGTGGTCTGTAATCAACTATATTTCAAAGGGATGTATCCCACAGGCTTATTGGGTGAACACTGGAAAAAATGAAATCCTAGACGATGTACTAAGAGTGTCTACAGATGATATTACAGAAGGATTATATGACCTTTTACAAGGAGAGAGAGTAATCGCAAGAATTGATCAAAATGTGGTGTATAGATCACTTGCAGAAGATCCAGCAAATATTTACAGCTTATTGTTGGTTGCTGGTTATTTGAAAACTCCTAAAAAGGAATTGCAGGCAGACGGCTCATATTTATGCGAAGTATCAATACCAAATAGAGAAATTGCGGCTGTATATAAGAGTGAAATCCTATCGCATTTCTTGCAAACCGGAGCAATTACAAGAACTACAGCAAATAAGATTGCAGAAAGTCTTTATGCTAATGATTACAAGAAATTGCAGAGCGCTATTGGAGAATATATGGATAAATCAATTAGTTTCTTTGATGGCGGGGCAGAGGGATTTTATCATGGATTGATGCTTGGATTAATAGCATTAATGGATAACCAGTATAAGATTAAATCGAACCGAGAATCTGGAGATGGTAGATTTGATGTTTGCCTAATTCCAAGAGAGAAAAGATATCCTGGTATTATTTTGGAATTAAAGTGGAAAGAAAAATTAAGCGATGCTGAGCTTGAAAAATGGACTAATGAAGCATTAAAGCAAATCGATGAGTTGCGATATGATTCGGAAATGAAAGAGGATGGAATTACAGATATCTTGAAGTTAGGAATTGCTTTTTCAGGAAAGAAAGTATGTGTGAGAACTGAATAGAACAAGAATTTAGTGTAGAGGAGGCAATAGTATGTTTCCAACAATTAATAAAAAAGAAACAGGTGTTAATCTTCGAAGAATTATGGATATACGAGGAGTAAAACCAAAAGATATTCAAGAATATTTAGGCCTCGGATGCGTGCAGAGCATATACCGTTGGCTGGATGGAGTTAGTATGCCAACAATTGATAATCTGTATGCAATCAGCAAAATGCTTCAAGTTTCCATAGATTCAATTGTTTGCGGAAATGCTGGAACAACAGAAAAACAAATGAGTGCATGTCTTACGGATCAGGAAAGAAGAATTTATACCTACTATAATAAGCTGAGAGAATTAAATGCAGCATAATTTTTGAACGACAAGTTCAATGACATTACATGAATCCTCCCTTAGAATTATTTTCAGAGATAATTTAAGGGAGGATTTTTTATGAGCGAAAAGATGTTAGTAACACAGGCTCTTGACGAAAGAGACCTACTAGTAAAGAAGATATCAGATAAGATTGATAAAGCAAGCTTTGTAGATACCATAAAGTCAAATGAGGATAAAGTATATTCAAAGCGCATTGGCAGGGATGAATATGCGAAAGAAGCTGAGTCGGCATATCAGCAGATTGTTGATTTGATTGAACGATTCCAGAAAATTGATGCAGCTATTGTCGCTTCCAATGCAGAGACAGAAATAACTACATCATATGGAAAATTCACAGTTGCTGGAGCTATTTCGCTTCGAAGCAGACTTCGTGGACTAGGAACATACGATGGAGAAGCAGATTTTGAAGGAATCCTTAAGTCTAAAATGCAGGATGAGTATAACGAGCGTGTGCGCACATGCGATCTTAAGAACAGTCAACTTCAGAATACTGCAGAGAGCATGCGACTTAGTATTCTCGGAAAAGACAGTAAAACAAAAGACGATAAGCCTCTTGGAGTCGTGGATGCATATGTGAAGGAAAATACAACAGAACTTGTGGATCCGCTTGATATCAAGAAAAAGATAGAGAGCTTGGAGGAAAAGAGCAATACGCTTTTAAAGGAATTAGATACTCAGATTAAAGTGTCTAATGCGACTACTTTAATTGAAATAGCATAAAGCATTTGCCTGCATTGCGAAAATCCTAAATCTGGCTTCCCGTAACAGGGTTACGTTACAAGATATGTATACCAATTCAACGAAAATTGGGTTACCAATATACAAAGTAGCGCAATGGGTAGCGCACATGATTTGTAATCGTGAAGTTGTAGGTTCGAATCCTATCTTTGAAAACATTGGTTTAACAGCGATGACTGATAATCATCTCCAATTTTAACGGTTTTGTGTCCTACTTGAACATTGAATTGTGAATTGTAAACTTTTAAACGATTGAATTGTTTTAGGTGAAATAAAAACTTTGATATAGGTATAGAGATATGCTGAAATCCATGAAGGTGGTTAAAGTGTTAAGCCAGTTGACTGAGGAATATCCACATGGCTGCAATGTGGGCAAATATATAATGGTGGAGTCATGGCGTAAGCTATGGCTCCATTTCTATATGTAGAGGAGGAAAGTAGGGATTATGATTTATATAACAGGAGATACTCATGGCAATATGAGCCGCGTAGTACGATTCTGTGAAAGAATGGAGACTTCCAAAGAAGGTATCATGATTATATTAGGCGATGTGGGCCTATCCCATACAGTTCCATATGATTATCGACCGGTGGATTTGTTTCTTACAATGATTGATCAGAGTGCAGTGGACGAAACAACGGAGCTTTGGCTCGGAGAGATTGAAGAGAAGCTGGATTATAAATGGTGGTACGCAGGGCATTACCATACGTCAAAGGTTAAGAATAAGATTCAGATTATGTTTGAGGATAAAGAGGAGTTTCTACATAGAAAACTAGATTGTCAATAAGCTTTGAAAAATAGAAAGTGATGGATTGTAATGAGAAAAAGCAAAAGCTATGAAGTAAGAGATCCAATGAATATATGGAATAAATATGATTTTGCTATGTCAGGTCTTGGAAAGAAAAGCAAAATCTTGGCAAAAATAAAACATTTTTTTAAATGCGTAAAGTGGAGTAAACAACGCATTACAAGGGGCTATTGTGATTGTGATGTTTGGGAGATGTTTTCTTTTCTTCAGACGCTTATTCCGGATATGCTGCAAACGCTGAAAGATACAAGAATGGGTTCACCAGGATATTTAGGAGAGAATTATACCAATGAAAATGGAATTCTTGTAAATGATAGCTGCCATGAGGAGTGGAATCGTATTCTAGATAGAATGATATTTTTATGGCGAGAAGCTGAGGAAGATACATGTTCACAAAAGAATCCATATGATGAAGAGCATACTAAAGCAATGGAAGAATTTTCAGAACGATTTGGATTGTTTGGAAATAAACTTCAAACTGAGAAAGAATTAGAAGAAAATAGAAAACGCGGTGGCGGGGGAACAATTCATTTTATGGATGAGCTGCCTGAGTATAAAGAGATTTCCGATAAATATCGCGAAGAAGAAAAGCGTTTGGAAGAGTATAGAAGAACTTGCAAGGATGATGCTATAGATATGCTTAAACAATATTTCTATGACTTGTGGGATTGAGATATTAGTAAATCTTAAACTAAAAGTTTAATGCAATTAGTAATAGAATCCGTTATACTAATCATCTACAGGTAAACTTGTGATTCGGGATGGAAGAAAATTACGGAGGTACAAAGAGATGGAACCAATGTATTTGCAGGTCCTGCAAAAGGAAACAGGAAGACAGATTAAGAAACTGCTCGTGGAAAATGGTTATACCGTGAAAGACGTGCAGAATGCTATGGGATTTGAAAATCCACAAGCAGTCTACAAATGGATTTCAGGTAGATCATTACCGAGCTTAGACAATTTTGTAATCTTAAGCAGATTACTACACACCAGCATAGAAGATATCCTCGTCACTGACGGGGATATTGTTCGTTTATGGGGATTTTCCTTTAAACTGTTAGTACAATGACAAACTTAGCGGAAGGCTTGTTTTACACCATGCTTACACCTTTTAGTAAGAGCAATATGGACCATCCCGAAAATATGAATAAGGTCATCTTATCTGCTAAATACTTAGTATGGTAGGATGGCTTTTTTTTGATGCCTTTTTACCTGTTTTTTACCTTGCACAGATAATAGATTTTACATTACTTTGCTATCCTTTCATAGCGGAGGTAGGAAGCATGAAAAGAATGTGGAATATAATCGATTCATTCAAAGTAAAAAGGGAGACCAAAAACAGATTGTTTATATGGAGCCAGATCATGTTTTATGCATTGGCTGGTGCAGTAGTGTGGGTGTTGCTTGGAAGATTAGTGTTTCCTGGGATAGATTGGCTTTTGTGTTTTATTGGTTACCCTGCAATTTTCATAGGCTTTTTCGGCAGTGTGCTTTTCCTGTACAATAATGAGTTTGCATAGGATTTACCGTAATTTTACATGAGTATGGTAATGATTTTTACATGCCACGAATATGATAGCGGTGTAAAAACAAATAAGGCGCCCGGTTGTTTAATTATATGAAAGATGAGGATTATTATTTTGAAAAAAAGAATTTTGGCGGCTGCTTTAGTCGCATGTATGATGGTAGTTGCTCTTACAGGCTGTGGGTCCAAGAATGAGGTAAGTAAGCTTTCCGGAAATTTATCCTTGGCGGGTTCAACTTCAATGGAAAAGCTTTGCGAAGCTATGTCAGAGAGCTTTATGGAAGCAAATCCTGGAGTAACTGTCACAGTAGAATACACAGGCTCTGGCGCAGGCCTTGAGTCTTTGGCAGCAGGTTCAGTAGACATCGGAAATGCATCAAGAAAGCTTAAAGATGCAGAAAAAGAAAGCGGATCAGTAGAGAACATTGTTGCAATCGATGGAATTGCAGTTATTCTTGACAAGAGCAATATTGTTACAGACGTTACATCAGAAACACTTACCATGATTTATACAGGAGAAATCACCAATTGGAAAGAAGTTGGCGGCAACGATGAACCTATAGTAGTAATCGGAAGAGAAGCCGGCTCGGGTACAAGAGATGCTTTTGAAGAATTATTAAAAGTTAAAGATTTATGTAAGTATGCACAAGAACTTGATTCTACAGGTGCAGTTTTAGCCAAGGTTGCTTCTACTCCCGGGGCAATAGGCTATGTATCTCTTGACGTAGTAGATGCTACTGTAATCGGACTCAAGATTGATGGTGTTGAGCCCACTGAAGAGCAGATCCTTGCAGGCAAGTACCTTCTTCAGAGACCATTTGTAATGGCAACAAAAGGTGAAATCAGTGCACAGAATGATTTGGTTAAGGCTTGGTTTGATTACATTAGTTCAGAGGCTGGTAAGAATGTAATTAAGAAGGTTGGACTTATCATTCCACAGTAAGGGGAACAAATGAAGAAAAAAGCATTTATAGAAAACACAGCAAAAAGTATTTTTATTATTTGCGCGGTAATAGCTATATTTGCGGTATGTGCGATTACATTCTATATGCTAATGAAAGGCGCCCCGGCGATAGCTTCCGTCGGGGTTTTTGATTTACTCTTTGGCAATGTATGGAAACCTACTGCAAGTAATCCGTCATACGGAATATGGTATATCATTTTAGCTTCGTTAGCAGGTACGAGTGCAGCTATCATAATTGGAGTACCTGTGGGTTTGCTTACTGCAGTGTTTTTGTCGGAAATGGCAGGAAAACATATAGGGAATGTTGTTAGGAATGCAGTAGAACTTTTGGCAGCAATCCCATCAGTTATATACGGTCTTATTGGAATGATGATATTAAACCCAATAATGTATAGACTTGAAAAAGCTATTTTTACAGATAAGCCGGATCATCAGTTTACAGGTGGGGCTAATATGCTTTCCGCAATTATTGTACTTGCCATAATGATACTTCCAACTGTAATCAGTGTAAGCACCTCATCATTAAAGGCAGTTCCCGACAGTTTAAGAGCGGCATCATTAGCTCTTGGTGCGACAAAAGAACAGACCATTTTCAAAACGGTTATTCCGGCAGCTAAATCAGGAATTTTAACCGGAGTGGTACTTGGAATAGGTCGAGCACTTGGAGAGGCAATGGCCATAAATATGGTTGCCGGTGGTGCTGTCAACATGCCGCTTCCATTTAATTCAGTCAGAACACTTACAACTCAGATTGTAAGTGAAATGGGATATGCAAGCGGAACACACAGACAGGTGCTGTTTACCGTTGGACTGGTGCTTTATGTTTTCATAATGATAGTGAATTTCATATTGCTAAAGGCAAGGAAGGCAGGTAGTAAGCATGGAAATTAGTTTTAGGAAAATAAAAGATATCAGTATAAGAATGCTGATATATTTATGTGCCGCATTTTCTGTTCTTTTGCTGACGCTAATCATTGCATATGTGCTTATTAAGGGTGTGACTGCCGTGAATTGGTCATTTCTCACTTCAGTTACCAGCGTTCTTAAAGGTACTGTGGGGATTGCGGGAAATATTGTAAATACTATATTGATTATTCTTATTACGATGATAATAGCTACTCCTATAGGCGTTGGAAGTGCCATTTATTTAAACGAATATGCTAAGCCCGGGAAAATCGTAACACTCATTGAATATGCTACGGAAACTTTATCCGGTATTCCGTCAATTATCTTTGGATTGTTTGGAATGATGTTCTTTGGTGAACGACTTGGACTAGGATATTCATTGCTTACCGGCTCACTCACACTCATCATTATGGTGTTGCCGCTTATTACAAGAAATACCCAGGAAGCATTAAAAACAGTTCCAAACACTTACCGCAACGGAGCAATCGGACTTGGAAGCGGAAAGTGGCACATGATAAGAACAATTCTTATTCCAAGTGCAATGCCGGGAATCATAACCGGAGCAATTCTTGCAATCGGCAGAATTGTAGGCGAATCAGCAGCACTACTTTTTACAGCCGGAAGTGCCAAACTGTTACCCAAAGGGATATTAGGCCTTCTTGCAAAGCCGCTCCAGTCGGGTGGAACGCTTACAATTCAGATGTATTTATCAGCGACAAGCGAAGGAGATTTTGAAACTGCGTTTGGTATAGCTGTAGTGCTACTCGTGATTGTGTTAGGAATCAATATGGGAACAAAGGCACTTACTAAACATTTCGATGTAAGCAGAAGAAGCTGATTCGATAAAACTTATTATCGCGAAAGGATTAACGATGGGAAATACCAAGATCTCAGTAAAAAACTTAAATCTTTATTACGGTGAGAATCACGCACTTAAAGATGTAAGTATGGATATAAAAGAAAAGTCAATCACAGCATTTATCGGACCATCAGGATGTGGTAAATCAACATTCCTAAAGACATTGAATCGTATGAACGATCTGGTGGATGGTGTGAAAATAACTGGAACAGTAGAGATAGCCGGGGAAGATATTTACGGGAAAAATGTAGATACAACGTTACTTAGGAAAAAAGTGGGAATGGTTTTTCAGCAGCCCAATCCTTTTCCTATGAGTATTTATGACAATGTGGCATATGGGCCGAGGGTTCATGGCATTAAGGATAAAAAGAGACTGGATAAAATTGTGGAAGATAGTTTGCGAGGAGCTGCAATTTGGGAAGAGGTAAAAGACAGACTAAAAACATCCGCGCTTTCTCTTTCAGGTGGTCAGCAGCAAAGAATCTGCATTGCCAGGGCACTTGCTGTAGAACCTGAGATTCTACTTATGGATGAACCAACATCAGCCCTTGATCCGATTTCAACTACGAAAATTGAGGATTTGATGGAGGAGCTTAAGAAAAAATATACGGTTGTAGTGGTAACTCACAACATGCAGCAGGCAGTCCGAGTGTCTGATTACACAGCATTCTTTCTGGTGGGTGATATGGTGGAATTTGGTGAAACCAAACAGATTTTTTCTTATCCGCGAGATAAGCGAACAGAAGATTATATAACCGGAAGATTCGGCTGATGGGGGAATATATAATATGAGAAGCAAATTTGATGAGCAGCTTTCAGAACTTAACAATGAAATGATTGAAATGGGAAATACAATTATCCAGTCAATAAAAAGCGCTATTGAGGCCTTGGTTTCGAAAGATGAAGAAAAGGCCAGAACTATTATGGAAAACGATACAGAAGTTGACAGACGTCAAAAGAAAATTGAAAGCATATGTTTTAATCTACTGATACAGCAACAGCCTGTGGCAAGGGATCTTCGAACAGTAACGGCGGCCATGAAAATGGTAACAGATATGGAAAGAATCGGCGATCACGCAGCTGATATTTCTGAAATGACAATTCTGATGGGCCATGACAGCCAGATTGATAAGTTTGAGCATATCTCCAAGATGGCTACAGAGACTATGATAATGCTTAATCACAGTATCGAGGCCTATGTTGAGAAGGATGTTAATAAGGCTAAGGAAGTAATCTCGCACGATGATGTTGTGGATGATTTGTTCCTGGAAGCCAAGAAGGATGTTGTAGAACTTATATTGACAAGTCCGAGTGAGGGAGAAGAAGCAACGGATATATTGATGATAGCTAAGTACTTTGAAAGAATCGGAGACCATGCAACCAATATAGCTGAATGGGTTATTTATTCGCTTAAGCAGGCGGAGGACAACGATGAAGTATAAAGATATTAAGGATAATAAAGAAATATTGGCTTTGATTAAGAAGGGCAATGATAACCTTGGATGCCTCGGTTACACTGATCATTCTGAAGCACACACAGTATTGGTTGCGGAACATGCAGCTGAAATTCTTGATGTTCTTGGATATAAAAAGAAAGATATTGAGCTGGTAAAGATTGCCGCTTTCATGCATGATATCGGGAATGCTATAAACAGGAACAGACATGCTGAGTATGGCGCTCTTCTGGCTAATGATATTCTAAAGGAAACGGATTTGGAAATAGAGGACAGATTAACAATTGTGTCAGCCATTGCGAATCATGATGAGTCCACAGGAGGGGCAACAGATGTTATTTCAGCGGCATTGATAATTGCTGATAAAACTGATGTTAGAAGAAACCGTGTACGTGAGAAACCTAAAGCAAGCTTTGATGTTCATGACAGAGTTAATTATGCAGTTACCAAAACGGAACTGGTTGTAGATAAGGATAAAAAACAAATTACATTAAGTCTGGAAATTGATGAAAAAATTTGTACTATGTACGAATATTTTGATATTTTTCTCGGAAGAATGATGATGTGCCGAAAAGCGTCAGAACTTTTGGGTGTCACATTCAGACTGATGGTGAATGGGAATAAGGCACTGTAGTGTGCATACTTGGGGGCGGGGTAGTGTATACATTTTTTTTATACACTACCCCGTCCCCAAGTAACACAAGTAACAACAATTTTACATAGATTTTACAAAAGGATGTCCTTACATTTTACTTTAGTTTTCTATTTTGATAGATGGATTAGCAGATAGAAAAGAAAGCGAGTATTATGTATGGACATTTTTAGCGTATTAAATCTGATAGGCGGGCTGGCATTATTCTTGTACGGAATGAGCATTATGGGGAATGGCCTTTCCAAAATGGCTGGAGGAAAATTAGAGGGAGTGCTTGAAAAGCTTACTACCAAAAGAATTTACGCTGTTCTTCTTGGTGCAGGTGTAACCGCTGTAATACAGTCTTCTTCTGCTACAACAGTTATGGTAGTAGGGTTTGTTAACTCAGGGATCATGAAACTGTCGCAGGCAGTTGGAATCATTATGGGTGCCAATGTGGGTACAACCATTACATCCTGGATGCTTTCACTTACCGGTATTGAGGGTAGCACCATATGGTTGAAACTGTTAAAGCCCTCTTCTTTTTCACCGATTCTGGCAGCAATAGGTATTATTCTTGTTATGATTAGCAAGGGTGAAACTAAGAAAAAGGATGTCGGTGGGATATTGCTGGGATTTTCGATTCTTATGTTTGGAATGGAAACCATGAGCGGATCTGTGTCTGGGCTTTCACATAATTCTTCCTTTACCAGTCTCATGACAGCTTTTAGTAATCCGATTCTGGGAATGACAGTAGGAGCAATACTTACTGCCATTATTCAAAGTTCATCAGCATCTGTCGGAATATTACAGGCTCTTTGTGCGACCGGAGTAGTCAATTACTCTGTTGCGCTCCCTATTATCATGGGACAGAATATTGGTACCTGTGTTACATCAATTATTTCATCAGTGGGAGCTACTAAGAATGCCAGACGAGCGGCAATGATTCATTTGTATTTCAATCTCATTGGAACTGTTCTTTTCATGGTGGTATTCTATTTTATAAACTCATTTATTAATTTTGCTTTTCTTAATGAGTCGGCTAATGCGGCTGGAATTGCTGTTATTCACAGCCTTTTTAATATAGGTGCAACAGTTGTTCTTTTCCCCTTTTCTAACTGGCTTGTAAAGCTTGCAGAGCTGACAATTCGAGAGAGCAAGGAGCACAAGGAATGCAAAACAGAAGTAGTTTCAATTGACGAAAGATTTCTTGAAAGACCAGCGTTTGCTATGGAGCTATGTAGAGGTAAGGTTCGTGAAATGGCGGTGCTTACAGGCCGTGCAATTGATCTTGCTCTAAAGGTCTTAGTTGAGTATGACGAAGAGTCTGCAAAAGAAGTAATACAGATGGAGTCAATTGCTGATCACTACGAGGATGCGCTCGGAACCTATCTTGTTAAATTATCCAGTAAGAATCTGTCAACTGCAGACAGTCAGAGTATGTCCATCATTTTGCATAGTATTAGTGATTTTGAAAGAATATCCGATCATGCAATGGATATAGTAAAATCAGCCGAGGAAATACACACAAAAGGATTATCTTTTACTAAGAAGGCCAAAGCGGAAATAAAAACTTTGTGTAGTGCAGTATCTGATATATGCAAGCTTACAGTGGATAGCTTTTGCGATGATGATGAAAAGGGTGCTTCGCACGTTGAGCCATTGGAAGAGGCAATCGATACTTTGACCAAAAGAGTCAAGGAAAATCACATCTTAAGATTACAGCAGGGAAAATGTACAATCGAGATGGGATTTATCTTAGAAGATATATTAACGGGTCTGGAACGCGTCTCAGATCATTGTTCTAATATAGCTGTAGAGATGATTACGATTTTTGACAATGACTATAATACGCATGAGTATTTTAAAAGCTTCTCAGCAGAAGAAAGAGCTCATTTCAATGAAGAATACGAAAGCCTGATTAATAAATATTCTATTGGTAAATAGGGTAGTATGATGTTATTATTCAGGTGTTTAGTAAGCTTTTCTTTTTCTTTGGCCTAGCGGCTTTAAGGGCTTAAAAAATAGTGAGGAACAAGGAAATGGCACTTATTTATATAGTTGAAGATGATGATAGCATAAGAGAAATTGAAGAATTTGCTTTGATGAATGCCGGTCATAAGGTATTAGGCTTTGCTTGTGCCAGTGAGTTTTATAAAAAACTTGATACGCTAATTCCTGATTTATGTCTGCTAGACATTATGCTACCTGATGAAAATGGAAATGAAATCGTAAAAAAGCTACGTAAAACTTCAGAAACCAGGAAAATCCCAGTGATTATGGTTACAGCCAAGACAACAGAGCTTGACCTTGTAAAGGGTATCGAAGATGGCGCTGATGATTATATTAAGAAGCCTTTTTCGGTAATGGAGCTTATTTCAAGAGTAAAGGCTTTGCTTAGAAGGACTCAGACGGAAGAGGTCAAGGAACTGACTTTTGATAAGCTTGCAATAAATAATGAAAAGCATGAGGTAACAATAGAAGGTAAGCCCGTCGAACTTACCTTTAAAGAATATGAATTACTTTCACTTTTTGTGCTTAATAAGGGCATCGTACTTACTCGTGATACAATCATGGACCAGGTCTGGGGAACAGACTATGAGGGCGAATCGAGAACAATAGATATGCACGTAAAAACTCTTAGGCAAAAGCTCGGGGAATATGGTGCAAGAATTAGAACAATCAGAAACGTAGGGTATGTAATTGAATGAAAAGTAAGATAAATAAAAGACTTGTGGGGATCGCCATACTTGCGGTTGTAGCTACAGTCATTGGAATTACAATTATATATTACAGCCTCTTGGAAAAACAGGTCAGAGCTGATTTGTCAGTAAGTGCCAAGCTGCTTAAGGACACTCATTATTTTGAATCAGTTAATATAGATACTGATAGGATTGATTTGTCGACAGATATGAGTGAACTTCGTGTTACCTGGATAGGCAAGGATGGTACGGTTCTTTACGATAATGATGCGTCTGCAGAACAACTTACAAATCATAATGATCGACCAGAGATTAAAGAGGCCTTTGACAAGGGTGCGGGTGAAGCAGTTAGAAATTCGGACACCATGAACAAAAACACCTTCTACTATGCCGTGCTTTTAGACAATGGAACTGTGCTTCGAGTGGCTACTGATGCTGAGAGCCTGTGGTCTGTATTTATGTCTGCAGCACCAATTATAGCAATGATTATTCTGCTTATCATTGCTATCTGTATTGCTATTTCTCATATGCTTACAAAGCAACTTTTGCTTCCTGTTGAAACAATGGCCAAAAATTTGGAGAACTCTGACTATGAATCTCCTTATAAGGAATTGGATCCTTTGGCTGAAATGCTTCGTCGCCAGCATACGGACATTCTCGCTGCAGCAAAAGCAAGACAGGACTTTACAGCGAATGTATCTCATGAGTTAAAAACACCGCTTACCGCTATATCCGGTTATGCAGAGCTCCTAGAAGGTGATATGGCGCCGGAGGAGCAGAAAAGGCATTTTTATCAGGAAATCAGGAAGAATTCTGACAGATTGCTTGCTCTTATTAATGACATAATCAGGTTATCTGAGCTTGACAGAAAAGAAAATGAAAATTCTTTTGAAGAAATTGATTTATTTGAAACTGCCCATGAATGCATGGAGGAATTAACTGTCAATGCAAATCAAAGAGGCGTATCTATAACCCTTGAAGGAGAAGAATGTCGGGTCCGTGGAAGTAAGGATATGCTGAAGGAGTTAATTGAGAACCTGGCGCAGAATGCAATACGATATAATAATCCGGGTGGAAAAGTTACCATATCCGTCACCAAAAAGGACTGTAGAACAATCCTAACCGTAAAAGACAACGGTATTGGTATTCCGGCATCAGAACAGGAAAGAGTATTTGAACGCTTTTACAGAGTAGATAAGAGCAGATCAAAGGCTACGGGAGGAACCGGACTGGGGTTAGCAATTGTAAAGCACATAGTAGAGCTGCATGATGCACATATTGATCTGGATAGTGCACCTGGAGTGGGAACCACAATTAGCGTGTATTTTTAATGTGGAAGTATTTTTTCGGTAAAGAATCGGCAGATTTTCGGTATATTTCAAGTATATTATTCTTCAAAAATCTCTGATATTATTACAATAGCAGTTCAATAAACATAACGACCACGGGCATCTCACTATTTTGTGAGGTGCCTGTTTTTAATGTCCGGAAAAATCATAATAATATGATTTTTTGAGTTGGCGCTGACTTCGAAACCTGAAATATTCTTTTGGACCGGGAAATCAAAAAATCTGAAAAGTGAATACCATTTGACTGCCATATTGTAACAAGTGACCTATAGATGACTCTTGGATTAGTAAAAGTTATGGTGTAATATCTATGATGACATTAGAGAATTGAATGAAAGAAATAATTTATTTGCAGGAAATGAGCTACGCGCCTAAAGCAATTCCTGCCTGCGTTCCGTTAGCTTATGATGCAATAGCTAGATTAAATAGTAAGCTGGCAGAGGCAGACAAAGCATTAAAGAAGCCGTCGCAGACGGTTCCGGTATGGAAAAAATATCTGCTTACCATGCCAAGTTAGCAGATTATAAAAATGGCTGAAACACTTAATACAATGGGGTTCCTCCCCATTGTCAAGAATAAAGGAAAAAGCGTGTGATTAGAGTATTATTCATCTGCCATGGCAGCGCTCACAAACTGGTTGTTTTCCCATGCAAACTGGCGCAAACTACAGCTTTTTCGGTACGTGAATCAAAAACTACTAATGATTATGGAAGTGCACCTTGATAAAGGTTCTTTTTGTTTGCTAGGGCATCGGAGTGTGAAGGGATGGTCATTTCGGATTACTTGGCATAACCTGCCACATAATGACGCTTTTTGAGCACCCAGACACTACTAAAACACTACGTTCCTCAAAGGGTTAAACTGTATCTGTAGCCGCTTGTGTAAGATTTTGTTACAGTTTATGTGACTTAGGGTAGTTGCGTTAAATAGTATCGGACTATCGTTGAAAAATTTCTGTGATAATCGTTGAAATGTTAAATATCGTTATAAAGTATTGTAAGCAGATTCAATTTGCTTACTCAAAAGTCATCATCAGGTGTGCCTTTGAAGCGTGCTGAGTTAGCTGCAATGACAGAATTCATTGATAATGTGAATATGCTTATGGGAACCATTGGATATAAGCTTTCTGAAGAAGCATCCGAGGAAGTTGATAAAGACCGTACATATTTCTACTGTAAAGCTAAGTCAGGAGACGCTAAGGGCTACTGTACAGATGATGGTTTTGTGGTTGTAAAAGGCAGTAAAGTGTCACCGACAGCAGCGGCAGATGTAGTGCTTCAAAGCTATGTTTCCGGAACAGAATACTGGGTTGATGCAAATGGTATGAAGCTGAAGGAATATAACATTTAAATTCCAGGTTTACAGGTTTTCTTAAGGCGGCGAAACATACTATGGGAACTTGGAGAAATCGACAGACTTAATGTTGAAATATAGGGTAAAAAAGTCGAGAAATTATTCTCCCGCTTTTGCTATCATTAAGTACGCAAGGAGGTAAGCTATTGGACGAGCAGAGAAAAGCAGTGCGAACAATGCAGATATTTATTCGCGAGCATATAGACGAAGAAATTGAAATCGATGAACTGGCCAGAGCGGTTTCCTTT
>JAZUDH010000058.1:0-17640 GCA_045639565.1 Lachnospiraceae bacterium
TAAATAAAACGGGAACAAGTCCCACCCAGTGGAGAAAGAGATAAAGGAAGGGGATAAAGAAAAGGACCCAACCAATAAAACTAAAACCACGAAAAAACGAGAAACACCCGAGAGCACAATCCACAAGTGCATCGTCTATGGCATAAGGCCAAACAGCAGCGCCACATTGATTACGTGCTGATAAAACCTATGGCTGGCGCGCTGGTGTTTGGCCGCAAAGGTTAGTTCACCTTTGCGGCCTGAAAATATTTTATCGAACAAATGTTCGATAAAACTATTGACTTTTCTTATCCGATTCAGTACTATTTTTATGTGGAATTTATGTTCAACTTTGTTCTGGGAGAGGACAGAAGGAGTAACATGAAAAAAGGAAATCGTGAATACAAAAGTGACGTATTCAGCATGCTAATGGAGGATAAGAAAAATGCACTACAGGTTTATAACGCTTTGAATAATACAAATTATGCGGACCCTGAAGCTGTTGAAATGAAAACATTGAATAAAGGAGTATCATTATCTATTAGAAATGATGCGGCATTTGTTGTGGATGCAGCGCTTAGCATATATGAGCATCAGTCAACAATATGTCCTAATATGCCAGTGAGAAATCTAATTTATTACACAAATATTATTGAAAGCGAACTGAAAAATAGAAATATATATGGATATGGATTAGTAAAAATACCTCTGCCGAAATTTGTAGTATTCTATAATGGAAGTGATGATCAGCCAGAAACTTATGAAATGAAACTATCAAATGCTTTTGAAAAACAGACTGATAATCCCGAGCTAGAGCTTCGATGCAAAGTTTATAATATAAATAGAGGCAAGAATCGTGAATTGCTTGAAAAATGTAGCATTTTAAAGGAATATATGATATTTGTAGATTATGTAAGAACTTTTCATGCTGAGCAAAATTTCGAAGATTTGAAATCTGCAATTGAGAAGGCGATAAACACTTGTATTCAGGAATCTGTTTTGAAAGATTTCTTAATGCAGCATAGATTTGAGGTGGAAAAAGTGACAGAGTTAGACTATACATTCGATAGGCAGCTATTGCTTGAGCGCGAAGAAGCTCGCACAGAAGGAAGAGCAGAAGGAAGAGCAGAAGGACTTTCTGAAGGAAGACTCTCCCTTATTCTCAATATGATTGATAAGAAAATGTCTAAAGAGGACATTTTTAATTTAGGTGTAACCGAGGAAGAGTACGAAACAGCTCTTTCAAAATAAACGAATGGAGTGAACCTAAGATGAACAAAACACAATTAAAACAGTTATTTAAGGATACTGATTATGTGCATTTTAGTGGTACAGAAGCCGAATTACGTGCTGCAAATGTTCTTAAATCAAGATGCGAGGAAATGGGAGTCGATACTGTAATCGAGCCCTTTAGAGTTCCATATGCTGAGATTGAAGAGGCACACCTTTATATTGATGGTGTAGAAATTCCATGTAAGGGATTTATGTGCTCTGGCAGTGGCGAGGTTGAAGCAGAGCTTTATTACATGCCAGGCAAGGATATGGTTTCAATGGCTGGAGCCAAAGATAAGATTGTCCTGATGGATGATGCTGGAATTACTTTCTTTACATACAAGGATTTAATGAAGGCTGGCGCTAAGGGAATTATCTTTACTTTCGGAAATGTTCTTTATAATAACAAAGACATTGATGAAAAGGATTTAAGAGAGTACGTAGTTGCGGATGAAAGAAAAGTTCTTTGTACTATTATTCATACTTCAGAAGCAGTCAAGCTTTTGAAAAAGGGAAGCAAGACCGCTAAAATTGTGATTAAGCAAAAGGAATTTGATGGTGAATCTCACAATGTAGTAGCTACTATGCCAGGTGAGAGACCTGAATACATTGTTTTGAGTGCTCACTATGATACTACTTCAATGTCGCATGGTGCATACGATAATATGTCAGGCTGTGCTGGACTTTTAGGTGTTATGGACTATTTCACTAAACATAGACATTCATATGGACTTAAGTTCGTATTCTGTGGAAGTGAAGAACGAGGTCTTTTAGGATCTAAGGCATTTGTGCGAGATCATGAGGACGAACTTGAGAATATTGCTCTTAATATAAATCTTGATATGATAGGTCTCACTATGGGTTCATTTAGAGCAATAGTTACTGCTGAAGAAAAGCTTGCTCACTACATTACATACATGGGTGCCGAGGTAGGATTCCCTGTTAGTACAAGAACTGGAGTATACGCAAGTGATTCTACTGCTTTTGCTGACAAGGGTGTACCTAGCTTATCTATGGCAAGACTTACTGGTCAAAACTTCGGAGCTATTCACTGCCGTTATGATCGTATGGATGTGCTTTCGATGGATCAGCTCTTAAAGGATATTGACTTTATCACTTTATTTACAGAACGTATGGCTAATGCCGTTATATGCCCTGTATCGAGAGAACTTCCTGATAAAATCAAGAAAGAACTTGATGAGTACATGGGTAGAAAGAGAAAAGAATAAACTTTTTTCAATTACAATAGATGTTTTTCTAAAAAGTATTTGTTGTAACCGTACAGCTTTAAGGATGAAATATTTGATGTTAAGCAGCTTATGAAATATTGAGCTGCTTTTTCTATTTAAAAGGAATGTGAAAATACTTTTCCCTTTTTGAATTTTGAAGCTTCAATTTACTTTTTTTATATTATTTAAAATATTCAAAAAGCAACAATTATTTTAATAATTCGTTGCTTTTTGACTTTTATGATGTTTTCAAAGAGAGCGAAGGGGATAGGGAAATGTATATATTAATCCGTGCGGCACTGATTATATTGACGGGTTTAGCCGCTTTCTTGATCGTTTACTTCGAAAATATAACAAGGTATGGAATGGTTAGCACGACGAATGTTCCTAGAGTTAGGGCAGCTGACAAGAGTACCGAATATATAGATAGCAAATTGATTGAGGGACCTTGGATTAGCTTAGATAATCCAGTAGAAGAGTTTAGAAATTTCGTTGATGGCGGTATAAGGGAAATCGACATCTTACGAACCGACAATAGAAACGCTGCAGTGTATGAATTCACTGCAAGAATGGATGACATGACAGGTTTTCTAAGTAATGGACCAGAGAACTATTACATAAATGGTATTGATGCCTGCGAATTGTCTGAAAAAATAATGGATACCATCTGGAAATACCAGCTGGTAGGATACAAAAATACAAGAAAAGTGTCTAAAGAAGTTATGACAAACTGCCTTAAATTTTACATCACTAAATCAGATGGAACGACACTTGAAGTGATTGAGCAGGATGATGTCGACAAGAGATTAGATACATGTGCTAGAGAAATAGCTTCGTTATTTGATGAGTTTGAATATATGCGTGAGACACCTAAGGATCCTCAGATAGATGTATCGGGAACTTGGAAGTGCACAGAGCTTGGTCTTACTCTTCATTTAAAAGCAAATGGTTCATATGTCTGCCTTGACTGGCCTAAGATTCGAAGCAAAGGTCATTATGCTACGAATGGGACCAGATTAGTTTCAACAGATTTGATTGATAAGTGGGCTGATAAAGGACACTTATTTAGAACCAAGAAACTAGGTGACTTTAGTTGTCTTAAGATGCATGACAGTAATTTATACGCATTCTTTGACGATAGTGACAATATTGAGGACGCAGTTATCTTTAAGAAATTGTAGTAAAATGCCTACTTACTACCATTCTTATTTCAATATTCTTCGGTTGTGTAAAGATTGGGAGACACAATAGGGAAAAGCAAGAAGCCCCGACGCTTAGTGTGCAAGCGCCGGGGGTTCTTGCTTTTTGAGGGGAATTCGAGGCTGAAGACATGCATGCCTTTGCCTGGAGTGTGGTGCATACCTTGATGATGATAAGAAATCGTTAATAATTGGTTGACCTACATATCGCATAATCAGAGTAGATTCTTTTATAGTGGAGGCGATTAATTGAACCTTAAGGAATGTTACACTAGAATGAATTGTGATTATGAGGCGGCAGTAGAACAGTTTCAAGCTGAAAACCTGATTGAAAAGTATATGCTTAAGTTTCCAGCTGAAAAGACGATAGATTCGCTAAGAGAAGCTGTCAAAAGTGGAGACATAGAAGCTTCTTTTGCGGCAGCGCATACATTAAAGGGACTTGCGGCTAATTTAGCGTTTAAGTGTCTGTATGAGGCGGCGTACGAATTGACTGAGCAGTTGAGAGCTAAGACAGCACCAGCTGATGCAGGTTTGGTTAGTAAGGTTGAGCAGTGCTACAGCCTGATTGTTACGACTATTGCAGAGTACGAAAAAGAAATGAATATGTAAAAAATAAAACTCGCAAGCGATTTTACAAACTTGCGAGTTATTTTATGCTTATTTTTCATCAGATTTTTTATCTTTATCCTTGTCGCCACCTAGGAATGAGGGGAGAGGAGGCATCTTAAATTCGATGCTTTTAGCTTTGTCGACTATCTGTTCTTCGGCCTCTTTAATGATGTTTCCGATTACATTTTCCTTGCCAAGCTCTCGATCCTTACCCATGAAGAAAAGCGCAACGGTATCGGGACCTACATGGCTACCTGTGCAATAGTCATATGAGGTGTTGATGAATCCGCGAAGCTTAACCTTTTCCTCGATTCGCTTCATAACATAAAGTGAATCTTCGTAGGCGTCAGCGTGAGCAATGCCGATAATCTGATTTTCTGGATCAACTATGTTATTGATTACCAAATCTGCGAGATCATTGAGAGCCTGCTTACGGCCACGACACTTCTTGAACTGAACAATGAAGCCTTCCTTGTTGCCACGTAAGATTGGCTTAATGTTTAATACGTTTCCTACAACGGCAGCTGCACCACTAATGCGGCCGGTTTTAGCAAGATATTTCAAATCGCCGACAGTGAAAACACCGTTCATTCTGGCGGGATATGTTTCAAGTTCATCAGCTACAGCATCGATGTCCATGCCCTTGTCACGCATTTCGCTTGCATAGATTGCGAGGATACCCTGGGCCAAAGAAGCATTAAGCGAGTCAATTAATCGTATTTTTCTACCCTTGGGGGGCTCTTCCATGATATCTTCGGCTGCGATTCTTGCTGCATTATATGTTCCACTAATATTCTTACTTAAAGAAAAGTAGAGGACATCTTCATCATTTTCCATAATTTCACGGAATGCATCTTCGAAATCACCGCTGCTTACAAGGCCAGTTTTGATTTCTGCACCACTACGAACTGCGTCATAGTAAGCCTTGCCTTTTTCTCGTTCTTGTTCGAAGGTTAGTTCAGGATCAAAACAGGTAAGGGGTTCACCGTTTACGAGGTTAACGAAAGAAAGAACTTTGATATTATATTTTTTAACTAATTCAGCTGGAATATTAGCAGCTGAGTCAACTACGATCTGGAACATTTTGTATATAGCACCTCAAATTATGTATATCTAATCCACAGTATATGTAGTTTTGAAAACTATGTCAAGTGGAGATGATAACATTTAAAAATCTTGATTTTTGTTTATATTTTAGCAAAAGTCAATTAATGTAGAGTAACTCGGCTTACATATTTAGAGGAAACGTTAATTGAAAAGAAACTTTATTGATGATACAATTTAGTCGAATTTCAAGAACTAGTTAAAGGGGTAGGAGGAATCTATGGAGAATTATATTATTAGCTGCTGTTCAACAGCCGATATTAGCAAGGAACATTTCGAGAAAATTGATGTAAAATATACATGTTTTTCTTTTGAATTAGATGGTGTGAGATATCCTGATGATCTAGGAGACAGCATCCCATTTAAAGAATTCTATTCTAGAATGGCTAATGGTTCAGATACCAAGACTTCACAGGTTAATACTGAGGAGTATGCCGCATATTTTAGATCCTTCCTTGAACAGGGTTTAGATGTTATTCATTTAACTCTTTCATCAGGAATTTCCGGATCATTAAATTCAGCTAACATTGCTAAGTCTATGTTACAGGAAGAATTTCCTGACAGAAAATTATATGTAGTTGATTCACTTGCTGCAAGTGGTGGTTTTGGACTTATCATGGATAAGATGTCTGAGCTTCGCGCCGCAGGTATGAGCATTGACGAGCTTTATGCGTGGGTTGAGGAAAACAAGCTTCGCGCACATCACTGGTTCTTTACAACAGATCTTACCTTCTTTATCAAGGGTGGTCGCGTATCTAAGACAGCTGGTGCTATCGGACAGGTTTTAAATATTTGTCCACTTTTAAACGTAGACTTCGAGGGACATTTAATTCCCCGTATGAAGGTACGTACTAAGAAAAAAGTAATTCAGGCAATCGTAGACAAGATGGTTGAACATGCTGAAGATGGTCTTGACTATTCTGGAAAGGTTATCATTGATCATGCTGACCGTTTAGAGGATGCTTTAGAGGTAGCTGCATTGGTTAAGGAAAAGTTCCCTAAGCTTGACGGCGAACCTATTATCGGCTGGATTGGTACTACAATTGGAGCTCATACAGGTCCTGGAACAGTTACATTGTTCTTCTGGGGCGATAAGAGAGTGGATTAATATCTGGGATTTTGAAGATTTGATTTTAGAGATTTAGATTAGTTTTATAGGCTTTGGAAAAAGCTGATTTAAAACGAGATTTGAGAAGAGATTAGAGAAGAGGAGTAGTCGTAGCGGAGACTACTTAAGAGGATACTTGGAATGAGGGTCGCTATTTTAACAGACACAAACAGTGGTATTGCGCCTGCAGAAGCTGTTGAACTAGGCATATTTGTGATGCCTATGCCCATCATCATTGACGATGAAATTTTCTTTGAGGGAAAGAACATTACTGAAGAAAAGTTTTATGAAGAACTTACTTCAGGTAAGAACGTTTCTACATCTATGCCTTCACCTGCTGATGTTATGGATATGTGGGACGATATTTTGTCACAAGGCTATGACGAATTAGTATATATTCCTATGTCAAGCGGACTTAGCAGTTCATGTGCTGCTGCTATAGGATTTGCTGAGGAGTACGATGGAAAGGTTGCTGTAGCTGATAATCACAGAATTTCAGTTACTATGAGACCTTCAATTATGCTAGCTAAAAAGCTTGCTGATACTACTGATATGAATGCAAAAGAAATTGCAGAGTATCTTGTAAAGGATGCATATTCATCATCAATTTATGTATCAGTTAACACGCTTGAATATTTAAAGAAGGGTGGCCGTGTTACACCTGCAGCCGCTGCAATTGGTACTGTACTTAACATTAAACCGGTTTTAACTATTCAGGGTGAAAAGCTTGATTCTTTTGCTAAGATTCGTGGAACCATGAAAAAATGTGAAGAGCGTATGCTTGATGAAATCGCCAACGATATTGAAAAGCGTTTCCCTAAGGCAGAACCTTCTGAACTTTGGATAGGCGCTGCTGGCGCAGGCTTTAGCAAAGAAGAAATCGCTGAATGGACTCAGATGGTACGTGATCGCTTCCCTGAAGCTCATGTTTACTATGATCCACTTTCGGCAAGCGTAGGAGCCCATGTAGGTCCTGGCGCTGCTGGTATCGGTGTTTCAGTTGATGGATATTTTGAAAGATAGTGATATTTAGTGATATTTAAAGAGCCTCTGCTTCAAGCAGGGGCTCTTATTAGGATAATCGAAGGATAATCAAAGTTGGGATAATCAAATAATAAGATTTGTAATCATGCCAAGTATGCAAACTGTGCAAAACGATAGATTATCTGTGATGCGGGTGTGCATCGAATGCTATGCTTTGTCTATTAGTAAATGAAAAATAGCAATTTATGAAGCATTCTATCGGAGTATAATGCCAGATGGTCATGTTCTTTTGCCACTACTATCTGATTTTCCTACCGCCAACATAAACTTCTTTTATATTTAAGTCATTGTCAATTAGGACAAAATCTGCCTTCTTTCCTACAGTAATGCTTCCGACCATATCATAGATTCCAAGCTCCCTGGCTGGGACCATTGTAGCTGAGGCTAATGCCATTTCTAAAGGAATGCCAGCCTCATTGACTGCATATTTCACACACTCAAATAGGTTAGTAACGGATCCGGCAATTGTTCCATCTTCTAAGGTTGCCTTATTGCCAGACACGATTACCTTCTGGCCGCCTAAGCTATACTCACCGTCACTAATTCCTGCTGCACGCATTGAATCACTGATGAGAGCGATTCGCTTAGCGTCAAACATCTTGTAAGTGGTTCTAATCATGGAAGGTGCTACGTGTACACCATCAGCTATCAGTTCAACTACAACGTTATCATTGTCGACCGCTGCGCCTACTAAACCCGGCTCACGGTGATTAAAAGGCTTCATTGCATTGTAGAGGTGTGTTACATGACTAGCTCCCCATGAAAATGCTTTTAAAGCTTCATCATATGTTGCATCAGTATGTGCAAGAGAAACCTTTGTAGTCTTGCTTATTTCTCTTATTAATTCTTCAGCGCCCTCAATTTCAGGAGCAACATCAACAAGCTTAATCATTCCATGTGTAAGCTCATCAAGCTGTCTGAATAATTCAATGTCGGGCTTAATAATATTTTCTTCGTTTTGAGCACCCTTTTTAACTGGATTAATGAAAGGCCCTTCCATATTAATACCAGCGATTTTGGCACCAGTTTTTGATAGAGTAAACATTTTTGTTATGTCAACTTCAACTGTCTTAGGCACGACACTTGACATTATGTTAACTAAATCTTCTTTTGCCAGGCTCATAGTTGTAGGAACTATGGTAGTTACACCATTTAATGCTTCATACTCACATATCTTATGTAAACCATCAACATCTCCATCGCTAAAGTCTTTTCCAACTGCTCCATGAATGTGCATGTCAATTAATCCTGGAATCAGGTATAACTCTTGCGCATCAATTTCTTCACCAGCAGCATAGGAGGCAAAAAGATCTCCCGTCACGCACACATCGCGCTTCTTGAATTTCCCGTTCTCCTCATAAACGAGTGCATTCTTTATTCTCATATCTTACTCCTTAAACACACGCTTTCCTGTGTAACACTTCTCCCGGGTAGTTACATCAAAGCGTCAATAATACACTTATAACATCATCTGCTTGTAAAATAAAGTATTGTTACAAAAACGACAATTATTATGTATGGTGGGGCATATGGCACGAATTATGCAAAGAATACCGTCGCGCTAGGCATAAGCACTAGCGCACGGGGTATATAGTGTAAATTATAAAAAGAATACCGTCTGTTTCAGCCCAGTTTTATACGTGTGGGGTATATACGAGCGTATTGAATGAAATACCGCCATTTTGCAAAATCTTATCGGTATGAATTACATTTTCTGATGAATGTACCGTTTATTTCTTCAATCGGGGTATATACATTTCTTTTGCCTAAAATAGCCGACAGAGCATGCGTTAATGAAGGTTTTTTTACAAGAAAAAATTGTATATGCCCCGATAACGTTTTAATCCGGTATTTTGCAGTTTCTTTTGCCTATATACCTTGCTGAAGCAGCTAGCGAAGTAGGAAGCAGCAGGGGCAACAGAAGCAACTGTCATAGTTAAAATACTGATTATCAAAGATTAATCAGGCTATTTCTCATTTTTTTAAAATCCATCCCGGCAAAATATGGAATTAGCTTTTATAAGTGACACTATTGGGTCATTTAAAATTCTGTGCGTAACAGTTCAAGCGCTCGCAAGTTGACAAAGGCAAAGACTTGCATTAGTATCTATGTATCTGAAAAGTTCTATTATTCTAAGCGTCGGTCGATGCAACTTTTCATATCATTATAGTTACATTTTCATATTAGGAGGTGTTTATGGAAAAACGCATGAGTGACTATTTGCGCTTTTTAAACAATGAAATTCAAAAGATCGAAAAGGAAATGTCTTCATTTCCACCTGGCAAATTAATTTGTGCGAAGGATGGGAAGCACACGAAGTGGTACCTTAGCGAAAATGGGAAACATCGATACATTTATAAAAGCGAGCGAAAGTTTGCCGAGCAAATGGCTCGAAAACGGTACCTTCAAGATGAATTAGAAGCTCTTTATAAAGAACAAAAAGCAGTAAAACATTATCTCAATCACAACGTTAATTTTCATGAAGTTAAAACAAACTTTTATTCTAAACATTCTAATTATCTAGAACTGCTTGTAAACACTATTCCAGAGAAATCTGATTATGCTAAGGAATGGATGAACGCAGAATTTCACCAAAGTCAATATAAACTTGAAAAGAAGATTTTTCGCGCTGATGACGGAACGATGGTTCGCTCAAAGTCTGAGGCAATAATAGCGTCAAAACTATATCACGCCAATATTCCATACAGATATGAGTGTGAGCTTGTTCTGGCTAATAAGATCTATTATCCTGATTTTACAATTCTAAAACCCAAGACAAATGAATTAGTATATCACGAACATTGTGGAATGATGGACGACTTTCACTATGTGAACCAATTCCTGGAAAAAGTGGAAAATTACGCGCAATCGGGAATTTACTTGGGACAAAATCTTACTGTTACTTTAGAAACGGAAGATGCGCCCCTTAGGCTTCAGGATGTGGATAATCTTATTGAACGTTTACAAGACTATTAGTAATTGGATATGCAAGATAAAGCTCATCAAAATGATTGATAGATAAGTCGAATAGGATAGATGTACGAATTGTATTGTCGGTATATAGAAAAATAGTAGTTACAATACCGACAAAAAGTAATTTGCGTTCGGTATAACTGAATATTATTTTAGCATGTACCCCAAAAGTATTAATTCGGGGTATATAGATTTTGATTTGCCATTTGTACCGAGGCATAATGACAATTTCTCGGTATAAAGACAAAAGCTACGCATATATACCCCAGCACCGCAAGCGTGAAGGTAAAAATGAAAAGTCTCCTCGTATATACCCCAGCGGGTCTCCGGCGGGTCTCCAGCGAGGCAAAAGAAACGGTATGAAGACAAAAGCTACGTATATATACCCCAGCACCGCAAGCACGAAGGTAAAAATGAAAAGTCTCTTCGCATATACCCCAGCAGGTCTCCAGCGAGGCAAAAGAAACGGTATGAAGACAAAAGCTACGCATATATACCCCAGCATCGCAAGCGTAAAGGTAAAAATGAAAAGTCTCTTCGTATATACCCCAGTGGGTCCCCAGCGGGTCCCCAGCGGGTCTCCAGCGGGGCAAAGGAAACGGTATAAAGACAAAAGCTACGCATATATACCCCAGCACTGCAAAAGAAACGGTACAAAGGAAAAATCTTCGCAGCTATACCCCCAAGCGGAACAAATTTTTCGGAACCACTTCCAGATACTAAAAAAACGTTTTACTTGTAGTATTTTAGGGAAAAAATGATTATAATATTACTTAATATGGGCACTATTTTAAAGGTGGTTTTTAAATATGACCAATGAAAAGTTAAGAGAATTATTCAATGATCTTTCATTAGATGAAAAGATCGGACAGCTTCTGCAAGTTGCTGGAGCACTTTATGATGAGGACGCGCTTACAACTGGAGCGATGGACTATTTTAAGATTACTAATGAAGAGCTTGATACAGTGGGTTCGATACTTAGCGTGAGTGGAGCTGAAAAGCTTAAGAAGATTCAGGATGAATGTATGGCTAAACAGCCTCATCACATTCCACAGATCTTTATGCTTGATATTATAAACGGGTTTGAGACAATCTATCCGGTTCCTATCGCTCAGGGAGCAACCTTTGATCCTGATATGGCTGAACGTTTAGCTTCAATGGCGGCTAGAGAAGGAGCAGCGGCAGGTGTACATGTAACCTTTTCACCCATGGTTGATCTAGTAAGGGATGCCAGATGGGGACGTTGTATGGAATCAACTGGTGAAGATTCATATTTAAATGGTGTATTAGGTGCTGCAATGGTACGTGGATACCAGGGCAGTGATATTAAAGAAAAAGGAAAACTTGCTGCATGCGTTAAGCACTTTGCAGGATATGGCGGTGCAGAGGCGGGCAGAGATTATGACAATGTTGAATTGTCAGAGCGCACATTAAGGGATGAATTCTTACCTGCTTATGAAGCATCAATTAAAGCAGGGGCTAAGCTTGTGATGACATCCTTTAATACTCTTAACAGAGTACCAAGCTCAGCTAATAAATGGCTTATGCGAAATGTACTTCGCGATGAGATGGGATTTGACGGAGTACTTATTTCAGATTACGCCGCTATCAAGGAAATGGTTAATCATAATATAGCTCGCAACGAAGCTGAAGCAGGCGGCCTTGCAATTAAGGCAGGCGTAGACATCGAAATGATGTCTCTATGCTATTCTCGTGGCCTTCAGGAATTAATTAAAGAAGGCAAGGTTGATCCTAAGCTTGTTGATGAATCATGCTGGCGTGTATTAGTACTCAAGAATGAATTAGGTTTGTTTGAAAATCCTTACAAGGACGCTAGTTCTGAGGATGAAGCTAAATACATATTATGCGATGAGCATAGAAAGCTGGCCAAAGAAGCTGCAATCAAAAGCTTTGTATTACTTAAGAATGAAGATAATGCATTACCGATTGACCAAAAGAGTACTAAGAAGATTGCAGTCATAGGACCATATGTAGAAACTCATGATGTGTATGGATCATGGACTTTCCCTAGCAAGCCCGAAGAAACCTGCGTAAGCTTACGTCAAGGAATTGAGAAATATATAGATAGTCACAAGGTTAACATAACATATTCTTTTGCCGAAGGAAGCTTCTTCTATGACAGACCTAGCAAAATGAAAAATGGTGTGACATATCCTTATAATGAAGCTAAGCAGGATGAGATGATCGAAGCAGCAGTAAAGGAAGCTAAAACTGCTGACAAGGTTGTAATGTGTATCGGCGAGCATGCTCAGCAGACTGGAGAAGCTACAAGCCGAGCTGAAATCACTATTTCAAAGGGACAGCTTGAATTACTTAGAAGAGTTCATGAAGTAAATGACAACATTGTCACATTGGTTTTTGCAGGAAGACCACTTGAACTTGAAGAAGTTACTAAGCTTTCTAAAGCAGTAATGATTACCTGGTTACCAGGTACAGAAGCTGGTAATGCAGTAAGCGAAGTAATATTTGGAGATAGAGAACCTGAGGGACGACTCAGTATGAGCTTCCCTTATAAGTCGGGTCAGGAACCTTGTTATTACAATAGATTTCGTACTGGTAGACCTAACAATGGTACATTAGAGCAGTTCTACGTTAATGGTTACATTGATCAGATTGATAGGATGTTATATGTATTTGGTGATGGAAAGGGCTATACTGAGTTTGAGTATGGTGAGGTTCTATTAGATAACACTAAGCTTAAAACAGATGGCTCTAACACTTTGACTGCATCAGTCACTGTTAAAAATATCGGAAACAGAAAAGGCTCTGAGATAGTTCAGATGTATTTGTCTGATTTATATGGAAGCGTTGTAAGGCCTGTAAAGAGTCTGAGAGGATTTAAAAAGGTAACGCTTAATCCAGGAGAGTGCGAAACAGTTTCTTTTGCCATAGACGAATCAATGCTTAGATTCCACGACATTAACATGGAATATGTGAGCGAGCCTGGTGAATGCAAGGTTTATATAGGACATAACAGCGATACAGAGAATGGCGCTGATTTTGAATTGATCTAAGATCAAATAGAGGAAAATGGAGATTACACTGATGAAAACTAATACGTTAAGGGTGCTTAACAAGAATGCCCATGAAATCAATCCGGACATGATAGGGTTGTTCTTCGAAGATATTAACTGTGCCGCTGATGGTGGCCTTTATGCTGAAATGCTTGAAAACCGTTCTTTTGAAGCAGTTTTATCAAGAGGAAATGGACGCGATTACTATTTAAAGGAAGATGGATTGTATGCATGGAGCGCAACTTGCGAAAATAGTGACATGACTATTTCCATGAACATGGCGCTTAGCTATCAAAACCCTCATTATTTAAGATTTACGGCCCTTAAAGCCGGAGCGGGATTTGCTAACAAGGCATACGATGGGTTATGTCTTAAAAAGGGAATGAAATATAAGATTTCATGGTGGGCTAGAGAAGTTAAGTACTTTAGTGGCGATTTTGAAGTTATGTTAACTAAAGATGGCGCTAAATATGGAAGTTCTTTAGTTAAATTTGAAAGAGCATACACAGAGGAGCCTGATGGCTACAAGGCAATGATTGGCGATATTATTCCTAAGACCTGGAAGAAATATGAAACTGAGATTGTTGCTACTGATGACGTAAAGGGTGCTAAATTTGAGTTACATCTTACCGAAGAGGGTATTGTGGAATTTGACTTGATCTCAATGATTCCTGATGATGCTGTTGAAGGAGTTTTCAGAAAGGATTTATTAGAAGCATTACAGAATCTTCATCCAGGTTTTTTACGTTTCCCTGGTGGATGTATCGTTGAAGGTTCGTCGCTTATGTTTAGATATCAGTGGAAGAATACTGTGGGTGAGCTTAAAGATCGTAAGATTAACACTAATCTTTGGGCTGTAGCGGGTGGCAATACCCTTTGGGCTGATGAGATTCAGGATGCTCACTACATGCAGAGCTACGGAATTGGATTTTATGAATATTTCCGTTTGTGCGAGCTTCTTTCGAGCGAAATCAGAACCTGTAAGGCTGTTCCTGTATTAAATGTAGGTGTTGCCTGTCAGTTTAGAACCTATGAAAAGGTCGATGTTGAAAGTGAAGAGTTTGATAAATATGTTCAGGATGCACTTGATTTAATCGAGTTTGCTAATGGCGATGTTAATACCAAGTGGGGCGCGCTTCGTGCTAAGATGGGCCATCCCGAATCATTTAATCTTGAAATGATAGCAATTGGTAACGAACAGTGGGAATCTCCTATCGTTGATATGGCTCCAAGATACGTAGCCTTTGAAAAGGCAATCCATGAAAAGTATCCTGAGATTAAGTGCTTAGGTACTGCTGGTCCTTTTGTAAAAGAAGCTTTATATGACAAGGCATGGAACTTCTATAGAGAAGGATGCGCTGAGAATAAGAACTTTACTTATGCAGTTGACGAGCACTATTATGTGGCTCCTCAGTGGTTATATGATAACGTTTCTTTCTATGATGAATATCCTAGAGACGTTCATGTATTTGCTGGTGAGTACGCAGCCCATGATGCTAATCAGTCTAACTCTGTTGAAGCAGGTGTAGCTGAAGCTGCAATGATTACAGGCATGGAGAGAAATGGTGATGTTGTTAAGCTTGCATCATATGCTCCATTATTTAATAGAATTGGTCACTCACACTGGACTCCAGATATGATTTGGTTTACTGAGGACGAAGTTATATACACACCTAGCTATGCAACTCAGAAGATTTTCTCAGACTACGCCGGTGACTATGCGGTTGAGCTTGATGGACAGGAAAAAGAACTTCGTAAGAACGAAATCTATGTTTCTGTAGTTCGAAAAGGTGATGCTACTATTGTTAAGCTAGTTAATGCTGCGGCAAAAGAACAGGAAGTTGCTCTTCAAGATGAAGCAGGAAATGCAATTGTTAAGAATGCTGAGCTTGCTAGAATGATGGCAGCTAATGGAGAAGCCAAGGTTCCTGTAAAGACTGATGCTTGCTATCACGATCACAACCATGCAGTGCCCATCGAAATAATGGACAATGTTACAATGTGTAAGATGAGAGCTCCCGAAGAATGTTCTTTGGCCGTAACCGAAGTTAAACTTGAGGGTAAAGTTTTACTTCCTGCTAAGAGCGTTACTGCAATTAAGTTCTAATGATTTTATTTTAAATGAGGATGGTACATAAGCCATCCTCAATTTCGATTTAATGGGGAAATCTTTGTAAGAGTGCGTAAAGGCTTTACTTTTGCGTGCTAATACGTTATTCTTACTAGGAATGTGTTCCTTTTATAAGGATACTTTACAGTCAACAATAATTTTTTATATAAAGGAGAGCAAAAATGGCTATATCACCACTTCAAAAAGCTAGATACGAATATTCTCCTAAGCTTCCTGGAATGCTTAGAAATGGTATCGCTGAAATCTGTGTTAAGGAAGGCAAGGAAACACAGAGCGTTGCTGATCAGGACAAGATCAAGGCTCTTTTCCCTAACACATATGGTAAGAAAGAAATCACATTTGAAAAGGGTCAGAACAACTCACCCGCTAAGAAGCAGGTTGTAGGTGTTATCCTTTCTGGTGGACAGGCTCCTGGTGGACACAACGTTATCAGCGGTCTTTACGATGCACTTAAGGCTACAAACAAGGACAACGTTTTACTTGGCTTCAAGGGCGGCCCTGATGGACTTTTAAAGAATGATTATGTTGAATTTGATGATGCATTTATCGATGCATACAGAAACACAGGTGGTTTCGATATCATTGGATCAGGTCGTACAAAGCTTGAGACCAAAGAACAGTTCGTTATCGTAGCTGAAAATGCTAAGAAGAACGGTCTTACAGCTGTTGTAATCATCGGTGGTGATGATTCTAATACAAACGCTGCTACACTTGCTGAATACATGGCAGCTGAAAAGACAGGTATTCAGGTTATCGGATGTCCTAAGACAATCGACGGTGACTTAAAGAACGAAGATATCGAAGCTTCATTCGGTTTCGATACAGCTACAAAGACATATTCTGAATTAATCGGTAACATTGAAAGAGATGCTAACTCAGCTAAGAAGTACTGGCACTTCATCAAGGTTATGGGTCGTTCAGCTTCACACGTAGCTCTTGAGTGTGCTCTTGAAACACAGCCTAACATCTGCTTAATCGGTGAAGAAGTAGCTGCTAAGAAGCAGTCACTTGCTGAAATTACAAACTACATCGCTGATTCAGTTGAAAAGCGTGGAAATGCAGGCAACAACTTCGGTGTTGCAATTATTCCTGAAGGTATCGTAGAATTCGTTCCTGAATTCGGTGCTCTTATCGCTGAAATCAACGAATTACTTGCCGGCAAGAAGACAGAAGAATTCAATGCTCTTCCTAACTGGCAGGCTAAATATGACTTCATCAAGGCTGGTTTATCAGCTGATGCGTTTAAGGTATTCGACCTTCTTCCTCAGGGAATTCAGCAGCAGTTATTCCTTCAAAGAGATCCTCACGGAAACGTTCAGGTATCATTAATCGAATCTGAAAAGCTCTTCTCTGAACTTGTTAAGAACGAACTTGCTAAGAGAAAAGCAGCTGGAACATACAAGGGTAAGTTCGGTGCTCAGCATCACTTCTTTGGCTACGAAGGAAGATGTGCATTCCCTTCTAACTTCGATGCTGACTACTGCTACTCACTTGGATACAACGCATTCATGCTTATCCAGTATGGCTACACAGGATACCTTTCAAAGGTTTCTAACATCTCAAGACCCGCTGAAGAATGGGTTGCAGGTGGTATGCCTATTACAAAGATGATGAACATGGAAAGAAGAAATGGTGAAGATAAGCCCGTTATTAAGAAGGCTTTAGTTGAACTTGATGGTGCTCCTTTCAAGTACTTCGAAGCTCACAGAGCTGAATGGGCTGTTGAAACAGCATTCACATTCCCTGGTGCTATCCAGTACTACGGACCTTCAGAAGTATGTGATCTTACAACAAGAACACTTGCTCTTGAAAAGGGTATGATGAAATAATTGAACTTCATTAAAAACCTGCATGCTTCCTGCATGCAGGTTTTTTTGTGCGGTTCGTTAGGGACGGAGGCGTTTGGACCGTAGGACTGTCCCCAACGGACCACCGCGGTAAGCGGCCCACTAG
>JAZUDH010000059.1:0-3027 GCA_045639565.1 Lachnospiraceae bacterium
TTGTCGCCATCTCCGATTGCTGGCATAGCAGCATCTGAAATGCTGACCATCATAAGGTCATATCTAAAACCGATAGGTGCTAAATCATTTTGAAGTGTAAAGCCTGAAGGGAATACTGCAAAGAGTAGGATTACAGCAGGTTCATTGGGTGCGCTTAACACTTCTTTAACCAGTGATTCATAGCACTTATGGTTGGTAGGCTCCTGATAATCATTAACAGCAAATTCAATGATTACTACATCAGGAAGACCGTCGGAATCTTCTGCGGATACATTCTCAACTACGTCTCTTTGATATCTCATATCGCCGAAAACTGATGGAGTACCACCTACACCTGCGTTTACAAAAAGAACATTATCCTGGTTGTCAGGACAGAATTCAGATTTGAATTTTTCATAGGTCTGATATGCGTAGCATTCCTGATACTTAGTAGCACCAGCACCCTCTGTGATAGAACCGCCGATTGTAGCGATGGTGACTTTTTCACCGTTGTTGGCGCGGTCAATTACGTTTTTAAGTCTTTTGTTGTTGCCTAGCTTAAGCTGGCCTCTTGCTAAAAGATAGTCATACCACATTTCATCTGAAAGGGTTTTGTAAGTAGATGTAACCGAAGTTCCATCATCTACAGGCATCGCATCGGGATTTTCTGGTACAAAAGCCTCCCCCTCAGCGACGTCAGGAGTTGTAACCTCCTGAGTGTTTTTTACTTCTTCATTCATTGTCGTATCCTCACTTGAATTTATTTCTGATGTTTTGCTTTTGCCTGAGCATCCTGCTATTAAGCAAGAAATCAGCATAAGCGCAATTAACCTTTTTACCTTTTTCATAATACCTCCTAGGAAAATGATAGATACCATTATAGCTTATCATAAGTATATGTTCTTATTGTAAACGTTAATATTGTGCCCATTTATTGCCATATTAAAGGATGGATTCTTGCTGTGCTCCTATAAGAGAGGATTACGAGAAAAGACATAAAAAACACTAATGTTGACTTCTAAGGCTTTAAGGTGCTATCATCCACGTGAATAGGAGTATTTTATGTTTAAGCAATTTTCAAGGACGCAGCTTCTTTTAGGCGAAGCTTCGATGGAAAAACTTAAAAATGCACGTGTGGCTGTTTTTGGCGTAGGCGGCGTAGGAGGATATGTCTGCGAAGCACTTGTACGAAGCGGAATAGGTTCTTTTGACTTAATCGACAATGATGAGGTATGTCTTTCTAATATTAACAGACAGATTATTGCGACCACTAAGACGGTGGGAAGATCTAAGGTTGAAGTGATGAAGGAAAGAATGCTTGAAATAAATCCTGACGTTAATGTCACAATTCATCAGTGCTTTTTCCTGCCTGAAAATGCTGATGAATTCCCATTTAGCGAGTATGACTATGTAATTGATGCTGTGGACACTGTTACCGCTAAGATAGAGCTTGTAATGAAGTGCAATAGGGAAAATGTTCCTATCATCAGTTCGATGGGAGCTGGCAACAAACTTGAGGCGAGCGCCTTTAGGGTAGCTGATATTTACAAGACCAAGATGTGTCCTCTTGCCAAGGTCATGAGGCATGAACTAAAAAAGAGAGGTATAAAGAAGCTAAAGGTTGTCTATTCTGAAGAGATACCTACACGCCCTATCGAGAGCTTGCAGGCAATCAGTACACCTGAAGCTGAACCTAAGGCAGTAAGGCGAGATACCCCTGGAAGCGTAGCGTTTGTGCCATCTGTAGCAGGACTTGTGATAGCTGGCGAGGTGGTAAAGGACATTACTGGAAAGAAAGGAAATTTTTAGTTTTTCTGGTTTTTTTGTTCTTTGGACTAAAAAAGGTTTACATTTAGACAATAAAATTTGTCAATCCGTTTACATTTTTTGCTAGAATGTAGACGGATTTTTTTTTATGGAGGAAATGAATATGAATATAGATATGATTTCTTTGGCAAAAGAAATAATTGCTGGACGAAGGATTAATCGTGAAGATGATTTGAGCATTTTTTTAAGTTGCGATCTTGAAGAACTAGGAAAGGGAGCAGACATGATAAGAGCTCACTTCGTGGGTGATAAGGTAGATTTGTGCTCTATCATAAATGGACGTAGCGGACGCTGTCCGGAGGACTGTAAGTATTGTGCACAGTCGGCTCACAACCATACAGAGTGTGAAGTTTATGATTTTCTTCCTAAGGACAAGCTCGTAGAAGCGTGCAAGTTTAACGAAAGCCAGGGTGTCGACCGATTTTCAATTGTAACTGCGGGAAGAGCCTTGACTGGCGAGGAATTTGACAAGGCGATTGATGCATATGAAACCATGAAGAATGAGTGCAAGATTGACTTGTGTGCATCGATGGGATTTTTGTCTAGAGAGCAGCTTAAGCGTTTACATGAAGCTGGTGTTAACAGCTATCACCACAATATAGAAACCTCTAAGAGAAATTTTCCTAACATCTGTACCACTCATACATATGATATGAAGCTTGCTACACTTAAGATGGTCAAGGAGGAGGGCATGTATGCATGCTCGGGTGGTATCATCGGCATGGGTGAAACCTGGGAAGACAGACTCGATATGGCGTTAAGTCTTTCAGAGGTAGGCGTTGATTCTATTCCTATTAATGCGTTAATGCCCATTAAGGGAACACCCCTAGAAGGAATGGAAAGACTAACTGAGGATGAAATACTGCGTACGATTGCGTTCTTTAGATATATGAATCCTAAAGCCGATATTCGTCTTGCTGCAGGAAGAGCATTGCTTACTAATGACGGCGAAAGAGCTTTTAAGTTTGGAGCATCAGCAACGATTACAGGAAACATGCTTACAACTGTTGCATGTGCAACTATTGCGTCTGACAAGAAGATGCTCACTGAGCTTGGAAGAGATGTTGTGCCTGCGTATTTAAAATAAATAAGTGATTATGTAGTGACATCTTGGGGACGGGGGTGGATACGTAATTTTGACTGCGGCAGTCAAAATGACGTATCCCCCCCCGTCCCCCACACGGCAATTTTGTTAATAAGAAGTAACAACAAATGGAGAAA
>JAZUDH010000060.1:0-6563 GCA_045639565.1 Lachnospiraceae bacterium
ATTATACAAAGTAATAGCAGTTACTTCCGCAATGGCAATGATATGCGGAATGTCGGCATGTGCGAAGAAAAGTGCCGTTGATTCTGAGACCACAAAAATCGACTATGTGGTTGCAGAGATTGACTATGCTGCTGCAGAAAAGGAATTCATAGAATACATGAAGGAACATAAATATTTATGTAGCGGGATAGAAGGGCGATATGACGTCACGGGCGATGGATATGATGATCTGTATGCAGGTTATCTTTGGGGAAGCGGAATGCAGAGAGATGTTCTTACGTTTTATGATCCCGTAAACCATCAGGTATACAATGTGCACGAAGCTGATGATTCGGCTTTTCCATACGATTATCATGTGGTAAGTTGTGATGATAAAGGACTTACGGTATCGCGCAACCCTTTTAATGATCACGAGGAAGTAGTGCTCGGAACGGTCAAGCTGATTGACGGCGAATTAATCTTTGTCGAGAATTAAAAGGAACTGTTTTTGAAATATATATTTCAGATGTACAGTATTATCGGAAGTGTGATTTTAATAATATGGTTTAGACAATTTTGAATTTGTAGATGGTTAGTTCGGTATTATTTTGATTATATGTTTTAGTTGTTGTATATGGATCTGCGTATAATCGCAGGTCCATTTTTGAAATGATGTGGGTGAGTTGGGTATATGACTATGTCCTTTTTATTGATAAATATGTCCATCTTATTTCGAATTAATTGATAATGCATAAGAAAGAACATAGAATTTGCAATATGATTTAGGAGTTCGATATGAAATTATTTGTCAAAACAAATAGCGATGTACAAGAAACTGAAGTCACCATTCGATGCAGAGAACGTGATGAAGAAGTGGAAAATATAATATCCGGAATACATAGCTCAATCAAGCAAATCATTGGCGAAAAGGATAATGGCGACAGTTGTCAGGTTGCGTTGACCAAGGTGCTATATTTTGAGGCCGTGGAGGGCAATGTATTTGCTTATCTTGAGCAGTCGGTTATCAGAGTAAAAAACACGCTATATGAATTGGAATATTCATATAAAAACCATCATTTCATAAGAATTTCTAAATCTGCAGTTGTTAACTTGAGAGCCATCAAAAATATCAAGCCGGAAGAAGGACGTAGATTAATTCTTGAATTAAAAAACAGTGAACACTTAGTTGTATCCAAAAATTATGTGAGTGTTCTGAAGAAGGCTTTGTGTATGAAGGAGGATAAAAAATAATGGATAAAATAATTTCATCATTTTTTAAGTCCTCGGCGAGATTATTATTGGGCTTCTCAATATGCGTTATCATTTTGGCGGTTGGGACATATTGCATAGACGGAAACATTGCACCTAGAAATATTTTTATCCTGGCATGGATGTTTTTATGCCTGACTATTATTTCAACGATAGAAATGTCTATATCAGGATTGCGTAAATGGGCTGTCATTCCGTATTGGATTAAAAAGCTCATATTTATGCCTTCCTATGCAGCAATAACTATCACCGCGAATCTGCATCTTGGCAGTGTGAGAGATAATATCAAGCGAAACATTGTTTTCGTGATTGCACTTTTTGTTGTGGTGTATTTGATAGCTTCACTCATTAAGTATTGTATCGAGAAAAAGCAGACCGACAAAATGAATGATGCACTTTTGATGTTGCAAAAGGAGATCGAAAAAGAAGATGAAGAAATGTAAAACAGCATTGTTTATTATTGGCATAATCGTTATTGTCGGATTAACTGTGGTATTTGGATATCTGGGATTTAATGGCAAAAAAATTCAATCTGTAATGAACCTGTCATATACGGATGAAATATCAGTCATTGATGGTATTCCTGAGATTAATCATTCAGGCGTGGAGTTCATTAATGAGAATAGTAACAATTGTATTCTCAAGGTTAAGTGGGGAAGCATGGATGGGGAATATTCATTCCTCACTATGGTCAAAATAATTGCCCCAAGCGGTGATGTTGTGACTTTTGTAACCGGTGATGTTGTAGACAGTGAATTAGTATTTGAATTAGATGAAAAGGGTACCTACAGAATAGAAAGCGATTATTTTTTCGATGTATATTCTTTATGTGAGGAGGTTAATCGATTATTGCCGGAAGGCAATCAAATTGAAGCCGCGGAAGATGGTTCATTTGACGGATTTGTATTTACCGGAAAAGATGGCGAGTGGGTTCAGTGCTATGAAATCAATATCACTACTTCAAATTAGAAAGAGGTGATGGTATGAAGAATAGATTAAGACGTGCGGTGAAAATATTTCCGGCATTTGTCATTGGAATGATTTTGTATATTGCATTTCATGAATTGGGGCATTTAATAGTAGCGGTTTCAGCCGGGGCGACTATCACAGAGTATAGTATTATTCACGCGCATATAAGTTGGGTTGGCGGAACGTTTACAATTAATAAATATCTCTGGGTAAATGTAAATGGAGCATTACTTCCGATATTGTTGTCGTACATCTATGCATTGACCTATAGTGAGAAGATAAAGAATGAATTTTATAAAGCTATTTCGTTTGTGGTATCCGTGGCACCTTTGTTTTCATTACTAGCGTGGGTAATCATCCCCATTTTGAATACATTTGGGATGATGTGTAATGGGCTGGCTGATGATGACGTGACTAAGTTTGTATTCTATTTTTCAGTAGGACATAGTCCTATATGGGTCAGTATTGGCGCTGCTGCAATGATTGCGTTAGGTGTATTTATTGTAGTCAAAAAGGGAATAATTAGAGGCTGGATAACATACATCAGAAAATCAGAGTAAGGATATAAAGGAGTTCATAAAAAATGAATTACCATTTGAGAATATAATAAATGCTAATTCGTTCTGTCTTTTTTGGTGAAACAAGTATAATTAATATACTTTTGACAATACGGGCTACAGAGGAGTAGACCAACCGGTAACGAGGTGAAATAATGAAGAAATACAAGTTAGTGATAATTATATTAAGTGTTTTCTTCCTTTTGCAAATCGGAATTGTGTCATTTTTTGTCGTTAAACATGTTATTGATAAAAAACAACATGAAAGACGCGTGGTTGAAATACAAAAAGAGCACGATGAGCGTAATGAAAAACTTTACAATCAATACAATGGACAGTGGTATTCCATAGAGGATGACAGGTTGTTTTTGGAATTATATAAGGATGCAGAGGGGTACATTTGTATTTCATATACAACAATAAACGAAGATGGAAGGATAAACGAGAATAGTTTCAGAAATGTCTCATTAGCAATAGGAAAAGAAAACTGGAAGCATGATGATAATGAATATTTACAGGTTTATTATGACGGCATTTGTGATGCTAGTGGATGGATTGATTTTTTGCTATTTGATGGAGATGATACTCGGTTAGGATATGATGAAATAATTTATTATAAAAAATAATTTTGATAGAACTAAGTCGCTGCGCGACGGCCGGCCAAGGTTGTTGTAGCAGCGACTCTTATATATGTATTTAATTATACAAAAAGGCAGTTGAAGCTTCCTTAGTAAGTATTTATAGTTTTAGTTGACTAGAAAAAAACTAAATACAAAGGAAATTCACTGCCTATGAAAAGAGTATCATTTACATCGTCTTTATACAAGAGGATGTTTTTTATTCATGCACCTCCATGGTGGTAGTGAGATTAACAATTACTACTGCCATGGAGGTTTTTTATGAAAGAAGAGAATTACATAAAGTATTTAGAAAGAATAAGTGAAGAAGGTTTTATTCGTAACAGAGCGACTAATACAACGCGTAATTATGTAGCTATAGTAAATGCGTTCCTAAAAACGGTAGACTGTGAAACTGTTGATGAACTAACACTTATGCATGCAAGGAATTACATTATCGACATGCGCAGGGCAGGAAGAAAACCGGACACCTGTAACGTTATAAATTCAGCAATAGCGTTTTTTTATCAGAAGGTACTTCATAAGAACTGGGATTATAATGAAGTACCACGTATGAAAAGAGAGTGGGCGTTACCGGAAGTTATGACTCTGGGAGAAGTTGAAAAGCTGATTGAAACTGCAGATAGCATAAGAAATAAAGCAATCATAGCCCTTCTCTATTCTTCCGGTCTGCGAGTAGGTGAACTGGTTAATCTTGCGCCGGAAGATATACATAAAAGTAAGATGCTTGTTCATGTGCGAAGCAGCAAAAATCACTGTGACAGATGGACGATACTTTCAGAAACAGCCTTAAAATATCTGACTGAATACTGGTATAGCTATCCTGTAAAAAGAGAGTATTTATTTGTCAGTCAGAGAGAACCGCATAAACCGTTAAAAGTATCTGGCGTAGAAATAATGCTTAGGGTTATAGGAAAGGATGCCGGTTTAGACCATATGCATCCCCATACATTGCGCCACTGTTTTGCAACACATATGCTGGAACAGGGAATAGCGCTTTACGAAATTCAGGCAATGCTAGGGCACAGGTCCGTGAGTTCAACTGCGATATATAGTCATGTGACCAATAAAACGATTATGGGAATCAAGAGTCCTCTTGACCATCCTCAGAAGAAGAGAGGAAGGAAAAAGAAGGATGAACAGTGATGTAACCATTCAGGATGTGTTTGAAAGATTCATACCGGAGTGCAGTGAAACGATGTATTTTTCGGAAGAACAGTATAATGCAACAAAGTGTATCCTGAAGTGCCGAACTGCAGAAATGGGAGCCCATGTAAGTGAGTGTGATTCCTGTCATAAGATGTATGTTCATTACAATTCATGTAAAAACAGGAACTGTCCCATGTGCCAGGGAATGGAAGTCGATGAATGGATAGATAAGAGACAGGAAGATGTTTTAGAAGCTCCATATTTTCATAGTGTATTTACTATTCCGGGAGAACTGTATCCTATTGTTTACAGGAATCAGAGACTGCTTTATGATGCCCTCTATCATGCAGTAAATAAAACGATGGAGGAACTGTCAAAGGATAAGAAACATCTTGGGGCAAATATCGGATATATATGTGTGCTGCATACCTGGGGATCCAGACTGAATTACCATCCGCATCTTCATACGATAGTACTTGGTGGAGGCTTGGACGAAAAGAACAGGTGGAAGGACAAAGGCGGTAAATTCTTCTTTCCGGTAAAAGTAATGTCAGCAGTATTTAAGAGGTATTACCTGGAAGAATTGAAACTGTTATGGAAAGGCGAGAAACTCAAATATACGGGAGAAGCCGGTAAATACAGAAACCATTATGAATTCAAAAGTCTGTTGGATAAGCTCTATGAAAAAGACTGGGTTGTTTACACCAAGAAAGCATTCAGAGGAGCGTTGTCGGTTATACAGTATCTGGGGAAGTATACACACCGCAGCGCAATTAGTAACAAAAGAATCATATCTATAGATGATACAAATGTAACATTTATGGCTAAGGATTATAAAAATGGTGGGAAGTATGAACCCAATACGATATCAGGCGAGACATTTATAAGAAGATTTCTGATGCATATACTTCCAAAAGGATTTGTAAGAATAAGACACTATGGATTACTGGCAAGCAGATGTAAGCAGGAAAAAATAACTCTCTGTAGGAATCTGCTTGGATGTAAGCAGTACATATCTAGGTTAAGAGATAAAACTATAGCTGAAAAACTTCTGATTCTTTATAACCGGGATATATGCAAATGCAAGAATTGCGGAGAAGTGTTACATAGTTACAAGGTAGATGGCAGGTATATGTTGTGTTAGATAAAAAGAATTGAATCTGTTCAAAGCAGACCTAGAAGTAGGTCTTTTTGTGATACAAGAAAAAGAGAAAATAACCGAGGTTCATCGAAGAATAGAGTAAAAATGAATCTGTTATGATAAAATGAAGAGGATTTGTGTGGGATTGAAATTCCACAGAAACTGACTAAGTGACGCGACTTAGTTCTATCGGATGAAAATCGGGCTGCAAGGTAACAGCTTTTTGGAGGCTGTTATCTTTTGAACCTTGACCCCGATTGTTCACGAATAGATAATACTGTGCAGCTAAATTCTGATTGTGCGCCAAGATAAGGGCGCTTATCCTAACGGGTGCAAAGCCCGTCTATATAAGGTATAACCAACCAATAGTAGTGAGTCTTGCGTAGTTATCAGTAATGATAGGTGCGAAGCGTAGACAACGAGAAAGCAGGGTTATCTATTGAGCCTCGAAAATTTAGTCGGTCCAGATGGGCGACGCCGTAATTGGGGCGGAAGCCAATATCACATAACACGCTATGGTAAGTATTATGTGGCACTGCGGGGTCAAAGGGCTAATCATGTTTTACATTGTGGGTAAGCAGTCAACTTGGGAGAGCCTATATTTTCTCAGCAATGAGTATGAAAGGACGACCGAATAGGATAGACTTTCAAACGAGATATAGGCAGTCGGATAGCTCCATAGTACTGAGGATGATTGGAATGATAAACCAATCGAAGGGAAGGGAGCTACATAGTAACGTTCTTTCTGAGGACACATTATCCGTACTCAGGGACGGGAGGAATAATGGAAACGAAATTAGAGAGAATAGCTGAGATATCGGCGACTACAAAGAAGCCGGAGTTTACGGCTCTATATCATCA